>JAVBPO010000132.1:0-22766 GCA_031549565.1 Thermoguttaceae bacterium
ACTTCGCAATCTCCGTTGGGGGAAAGGGGGCGTTGTGTAGATTTTCAAGAATTGTGTGAAATATGTGTCGATATATCGTCAAAAAACCTTGCGACGACGAAAAATCGCGACGACCGCTCAGCGAATGAAATATCCGGGTTAGCCCTCTCTCCCGGATTACCGGGGGCGAGGGGACCATCTTTTCTGATCGAAATCCTTCCCTGTTTAACCCCAGTTTAACGTTCTTTGTTTGCCATTCTACTCATTTTACGACGTCCCCTCTGAGGGAAAGGTGACCGCGTTGAGTTGCGACCATCTTAAAATAGGGGTATAGTACTTGTGCGCTCCGACTTGCGAAACCCGTTTTCGGCTTCAGGCTTCAGGCTTCAGAAAAAGACCTCTGAAACCCTTACCGAAGGATTCGTGGAAAATCAAAATTCTGTGAGACGGTACAATTACTCCAAAGAGAAAACCCGATAGGAAAACAATGATACGAATATTCCTTGCGATTGTTTTATTGTTTGTTGGAAAAACCGTTTGGTCCCAGGAAAGAAATCAAGCGGTTCCAAAAATCAAAGACGCCCTGCAACGTGTGATCCTGAACGACCGGGAGCTGGGGGGAGAGATTGACCGACGTATCAACGACCTGATCTACAAGAACTATATGGTCGTGGACGTCGACGCGAATTGGTTGGACCATTTCCGCTTTCGGAAAGATCGCGGCGAGACCGTGGGAGTTTACTACGGAATCGGAAAACTGATGGACGCCGGCAGTCTGTTTACCGCCTATTCCGGCAATCCCGACGTCGCCGCCCGGACGCAATATCTCGTCGACGAGCTCCGTAAAACTCGCGATCCGAGCGGTTATCTCGGGTTTTGGACCGTGGAGCCGAACAACAAACAGGACCATATCAACTGGATTCTTCACGAACAGGAATATATCCTCTTGGCGCTGGTCCGGCATTACCGTGCGACCGGCGATCAACAGTCGCTGGAGGACGCCAAAATCATGGCCGATTATATCCGTCAAGAATTTCCAAAAAATGAAGACGGTATCTATTACATCGAACCGGGAATCTCGATCGCGGGAATCTGTGAGGCGTTCGTCGAACTCTTTCAAGTGACCGGCGACGAAAAATATTGGGATTACGCACAAAATCTTCAATACGAACTGCACTGGTGCTATGAACCGTTCGACGAGTGGGTCAAAAAAACGCCCTACACGCCTTTCCATCTTTACGTGATGCTTTCGCACCTTTATCCCGAACTGGAACGATACCGCTACAGCGGCAATGGCGAGTTGCTCAAGAAAAGCCATTGGATGTTACAGGAGTTGCTGGAAGACGGACATGGTGCCATGTTGATCACCGGCTCCAGTTCGCAAGGAGAGCATTTCACCTACAACCAAAACGGCGAAGGGATGATCCAGGAATCGTGTGTGACCGCCTATTTGCTCCGGGAATTCGACAGTCTCATGCGGCTCGAAGGCGACATGCGGCTGGGGAACCTGATGGAAAGGACGATCTATAACGCCCTGTTCGCCGCTCAGGAACCCAACGGTCGACGCATCTGTTACTTTACCCCGTTTACGGGAAAACGGACTTTCCAGACGATCGACACCTTCTGTTGTAACGGTAATTTCCGGCGGGCCGTCGCCGAAATTCCGCAGAAAGTCTTTTATCGGACAAACGACGGAGGGATTGCGTTGAATCTTTTTACGAATTCCCAAAAAACATTCGACGTCAACGGAAAAAATGTGGAAATCACGGTTTCAACCGATTATCCGAGCCGTGGTGAAGTTGACATCGCGTTTGCATGTGAGCAATCGATGCCGTTGAATTTTCGTTTTCGTGCTCCGGCGTGGTGCGAAAAAATGACGGCGACCTTGACCGATAGTACGCGAAAAGTCGAGAAGGTTTTCGAGATTGAACCGTCGAAATTGCAGCGTGGTTCTTTCGACATCGATCGAACCTGGAATTCCGGTGATACCTTGCACCTTTCCATGCCGATGGATTGGCGATTGGTCCGGGGGCGGGACACGCAAGCCGGCCATGTCGCTTTGCTTCGGGGACCGGTCGTCTTTTGCATCGGCGAGGAAGGGAATCGTCGACTGCTGGACAAGGTGTCACGGGTCCGCGATCTGGTCGTTGATCCGACGAGTCTCGGCGAAGTCGACCTCGATTCGACGATCCGCCCGCGAGGACAAAAAGTCACCGCTCGTGCTTGGACGAATCCGGAGCGAACCGGGGAACAAGTCGAAGTCGTCTTCACGGAATTCGCCGATCCTTCCAGCCTTGATATTTACTTCAAGATTCCTGACGCGAACAACGCTTCTCCGATCAGATTGATGGACGACGAAATCTTTTTCATGCCGCGATTGAGCGCCTCGCACGAGGTTCTGGCGGCACGTTACGGTCCGAAGGCGTCGGGTGAGTTGGCCCCACTTTTCGAGGTCAAAGGGACAACATTCGCTTCCTTGGCAAAGGATTATGTCGCCCCGGCCGGTCGGTTGGATTCGCAGGCGATTTTCCGTGATTCCATCCAGTCGGGAACCTGGACGATCGGCGGCCTTCGCGACCGGAAGGCGTCACTCGAAGCGCCGGACAACTTGACGGTGTTAAACTCGTCGCACAAGGTTTTCGCGACACCATTAGGTTTCGCTTACGGCAGCGGTTCGGCGGACGGTTTGGGATTTATCGCCGATCACGATCCTTCGGATAAGCAGGAAAACACGTGGCCGTTGCATTTCACGACGTCCGCGCTGGATCGTTCGATTTCTGTCGAAGACCGGGATCATTGGCTTTTGACACATCCTTTGGCGGAGGAAAAGAGTGCGGTCGTCGTCCGTTGGCAGCCCGATCGTGTGAAGGAGTTTGCCAATGGAATTATGATCGACGTATCCGTATGTTCGTTGGCGACCTCCAATGGCGTCGCCGTGGAAGTGATCGGCGTTGATGAGCAAGGGAAAAAAGTCGACTTGGGAACGATGTACACGAAAGACGCGGCGAATCAATCAGGCGGTTGCGTGGTGTCATGGAGCAAATGGTTGCCGCCCGGAGCATGGAAATCGATCGAGTTTCGCGTCAGTAACAACGGCGATCACACCTGTGATTCCACGGCGTTACGGCTAAGCTTGCTGGAACCGGATAAGCCTGTTCCTCAATCCGATGTGCTCGCGAAGTTCCTGACGGTTTACCACGGCAAAAAGACGACGGAGCTGGGGGACTACCCAAAATTGTTCGAGGACGGAGACGGCGACCCGACAAAAACGCTGAAACTCAAACTCCGCAATCGCATCACCGGCGAAATTTCCTGGCGGGAGCTGCGCAATGGAACCGTTTTGGAATTGTAAATCGCTCTTCGTCAATCCTGCCCCAATTTTCCGGGGACCTTCCTGGAAACCAGCGGTCAACGAAGCACGATCCGATCCTGATCGACGCTGACAACCGATCCGGCGATTGAAGCGTGGATATCGGCGCCCAGGGCGGCTTTGCCGTCCGTGATTGGGCGAACGGCGATCGGCTGACCGAGTTCGACGTTGTCTCCCGGTTGAACCGTCGGTTGGCACGGAGCGCCGATGTGCTGTCTTAATAGAATCGCGACTTCCGAAACCGAAAGCGGCTCCGAAATGAGCGGGCCTTTGTTCGTATAAGACGTCAACCCGGTTTTTTGGATCAATCTCGATGTCGGCGCTTTGCGGTTTTTCATGTGCAGCGAAGCCCGATTTTGCTGGAACGGCGGATTCTCGTACCGCTTTTTTTCAGCGAGAAGCCGACGCTTGTTCTCCGCGCAAACGTTTTTCGGATCCAAATCTTCCGGACAGGAATACATGCTGCACAAATTACATTCACAGCAGAACTGCGTTCCCGGTACATCCGCGTGTTTGGAGAGATTGAAACCGAGCGAACGCATCGCCCGATGCGGCTCGATCGGATGCCCGAGCAAATTACGCGGGCAAAGTTCCGTGCAGAACGAACACTGATCGCACGCCGCGATTCCGATTTTCGCGACCTCTTTCCAAGAGCGGCTCATCCGGCGAACGACGACGTTTTCCCGGGGAAGAACGATGATTCCGCCGGTCGTTTTGGTGACGGGACCGTTCAAATCGGTTTCCAATCTTCCCATCATGACGCCGCCGATCACGAAACAGGGGTCGTCGATCACGATTTTGCCCGCCGGTTTCAAACAAGCGGAAAGCGGCGCTCCGATCGGAACGCAGACGGTGCAGGGATGCTCGACGGCGCCGGCGACGGAAACGTATTTTTTGACGACCGATTGTCCGGCAACGACCGCGGCGGCAACATTGATCGCGGTTTCCACGTTCATCACGACCGCTCCCACGGCAAGCGGAATCCCTCCCGGCGGAATGACCCGACCGAGCGTTTCGTAAACGAGAATAAACTCGTCCCCGGACGGATAGGCGTCGTCCAGTGGAACGATTTCCATATTTTTTCCGAGTTTCGGACGAAGCGATTCGTGGACGTGTTTGTATTTTCCTTTGATTCCGACGATCCCGCGACCGGCTCCGGTCAACTGCATTCCGATCGCAAGTCCTTCGATCATTTCTTCTCCCCGGGCGAGGATCAATTCCTTGTCTTTGTGGAGCAGCGGTTCACATTCGGCGGCGTTGATGACGACGGTATCCGCTTTCCCGGCGAGTTTGACATGCGTGGGAAACCCGGCGCCTCCGGCTCCGACCACCCCGGCTTGCGCGATCATTTCGCCGGCCAAAGAATTCGTGTTGCTCATCGTTTCGGTCTGTAAAGGATTGGGAGAAATAATGCCTTCTTCGGTATCGGTTCATTGAAGCCTAAAAATAAGCGAAAGTAGGGAAAATACGGATTTAAGGGTACAGACTCACCTCAAAAAATGCAACGAAACGAACCGCGCAAGGCGACTTTTTCCGTATCTTCGCAAGTGTTATAATGGAGAAGTCGAAAAGAGAGAATGAAGTTTCATGAACTTACCCCATTTTGGGAGCGTTTGCCGTTTAGGGGCTGCCTGGAGATCTTGATCGCTCAAAAAGATTTCCAGCCCCAGCGGGGCTGAATGTCTATAACCGCCGGTGCCAACCGGCGGATAACGGCGACAAAACAACGTTCAGCCCCAACGGGGCGTAACAGGACTGTTGGAAAAGTCACGCCCCGTTGGGGCTGGATCAGTGTGTGGGCGACTTTCCCCCGGCTTGCGCCGGGGGTTATAGATATTGCGTCCCTTCAGGACTCGTTCACTACGGATTTACGCCAAGTCAATGCCCCTTTTTCGCAAATGCATCCCCCATTTCTTGATCGAAAATGCGCACCAAACTTTTTATCGGCATTTTGATGATTATCGGCGTCGCCGTTACAGTCGACGCACAAACTCTGCGCAGCGGAAAAAGCGTGGAGCCCGACGCAACGTCCCAAGACCGCTCCGGCGAATCCGGACGTAAGAAAAAGGATCCCTGGCCGATCGTCCCCGCCGCGAAAAAAATGGTCGAAGAAGAGCTCCTGCCGCAAGGGAACCTGTCGAACGAAGCGGTTCTCGATGCCGTATCGCGGGTTCCTCGTGAGAAATTCGTGCCCCCCGTTCATCGCAGTATGGCGTATCGTGACACCGCATTGCCGATCGGAAACGCCCAGACCATTTCGCCGCCGTATATCGTCAGTTATATGACGGAAAAGCTTGATCCTCAACCGGACGACGTCGTTCTGGAAATCGGAACCGGCAGCGGATACCAGGCGGCGGTCCTCGCGCTTTTGGTCAAGGAAGTGTATTCGATCGAAATCGTCGAGCCGCTCGGAAAACGGGCCGCGCAAACCCTTAAAAAAATCGGCTACTCCAACGTGTTCACCAAAGTCGGCGACGGATACCAAGGCTGGCCCGACGCGGCTCCGTTCGACAAAATTATCGTAACATGTTCGCCGGAGTCGGTTCCGCAGCCGCTCATCGACCAGCTCAAGGACGGCGGCTTGATGATCATTCCGCTCGGAGAACGGTATCAGCAATATTTTCAACTGCTACGGAAAAAAGGTACCGAACTGGAAACGGAGTCGCTGACGCCGGCGCTTTTCGTTCCGATGACCGGTGAAGCGGAAAACGCCCGGGTCGTCCTGCCCGACCCGAAGAACCCGGAGATTATCGGCGGCGATTTCGAACAAACGACCGAATCGGGACACCCGATCGGCTGGCACTACGCCCGAAACGCGACGGTCGTCGACGATCCCCAGGCGGAAAGCGGACTGAAATTCATCCGCTTCGAGATTCCCGCGGAAGCCCGATTTCAGTTCCCGGTCGCTTCCACTCCTTTCGAGTTGCAACAAATGAACCGTTTGCAGCAGATGCAACAGATCCAGCAGATGCAGCAACTGGAATTACAGCGGCAAATGACGATGTCGGGGCGGATGACGCCGCAAGGAGCCGCGAACTCCGGTATCACGCCCGGCGGAGTGAATACGTCGACGTTTCCCGCTCCGGAAACGAATACCAACGCGCCGCGGGAACGGGCCGATCCGGCCGCCAATCGTCGTCCGGGCCGCGATCGGGAACGCCGGGAAAAAGCGAACCCCGCGGACAAGGAAACCGTGAAAACCGAAACGCAAAATTTGAAAGTTGCGCAAATCATCCAGGGATTCGCGGTCGACGGCAAAAGCGTTTCCAAATTGAAAGTGGAAGCGTCGATTCGCGCCAACAACGTTCTGCCGCTCCAAGTGGGCCGGCAGAAGCCGAGCGGGACGATCCAGATTCATTTTTACGATGAAGATCGGGACATTGTTCAACAGATCGAACTGGCTCCGGTCGTCGGAACGTTCGAATGGAAAAAATTCTCGACCGATGTTTCCGTCCCGAAAAAGGCGAAGGAAGCGATCCTGTTCCTCGGCCTGTTCCAGATGTCCGGAACCTTGGACATGGACGCGGTTTCCGTTCAAAAACGTTGAGTCACAATGCCGTGCTAGGCTCTCGCTCGAAAGCCAAACAAATACCCTTTCATAGTATTAGGCTTCGCCAAAAAACAAGCGGCAAGTTTATGAATAACGTGTCGCTCATGTCATGCTGAGGTACTCCGAAGCATCTGGTTTCAAGCCGTGCCCGTTCTGCAAAGCGTGTTGGCCGGATCCACCAGATTCTTCACTCCGTGAGTACACTGCGTTCAGAATGACAAAACTCGCCCGCCAATTTCCGGCGGAAGTTTTATATTCACCACAGAGAGCACAGAGATCGCTGTCAATCGATCCGCACGCATTGCAGCCCGAGTTTGCGGGAAACGTATTCGACCTCGTTTTTATAGTCGCCGAAGCTCATCGTCCAGTGGGAATCGCGGGCTTCGCGTTTGAGCTTCTTCCAGTCGCCGTCGAGCAAAACGTCCTGTTGCGAACGGCAGATTTGGAAGTCCGGATTCGACTGGACCGAGCCGGTGAACGTCAACCATCGCGGATTCGAATAGTGCGGATCCAAAAACGTCACTTTTTGGCCGATCGGAAAATCGACCTTCGGGGACGCTCCGAAATCGGATTCGTAATGCGTCAAAATCCGCATCGGATCGTAATGCTCCCCGTCCATTCGCCGCGGAGATGCGCAATGGGCACATGTAACCATTCCTTTGTGCGGAAACGTCGAATTGTGCATGAACACCGGCCTGTTCGTGATGTGTCGCATCAAAATGGCGGCGGGAACCAGCACGAAATCCGATTCACACAGTCCGAGATACCCTTCGTCGTTGAGCCAGCCGAGTGACATGCACGCGGTCGTGTTCGCCGCTTCGAACATCGTCCCCATGCAGCCGAGAACCGTGAGCGTCGAGGCTTGATTTTCGATCAAAAGCTCCTTGAAAACGTCGTACACCAAAAACGCCCGAACGAGAAAATCCCGCTCGGTTTCCAGCTTCGTGTTCGGGAGCTTCAAGTAAAGATCGGTCCACGACTCGGCTTTGTCCAACATCGCTTTGTCGGCCTGGTACTCGAGAAACCGTTTTTCGAATTGGTCGTACGGGAATTCGACGATTTCCTGCTTGAACCGCGTTTTGCAGTTTTCCGGGGCGTCCGGCGCGTATTTTCCGGCGGCATTCCCGATCGCGACGACTTTATGTCCGATAAAATTCTTCAAACCGTAAAGAGCCCGTAATCTCCAGACGACTTCTTCGAGATCGTCGACGACGACGTCTTCGACGGTGATCGGACCGTGATTGTCGGCGTTGTTTTTGAGCAGTTCGGGATCCTCGGTCGATTTGAGAAAACGATCCCCGAGCGATTCGTACCAATAATAGAGCGGTCCGTTCCGATGTCGTACGAAAATAATCGTGTCCCGATCGGCAAATGGAGTCCTGCAAACATCGAAGCGGTCGGCGTATCCGGTCGCGGCGTAAAGCAGGACGACGTCGTAATCTTTTTCGTGAATCTTTTTGGCCTCTTCCGGTTGGGAAACGATTTCCAACGGCAGGAATTCGACGGCGAAATCGGCGTCGTTTTTCATTCGCCGCAGCTCCTGTTCGATCCGTCCCGCTTCTTCCCGGGCGGCTTCCGGCGAATGGACGCTCCCCCACGATTTATAGCTGGTCAATTTCCGGTACGGCTGCTCCTGATACATCAGGATCGGCTGAACCTTCAGCGTTTTGCCGGGATGGATCAGCGGAGCGTGCGGATCCCACCGGAGGTCGGGAAGCCCACCCGACTCCCGCGAAGCGGCAACGCCTCCGGAAAGAAGCACCCCAGAAGCGACCGCTCCAACCGTCCCGACGAATTGACGACGATTCAGCAAACAATTTCGACACATAATTTTTCTCCCGGCAATAGAATTGTGAGCTAACGAAACGACGCCGGGTATTATATTTTATTCCAACACCTGAAACAACTCCGGCAATCATTCACGAAAAGCGGCGGTTCGTCGGCAAAACCGAAATCGCTCTTGACTTTACCGGGGCGGCTGCGAACAATCCCAAGAGGTGCTTGAAGGAATTTCAAGCGATTCTCCTTTCAGAATATGGAGAGACAAAAATGAATAAAAAGCAAACGATTTTCATCGCGATTGTATCGGCAACGGTATTTGCGGCTCTCGGAGATTTTCCCGTGATCGCGCAGCGCGGAGGCGGTGGTTTTCATGGCGGGGGCGGCGGCTTCCACGGCGGGGGCGGCTTTGGGGGCGGCTTCCACGCTCCGGCCAGCGGTTTTCACATGGGCGGGGAAGCGTTCGGCGGCGGTTCCATCACGCATCGCAACTTCAGCCCGCCGGCAGGGTTCAGTCGTCCGAATCTATCGCCGAATTTCGAGCGGGCGCCGATTCCTCATTATCAAAATTTCGCCGACCATCCGGACTTCCGAGCGGGAACCGGCGCGGCGGCGGTCCGAAATTTCAAACCGGACGTGGTCCGACCCGGCATGGACGGACATGGGATCGAAGGGCACAGCTTTGATCGGCCCGCTCCCAGAATCAATCCACGACCTTCCGAACCGGATTGGAAACACTGGGACAACTTCACCCCATCCAAAATCGACGGTTCAGTGATCAACCGCCCCCCCATAAGCCAAGGAACGGTTGATCGCATACGGGGGAATTTCAATGACCATGTGTCCCAGCACGGCGACTTCTCACCGAAATGGTATGACAACCATCCAGAAGCTTGGCGGCCCGGTCATCATCCCGACCCCGGTCCGGGTCCCGGACCGGGACCGCATCCGAACCCACCTGGTCCCCCGGGACCGCACCCGGACCCACCCGGTCCCCCGGGACCGCACCCGGGTCCTCCGGGGCCTCCGGGACCACACCCGCCGGGACCTCCGGGGCCGCCGCCTCCCCCACCACCGCCTCCGCCGCCGACTTGGTGGTGGGGTGATCCGGGCTGGGAGTACGCGTGGGGTTGGATGGATCCCGGTTTTTTGACCGGCTATAACAGTGGTGAGGTTATTGATCCGTGCCCCTATAATTACGGCAGCAACGTCGTTTACGAGGGGGATACGGTTTATGTCAACGGCGTCCCTTATGTCGGAGCCGACGAGTATTACCAACAGGCGCAAGACATTGCCAACACCGGAGCGGAAGAACCGCCGGTGGAAGACGCCGGAGCAGCCGAAGGAGACGCGACCGGTTCCGCAACCGCTGCCGCGGCGACCGCCGACTCGAACGAATGGCTTCCGATGGGAACCTTCGCCGTGGTCGCGGACGACAAACAGAAAGACAGCAAGCGGATTCTGCAAATCGCAACGAACAAGCACGGTTTGATTCGCGGCAACCTGATCAATCAGGATACGGACGAAACGGTGGAACTGTACGGAAGCGTCGATCCGAAGACGCAACGTGTCGCCTTCAAATTACGCGGAAACGACGATGTCGTCGCCGAATGCGGATTTTGGAATCTGACACAGGAAACCGTTCCGCTTCTCGTTCACATCGGCCGGGACAAAACGGAAGAGCGGACCCTGATCCGCTTGAAAGGCGACAAAGCCGCGACCGAAACGAAAACCGTGACTGAAACGCCGGCCGCTCCGAAATCGGAGACGAAAACAGCGAAATGAAGCTCCCATGGGAATGATCGTCGAGGTGTGTTGGGTTTGGTATGAGAGGGGACCGGCATTTGGGTTGCGTGCGTTACTTTACCTGAATTACCACGGCCCCTCTTACGGCGTGTTTTTTTCCACGGTACTCCAAATGCTCCCCTCGGCAAGCCGGGTTTGAAGCCGGTCGCCGGATTGGACTTGGGTTTCGGAGCGGACCACTGTTCCATCGGCGGTTTGCGTCAAACTGTATCCGCGTCCGAGCACGGCCAACGGGCTGAGCGCTTCAATCGTTGCGCTGATTTTCGCGATTTTCATACGGTCGTTTTCCAGAACGCGGTCCACGGCCCGATCCAGATTCTGTTCCAGTAAATCGACGGTTTTACAGCGGTCCTCGATCAATCGCATCGGCCTGAGAAAAACCGGATGGCTTGCGAATCCCCGCAGTTTTTCGTCCGACAATCGAATCCGTTTCAAAAGCGAATCTTCCAAGAGCCGTCGCGTTTGCAGAAGCCGGTCGTACAACCTTGCGTCTTCCGGAGCAATCCGCTCCGCCGCTTCGCTGGGGGTTAGCGCCCGCAGGTCGGCCGCCAGATCGCACAGGGAAACGTCCACTTCGTGTCCCACGGCGGAAATCGTCGGCAATTTCGACGCCGCAACCGCCCGAACGAGCGGCTCCTCGTTGAACGCCCAAAGATCCTCGACGCTTCCCCCGCCGCGCGTTACGACAATACAGTCGGCAAACGAAGCGTCCGCTTGGGCGAGCCGATTGACCTGTTCGATTGCCGTCGCGATTTCCTTGGCCGCCCCGTCCCCTTGGACTTTCACCGGGATGATTCGCACGTTGACCCGCTTGGTACGCCGACCGAGAACCTGCAGGAAATCCCGCAACGCCGCCCCCGACGGGCTGGTGATCACGGCAACGGTCGCGATCGACGCCGGGATCGGTCGCTTTTTTCGCGGATCGAACAGCCCTTCGGCGTCCAATTTCGCGTGCAATTGTCGAAACGCCAATTCCAGAGCTCCGATCCCTTTCGGTTCCAGGGACGTGATAATCATCTGGTATTTTCCGTGCGGCGGATAAACTTCCAGCCGACCGCGACAGACGATTTCCATACCGTCTTTCAAATCGAAACGAACTCTCGACATCACCGATTTCCACACGGCGCAAGGGAGTTGCGCGCCGTCGTCCTTAAGCGTCAGGTAGGCGTGTCCGGATCGCGGTTTACTCAGATTGGATATTTCACCAACGACCCAAATTTCGGAAAAGACTTCCTCAAGAATCCCTTTGACGTGAAACGTCAACTCGGAAATCGAAAACGGCTGCGATTGCACCGCAAGAGGTTCCGGCATGGGAGTCGGAGCGGGAGTAGGAACCGGGGTCGGGACCGGTTCGATTTTCGTTTCCGGCTCGATCGGAATCGGTTCGGGACTCGGCGTCTCAACGGCAACCGGTTCGGAACTCTTTTTCCGGCTCCTTTTGACCCGTTTCGCTTTCGCAACCATTACCGGCTGCGACTGAGGCTGTTCCTCTTCGTCGAAAATATCGAATAAAGACACTTGATGAATTATGAATTATGAATTACGAACTCAAGCGAGCGAGGACTCTCCTGCTCATTCAAAATTTATAATTCAGAATTCCCGCTAGGGCAACTCCATTTCCGTGATGAAATGTCCGTTGGCGGATTCGCCGTCGTAGGGACGGGGGCGATTGAGGAGAATCTGGACGGACTGGGGTTTCGTGTTGCTTTCCTGGAGGTCCGCGATGATCAGGCGGAGTTCTTCGTCGGTACTGGAAACCAAACCGTTGATTCCGAAAATGATGTCCCCCGCTTCGACGCCGCATAATTCCATCGGGCTGTTCGGGCGGACTTCGTTGATTCGAATCGCCCCATCGGGATAGTCGTTAAGATACTGCGGATATTGACGCTTGTAAACCTCCTTCGGAATCGACGTGAATCGAATTCCGAGATAGGTCCACGCGGTCTGGTCCGCCTCTTTCGTTCCGACTTTCGGTCCGACGGGGGCGACGCTCGGCAATGTACGTCCGGTTGTGCTGGGTTTTTTGGACGCAACCGATTGCTGCTGTTGACCGTTTCCGTAGTAGTTTTTACGTTTCGGTCCGGCCAATTGTACGTTCGTTTCATACTGCTCCCCTTCCCGAAGGAAAGAAAGCGTCAAAGTTTCGTTGTTTTTCAGTTCCAAAAGCGACCGGGAAAAATCGAGCACGCGATGGTATTCGATCTTGTTCCCGGCAAGGAGCTGGTCGTTTGGGAGAATTCCCGCTTTTTCCGCAGGACTGTCCGGCTCGACCGATTCGACGAGGATCTGGTCCGCATCGCTGGACGTCTTGACGCGGATTCCGTGGTAAGTTAATCGGCTCGTCTCCTGCTGAATCAAGCGGGACGCGACTTCGACGACCTGATCAATCGGAATCGCGAAGGCGATACATTCGGCTCCCTGCCGGATCGCGGCGTTGATTCCGACCATTTCGCCGTCCGCGTTCAACAGCGGCCCGCCGGAATTGCCCGGATTGATCGGGACGTTCGTTTGAATCGCAAGTGAATAAGTCAATTTTTCGTTCACGGGAACATCCCGGGCTAAACCACTGATCAAGCCGTTTGTCACCGTATAATTGTATCCGAACGGATTACCGATCGCATAAGCGACTTCCCCCCAAAGAATGTCCGAGGAACGCCCTATTTTTATCGTTTGGAACGGTTTGCTGTCTTTGATTTTGATGATTGCCAAGTCCGTAACCGGATCCCGGGCGATCGTTACGCCGGCATATTCCTTATTGTCGCAGGTCGTGACTTTGAGATTTCGGATTCCGTCGATCACGTGGTGGTTGGTTACAATGTAGCCACGCGAGTCGACGATCACGCCGGTTCCCATTCCATTGAACGCTTTTCCGATTTCGTTCGGATTGTTCATATCGAGCTTTTCGATACGATCCCCTTCGATATTAACGACAGCTTTCCTCGCTTCTTCGAGCGCAATTTGAATGGGAGTACGCCGCGCCGAGGAAATCGTGGAGGATTTCGAGGCTTTTTCAGGGGGCAACACCAAATCGGAGTCCGTCGTTTGCGCAAAAGCCGTTAAACAGGAAAAACAGAAAAGAAAGGCTAAAAAGGACGTTCCCCGGCGTATGGGAGCGATTTCGCTTTTCATTTCCGACCTTCCGAATAATGTTCGTTTCATGGATTGTGGGCAGGTTCAGCTTGACGCAAACCGGACGGTTGACCGTTCTCATTGTTAATTTCGATAAATTCAACACAAAGAGAACAACACTTACGACCATTATTCGGCGATTTTTCAGAACTGCTTCAGAGAGGAAGTTTAAATCAGTATAAACAACCCATTTTGCGCATTTGACCACCCTGCTCTGCAAAATGACGGGGGAAGAAGGTAGGGCTCTACTGCGAACGGGTTGAAAAAGGTCTTTTTGATTCACTGGTTCGGATTTGGTCAGAAAACCTTATTTTCACCTTATTTTGTCTGACCCAACAACTTCCCCTGTCTATAATATTATCAGTAGGAGTTTGTTGATTTTCAATTAAATCTGTTTTAGGAGCGACAAAATGAGCCCAATAAATCTTATCAAAACAGTTTTGTGCGTCAGTTGTTTTGACATCCTATTTATCGCAGGGAGAATCGTCATGTATTCCCACGTTTTGAAAAAGGCTTTGTCGTTCTCTCCGTTTATTTTTCTTTGTTCCGCTTCGCCAGGATTGACCCAAGAGAAATTCACCAATGAAGCGGTCATGGAGCGAATCGCCCAACAAATCCAGAGACTCCAAGGTAAATCGCTGTCGGAATCCTTGGAGGAGTTGTCGGTTTACAAACATTATTTTTGGCCGGGAGCCGCGATCGGAGCCAATACGGTTTACCCGATCAACGATGCCGGACGGTATCAAAGTTACCAAAAGGACGTCAAAGTGATTTTCAGTACCCGCGTTTTCCGAAAATGCCTTCAGGATTTAGGGAAGCTTCCGGAAAAAGATGCGACCGCAATTATTAATCGCGAACTGGAAAAGTCGCTCACGGAATATATGTTGTTGAGCAAAGAATATATTCAAACCGGACCAGCTTACGGTATGGCACTGGAACGAAAAAAAGGCGAAAAGCCGGTGATTTGGGAAATTCACAAGAAAATTCTCGCTCTTATTCTCATCGCCGAGACGTTGGAGTTAAAAGGAACCCAACAGGAGATCGTCAAAATCGCCAAGAAAGCGATTGAGCAAAAAAAGGAGATCGAAGCATCTCATCAGGGGGATCAAATGAAAATCTTTACCATGTTGGTCGACGCTTCGCTCCTTAACACTCCGATCCTCGCTTCGGGGCTTTACGGTACCCTGTCCGACGAAAAAAAGAAACTCGCTCAAGACTTTGCCGAACGAGTCAAAGTCTGCGATCTCGTCGACTGGACGGCACCACAAACGGAGTATGATGAAATGGCGCAAACCGGCCTGGTGATCCCACTTGCGGATAAGGAATATCTCCATATTCCTCTTCTCGAAAACGCAACGGACGAGGACGTGGCCAAACTTCTCCAACTCGCCGAAGAGAAGTAAGGCGACCGGAGAGAAAAAGGGGTCGGGAGAAGCGGTACTGGGGTTTACCCAATGCAAAAACGTTACGATGTAGCCGACTCGAATACCGCTTACTACGTGCGCGGCTCTGATTCGAAACCGCGACGTTTCCCGGGTCTTTTTCTCGAAGGAGAGTTTGGGCTCATTTCGTTACTTCATCACGCAACTGCCCCCACCGGACGCGGGAAGGTAAGCGCTGTGGACGTAGTCGGCAACCATGCGGTGGGCGCTGAATCGCCAAGCCAACGTGCTGGGAGAGAAAAAGGGGTCGGGAGTAATTCAGTTTAACGAAATACGCAATCTACTGACAAATTTGGTTGCTGTTTCCCGTTAGCAGTTGGCTCAGAACCGCGCACAAAGCAAGCGGTATTGGGGTTTACCCAATGCAAATTACTACGTGCGCGGCTCTGATTCGAAACCGCGACGTTTCCCGGGTCTTTTCACGAAGGTTTTATCGTCGCGGTCGTGATCACGGCGGCGTCGATGAATTCCGCACGGCAATGAATTTAAATTCTTTCGCGATTCCCGGCTAACGGGACGCTTGCGGACCTTGGTTTATATTCCGCAGCAGATACCGGGCAATGGTTTTATAGGATTCGTATTGCCAAATCAATTCCTCGATCTGGTTTACGGCTAAAAAAGCGGAATCGATATCAGGTTTATCCTGATTTATAATACTAATGAAACAGTTAATCCACAGCCAATCGTAAGACGGCGTCTCGTTGTTATTGTGAGAATATGCTTTTCTCGGTTTGGGCGGCGGTAGTTTCGCGTCCAACTCTTTTGCCTTTTGAATCGCTTTTACTGCTTCGTCGTAATATCCGCTCGAAAGAGCCGAGCAGGCGAAAAATACCAACCCATCGTTTTGGAAAGGTAAAGTTCTCTCGGTCGGAATGATACCAGGATTGACATCCAAAGCAATTGCGCACTTGTATTCCAAATCGAGAATTTTACGAAGTTCATCTTTATCGATTTTATCGCTCAAATCCCTGCACATCCAATACGACAAGAGCATCCCGAGTTCGGCCGGAGCTTTATTTTCTATGAAATCAAGCGTTTCATCTTTGTACCCGGCCAGATATCTCTGTTCGATCAAATCATTGTAGGTCGCCTGACCATTCTCAAGCGAGTTGCTATTCAGGAAATGCGTCGCAATACTGTCGTCAACATGGTCGAAAACTTTTTTCGCGCTTTCACGGTCCCCGAGTTTTAGAAACAACAATCCAAGGTCATTTTGCTCCTGCACTAAACGAGGCAGATTCGGATATTTGTTGAATTGCGTCGATCCGTCCAGTAATTTTCGGAGTTCGACAAGCGTCTTTTCTTTTTCCTCCGGATCGTGCTTTGCTTTATATTTTTCGATAAGCATTTTGACGGTACTGACTTCATAAGGATATACGGCGTCTTTTTCGTCCAGTATTTTTTGTGCGTCTTCGATCTGTCCCATTTGCACAAGCATTTTGGCGATATTAAGCATAACACCGGGGCGGCTGTCATTTCCGAAACGACCTTTAGAATAATATTCGTCGATAATTCTCATCGCTTCATCCAATCCACGTTCCCGGAGATAGAAGTATACGATTATTTCCGGACTTATAATGTTCTCTCGTGAATCAATAGCTGTTTTAAGCGATTTCTCTGCGGCGTCATACTGTTTCGTTCGGAGTTGGTATCTGATCAAATTTTCCCAATGACTGAACGACTGAATATTGAATATTTCAGGCACAGGTATGTTTCTTTGTTTTGCATTCCATATTTCGTTTTTTATGAGGGCGTTTGTGATTCTTTCGATAAGCTGCTCCGCTTCCTCTTTTTTTTCGGCATTGTACAGAAGCAAAGCGTATCCGTAAAAATCATCATGTCGTGTATATATGTCGAATTTTGAAATCTCCTCGTCGAGTCCGGCCAAGTCGGCTTTATGACGTTCCATGTAGTAATCCGCCCAATCAAAATAACTATCGAACTCTTTTTCAGGTTTCGGAGCCTCATCTGTATTTGTTCTTACATTCATACTCCAAAAAGATGAATCAGTATTTTTCGGAGTACCACGCTTCGATTTCGGTGTGAAGTATTGGTATTTGCCGTTCTCACCCGTTTTTGTGTAAAATAGTTGTAACGCATTACCAGTAGCCGAATCAGGATATATTTCCACTATGGGTTGAAGATTGAGACAGTCATGTTTGAGATACTCGCGAATATTATATCTGTAAGAGATTCTCTCGGCAGTAGGAAAAGCGTCCAATATTTTGTCCGCTTCGTCTTCCATTCCGGCTGTTTTTAACATTTGTATGTAATCGCCCGCAACAGGTACGGGGCCGAATAGCGATACATAAAAATCATTGCCTCCTCGCTCCCAGGAATAATCTTCCCGGTTGATAAGCCGCAATTTATTGTACAAATCGCGAATTTTTTCCAGTGTGATTTTCAGGTTCGGATCGAATCTTTTATCGTCCAAAGCGCTGTAATCCGGGGCCGCGATTTCCGGGAGCGGCGCATCTTCGGCAGGTTTTCTCGAAGGTAACCCTTCCAGCATTTGAGCCGAGACGAATCCGAATTGTATGAAAAACATGCAAAAAACCAGAGTGTATAATATATTTCTGTGCATTTTCTATATCCTTGAAGTGAACTAAACCGACATCTGCATCGTTCGACTAAACATAAAACAAAACACGGAGAAACAGATAAAGTTATTTGTTTATCAACCGAATCGAAATAGCCCGGAACGCTCCGAATCGGCCGATGGAGTCGCGAATCTGGTCGGCTGCGATAATCGCGGAATCGTATTTTTCCTCTTTAGGTAACTGGAAAAGCCAACATTTATTAGCCCAAAACGTGTCGTGAAAATCCATTCCGTCGTGATGAAGGTATTTTCGCATTTTCACCCTGTTCATAATCGGAAGCTTGGCGTCAAGTTCCCGGGATTGCGGCAACCATTTTTCCGCTTCCTCTTTATAATCGAACTGTAAAGCCGTCGAGATGAGCAGCCAAAGAAACTCGTTTTGGTATTCCGGTGTCATACGGGCAAAATTAGCCCCGACACGAACGTGGCCTGGATTGGGTTCGGCTTGCATCGTATATTCGTAGGCGAGATTCAACAAACTCCGAACTTCATTCCTGTCGAGCGGCTTTTCAGGTGTCGGTTCGGAAACGATACGGTCTATATAGTTCGTAATCACCGCCGCTTGAAGTGTGGGTGAATCCAGCGATTTTATCAATTCAAGATTTTCAGTTTTCATCTCATATTTGCGTCTCATGCAAAGATATTCAGCGAGCGTCGCGGCAGTTGCAGGATCGTAATTGTCTTTTTTTACATCCTTTAGGGAGTACAGAATTTTTTCATTAAGCTGTTTTTTCAACTCTTCATCCGTAGGAATCGGTTTCGGCGGGGCGTCATATTTCTCCAGTATGTCGTACAAGTATTTGAAATCCCTGTTCCCGGTGAGTTTCAGGTCGATAATTTTCTGCATTCCGTCTTTTAGACCATTTGAAGCACAGTAATTGGCCAATTGCATAAGCGTCGTTTGCTGATTCCCATCTCCCAGCGTCTTTTTCGCACATTCGATTCCCTGATCGATTCCGACGTTGTTGGTTAGTATACACGCCGACGCATACACTTCGCGGTTCCAATCATTTTCCCAACCCGCAGCCCTGGTGTTACTTTTTTCTTTTTCATAAAACACCTTCGCTTCGTCCAGCAATTTGTTCATTTCATCGTATTTTTTCGTCAACCGGTAGTATCTTAAGAGCGGTTCCTTCGATTTTAATACTTCTGAGGGGCTTGTTGCGGCTTTTTCAGCTTTTTCAACTAAATCCGTGCCTTTTTGCAACGCTATTTTCGCTTTTTCCGGTTCACCGAGTTCCGAAAGAATAATCGAATATCCCAGAAAATAGGCGCCGTCGTATTTAAAACTGCTTGGGCTATCTTCTTTATAGGCGTTTAGGATTCTCGGTATGTCGCCTTTCGTCAGATTAAATCTTTTTAATAATTCTTCAGCATATGACCGCAAATCCTGGCAAGTAATACACTTCGGTGTGGAATCGATTTTCGGTGAAGCCTCCCAATTCATTGTCCGGTTATTGTTGTTCAATTGGCTGTTGTAACTCAGTTTGCACGTTAGTGAATCATCATTTTTGTCTCTTGCGACGTTGGACCATAAATAAAATGAACCGTCACTGTTTTCGTTTGCGTACAATATACGAGATCCCAGAGCGATATCTTCATGTCTTTTATCATATTCGCTGGTTTCGCCGGAATTTGATTTTACATACCTTCTTTCCGAACTGATAACGCCGGGTAAATTCAAATGCCAATATTCGGTATCCATATTGTAATCGGGCACATCTAAGATTTTTTGTGATTCTTGTTTCAAGCCCAAATCCTGCAGTAGAATGACATATGTGCCGATCCATTTCAAAATGTCTGATTTGGCTTTAGATTCACCAAATTCATCGTCCGGATTGTATGGTACTCCATCGGCAATCGCTTGGTTGATCGCGGTTCGGGTTCCTTCCAAAGCTTTTACCAGTAAATCGTAATCGCTTCTATTTTTGACGCCGCTATAGTCCACGACAGGTATTTCAGGCAATTTCGCTATTTTTTGTTCACCAAGCCTGGCTGCGATCGCCGTTGTGCAAATGCAGCAAAAGATACAAGGTACAACCAACATAAAGTACGAAAAAGAAAGACGACTATAGCGTCTTGGCCAAACAGGAATCGAGTTTTTCATTTTCATGCCTTTCGTTTACAGATTCAAATTGAAAGTGAGATATCAATGACGCACCCCCAAACACAGGGTGATACCGATTGGTCATATACTCATACCTGAAAGATTAGTTGTACTCACATTTTCACCCGGCGTCGAGACGGCAAAGAGAACCGGGCGAGTACAAACGGAAAGAGGGTTTATAAATTACTGAGAATGATTCTGAACTTTTTAACAATGATTAGCAAAATTGGGAGTTTACGACCATTTTGCGGGCTATTTATTGGGCGGGAAAAAGGGGTCGGGAGTAATTCAGTTTAACGAATACGCAATCTACTGACAAATTTGGTTGCTGTTTCCCGTTAGCAGTTGGCTCAGAGCCGCGCACAAAGTAAGCGGTACTGGGGTTTGCCCAATGCAAAACGTTACGATGTGGTCGACTCGATTACCGCTTACTACGTGTGCGGCTCTGATTCGAAACCGCGACGTTTCCCGGGTCTTTTTCTCGAAGGAGAGTTTGGGCTCATTTCATTACTTCATCACGCAACTGACCCCACCGGACGCGGGAAGATAAGCGCTGTGGACGTAGTCGGCGACCATACGGTGGGCGCTGAAACGCCAAGCCAACGTGCTGATCGAGTTCATCATTCGGCGGATCCAACGGCCCGGGAGCCCGTTTTCGTCGGTTTCGTAATACATCGGAACGACTTCATGCTCAATCAAGTCGAACAGGCTTTCCCCGTCTCTTTTGTCGGTGATCGCCGTGTCGACGTGTTGCGTACCCTGCCCGATTGCGAAACCGTTGGTTCCGTCGTACGCTTCGGCCCACCAACCGTCGAGAATCGAAAGGTTGAGCGCCCCGTTGAGCACCGCTTTTTGGCCGCTCGTTCCCGACGCTTCCAACGGACGCCGCGGATTGTTGAGCCAAACGTCGACCCCTTGCACCATGTGTCGGCAGACGTTAATGTCGTAATCCTCAATGAACACGAACCGGTTCGCAAACCGCGGATCGTTTCGCAGATTCGCGATCGTCTGGATGAATTCCTTGCCCGGGTTGTCCGCCGGATGCGCTTTTCCGGCGAAAATAAACTGTACCGGACGGTCCGGATCGTTGCAAATCCTGGCCATGCGTTCGATGTCGCTCAAAACCAGCGTCGCCCTCTTGTACGTCGCGAATCGACGTCCGAATCCGATCGTCAACACCTGCGGATCAAGGACGTTCCTCGCGCGATCGATGATTTCGTCCGATTCGCCGCGTCGACGGCATTGCCGCGAAACCCGACGCCGTGCAAACTGGACCAAAAGACTCTTCAGCGCGTTGTGCGTTTCCCAGAGCTCGCCCGGATCGATATTGCACACCTCGGCCCAATCCTTCGGATCGATTGATTCTTCCGACCAACTGACCGGCAAGTGCCGCTCGAACAGCGTTTTGATTTGCCAAGCCATCCAACTCGGAACGTGAACGCCGTTGGTGATATGCCCGATCGGAACTTCTTCTTCCTGACGATACGGCCAGAGTCCTTGCCACATTTTGCGGGACACTTTGCCGTGAAGTGAGCTGACCGCGTTGGCATAGCGGGAAAGCTTCAAACCGAGGACGGTCATGCAGAATGTTTCATTCTTATTGTTCGGATTGACCCGACCGAGTCCCATCAGTTGATCGTGGGAAATGCCGAGATCGTGCCGCAACGGCGAAAGGTGTTCGTCGATCAGTTCGTCGTCGAATCGGTCGTGTCCGGCCGGAACCGGCGTGTGGGTCGTAAAAACGGTGCGCTGAGCGACATCGCGGAGGGAGTCCTCGAAACTCATTCCGTCCTCTTGCATCCGTTCCCGAATCGCTTCGAGAGTCGCAAACGCGTTGTGTCCTTCATTGAGATGGTAGACGCCGGGGGAAATTCCAAGAGCTTTCAAGGCGCGAACGCCGCCGATTCCGGAAACGATTTCCTGACGAATACGCGTCCGGTTGTTTCCGCCGTACAGACGGCTGGTCAACTGGCGATCTTCCGGCAGATTTTCTTCCAAGTCCGTATCGAGCAGATAAAGTTCGACGCGACCGACTTTCATTTTACGGACCTTCGCGGAAATCGTTCCGGTTCGCGTTGGGATTTTTACCGTGATTTTGTTCCCCTTCGTATCGATTGCGGGCTCCAGGGGAAGATATTCGACCATCGTGTCAAGGTACTCTTCCTGTTGCCAGCCGATGGAGTTGAGGTGCTGCTTGAAGTACCCTTGATCGTAGAACAGGCCGATCGCGACCAACGGAACGCCGAGTCCGCTTGCGCTTTTAATATGGTCGCCGGAAAGAACGCCCAAACCTCCGGAATAAATCGGAACCGATTCGTGAACGCCAAATTCGAGGGAAAAGTAAGCGACCGGTTTCGAACCGAGGACGCCGACGTTTCGCCGCGCCCAATCGGTCCGCTTGTTCATGTATTCGCCCATCCGCCGATACGCCTGATCGATTCTGGTGTAGAGCACCAGTTCGGCGGCCCTGAGTTCCAAGCGTTCCGGCGTGAATTCCCGGAGCAGCGCGATCGGATTATGCCCGAGCTGCCGCCAACGGATCGGATCCAACGAACGGAACATGTTGATCACTTCCGGATGCCAACTCCACCAAAGGTTATTGGCCAAAGCCATACATTTGTCGTACAGACCTTGGGGAGTGATCGCGGTGGATTTGTGCGGTTTGGAATCGACGTTCGACATGGTGGTTCTTTTTTCGTTGGGAGAAGAGATTCAAGCCGTTGAAAATCCCGTTCAGCAAAGACCTGCAATGACCTCTGAGGGCATAAACCTGCCTTTATCCTGAAGACGGATGCATTATCGGCGGGCAATTATACCAAAATCAACGGCCTAAGCAAGATGCAGGAATTTTGAGGGATAAATATGGGTGCGCACAAATTTCCTTGTATGTTTGGGCAAAATAGGGGTGTCATGTCATGCCGAGGTATTCCGAAGCATCTGGTTTCAAGCCGTGTTCGCAACATAATGCGTGTTGCCGGATGCACCAGATTCTTCCCTCCGTGAGT
>JAVBPO010000069.1:0-19879 GCA_031549565.1 Thermoguttaceae bacterium
CTCATTTAATCACAAACACTAACAGAAACCAACGAAAAAAGTCCTCCCTTGGACCAGACTCGATCAGATTTCTAAAAAAGGAGAGCAGCAGTGAGTTCCAAACGAGAAAAATTTTATTCACTTTGCAGAAAATTGTGGTCTGCAGGTTCGGCGGCCGCGCTTGCGACGGCGTTTTTCATTTCAGGAAACCAGATCACGACTGTTGCTTATGCAGTGGATGATGTGGTCCGGTCATCCGCGAACGACATTACGATCAACGGAGAAACGATCACCGCCCCGGCGGTGTTGATCAACGGCGAGAAGAATGTCACGGTCAGCGGGGGGAGCAAGATCACGGCCGATTACGGTAACGTGACGGCAGGCAGTGATCTGACGGTCGACAATTCCAGCATCACTCACACGTTGACCGGTATCCTTGAAGGGAGAACCACGACGTTGAGAAACGGGGCCGTCGTCAAACAGGGGCAGGACAGCCGTGTGACCGGTATGACCTCCTTGAACGTGACGGGTTCCAATGTCACCCAGGGAACCAGCGGCGTACTTGAAGCGACGAGCGGGAGCATGATCATCGACGGCTCTTCGGTCACCCAGGGAGACGCAAGCTCTTTGAGTACGGAGATGATCAACGGCGGTTCGATCACGCTCAAGAACGGAAGCACGGTCAGCCAGGGAGACGGCAGTAAAGTCACGTCCAAACTTGCGGTTACGCTCGATAATGGCAAGGTGACACAGGGGAACAATTCCCGCGTCGAAAGTCTGACTCAGGCGATCACGGTTTCCAACGGTGGTAAAATCACCCAAGGGAACAACTCCTCGGTGGTGACCGCGGCCGGACAGGCGATCAACCTCTCGGGCGGCGGAATCTCCCAAGGCTTGTCAGGAAACATCCTTTCCGGCGGGGCGTTGAGTTTCACCAATAACAGCGTCGTTTCGCAGCTTACCGACGGAACGATCCGAAGCGGCGCCGGCTATGGTATCAACGTCAACAGCTCGACCGTAACGCAGGGAGCCAACGGCAAGATCCAGGGCGGTTCGTCCGGGGCCGTGGTTCTCGACGGTGCCACGATTACCCAGGGGGACAAAGGTGAAAACTCGAGTCAAACGACGATGGGTATCACCAACAGTATCATCGGTCAGGGGGACGACTCCAAGATCACCAGCACCGGCAACATGACGATCAGCGGAGCGACAGCAATCACGCAAGAGGACCGCGCGACCCTTTCGTCCGGCGGAACTCTGTCGGCGACCGGCGGATCGATCACGCAGGGTGACAGCGGTACGATCAAAGGCAACGTCGTCAACCTGAACGGAACGACGATCACGCAGGAAAAGAACGGTACGATCACCAGCGATACGACCATGTCGATCACCGGCGGAGCGATCACGCAGGAATCCGGTTTGTCCGTGATTGTCGCGAACGGTTTGACGATTGACGGCGCCGTAATCAATCAGAGCGTCAATACGACGGGTAACGGCATCAATTCCCGCATCAGCAGTGCCGGTGGTACCGCCTTGAACATCAACGGCGCGAGCAAAATCACCCAGGGGGGCGGCGGACGCATTACCGGCGACGCCGGCGTGAACATCAACGGTTCGCAAGTCGTCATTACACAAGGGGACAATTCGCTCATCGAAACCGCAGCCGGACAGAACATCACCCTGAACGGTACCATTACGCAGGGGAACAACAGCGGAATCAGCACCAGTTCGGCCAGTGGCGTCAAAGGGAAACTGCTGATTCAGGACGGTACGAAGATCAGCCAGGGAACCAACGGCAAGCTCGTCAACGCCGACGACGCGACCATGACACTGACTGGCGTCGTGATCCGACAGGGAAACAACAGCGAGCTGCGAACCGGCGGCGACTTGGTCGTCAAGAATACCGGAACGCGAACGGACAACATCGTCATGGGGCACAATTCGCTCCTGGCGGCCGGGTCCGGTGGAACGATTACGCTCGACAACGCCGGAGTCGCGCTCGGGGCGGGGAGCAAAATCCGACTTGGTTACGTCAACATTCAGGGGGCGACCGAAGCGGAACGCAATCTCCAGAAAGAAGAAGCGAAAGTCGGTTTGGAATTGACCAACGGCTCGCTGTTGAACCTCGGCGGAAGTTCGTCGATCGTTTCGGAAGTCAACGGCTCGGACAACGCGAGCGCGTTCAATAAGATTCACGTCGGAGCGGGTTCGGAAATCCACGCGACCGGTCTGTTCACGTTCAACAACGACTGGGTCGGAATCGACGAAGGCGGCAAAGTGACCTCGACGGGGGGCGTCATTTACCTGACGAACGGCTCCAAAGTGTACGGAACCGGTACGATGATCTCGACCGGGCTGGTCGTGACCGAAGGGAGCATCCTGTCTCCCGGCGGAAACTACGGAAAAGAGATGGGCACGCTCCATATCTCCGGGCCGCTCACGGTCACATCGACGGGAATCCTTGAGATTCAAACCGATTCCAACACCGGCAAATGCGACCTGATCGAAGTGAACGATTACGTCGTACGGAACGTCGATACCGGCGAAGAACTGCTCCGTCAAAAGGGTGACGTCGTCCTCGGCGACGCGCAAATGCGGTTGACGCTCGGCGGCGACCAGATTCTGGCGAACAACGTGTTCGACATCATCAAGATCGGCGACGACGGGACCGGAACAATTTCCGGAACGCTCGGCGATACGGATGTTTACAGCGAGTTCGGTGCGATTCCGTTCTTCGACGTCGTGGAACGAATTTCCGACGACAAACGGACCTTGAGCGTCGGACTGGAACGGAATCAATACTTCGAGGCACTCGGCCAAACTTACGATCAGAAAGCGGCCGGTCGGATGCTCGATCAGACGAACCTGAACGAACAATGGCTCGGGGCGTTGACGTACATCTCGAACCTCGATACCGTCGGCAAGCAGGGAGCGGCCTTGAACATCCTGTCCGGTCGGGTGAAAGCGAACAGCTTGACGCTGTACCGTGAGACCCCGGTCCGTTCCGTGCTCGACCAGTTCGGTTGGAATCCGTGCGGCCAAGCGTTTCTCGGCAATCAGAACCGGTTCAGCGCCAACGTCTGCCAGAAGAAAGCGGTTTGGGCGACGCCGTACCACACCGAAACGAAATATCGCGACGACGACAACGCCGGAGCGTACAATGTTCATTCGACGGGATTCCTCGCCGGTATCAATCGGCAACTGGACCAGATGACGGTCTTCGGAGTCTTCTTCGGATACGGTCGCCCGGAAATGTCGCAAGACTACGCTTCGGTCGATATGGACGATTTCACCTTCGGCTTGACGGCGGGGACGATGATCACCTCGAAGCTGGAACTGAAGGGACTCGTTTCCGGCGGATTCCAACGGTACTCGATGAAGCGGTACATGAATCCGGCCCTGCTCGGCGGTGGAAGCTGGAATCCGGGATCGCATCGGTTGACGAGCGATTTCGACGGCAACTCGCTGTTCGCGAGCCTCGAATTGTCCCGTCCGATTTACCTGAACACAGGTGTCGTCATTCGTCCGTTGGTCGCGTTTGAATCGGAGAATGTTTGGCAGCAGAGTTTTGAGGAAAACGGTGCCTCGGTTTACGCCCTGGAGTTCAGCAACACGCATAACGACAGGACGTTCGTTCGAACCGGTTTTACCGGCGAAGTCGGAGCGAACAACTTCAACCTACTCGGTCGCGTGTTCTACTCGCACCAGCTCGGAGGAAGTGCGTACTCCACGACCGACACACGATTCGCCCAGTTCCCGCCGGGAGATTACCAACGGGTTCGCGGTGTCGACCTGAACCGAAACTTCCTCACGCTCGGCGCCGGTGGAAACTTCTACCTGAACCCGCGTAAGACGCAAACGGTTTCGGTGAACTACGACGCGACGGTGTCCGAAAAATCGACCTCGCAAGTCGTGTACGCAGGATTCACGCAACTGTTCTAAGACGACATTCGTGAAAAATGAAAAGCAACGAGCCGGGATCTGTGATCCCGACTCGTTTTTTTTGCGCTCATTTCTTTCCTCCGCGTGGAATCCGTCGCAAGGCTTCAGGCTATGGGCTGGCTTCAGGCTTCAGGATAACAAGGAACCTATTGCAACAATCAGAGGTGAGTCGATTGCCAAACCACGCCGATTCCATACAATGAAGTTTTGTCATGCTTTCTTAGAACCAATGAATCCGAAGGACCGTATTACGACGACGCTTGCCGAAATCTTCGGATTTCACGCGTTTCGACCGCATCAGGAGGAAATCGTGCGGTCCGTGCTCGACGGCAGCGACGTGTTCGCCGTGATGCCGACCGGCGGGGGGAAGTCGCTCTGTTATCAACTCCCGGCCCGGCTGCTCGACGGCGTTTGTATCGTCGTTTCGCCACTGATCTCCCTGATGAAAGATCAGGTCGACGCCGCGAAAAACAACGGACTTTGCGCCGGAACGCTCAACAGCACAACCACGCCCGCGGAACGCCAGGAAATCGGGCTTTCGCTGCGGCTGGGGGAAATGGATCTGCTCTATATCTCGCCGGAGCGGTTCAATTCGGAGCATTTCATCGAACGGCTCAAAACCTTGAAAATCTCGTTTTTTGCCGTCGATGAAGCGCATTGTATTTCCGAGTGGGGACACGATTTCCGCCCGGATTACCTCGCCCTGTCCCGGATCGTTGACGAGTTTCCCGGCGTTCCGTTGGCTGCGTTCACCGCAACGGCAACCGATCGGGTCGCCAAGGACATCGTTTCCCGGCTGAGGTTGCGAAAACCGCATTTGACCCGGGCGTCGTTCAATCGACCGAACCTGAATTACCGTGTCGAAATGAAGCGAGGAGTCGAGGGGCAGTTGCGGGACTTCGTTGCGGACCATCGCGACCAGTCGGGAATCATCTACCGAACGAGCCGCAAAAAAGTCGAAGCGACCGCCGAGATGCTGCGAGATTTCGGATTTTCCGCGAGGGCGTACCACGCCGGTATGTCCGACGAAGACCGAAACAGCGCCCAGGAAGCGTTTCGCCGCGACGAATGTTCGATTATCGTCGCAACGATCGCGTTCGGGATGGGAATCGACAAGTCGAACGTCCGGTTCGTCGTTCATGGTGATTTGCCGAAGAACATCGAAGGTTATTACCAGGAAACGGGCCGCGCCGGTCGGGACGGGGAACCGGCCGATTGCGTGCTCTTTTACGGGCGGCAGGATTCCGTGCTGCTGTCGAAATTCGCCGAAGAAATTGAGGACCCGGCCGCCCGGGAAATCGCCTTGTCCCAACTTCACCAGATGATCCGCTTTGCCGAACGGGACGAATGTCGGCGTGCGGCCCTGCTCCAATATTTCGGCGAGCGGTATCCGAACCCGAACTGCGGCGGCTGCGATTATTGCAACGACGAGATCGAGCGGGAAGACGCGACGATTCCCGCCCAGAAAATCCTGTCCGCGATCTATCGGACCGGTGAACGGTTCGGCGGTTCGCATATCTGCGACATCGTCGCCGGTGCGAACACGGAGAAGATACGTAGTTTTCGCCATGACGCCCTGCCGACGTACGGCGTCGGAAAAGACCGACCGAAATCGTATTGGAAAATGATCGTCGACGCCCTGCTTGCCCGGGACATTCTCGCCGCCGAGGATCCGACCCGACCGATTTTGAAATTGACCGACGACGCCCGATTGATTTTGAAAGGGAAAAAATCGTTCGAAACGGTCAAATGGATCGAATCCGGGCGTAAGCGCGACGCCAAAACGGTGAACATGACGCCAATTCTCCGGGACGGACTCGATCCGCTCGGCGAACGGGTGTTTCAGACGCTTCGCGCTTTACGCACGGAAATCGCCGCTTCGGAGAACCTTCCGGCTTACATCGTGTTCTCCGACCGTTCGCTCCAGGAAATGTCGCATTATCTCCCGGCAAACAAGGACGAAATGCTGCAAATCAACGGCGTCGGTCAAAAGAAATGGGAACTGTACGGCGAACGATTTCTCGACGCGATCAGGCAATTTCGGGAAAGCAATACGGAATAACGCAGGGCAAGCCCCGCCGCCAACGAACGACACCACATTATGTACACGACACTCGAACCTCCGCGACGTTATCTGGTTTCCTTTCATCCGAAAGTGCATCCGCATTTTTTTACGGACGTGCTGGTCATCGGGGGCGGGTTGGCCGGGCTGCGGGCCGCGCTCGCCGTCGATCCTTCGCTGGACGTGATCCTGCTGTGCAAGTCCCAAGTGACCCAGTCGAACAGCATGAACGCCCAAGGAGGAATCGCGAGCGTTTGGGGGGAAAGCGATACGTTCGAGAGCCATATTTCCGACACGCTCACCGCCGGCGGGGATTTGTGCGATCCGGACGTCGTCGAATATATCGTACGGCGCGGACCGGAAGAGATTCAAAAGTTGATAGAAATCGGTATGGTTTTCGATCTGATCGGCGAAAAAATCGCGCTCGGGCGTGAAGGGGGACATGCGCACAACCGGATTCTTCACGCCTTGGGGGATGCAACGGGTAAGGAAATCATCCGAGCCGCCGTCGAGGAAGCGCATCGGCGACCGAACATCCGGATCTGGGAAAACACGTTCGTGCTCGATCTGCTCACGTCCAACGGCAAATGCCGCGGCGCGGTCGTCAATCGGAGCAAACCCGACGACCATCACGAGTTGATTTGGGCGAAGCAAACGATTATATGTACGGGCGGGATCGGACAGCTTTACCGGGAAACGTCGAACCCGGACGGCGCGACCGGGGATGGTGTCGCGGTTGCCTACCGCGCCGGGGCGGAAGTGCGGGATATGGAATTCGTGCAATTCCACCCGACCGTCCTCTACATCGCCGGGGGAAGCCGGTCGTTGATTTCCGAAGCGGTCCGCGGTGAAGGGGCGTTTCTGGTCGACAAGAATGGATACCGTTTCATGCAGGATTACGATCCCCGCGGCGAACTGGCACCACGTGACGTCGTGAGCCGTGCGATCGTCCGGCAGATGAACAAAACGAACCACTCGAACGTCTATCTCGACCTGACGCACAAGGACGCCGAGTGGGTCCACCAACGGTTCCCGACGATTTCGGCGCATTGCATGAAGTTCGGGATCGACATCGCGGCGGAACGAATCCCCGTCCGGCCGGGAACGCATTATTTGATGGGCGGTATCACGATCGACCGGGACGGACGGACGTCGCTTCCGTGTTTATGGGCGGCGGGGGAATGCGCGTCCAGCGGACTTCACGGCGCGAACCGGCTCGCGTCCAACAGCCTGCTCGAAGCGCTGGTGATCGGGGAATCGTGCGGACGACTGGCCGGGCAGGCCGCGACGTTTTCCAGCGACGATTACCAAATCCGCCCGATTCTCGACCTGGCCGACGAAAGGAAAACGTCCGAAGACGAGACCGGAGACGGGGACTCGGACGAGCCGATCGACCTGACGGACATCCGCAACTCCCTCAAAAGCATCATGTGGCGCCATGCCGCGGTTCTCCGCAACGCCGAAGGACTGACCGAAGCGTTGGAAAGCTGCAGGCGTTGGTCGCAATACGTCCTGTTCCGAAAATTCAACTCCGTCGATGGGTGCGAATTGCAGAACATGCTCTTGGTCTCACAGTTGATCCTGCAAGGCGCGCTGCTCCGCGAAGAAACACGTGGCGCTCACAACCGCGAAGATTTCCCGGAAAGCAATCCCGAATTGGCGCACCACCATTTCACGTTCCAGGTGTCGGGGGTGTCAGGGTGATCCGATTCCGAACAGTCGCGCGAGCGCTTGAAGCAACGAGCCGGATTCGTGCGGTTCGTCGCGGAGCGACTGCATCGGCGGGTGAAGCAGCTTGCCGACCAATCGGTCGAACGAATAGCGAATTTCCTCACGGTCCTGCTCGCTGAGGTTCGGGAGTTTATTGAACAGCCGCCGAAGCTCCTCGTCTTTTCGCGAATTCCAACCCTCGCGGAGTTGCCGGATCACGGACCCGGTTTTTTTCGCCTGGAGGTCCCGGAAGAACCGTTCCGTTTCATGTTCGATAATCTTTCTCGCCTTCGGGACCTCCTTGTCGCGCAGAGCCCGGTTCTTTTCGCAGGCCGCTTGCAGGTCGTCGATCGAATAGAGGTAGACGTCCGGTGCGTCGCCGATTTTCGATTCAATATCCCGGGGAACGGCGAGGTCCAGTACAAAGAGCGGTCGGCTTCCCCGGGTCGGTTCGATCCGTTTGAAATCGGTCAACGTCAAAACCGGCTCGCTCGCCCCGGTCGTGCTGATGAGCAAATCGGCGGTCTTGAGCGCCTCGAACCGCGAATCCCAATCGACGACGTTTCCGCCCCATTTCGCGGCGAGTTCTTCCGCTTTCGCACGGCTGCGGTTGGCGATGGTGATCGACTTGGCGCCATGCTCCCGAAGATACTGGAGCGTCTCTTCCCCCATTTCGCCCGCTCCGAACAGGAGCGTTTTCTTGTCGTCGAGCCGCTCGAAAATCCGTAGCGCGAAATCGACGACGGCGATGCTCGGAATGCTGACCCGGCGCTGGTACAACTCCGTTTGTGAAGCGACGAGCTTGGCGATTTTCAGCGCCGATTGAAACAGAAAATGCGTGATCGGCCCGGTTGAACCGACGTCGTCGGCGGTCTGGTAAGCGGTTTTGACCTGGGCGAGAATCTGCGGCTCGCCGAGAACCATGCTGTCCAAACTTGACGCAACGGTAAACAGATGGAGCGACGCTTCTTTGCCTTCGAGAGCAAAAGAATGCCGGAACACTTCTTCCGCCTGCTCCGGGAGAAGCCGTTTTTCACGGCAGAGGAATTCCAGCAGCGCCCGGCCGTCGGGCAAATCCGCGATTTCTCCGGCAACGTAGAATTCGGTCCGATTACAGGTCGACAGGAGCACCGCCTCAAACTCGTCGTGCTCGTCCATCCATTTTTTCAACGCCGCTTCGACCTGCTCCGGCGCGAAAGCAAGCGATTCCCGGACGGCGACCGGGGCGGTATGGTGGTTGAGACCGACGAGCGAAAGCATGAAAAAATCGGAACGGAAAAGCGAGCCTGAATATTTCGGGTCGATCCGGATCCGGAGGAAACGGATTTACGACTTGAGAAACTCGTCGATCAGGTCGAACGATTTTTCGAGCACATCCAAGCTGGTCGCAAACGACGCCCGAACGTAACCTTCACACCCGAAGGAACTTCCCATGACCGTCGCGACGCATTTCTTTTCCAGCAGTTCGAGACACCACTGTTCGGAATTGTCGATCTGCACTCCGGCGTAGTTGCGTCCGAGGTGTTTTTTGACGTTGAAAAACGCGTAAAACGCCCCGCCCATCTCCGGGCAGGAAAGCCCGTCGATTCCGGCGATCCGCTGCTTGACGTAATCGCGGCGTCGTGAAAACTCCTTGAGCATTTCGGCAACGCAGGTTTGATCCCCCTGAATCGCGGCCAAAGCGGCGTATTGGCTGATGCTGCACGGGTTCGACGTTTCCTGCGATTGCAGTTCCGCGATTTTTTTGGCGACCGCCGTCGGAGCAATGCTCCAGCCGACCCGCCAACCGGTCATGGAATACGTTTTACTGACGCCGTTGATAATGATCGTCCGATCCTGAAGCCCCGGCCGGAGCGTCGGAAAGCTTGCGAACTTTTCATCGCCGTAAACGAGACGGTCGTAAATTTCATCCGAAACGACGCCGAGATCCTTTTCGATCACGATGTCGGCCAGTGCTTCGAGCTGTTCTCGCGAATACATCGTCCCGGTCGGGTTGGACGGATTACACAGGAGCAACAGCTTCGTTTTCGGCGTAATCGCAGCCCGGAACGCGTCCGGCTTGAGCAGGAAGTTTTCGCTTTCCTTCGTTTCGACGATCACCGGCACACCGCCGGCGAGCTTGATTTGTTCGGCATAAGAAACCCAGTAAGGAGCGGGAACGATTACTTCGTCGCCCGGATTGAGCACCGTCGTAAAGGCGTTATGCAAAGCGTGTTTGGCACCATTGGCGACGCCCACTTGGGCGGCGGCGTATTCGAGTCCGAATCGGGCTTTATACTCGACGACGACCGCGTTTTTCAGGTCCGGGATCCCGCTGGCGATCGTGTATTTGGTATGCCCGGCGTTCATCGCGGCGACGGCGGCGTCACAGATATGCTTCGGCGTCCCGAAGTCCGGCTCGCCGACGCTCAGATCGTAAACGGTTTTTCCCTGGGCCTTCAATTCCTTCGCCTTGGCCGCCATGGCCAAAGTCGCCGACGGTTCCATTGCCTGGACGAGTTTTGAGATCGTAAACATTTAATTAAGGGAAAAGGGGAAAGGGGTGTAAGGGGAAAAGGGATTGCGCTCGCTTACGCTTCCCGCTCTGTATTTCAGTTCAACTCCTTCTCACATTCGGAAATCGGGGTCTGTATTCCGGTTCGAATGGACTCTCTCATTCCGGGAACGGAGAGCAGGTAAAGGGTTTCCTGGACCGCGTTCCAATCGTCGGAGGAAATCAAAACCGCGCGGTGATTCGCCGAGGCGATCTGAACCGGTTGATGCGATTCGGCAATCTCGACGAGTATTTCCGAAAGCTGATTTTTTGCCGTTTCCGTTGAAAATGTAAGCATGATCAATGATTCCGTATTACGTTTAGCGGCGTTTCCCTACCAGCAATCCACTCATTATACTTGCGTGCAACACGGTTCCCAGTGGGTGTTTCGAGTAAATGCCCCACCGTTCTAATTGTACTGTCTGACTTACGAAACCCGTTTTCGGGGGCAAGGCTTCAGGCTATAGGCTTCAGGCTTCAGAATAACAAGGAAGGGCCGACATCTGAAGCCTGAAGCCTGAAGCCTGTAGCGGATTCAAAGGGAATTCGAGTAAAAGGTCAGAATAAGTGAGACAGTACAACTAATGGAAATGCGCTTCCCGAGGCATGCCGGCGGCGTAGTCCCAGTACGGGGAGAGGTGTCGCAGGCGGTCGATGATCGTCGGGAAAATCTCTAAAACTTTGTCGATTTCTTCTTGTGTCGTGTAACGGCTCAAGCTGAACCGAACCGAGCCGTGCATCGCGGTGAACGGGACGTTCATCGCCTTGAGAACGTGCGACGGTTCGAGCGAGCCGGACGTGCAGGCCGAGCCGCTGGATGCGCAGATTCCCACCTCGCTCAACTGGTACAGAATTCCTTCCCCTTCGACGAAATGGCACGCGACGTTGAGCGTGTTCGGCATCCGCGGGGCGCCGGCACCGTTGACCTCGACGTACGGGATTCGTTCGATCAGCCCGTGTTCCAGGCGGTCCCGTAGCGATGCCATCCGCTCCATCTCCCGGTCGTGGTTCGCTTCGGCCAGTTCGATTGCCCGACTCATGCCGACGATGTACGGGACGTTTTCCGTGCCGCCGCGACGTCCGTTTTCCTGGTGCCCGCCGATCATGAACGTCCGGCACGGCGTTCCCCGACGGATGTAGATCCCGCCGACCCCTTTGGGTGCGTGGAACTTGTGCCCCGAAAATGACACCATATCGACGTGCCGGAATTCGCCGCGCATCCGGATCGGCAGCTTCGTAAACGACTGCGTGGCGTCGGTGTGAAAGAGGATCGACGGGTTCGTTTCCTTGGCAATGCGGGCCAAGCGGTCGATCGGGAAGATGACACCAGTTTCGTTATTCGCGTGCATGATCGAAACGAGCAACGTGTCGGGCCGCAATGCACGGACGTATTCCCCCAAGTCGAGATTTCCGCTGCGATCGACGGACAGGTACGTGATCTCATAACCGGCCCGTTCGAGTTCGTGACAGACTTCGAGAATCGCCGGGTGCTCGACCGCGGTCGTGATGATGTGCTTGCGGTTCGGCTGGGCACGGACGGCGCCGAATAGCGCCATATTGTCGCTTTCCGTGGCGCAGGACGTGAACAAAATTTCCTTCGGCGACTGCGCATCGAGAAAGGTCGCGATTTTTTCCCGGGCCGTTTCGAGCGCATGCCGCGTTTGGATCGCCGGTTCGTACATGGAGCTCGGATTGAAGTACAGTTCCTCCAGATAGGGAAGAATCGCGTCCCGCACTTCCGGTGCGACCTGCGTCGTGGCGTTATTGTCGAGGTAAATCATGATTGAGGCTGTAGGCTATAGGCTGTAGGGAGTTGCTGTGAACGTTAGAGGCAATGAGGAGACTTGAATAATGATCCTACAGTCTACAGCCTCTAGCCTACAGCCTTCCTTAAGCGAATTTTTCGATCGGTGGTGTTGGGATCGTTTCGAGGAGTTTTTCGATGACCGCTTCGTTGGACATTCCTTCGGCCTGGGCCTGGACGTTCGTGCTGATCCGGTGCCGGAGAACCGGGATCGCGACGCTTTGAATATCGTCGATCGAAACGGAAAACCGCCCTTCCATCGCGGCGACCGCTTTGCCGCCGTGGATGAGATACTGCCCTGCCCGCGGACCGGCGCCCCAATCGACCAGCTCCTTCACCATCTTCGGAGCGGTCGGATCTTTCGGACGGGTTGCGCGAACCAAACGGGCCGCGTATTGTACGATATATTGGCTCACGGCGATACTTCCGACGAGTTTTTGCAAGTTGGAAACGACTTTGCCGTTCATGATTTTGCGAATGTCCGTCTTTTCGCCCCGGGTCGTCGTCGCGAGAATCTTCTCTTCTTCTTCCAGCGTCGGGTAATCGATTTTGATATTGAACATGAACCGGTCGAGCTGCGCTTCCGGGAGCGGATAGGTCCCTTCCTGCTCGATCGGGTTCTGCGTCGCGATCGTGAAGAACGGGTCCGGCAGTTGATACGTCGTCTGCCCGACGGTGACTTCCCGCTCCTGCATTGCCTGGAGCAGGGCCGCTTGGGTTTTCGGCGGGGTCCGGTTGATTTCGTCGGCGAGCAGGATGTTCGTGAAAACCGGTCCCTGGACGAAACGGAAATTTCGGCGTCCATGTTCGTCTTCGTCGAGAACGGTCGTGCCGGTAATGTCCGACGGCATGAGGTCGGGCGTGAATTGGATCCGTTTGAAATCCATATCGAGAATTCTCGCGATCGTACTGACCATGAGAGTTTTCGCCAAGCCGGGCACCCCTTCGAGCAGGCAATGTCCTCGGGTAAAAATCGCCGCGAAAATCTGCTTGACGACCGCTTGTTGCCCGATGATGACCTTGCCGAGTTCATCCTGCATCAACCGGCAATGCTGTCCGAACTCCTGGAGCACATCGTTGAGGTTGCGGGTTCGCTGCCCGGGGGGCTGGTTCGAGGGAAATGTTTCGCTCACGAGTGTACGCCGGTCGTAAGATGGGAATATCGAGGACCGCTGCCCGAAAGACTCGGATTCAACGGGGAATTTCGACCATTTTTACCGGCCCGGTTGCTTTTGTCAATGCTCGATTTTCAGGGACGGGGTGAGATTCCCTTCGCTCCGTGTTGTTTTTGACGGTCAATTTGGTTCCCTTGCATTACGACGGCCCACCCGATAGAATGGTTTCGTTTGGGATAGTCGTCGAATCGACCGACGGCTGCGGCGTACGAATTCAATGTCAAGCGAGGATCATGTCGGACAACATCTATAAGCCGGAATTGATGGAAGTGTTGGAAGTGACCCGGCATACTGTCGACGTCAAATCGGTGAAAATCCGTTTTCAGGATAGCGAAAAGCAGAGGAATTTCTCCTTTCACGTCGGCCAATTCGGTTTGTACAGCGTTTTCGGAGTCGGCGAATCGACGTTTAACATCTGCTCCAGCTCCCACTGGAAAGACTTCTTCGAATTTTGCTTCCGCAAGACCGGTCGCGTGACCGAAGCAATGTGGGCCGTCGAGCCGGGAGACACGATCGGCTTTCGCGGGCCGTACGGCAATTGGTATCCGATGCAGGATTGGGAAGGCAAGGATCTCGTTTTCGTCGCTGGCGGAATCGCGATGCCGCCGATCCGCTGCGCGATCTGGTTCGCGCTGGAAAATCGCGAAAAGTACGGCAAAATCACGATCGTCTACGGCGCCCGAACCGTCGGCGATCTCGTTTTCCGCGACGATTTGGCCAAGTGGGCTGAATTTCCGAACGTCGAAGTGCTGCAAACCGTCGATCCCGGCGGGGAGACAGCCGACTGGAAGGGTAAAATCGGGTTCGTGCCGAAAATTCTCGAAGAAGCGAAATTCGACGCGCAAAACGCCGCCGCGTTGGTCGTCGGTCCGCCGATCATGATCAAATTTTCCCTGCCTGTGCTCGAAAAAGCGGGGATGAAGAACGCCGACATTTACACGAGCCTGGAAAACCGCATGAAATGCGGCGTCGGCAAATGCGGACGCTGCAACTGCGGCCCCGTCTACGTCTGCAAAGAAGGCCCGGTTTTCAACCTGGAGCAAATGAAAAAATTGCCGGATGATTATTAGACGGCGGATTTCAGACGGCAGACGACAGAAAATTTCCCGTCGTCTTGCTGGAGAATGTTTAAATCCCACGATTCCTTTAACCAACGAGTACCCTGATGCACAATCGACGCGATTTTTTGAAACGGGCGGGCCTGTTGGGAGCCGCCGCGGTTGTTACGCAAACGACGTTCCCCTCGAAAAACGACGCCGGACTGGCCGCGGCCGAAGTGGTCGCGGATCCGCCGAAAACGTACACGGTCCAATTCGGGGACGTGATCAAGGAGATTCCGGCGAAGCGGGAAATTTCGATTCCCGACGTTGGGGAATTCCGCGTCCTCAAGGGGGATTTTCATATCCACACGATGTTTTCCGACGGAACGATTTGGCCGCAGGAGCGAATTAGCGAAGCCGTCGGAAACGGCTTGGACGTGATCGCGATCACCGACCACATCGAATATCGCCCTCACGTCGGCGGAAACGGTATCAAACTTCGCGATCGCAACGAAGATTACGACATCGCTTACGAAATGGCCAAGCCGGTCGCGGAGCGGGAAAACCTGCTTCTGATACGCGGAACGGAAATCACGAAATCGACGATGCCGCCGGGGCATTTCAATGCCCTGTTCCACCAGGAAACCGCTCCGATCGCCGCCGAAGTCGCCGATGTCCGCAAAATGCTCGAAGCCGCCGTCCAACAAGGGGCGTTCATCTTGTGGAATCATCCCGGTTGGCAGGCTCCGAAAAGCGGCGGTATTGAAAACGGCGCCCCGATCCAATTTACGGACGTTCACGAAGGCTTTCGCAAAGACGGATTATTGCACGGCGTCGAATGTTTCAACCATTACGAATTTTACCCGAACGTTTGCGATTGGTGTGAGGAAAAAGAGCTGGCGATTTTTTCCAACAGCGACATCCACCGCAGCGAATTCGATACTTACGGCTCCCGCAATACGAAGCGGCCGATCACGTTGGTTCTCGCGAAAGAGAGGACTCTCGAATCGGTCAAGGACGCGTTTTTCGCCGGGCGAACCATCGCGTGGTTTGCCGATCGGATCGTCGGTCGCGAAAAATTCGTCAAGCCGCTGTTCGAATCCTGTGTCGCGATCGAGCGGCAAGGGGATAAATTGCTCTTCACCAACAAAAGCGACATTCCGGTCCAAATGGAGTGGAACAAAACCGCCGTGGTCGTTCCGATCAGGGGAACGGCGGAGCTGAACGTCGGGATCTCACCAGATTTCAGCGAGCATCCACTCCTTGCGGCCAACTGGCTTGTCGGGATGGATCGGCCTCTCCAGATTGTTACGATACCGTAGCACGGCGCGGGGTCGGTAAAGGAGAAAAATATGTTATTGTCCTACAAGACGGTCGCGAAAATATTTCTTGCGCATCTATTTTTGGTCACGGTGACATGTCTCTGGATTATTTATTCAAAATTTTCTTTACCAGAATCCGATGAATCTTTCTTCATCTGGGCGACTTTTCTAGTTATCGACTTTCCTGTTTCGATTGTTGTTATGTTGACTTCAGGTCCGAATGTTGTCAGCGTTCCCCAATGGATCAGAGCCTATTTTCAAGGGTGGATTTTTGTAGATCTCATTTGGCCCGCGATCGTTTTTCTGGTGATTGGCACCATGAATTGGGTCGCGCTCATTTATTTATACAAGCTGTTTTCAAAGAAAAAGCCGCCGGTTTGATCAAGACGGTCTTTTGAAGAAAACATCCGCTCACTCAACGGAAAAGCCACGAAAACGCGTCAAGAGCAATATTTCTCTTGGTTTTATACCCCAAACGGCTTGAAAACGCCCGTTTTTTCGACAGGATGAACAAGATTTTCAGGGTGGGAAGGAAAGAATCTCCCCAATATCCTGTCCATTCTGTAAATCCTGTCAAAAAACCATTTTGTCCCCGTTAGGAGTATATCACTGGAATTCAATAATTCCGTACCGTTGCGGGACGTGTGCGGAACCGGAGGCGGTCGGGCTCCAACCCATGAAAATCTTGTTCGCGATGTCGTGTCGGTAGAAGTTGATTTTCCATTGCGTTCCCGGAACCGGCTTTTCCTTGCCGATCGCCGAGAGCGGGATCCGCATTTCCGTCGTCCAGCGCCTTGCGTTTTCGTCGACGTGAACCGCCGATTCCCAACCGCTGTTCCAGAGAAAATCCTTGTGCGGCAGATCGAGCATCAGGTCGAGTTTTTCGTTCGTCGGCGCGACTTCGAACTCGGCATACTTGTCGATGTCGACGGTGTCATCGCCGACGAACACCTCGACGACGTCGCCGCCCCACAGGCCGACCCGTTTCCCGTCGAAAATCGGCGGCTCGAACGTCGTCAGTTTCGTGTACGGAGCCTCGAACGCGATGTATAGCGAATCGTCCGACCAGAGCGTTCGCACTGTCGTCGAAAGCCGGGGATTGGCCGCACCGGTCGCGATATCACATTCGACGTAAATCGGACGTGCCCGATTCCAGTGCGGTTCGTAAAGCTTTCCGTCGAGCGTGATCGAGCCCATTATCGGATCGATTTTTCTCGCGATCGTTTTCGGAACCGGCAAAGATCGGACGAGAAGTTTCCTCGCGTTGTCGAACAGGATTTTTCGTTGCACGTCCGGAGTGAGACCAATCGCGTCGATTCTCCACTCCCCTTGGATAGGCGTCATGTGTTCGAACTGTCGGTCGTTCGTATCGAAGTAACGCCAATACATCCCGAAAAAATCGACCGCGGTCTCGTTGTTCGGCGGCAGATCGTCGCCGCTGGACCCGAGAATCATACGGTCGTACACCATGAAATCGGTTCCGAAAAGAATCCGGTCCGCGTACTTCGTGAAAAAGTCGTGCATCTTTTTCGCGTCGAGCCGCCCGATTTCCGGGATCCGCGCGGCCAGGTCGATCCTCATGTTCGGATATTTGTCCAGTTGCTCCGCGACCCAATCGGGATTCTCCGGATAACCCAAATGCGCAACGACGAACGTCGTTTCCGGATGCTTTTCGATCACCCGGCAAAGGGCGTCAAGCAGCTCCTGGAACGGCGGATATTTGTCCGAATCGCCGAACCACCAGCCGGGATGGTCGCGGAGCTCCTTCCAGCGTTCGTTCGTTTCATCGTACGGTTTCCAAAACGCGAGCGGATCGGCGACGTGAATCGTGATCGGCATTTGCAATTCGCCGCAGCGTCGCCAGACCGGATCGAGCTTCGGATCGTCGATCGCGATCAGCTTGCCGTCCTTGTCCCGGTAAAACAGGCCGAGCCGCTTGTATTCCTTGAGTCCCCCGGCGCCGAGTTTGTACGCTTCGTCGACCTGTTCGACGGCGGTCCGTTCCCAATCCGGCTCGTTCCAACGCGCGAAATCGAGGCTGAGATAGTGAATGTAACGCCCCGGATAGAGTTGGTCGGCCAATTCCTTGTTCCGCTGGAATTCCGAGATTTCGCCGTCCGGATGCGTCACGAAACCGCCGCTGAGGTTCACGACCGTTCCGACCCCGACGTCGTTCATGATCGTGATGTCACGGGCGAAACGTTCCTTCAGCGGTTCGACGTGCTGGTGCATGTCGATGATCCGGCGCTCGTTTCTCCACTTTTTCGTCAGTTTTTTCGTCCGATCACCGACGTCCGGCGTTTTACCGTACACCTTTTGCCGGGCTTCGAAAAGGATGTCCGCTTCCTCCAGGTCGCTCGTCATTTCCGTACCGGGCCGGCCGTACCACATCGACGCCGCGGCGTAATCGACGGTCGTGAAGACGTGATGCCAGATTTCCATGTCGAACCGGAAGTCCTCCTGGAACGGAATCGCGTCGAGCGCACGGAATCTCAGGTTCGTATTGTTGCCGTAACACCGCAAGTCCCCTTCGAGCGGTTCGTGCTCCGGCCCTTCGCTGCGAGGTTGGGCAAGGAACGGATGCTCGAAAATTTCCGTGCTGCTCCACGCGTACCCGTAATAATCTTCGGTTCCCGTTCCGAAATGGGAGGGGAATGTTTCGCCGTCGACAAAGATTTTTTCGTCCCCTTCCCCCCACCAGCGGGAATGGTAGTTGACCAGCGAAAGCACGTCGCCGACATAAACGCCCTTCCCTTTGAGTGAAACGAAATTCCAATCGAAAACCGGTCGGGTGAAAACATCCCGCGATTGACGCCAGATCGCGTTGAAGTACATGTCGCGATTCTCGTCCCATTCCCAAGGGGATATGACGACCGATTTGAATTCGACGTCGATTTCCCGCCCCCGGTTTTGAAACTCCAATACGGCGCTCGATTGAAACGGCATCACCCAATAGACCGTGAGCGTTCCGTCTTTTTCGACGGTCGCGTCCCGGCTCTTATACGGATTAACACCGATGCCGCTCCCGAAAAAATCGCCGAGCGGACAAAACACGGTTTGCTTGTCGTCAAAGCGGAGAGAAATCAGCGTACTGCGAAGAGTTTGAGGAAGGTCGTCCGCCTTGACCTTGATCGAAAGCTTCCGAATCGCGCCGCCGGTCCGGGCTAAGACGATGTGGAAATTACCCGAGGGTAAGGACTTCGGGAAATCGCCGACTTTTTCCCATTCGGCGGGAAATGTTTCTTCGTCCGGCGCGAGCAGTTTCTTCCCGGTTTCGGCCAGCTTGTCGCCGTTGGCTTTGAGAATCTCCGGCGTCAAGGTTTCGACCTGTGTTCCGTCGGGATAGGTTCGATAATTGATATTGTAATAGAAAAGCGTGTCCATCGTCGGCTGATCGACGGTGATCTTACAGCTTTTCGCGTAGGGAATCGGCAGGTACAAGTTTCGCCCCATCGCGAGGACCTGCGAAAACGGCGGTTCGGCGAGCGTGGTTCCACCGACCATGTCCTTGATCGGCGCGGTGAACGACGGCTCGGAATTTCCGTCGAGATAAATCCGCAGATGGCCCGCTTCGGGTGTGTTGAACAACCACCACCGCACGACGGCTCCCGGACCTTGGGCGTCAAAGATCACCCATTCCTTGCGACCGCCGTTTTCCTCCTCGCGGAGGTACTGGGACCAGTCGTGGTTGGAGAACCATCCTTCGTCCCGGCTTTTCGAGTTCCGATCATAACTGCTTTGCTGCTTGAGCGTCCAGGCGGGTTCGGGAAATCGTGCGATCGCGGTCCGGTCGACCATTTCGTCCAAGAGCGAAGAAAGCGAAACGGTATCCGCCCCCCGGAGAACGCCGCAACATAAAAAGGTCCAACAAACGGTTTGAATAAAAGTTTTCATAATATTTTCGTTTTGTTTTGCGAATGATCCGTTTAGCCGGAGCGTCGCAGACGCCCGCGCCGAAGCGTCAAACGGCATGAAAATGTCAACGGCCCGCTGAGAACGAGTCTTCAAACCGCCTCCGGGCCTAAAGAACCGGCATTCAATTGATATTGCATTGAATCGAAAAATCATGCTCTACCGAACACCGTTTCAATTTCCCGTCGATTCAGTTGTTTTGATACCGATGAAAGTTGTCCGTCAAAAGTGTGCGCAGCTCCTCACGGTACTTCGTCCGACACCGGAAGAAGCTTTGGCATGACGCCAGAAATTCCTCGAACTGCTCGTAATACGTGTTGTATAAAATCTTCTTCTTGAAAAACTTCCACAACCGCTCGATCACGTTCAAGTTCGGCGAATATCCCGGCAAATAATGCAA
>JAVBPO010000082.1:0-18743 GCA_031549565.1 Thermoguttaceae bacterium
CGTCTTTTTTACGAATTGTGTAACGTCCCGCCGCCGCGGATTCTCCCGACGGGAAGCACGAATGCGGACACGGAACGCAAGCTGCCGAGTCGTCGTAAGGTCAAATAATTCAAAGAGATACGGCCGTTTTCGCATCGACTAATTCTGGAACACCGATTGAGTAGAGTGATTATCGATCAGATTTTTGGGTTGCGGCTATGCCGCGCTGTGAAGCGTGCGGGCGAGACGCCCACACCCCATTACTCCGACAGCACCGTGAAGCGTTCGATTTCCCGGAAGAGGCCGACCGGATTGATCGGCTTGCTGCAATAGGCGTCCATTCCGGCGTCAAGGCACTTCTGTTCGTCTCCGGAAACGGCATTGGCCGTCAGGGCGATGATCGGCGTTCGCGCCCGGGATTCCTGCTCCTCCCACTTTCGGATCATCGCCGTTGCTTCGTAACCGTCCACTTGCGGCATTTGACAGTCCATAAGAATCAGGTCGTAATCGCCGCCCATGAAACGTTGGTACGCTTCCAAGCCGTTTTGGACAACATCGCAGGTCAGGCCCGCTTCGTTCAGCATTCCCGTAACGACGATCTGGTTGATCCGGTTGTCCTCGGCGACCAGGACGTGAATTTTCCGACCGTCCCGTAGCGCGGTGACTTGCCGATAGTACGTTCCGCTTTTGCTTTCCGGGGACTCTTCGATTTCGTCGGGAAACAACAGCGTGAGAATCGCGTCGTGCAGCGACGAACAGGAAACCGGCTTGCGGAGCGTTTTTCGCGTGGGCACGCTCAGATTTCCGAGCGGGTTTTCGTTCTCGTCGTCCAGCGGCACCAAAAGAAGCGTCGGAGTCGCCGCGATGCTTTTCTTTCGCGCCATTTTGTCGATCAGGTCCGTTCCCGAAGCGTCTTGCAAACTCGCATCGACCAGGAGTAAATCGATCGCCTTTTTCCCGGCATGAGCCTCGACGAGAATGCTTAATGCGTCCTGAGCCGTTTTCGCTTCCCGAACATTCATGTTCCAATTCGTCAACTGGTCCGCCAGCGCGCTTCGTTGCATGTCGTTGTCGTCGACGATCAGGACGTTCTTCCCCGCCAGGGAAAACCGTCCGCCCGTTTCCCGGAACGGATGAAGCCGCCGCGCCGAGCGAGTCGATTCGTCGTCGGATTGCGCCGTTCCGCCGTCGTACTCGAATCGGGCGTTGAAATAGAAGCGAGTGCCCCGACCAACCCGGCTTTCCACTTGAATGACACCCCCCATCAGGCGGACCAGATTCTGTGAGATCACCAGGCCGAGCCCGGTTCCGCCGTGTTTTCGGGCGGTCGACGAGTCGGCCTGTGAAAAATCCTTGAATAAGCGGTGCATCTTGTCCGGGGGGATTCCGATTCCCGTGTCGATTACGTCGAAATTCAACTCCACCGTCTTTTCCAGGCGATGAAGCGTTTTGGCGTGAATTCGCACCCCCCCTTTCTCGGTGAACTTGATCGCGTTGCCGAGCAGATTGAGAATCACCTGCCGGAGCCGATTGGCGTCACCGATCAATTTTCGCGGAGTCGGTTCTTCGCAAGTGTAACACATTTCGAGCCCCTTGGCCCCGGCCCGGGACGCGAGGATTCCCAGCGTGACGTCAAGCAACTGGTGCAGGTCGAACGGCTCGTGGGACAACTCGAACTTGCCCGCTTCGATCTTGGAGAAGTCGAGGATGTCGTTGATGAGCGACAGGAGCGATTCGCCGGACGAGCGAACCAGGTTGACGTAATGCTGCTGCTTCGGCAAAAGCTCGGAACGGAGCAGCAGATCGGATAAACCGATGACGCCGTTGAGCGGTGTGCGGATTTCATGGCTCATGTTCGCCAGGAAGACGCTCTTCGCTTTGCTTCCCGATTCCGCGGCCTCTTTCGCTTCGGACAGCTCGGCGGTTCGCTCCTCGACCAATTGTTCCAGGTGCTCCCGATGCTTTTCCAATTCGGTGATGTCACGGTAACGCCAGACCCGGATCACATCGCCGTCGCCGATGCGCGTGGCGATCGCGTACCAAGCGACGATTCGTCCGTTGAGCAGCTCGCAAACACCGGAAACCGGTTCCAACGTCGAAATAAAATAACGCAACGATTCGCGAAACGCCGTCGCGTCCCGGATCTGCTTGAACAACAGTGTATGGAGATAATCGGTGTGTTGCCCGAGAACCGGCTGATCACGGAACCCCCACATTTCGAGGAATTCTTCGTTGACATGGGTGACGACGTTCTCCCGGTTGGAAAACGCGATGTATCCGTCCGAGGCGACGTCGAGAATGCCGTTGAGGAGACTTTCCCGCTCCGCGATGATCCGCTCCCGATCGATGAGGTTTCGCTGCTGCCAAACATAACAATGATCGGCGCCCATCAGATTGTTGTAGATCGCGATCGCCATTTCCCGGCAGGAATTGTAGCCGCAGCCGCCGCAGTTCAACTCGTCCTTCACAGACGTTTTGGCCAATCGCGTCCTGAAAATCGCCTGGATTTCCTCTTCCGAAGGGGTTTTCCACGTTATGTTTTCCGACAAATCCTGATACCGGCGCGAGTTCATTCCCGGCTGCCAGAATTTCGCGATGGTTTCCCTGATCGACTGGAGAGCGCTTTCGGACTGGAAATCGTGCTGTTTCCGGAGTTCTTTGGCCCGTTTTTTGACGAACCATTCCAAATCGTCCGGCGAGCGTTCCCCGGCGATCGCAGCGGGGCCGGCGTTGCATCCAAATTCGCAGTTGAGGCAATCGATCAGCAATGGATTGCGTCCCAGGCGAATCATTTCCGGGAGTTTTTTCAGATATTCATACACGGACCCGACCCCTTCGATCACCCGGGTTCGATCCTCGATGTTTTCGACATCCCGGGCCGTCGCCTTGAGCAGTCCGCCCGGCATCGGAAACAGGACCGCGCGCTCGGCGGGAGGAGAATCGAAATCCGATTCGGGAAATCGGCTCAAATCGATTCCGTGGCCCCGAAAATAACGATCCAAAGCCAGAAAAGTGACGACGTAATCCCCGAGTCCGATTGCGTCGAATTCCCGGCGTTTGGCGATGCAGGGGGAGATCGCGGCGATTTCAGCATCCGCGTATTGCGGATAGAACGCCCGAATCATCTGCATCGTATGCTGCATCGGACTGCCGATCGGAGCAAGCCAGGGCAGGAGTTCCGGGTGGTGAATTTCGAGAAACGACACGATCACCGGACACGGCTGCGAAATCAGGACCGGCGGCGTTTCGGTTTCCATGTACTTGGCGTACGACTGGACCGTCAATTCCGCCCCGAACCCGACGTCGAAAATCGCCGCGACTCCCTGGGATCGCAACCAACCGAGAATCCGCCGATACGTGTCGGGAAAGTTGGCGACAATGGAAGGGGCGACGATCACCACGAGCGGTTTCTTCTCGTCCAGCGCCTTGAGAAAGCGGGGAAAATCGTCGATGATGTGTCGGGCATTGTGTGTACAGGCGGCGACACAGGCTCCGCAGCCGATGCAAGTGTCGTGATCGACGCGAAGAGCCGCACCGGTCCCGATATTGCAGAACTTCACCGGGCAAACCGTCACGCACGCGTGACAGCTGACACACTTTTCTTCTTCAATATGGATAACCGGGGTGAGCGATTTCACGTTCGTCATTAGGGAGGCTTTTTTTCCTGTCAAAGCCATTATCCTCTCTCCTTTCAGGAACACAACCCGTTTGAAACGAATATTCGAGGGAAATTCGACATAAATTGTTACTTCCGGTTACGCAAAACCGTCGTTCCGCTTGTTCCGGTTAGGGGGACTGGAGAGCTGCTGGGAGAAAAATCCGCCCCTTTTGGAAGAAAAACATTTGCCTGTCCCCATTTTGTTAGCTAAAATTGCGTGAATAGTTTCTTTTCTTGATTGACCGAATCACTCAACATTGCATATCCCATCAAATAAGGAGAATAGCCGATGCGAATTCGAGTTTTAGCCGCCGCGTTTCTCTTTGCCGGTCTGTGCGGTTCGGCTGTGTACGCACAGTTGCCGGAACGTGTGACGTTTCAACCCGCGACTTTTGGACACGCCAGTCACTACGGCTATTACAATGCCAATGCGGGCGGGTCCGGCAAGATGACTTACGCCAACACGAACAATGTTTCGCGGGACGTGTATGGCGCTCGCGCTTACGGTCCCCAACCGGCGAAATGGGTCGGCTATTCCCAACCGGAATACCGCGGTCGAGGCTTTCGACAGGCCCGAGGCGGTTGTTTCTATACGCCGATTGTCGTGGACGATTGTCTGTGCGGCAGCGGTGGGATGATCGAAGCCACGCAGCTTCCGCCCGGCAATGGGACGCCCGGCAATGGGACGCCCGGCAATGGGAAAAAGGTGGAAGGGCAGCTTTGGCCGCAAACGACAGGCGATGTCCTTATCCTTGATGAGAATGGAAGTGCCGTTCCCAAACCTTCGACGACGCCCAGCATCGAAACGGATAAACTGCCGATCGTCAAGCCGGAGACAGTCAAACCGGAGCCGACGGTTGCTCCGTCCACCAAACCGAGCTTGCCGCCGACGGTGAAGCCGCCTGCACCGGAGATTATTGCTCCCCAGCCGACTCCCAGCGTCAAAGCCAAACCAGAGCCTGCTTTGGACTTGACCCAACCCGCTCCCGAAGTCAAGAAGCCGGTTGCCCCCGTTCTTCCGCCGCCGACCGTGAAGGAACCGGCTCCGATTGAAAAAAAGCCGGCCCCGGCTCCCGTCATCATCGAAGAAGAGGACGACATTATCCTTCAGGACGACGACGAAGACCCGTTCGGCGACTTGGTTCCTGAGACTTCGTCGGAAGAAATCATCATTGAAGACGACGAAGACCCGTTCGGTGCTGGTCTCAGCGACGCCCCGGCTCCCGCTCCAAAAGCGGAAAAGACGCCGGCTCCGGCTCCGATAAAGGAAACGCCGGCTCCCGCTCCGGCGGTTGACGAAGATGAGGACGACCCGTTCGGCGCCGACATTGGCTTCGACGAACCGGCTCCTGCCCCGGCTCCGGCTCCGGCAGAGAAGCCCGCTCCGGCGCCTGCTGCGGACGAGGAAGATCCGTTCGGCGTCGATACTCCGAGCGACGACACGATGGACGACGACCTTTTCGGCGACACACCGGCCCCGGCTCCGTCGACCGATTCGGAAGACGACGATTTCGACCCGTTCGCCGAATAAGATTCCACGAAAAACAGAGCGGGAAGCGTAAACGAACGCATGAGTAAACATTACGCTCGCTTACGCTTCCCGCTCTGGTTTGTTTGTATTTCCGGAGGGTGAAATTGGAAAAAGTTTACTTTATCATCGTCGACCAGCAAGGCGAAGAAATTTACACGGCAAACGAAAGGGAAGCGAAAACGGCTTTCAGGAGCGGCGGCATTGTGACTATTGTGCATGAAACCGTCATGTATGTCGGCGAGACAGTCGTCTCAACAAGAGTTTTTATTGAGATGAAAGATTGAGAGGAAAAATGTCTATTGCTGAATCTTTGGAGAATGACACCATCTCGGCTGACAAAAATCGGTCCAACAACCTCAAACACATCATGGAAGCCGCTGTCGAGCGGTTTTCCCGTAAACGCGATCTCGAAATCGTCCGGGAAATGCGGGGGCGGCCCACGAAAAAGGTGGATCCGCTCGCTTACGCTTCCCGCTCTGATTTTACCGACGACTGACTACCGACGACACATTTGATTCTCGACATTCCTGAACTGGTCGGCTTGGATTCGCGGGGGAGTCTGGTTCGGATTCCGCCGGAGCTCGACGTGCCGTTGACGAATCGGGTCCGTAAGATTATCGATACGGCGCCCTTTCGGCGTCTGTCGCGAATTTCGCAGCTCGGACTCGTTTCGCTGGTCTATCCGGCGGCGCACCACACGCGGTTCGAACATTCACTCGGAGTCTATCGGCTCGCTCTTTTGCTTTTGAAACGTCTCGCGTATCTGCCGCGATTCACCGAGATGGTGTCACGTGAAGACGCGGAACTCCTGATCGTCGCAGCACTACTGCACGATATCGGGCATTGGCCGTTTTGTCATCCGCTGGAAGACATCCGGCTTTCCGGCGTTCCGAACCACGAAGCGGCGGCTGAAACGTTTTTGCTCGACGGGGAACTGTCCGACGTTTTGCGAAGCGATTGGAACATCGCACCGGAGCAGATTCTCGCACTATTAAATAAAACGGAATCGGTCCGAAGCGATCCGGCTAAACGGCTTTTGTCGAGTATTCTTTCCGGCCCGATAGACATCGACAAGATGGATTATCTGTTTCGGGATTCTTTGCACGCCGGAGTTCCCTACGGGCGTCACTTCGATCAGAACCGGCTCATCGCGAGTCTTTGCCTGAACGAAGCGGGGGACGGACTTGCGATTTCCGACAAAGGAAAAACGGCCGCGGAACTGATGGTGTTCGCCCGGTACGTCATGTTCAATGAAGTCTATTGGCATCACGGCGTCCGAACGGCGACCGCGATGCTTCAGCGGGCGTTTTTCCTGCTGTTCGACCGGATCGACATGCGACGGATTTTTCGTTGTACCGAGCAGGAGATGATCGACCTGCTCAAGGACGTTTCTCGCGGCACCACGGCGGAGCCACTCATCGACGGGTTGTTCGGCGAACGGCGTCGGCTGTATAAGCGGATCGTACAGTTGAGCGTCATGGAACAGCCGGAGCTTTACCGCAAACTCGCGGGCCGGCCCTATCCGTGGTTGTGCGACGTTTCCGAAAAAATGGTCGAATCGCTCTTGGACGGTTTGCCCGGCGGTTCGGAATCGTTGCGAAACCGTCCGCTTTTGATCGACGCGCCGCCGACCGAACGGGAAGTGGAACTGCGGATCGACGTTTATTATCCGAAAGAACAGGTTTACCGGAAGCTTGAAGCGGTGTCGCCCGTCGTGCGTTCGTTGGCCCGGGAACAGTTCGACGATTTCGTCAAACGCGTCCGCATCTTCGCCCCCGAGGAAATCGTGCGAAAATTCGACGGGCGTGAAAGCCCGTCCGCGCTCATTGCCGATTGGATTACCAATCATTTGTAACCGCAATCAACGTCCCGGCTCGATTTGGACGACGACTTCACCTTCGTTGTCGGAAAGTTCCGACGGAAAGTCGTTGATGCGAAAGAAAAGCGTTCCCGTAACCGGACTGGTCCAGGTCGTCGATTCGCCGATCGGAAACAGGGTCCATTCTTTTTCCTTGTCGGACAGGACCGCTCCCAGGAGCATTCCGAGCGGGCGTCCCTGGTAATATCGGATCGTAACACCATTCGGTTCGGACACGAGGATTTTTCGCTCTTCCCGGCCCACTTGATACCGCCCTTGCGCGAGGAAAGAGCAGGTTTTTCCTTTTTCAACGAGAATTCCGCCGTTTTGCCAGCCTCGATCCGCCTGGACGCGAGATTCTTTTTCGCCTTTTTTCAGCGGCGTCCCACGGGACAAATCGTCGATCGCGGTTTTTGATAAATCGTATCCGTAATCCAGGTGATCGAGATAATCGCTCCAATCGGCTCGAATTCGACCGGACGAAATGGATTCGATTTTTACGCGAAACCGGTCCGTGAATTCCTTGTGGGGCAGCGAAACGTTCACGATCGAATCGCGGAGCAGATCGCCGTAAAGCGGATGTCCGTTGAGAAACGCGGCCAAGGCCCAACTCCAGGCGTAAGACGGCGTGTCGTCGGCCTCGTCGAACGACATGGTCAAAACGGACTCGACGCTCCGAGTCTGATTTTCGGCGCGGAGGTCGTTGAGAATCCGTATGCGGCCCCAGTAAGGAACGGTTTCGCGGTTTTCCGGAAAGTACGGGAGCGTCAGTTGTTGCGTCTTGTCGTCCCAGTGGTGCGTTCCCAGAAGTTCGGCGAGCCCTTCCATGTACCAACTCGGACCGCAGGAACCGAAAAAATTGTTCATAAATCCGTGAACCCCTTCGTGGAGCAGCAAATGGCGGCGGTAATAGTCGCTTTTTTGTTCCCGAATCCAGAGCCAATGCCCGACGGAAAATCCGTGTCGCAGATTCGGGACACGCCGCAGAATCGCCGTGGAAGCGAAACGGTTCGAATCGCCGACCAGGACTCCGACCATGGTCCAATCGTCCACCGTTTTCGCCGGGATGCGGAAATACTTCGCCCAAAGCGGAACGGCGGCGTCGAAAATTTGCGGCAGACGCTCGATTTCCTCCGAGTCCGGAAGATCAGTGATCAAATGCAGATGCTTCCCACGAATCACTCGCAGTCCGACCGATTTGGCTTCGGCTTCGCTCTTTGTCGCGGTTTCGAACAGCAGCTCCTTCGGGCATTCATTGCGGATTTTCGTCCCGATCGCAAGGGCTTCCCGCAACGACGGCTCCTTGATGTTCCCAACCGCGAAAGCCGGAAACGGCGTCAAAAAACCCGCCAAGGCAGCGAGAAAGAAGAGTATTTTGTCGACAGTCATTTTTTTGCATGTGGATAACGCCAATACTCCATCCTCGGCTCCTGATTCGAAAAAATCTCAGTCGACCTTTCGGATGACCAAGACGCTGTTGTGCCCGCCGAAACCGAGCGAGGTCGAAATCGCGGCCCGAATCGTTCCAGGCCGACCGACTTTCGGCACGTAATCCAAGTCGCAAAGCGGGTCCGGCTCGTCCAGATTGAGCGTCGGCGGAAAGAAACCGTCGCGGATCGCTTCCACGCAGGCAATCGCTTCGATCGCGCCCGCCGCTCCGAGGCAGTGTCCGGTCGCCCCTTTGGTCGACGAAACCTTGAGTTGATAAGCGTGGTCGTCAAAGACCCGCTTGATCGCGGCGGTTTCGACCGGGTCGTTCGTCGGCGTCGAGGTTCCGTGCGCGTTGATGTAATCGACGTCTTCCGGCTTCAATCCGGCGTCGAGCAGAGCGAGCCGGATCGCCCGGGAAGCGCCCTCTCCCTCCGGATCCGGAGCGGTCAGGTGATACGCGTCAGCAGTTGCCCCGAACCCGGCCAGTTCGGCGTAAATCGTTGCTCCCCGCTTGCGGGCATGCTCCAACTCTTCGAGGATGAGGATTCCGGAACCTTCCCCCATCACGAATCCATCGCGGTCCTTGTCGAACGGCCGGCTTGCTTTTTCCGGCGTCTCGTTAAAGCCGGTGCTCAACGCTTTCAAGGCGCAAAAGCCGCCGATTCCGAACTGCGTGATCGACCCTTCGGTTCCGCCGGTCAGCACGACTTCGGCCCGACCGGACTGGATCGCCGAAAGTGCGTGTCCGATCGCGTCGGTTCCGGAAGCGCAAGCGGTTACGATCGTGTGAGCCATCCCTTTGATTCCGAGGTGCATCGACACGTTGCCGGCCGCTTCGTTGGCGATCATTTTCGGAATGGTCATTGCCGGGATACGGCTGGGCCCTTTCTCGAAAAGTTTCTTCTGGGCTTCCGTATCGACGTCCAAGCCGCCGATTCCGGTTCCGAGCAGGACGCAGATTCGTTCCGGGTTTTCGAGTGAATTGGCATCCAGTTTCGCGTCTTTCCACGCTTCCTCGGCAGCAATCAGGGCGAATTGGCTGAACAGCGCGGTTCGCTGGACGAGTTTATGATCAAGATAGTCGGTCGCCTTGAAATCGGGGACTTCCGCGGCGATACGGCAGGGAAGTCCGTCCGGATCGAATCGCGTAATCGTCTTCACGCCGCAACGGCCCGACCGGATTCCTTCCCAAAAGGACGCGACGTTATTTCCGAGCGCGTTGATGGTTCCCATCCCGGTAATGACGACTCTTCGGCGTTCCATGGCGACTTCTTTCGTTGGATTATCGTGAGAATAATAAAGCCGGAATTATACCGCCGAATCCCTGAAAAGGAAGGGTGCTTATGCCGCAACGGTAAGCGATAAAGGTCGGGAGTTTTTTTCTCACTTATCACCTATCACCTATCACTTCACTTGTTTTCCTTTGTAGAGTTTTCGTCCCAGCGTTGGGATGTAGTTCGTCCAGACACCGTCGGCGTTGGGGTCTTCAAACATCTGCTTCTGGAATTCGGCGATTTTCGAGTCGAGCGAATCGATGTAGTGGAGCGCAACGGCTTCGAGCGTCATGGGAAGCTTGGAGCTGCCGTTATCGTATGTGCCGTGATGGGAAATGAGCAGATGCTTCAAAACCATCGCCAGTTCCGGGTCGAACGGTTCGCCGGTCAGCTTTTCGGCTTCCCGGATTTTATCGTGCAGGATTTCGACGCCGAGAAACGGATGCCCGAGCATCTGGCCGGGATCGGTGTAAAGCATCTCCGCGCCGGCGGTCAACTCCTGGGTTTTGCCGACGTCGTGCAGCAGCGCCCCGACGAGGAGGATATCGCGGTTGAGCATCGGATACAGCGGCGCAATTTTGAGTACGGTTTCCATCATCGATACCGTGTGCTCCAGCAATCCGCCGGGATAAGCGTGGTGCAATTTGACGCCCGCCGGAACCTTGGTAAACACCGACATGAATTTTTCGTCCAATAAAATGCAATCGCAGAGATTTTTCAGGTGGTAATTCTCCACCGTCTTGAGCATCTCCTTGAGTCGGGCGCGGAGCTGGTCGATGTTAATCGGACGAAAACGGCGATAATCTTCTTCGTCGACCGACCCCGGATCGACTCGGACGATTTTTTTGGCGATCAGTTGCAGCGCCCCCTGAAACCGCTGGACGGCGCCGTCGATTTCAACGTAATCGTTCACGTCGAACAGATGAAACAGTTCGTCGGTCGCGTTCCAGAGCCGTCCGCCGAGCGTCCCGGTTTTATCCGCAACGGAAAACTGAATGTAGAGATTCCCATTCTTGTTCGGTCGCAACTGGGCTTCCGTGACCTGGTAAACTTCCTTGATGGTTTCGTTGTCCCGAAGCTGATTGATGAACTTATGCATGTTGTGAGTTAGGAGTCAGGAGTCAGGAGTCAGGAGTCAGGGCGGGAAGCGTAAGAGAGCAACACAAAATAAGAAATAAGAAATAAGAAATAACGCCCGCTTACGCTTTCCCTTTGTTTTCATTTTTCATTTCTTATTTAACAACATACGCTTACGCTTCCCGCTCAGTTCGTCTGCCGTCTTCTCTGTTTTTTTGAACGATTTTCGGGGCGAGCGTTTTTTTGACGTCGATGAATTCGTCGCGTTCCAAATGTCCCTCTTGGCGCATACGGTCGAAATCGACGAGGTTTTCCTCCTGCGTCGGGATTTCTTCTTCGTAGATGACGCCCCGAATGCGACCGATCACATAATAAGCGATCGCAATAAGAATCGCGGTTCCGGCAATCCCGAAAACCCATTCCGCAGCGGAGCTTGTCAGTACTTCTTTCCACATCGGCGTCTAAGAGGCGGTTTGGATTACATCTTGGGTCGTTTTCCGACGATGACGGTTTTTTCGAGTTTTTCGCCGTTGCGGACCAAGAGGACCTTGATCTCGGTTCCGGGGGGGGTCAGGATGATTTCATGAGTCAGGTGAGTCAGGCCGACGATCTCCTTGTCGCCCCACTTGAGAATGATGTCTCCCGCCATTAAACCGGCGTTCCTTGCCGGCGTTCCTTTCGGGACTTCCGCAACGACGACCCCTTTTCCGGGCGGGATTCCGTTTTTCTGCGCATACTCGTCGGAAAGCGGATCCATGTTGACCCCGAGATAACCGTGAGTAACCTCTCCTTTCGTTTGGCGAATCTGTTCGTAAATCTTTTTGGCTAAAATGCTGGGAATCGCAAATCCGATTCCCTGATACGTATCCCCGTAAATCGCGGTGTTCACTCCCACGAGTTCGCCGCTGATGTTGACCAACGGACCGCCGCTGTTCCCCGGATTGATCGCCGCGTCCGTCTGGAGAAATTCCTGGACCATTCTCGGATCCGGAAGCGCTCGATACCTTTCTTTTGCGCTGATGATTCCCTGCGTGACCGTGTGCGCCAAACCGAACGGGTTGCCGATCGCTAAAACCGGTTCGCCGACCTCGATCGCGGAACTGTCCCCCCACTCCATTGCGTGGAGATTTTTTTCGTCGATTTTCAGCACGGCCAAGTCCGTCGTTTGATCATACCCGACCAGTTGAACTTCTTTCACATTCCGCCCGTCGCTCAGCGCGATCTGAACCGTATCGGCTGACCCGACGACATGGAAATTCGTCAAAATGTAGCCTGCTTCGTCGATGATGATTCCGGATCCCTCTCCCAACACTTGTCTCTCCTGTCGGTAGGATTGTCCGAACAAATCGACGATCTCCGTTTGTCCGCGTTGGACACCTTGCGTTTTGATGCCGACGACGGCGGGGCCGACTTTTTTGACGACCCAGGGAGCGACGGCCGCGGACGGCGCCGCGATTCCCTGGGCTTTCAGTTCCTTGAAGAGCTCCACGGCGGCATCGACTTTCGCTTGTTCGGCGCCCCGGTTAATCGAATAAGAAATCGGCTTGGCAATCCATGGAACGATCCAGATTCCGAAAAGGAAACATAAGACGAATATCAAAAGGGGAAACGACGAGGAACGTCGGGCCAATTCCTGCTGTGTCTGCGGCGCGCTCATAATGGTCGGGACTTTCAGGGAAACGTATCGGAAACGGTACTGCTGGGAATTATACTCCGCCTGTTCCGACGTTCAATAGTCGAAGCGTGCCTTCGTTTCACGAGTCGGACAGAGTGCGCCAAATTTTCCGGGGGCAATGTGCAGTTTTCCAGTAATCATTCCGCTGGTCGCCGTAATAAATCGGGCAGATCACCCCCACCCGATCCACCGCCGGTTTAACGCCTCGTCCAAGAGGTCTTGCTTCATCGTCTCAAACCACCATTGGTACTCCGCCGTCCCATTGCCGATTAAGGCGTCACCCTTGTTCGACAAGTACTCGAATCCGTGATAAAGGACCTGCCGTCCAGGCGTCACAGCCTTTCGCCAGAATGATATCACCAGATATCACGGGTCGTTGGTGTCAACAAAAGAAACTACGTGAAGCGGGTTGTCGACGGCGGCAAACACGGCCAAATCCCGCAGTCCGAAGGTGTAGCGATTTTCAAATTCAAGCAAAGCATCGGTCGGATACGCGGTTTTCCGACAGAGGCGGCACTGCCTGTAAATGCGCTTGGTCGTGAATTTTCCGGTGGCGCTCACGGTTTGTCGGGTTTCGAGTCCGAGATGTTCCCGGCTTCCGCCGTAAGGACACTGCTTTGTTTCGTTTTTTTCAAGGGGCCGTGCGTCTCCGCGAAAAGCGATCTCACACCGCGGAAACGCTTCGCGAAGGATTTCAAATCGGCATCACAGTGGAAAACCCCCGCGATGTAATCGACGGCTCCGGTCGAGAACATGAAAGGAAAAAGTGGCGGCATGACGAAGATTTCCCACCAGCTTTCCCACCAGAAAGGGCCGGAATCGGCTCGCAAGGAGTCGCAAACGGAAACGGCGAGCGCAAAGAAAAAGGCTCGTAAACCTTGGATTTACCAGCCCTTGCGAGAATTTGCTACTTCGTGCGAGGAGCACGAAATCAATCCTAAGAAGCTCGAAGCGGAGGGTGCAGTAAATTCCAGTTGCGCAAATGGGCAAGGTAGGTTGTATTTGCGGCTTTGCAACCCTTTCTCACTTTTGTCAGGAGCCGCTATGAAACGCCAAAACCGTAAAAATCGTCCCGCCGCGCCCTCGGCCATCGAAACCAAAACGCCTGGCGAACACGAGCAAGAGCGAAAATGGTGCCAAGCGTCGAGAGACGATTGTTTCGGTGTTCGGTTCCTTATCGCGGCGTCTTGCGGATTTTACTCTGCGAAACATCTTGAATGTGGCCATGCAAGCTCATGAGCTGAGCGTTTCACTTTTCCGCATCGTCTCGCCGCCGAAATTGTCGGGATGAAAATAGACAGTTACGCTTTACGCTGAGTGAGCGGTACGGTGGTTGTTACAACGCGGATCGCCGCGGTGCCGTCGGCTCGAACGCCGCTTACTTGATGCGAGGCTACGATCCTCAGGTCGAATCCGTGGTGATCTCTCCCGCCGTTTTGAGGCGTCGGAGGATATACGCGATGTCTCTTTGGACCTTTTCGATCTCGGCGACGTCCATTTTTCCCATGTACACCATTTCTTCCTTGAGCATCTTCTCCGACCTCGAACTCATGTTGGTAAAGATGCGATTCTTCAACTCTTCGCTCGCCGTTAGCAGTGCGACGGCCCACTGCGATCGGTCCGTATTCTTGAGGAGGGCTTGAACATCCTGATCCGCCAGTTTGCAGAGATCCTCGAAAACCACCATACGGCTCCGGACCTTATGGGCAAGTGCGGGGGCGGTCAGGGCGAGATGATGAACGACGGCCCGCCCGATCTCGGGAGTGAGACTTTCAAGTATTCCGGTAATGACGTCAACTCCGTCGAACAATTCGTCCTCGTCTTCCCGGGCGAACGGGTCGAATTCCAAGACCGTGCGAACGACCTCGAATCGACGGGCCGCCGTGAGCGCACCTAGAATTTCCGCACCGATCCCGGTCGGGGCGTAAACAACGACCCACGCGATCGTACGGGAATCTTCTTTCAATAATTGGCGGTACGGTTGCATGTTCCCGGTTGTTGGGGTTCTCGGGTCAGAAATTCGCTCCTCCGCGATTTTGCAGCATTTTCGGGTCTCTCGCGTTGTTCAGGGCCATATCGTAAGTGATGTCCCCCTTTTCGTACAATTCAAGAAGCGAAAGGTCCATCAGTTGCATCTTGCTGCGCAGACCGGATTGAATATCGTTGTAAATCAAGTGCGCATTTCTGTCTCGAATTTTATTGCGGACCGCGTAATTGGCAATGCAGACTTCGTAGGCGAGAACCCGTCCTTTCCCGTCGGCTCGCGGCAAAAGGCGTTGCGAGACGATCGCCTGGAGCGAATTGGCGAGCTGCATGTTGATGAGATTTTGTTGCGCCGCCGGGAAAACGGTCTGGATCCGCTGAATCGACTGGACCGAATCCGGCGTGTGCAAGGTCGCGATGACCAAGTGCCCGGTTTCCGCGGCCGTCAGCGCCGTTTCGATCGTTTCCAGCGACCGCATTTCGCCGATCACGATCACGTCCGGATCCTGCCGCAAAACGCCGATGAGCGCGTCTTGAAAACTCGGCGTATCGGTCAGCACCTCCTGTTGGATCACGATGCTTTTCGCGTTACGGTGTACGAATTCGACCGGGTCTTCGATCATCACGATCTTTTTTCGCTGTTCCTGATTGATCATGTCGACCATGACGTTGAGCGTCGTCGTCTTTCCGACGCCCGTCGGACCGGTCACCAGCACGAGCCCGTACGGAAACCTGGCGAACTCTTCGAGCACCTGCGGCAAGCCGAGCTCCGAAAGCGTACGAATGCTTGTTTCGCACATTCGAATCGACATTTCGGGAATCAGCGCGTGATAATAAACACTGACGCGAAATCGGCCGATTCCTTCCCAAGTCGTCGAAAAGCAAAGCCGCTGCGTCTTCTCAAAAAATTCGATCTGCCGCTCATTTGTGATCTCTTTGAGCAATTCGAACAGATTTTCACGGGTCAACGGTTCCCCTTTAACCTGCCGGATCTCCCCATGAATCCGCAGCACCGGCGCGAGCCGATGAACCAAATGAATATCGCTCGCCTTGAACTGTTTTGCGTGCAACAAAATATCTTTGATGTGCCACATGAGGTTGCTATGTGTTTATTATTTCTGGGCCGCAGGCTTACAGGGTGCCAGCGAACGGCTCGACCTCGTTTTCTGGTATCATTTCGCTTTTCGCAGCGGGCTGGAAGCCCAGTGACCCAGGTGCAGGCAAGATGCCTGCGGTCCCAGGAGATATCGTTACCGTCGCCAAAAAAAACGCCAGAGCCGTTGGAGCAGTCGGGGATCGTTTTCCACGGCGGCGAGCCAGCGTTTGGCTTCCCTAAGGTCGGGCTTCAGTTGCAATGCGTGTTCAAGGCTTTTGACCGCTTCGGTGTTGAATCCCGCTTCAAATTCGCAAATCCCCTTTGTCAGCCAAGCCAGCGGAGCGTCCGGTGCGGCGTGAACGGCGACAGTCGCCCGCGAAATTCCTTTCAGCGGAGCATGGTAGTAACGCAAGATGTTCGCGTGATCCACCCGAATCAGCCAATCGGGGTCCATCTGTTCGGCGCTGTCGAAACAATGTCCGGCCGTGGACGATTTCGCGGCGGTCATCAATTCGCCGCGTACCGTCCAGCGGTAAGGGGAATTGCCTTCACCTTGAATCGCCGCGTCGTTGTATTGCATTGCTTCCCGGTGGTTACCAAGCCGGCAAATCGCTTGGGCGCGTGCGGCCAGCAAATCGGCATTGCCCGGAAAAACCTTCAAGCCGCTAACCGTCCACATTTCCGCTTGGCGCGGCTCATCGAGGAGTATCAGCATCCGAGCCTGCCCGACCCAGGCATCGACGTGCGACCGTTCACATTCCAAAGCGCGTCCGTAAGACCGCAACGCTTCTTCGTACAGCCCCAACCGACGATGCGTATCGGCTTCGTGCATCCAGTCGGCCACGCTGCTTTTGTAGCGTTTTTCCGGACGTTCAGCCTCCGCCGCCTTCCGCGGCGGCGGAGCGGGAGAATCGTCATCCGGAAATTCGAGTCGGTTAAAGCGGGGCACGGAGCTATTTTATAATCGATGGGGGATTCAAGTCGACAAATTGTAACAGAGATCGGCGAGCCCCCCAGACCCGACCGTAAATTGATTCCCAGGGAACAAGCACGACTTCACGCCAATACCGTTCCTCCTTCGGCATGGCCAAACGATGAAAAGCCACGCCGGGAACGATATAACAATATCCCTCCGGCACGGCAATGGAAGAGTCGGGCGGATTGGAAAAGGGGACAAAAGGCGCATATTCCGAGGGGTTGCCGTCCACGGTTAATTGTCCGTTTTTCCACTCGACCGTCTGACCGTCCACGGCCAACACGCGATCGAACATGTTGCCGTACAAGCGATTAACGACGTGCCCCGGTCCGGGCGACGGGTATTCCACTTGGGGAGCATAGTAGAGCACCACGTCGCCGACGCGAGGACGAGCGGTGCGCCAAGACACGGTATAAAGCAGCGTATCACCGTTGCGAAGCGGTCCGGCGTCGGCGTTGACACCTTGCGCCCCGAGATGGCTCCAGCACAAGGTCGAGGTGGGAATGTAGAAAAGAAGAAGAGCCCCCATTACCATTACGAAAAACAAGGCGATCCGGTCCGACCGTTCCCGGCAAGTCACAACGGCCATGTCGATGATCGACGACAGATGACAGGATACGGCCAATCCGAGGAATACGGCGGAGATCGTCAGTCCGAACGTGAGAAATGTCAGCAGGAGGAAAACCACCCAGCCGACGAAAAAGGCGAGAGCGTGCCGAACGCGGCCGATGTACCACTGGGCAAGGCCGGGTATCATGGCACGCCAAAACATGGAGCCGGTGCTCAAGTCGGCGGAGCGAAATCGAAAGCGTTCCAGGAAACGTCCGTACATGAATCCCGTCAGATCGCCGATTCGTCCGAAAAAACGGTTGAGCAGCCAAATCAGGGAAGCAACGTGAAATCGCTTTTCCCATTTTCCGGCGCGCGGCGGTTCGTACCCGACGGAAACACCGCTTCCCGGCAGGAGGGAGCCGCAACGGACGCACGTCTTATGCTGCGGCATATTCTCGAATCGGCAACTCGGACACTGAGCCATATAAACCGTGTTTTCTTTCCCCCGCCAAGGATTGGTCGGCCCCGCCCATAATAGGGGTATTCTATACCGTGGCGCAATTGGGGTCAAGAGAATTGCACTGTTCGAAAAACCGCGAGAAACTTCCGTAATTTCTACGGTTCATCGAACAGGTTCATGCCGGATTGGCCGATCACCAGGATTTTTTTGATATCCGGCAAGTGGGCGATTTCACATTCGCCGCGAGTTCCGAAGTCAAGATAGACGAGTTTCTCCGTCGCCGAACTGTTGCGGACGACGTGAACTCCACCTTCGCCGGTCGGAAAACAAAGAGCATCACCGGCCTTGACGGGAATTTCTCCCTTGTAGGTCCGCAACGTCCCTTGCCCGCTGATGATGTAAAAAATCTCCTCCACCGTTTCGTGATAATGATAACCATAAGCGAAATTGCCCGGTTCGACCTCGACGAAAGCGGCGGCGCATTTACTCATCACGGCCGGATCAGTGATTTGTTTGACGGAAAACACGTTTCCTTCGCCACGATCCATCACTTCGGCTTTCAGATCGGCAAGATTCTTGACTTGAAATTCTTTCATGGACCTTCTCCTGAAAAAAGTTGGTGTAAAACTGAGCGATTGTTGCTTGACAATCGTCAACCTCCAGAATACGCCGAAGCCACTACTCTTGCAAGTACGTATATACTCAAACTGTAAACGATAAGACGTAATCTTACATCCTAAAGGCTGTAGACTTTAGGCTGTAGTTTCCAAAGAAAATTTTCTGAAATGACACGTAGCCTACTCTATTGACAGCTCTGAATTACCTTTGAATTCCTATCGTCTACAGCCTATAGCCTATAGCCTATAGCCTTTCCTCAAACTGTTTACAGTTTGAGGATATAGAGCGTTCCCACGGGAGCGAAAATAATTTTGAAATTGTTTGTACGGTTTTTGTCGGCTCTTGGTGATTTTTTGTCTCTCGGGTAAAATACGGTGGTATTTTTATTCCTCTGACGAGACATCACCATGGAACCGCAAGCCAATCCTCCTGTTCCCCCCTCCGTTTCCCCCCCCGTCGTGCATCAGACGGTCGGACGGACAGCGATGCCGGAACACGACCCGAAAATCCGTGCGAGACACTTACGCGAAGTCCATCTCGGCCATACGACGGAGCTGGCCCCTCAGGAAGCGGCC
>JAVBPO010000152.1:0-24749 GCA_031549565.1 Thermoguttaceae bacterium
ACGAAATATTACAGATTTTAAGTGTGACGGTATTCGAGAAAACCCCGGTTTTTTCGTTGTTTTCAGGTGAAAATTACACAAATAATGTGGTGCCTTGTCATAACCAATTGCTATTGTTCGACTTATGATTGGAAGCTAGTGTCAGAAAATATTAACACTCCGTGAATCCTCACAACGAATAATCGTTTTGAGATTGACTCGAATCGATTTCATTAAATCATCATCGTAGCATAATATTACCAAACTTACATCGATATTGATATTGTCCAATTAAGAAAACTTTTTTACGGATCACATGTCGACAAATGAACACACACGTACGATTCGAGTCTTACATGTTTTCTATGGTTTGATACATGGAGGCATTGAAGTCTGGCTGATGAATTTACTTAGGAGAAAGCCGAATGATTTTCAATTTGATTTTTTGGTAACGAGTCAGGGGGAGTTTGATGATGAAGCCCGGAGTTTGGGCGCGACGATCCATTACGTCGTCAAAAAGAGAAAAATCTTCCGGTACTTAGCCGACTTTCGTCAGGTTCTGGAAACGAATCATTATGACGTCGTTCATGTTCATTCCGATGAATTTACCGGACACATGATGAAAATCGCAGCACAGTGCGGTGTTCCGGTTCGAATCACACATTCTCACAACACCGTTTTGGCAAGGGGACGAAAAATACCTTTTCAGTTTTTACGCAACGTTCACTTCAAAACGATCAACAGATATTTACTTCTGAAGTATGCGACGAATGTATTGGCATGCAGTTGCTGCGCCGGTGAATTCATGATGGGAAGCAAGGCGTGGAATAGCAACGCAAAATGCCGTACGATTTATTGCGGTGTCCCGCTGGAAAAATTTATTGTTCATCGAACTGAAGAAGCTCGCGAACGGCTTTGCGACTTATACGGGATTCCACGGCAACACAAAGTGATTGGACATGTCGGCAGTTTGACGCCCCAGAAAAATCAGGATTGGATGATTCGTATTTTCCACGAATTTCGTCAAAAACACGACAATTGGTCGTTGTTGATTATCGGAGACGGCGAATTGCGTCCTCTGCTGAAAGCGACGATTCATGAACTCGGGTTGGAAACCAGTGTTTTTCTCCCGGGTGTATCTGATGATGTTCCGAATATCATGGCTAATCTCTTTGACGTGTTTTTTTTACCGTCGATTTTTGAAGGTTTTGGAGTTGTTATCCCCGAAGCTGCGGCTGCTGGACTTTGCACCATTTGCTCCGACATCATTGTTCCGGAAATTATCGAATGCCTCACGACGAAAAAAATTTACACTCTACCCTTAATCGCTCCTCATTCGGAATGGATGAAAGCCGTAGAAGCAGCGATGGTGCATAAAACCACACCGCAGGAAGGTTTTGATTTCGTTAAGCAAACACCTTTTTCTCTGGACAATTCACTCAAGTCGTTGCTGGAGGTCTATGAGGCATCACTGACGTAATCCGGTATTTATCGTATTCCAGCTACTGAAAACAATATGGATAATCGCCTCGCATGTTACACTTTTTCTACTGATCTTTAATGAATAATACTACAACAAATATCACCTTTACCATAACCCTTTGAACCCCATGAACACCAGCGCTAAAACTCTGACGATCAACAACCAGCAGATTCCGATTCAAGGCGAACGCAACCTTTTGGAAGTCGCACGAAAAGCCGGGATCGAAATTCCGACCTTCTGCTATCATTCGGAACTGAGCATCTACGGCGCATGCCGGCTTTGCCTGGTCGACGTGCAGGGCAAAGGGATTCTCGCGTCCTGCTCCACGCCGCCGGAAGAAGGGATGGTCGTCAAAACCCATACCGAAGAACTCCGCGAAATGCGTAAAGTCGCGCTCGAGCTGATCCTCGCCAATCACGACATGAACTGCCCGACTTGCGCGAAAAGCACAAATTGCAAATTGCAGACGCTTTCCAAGCAGTTCGGCGTCAACAACGTCCGGTTCAAACGAACGCAGCCGGAATCGGAAATCGACCGCTCCAGCTTGTCGCTCGTTCGCGATCCGAACAAGTGCATCCTCTGCGGCGACTGCGTTCGGGCGTGCAACGAAATTCAAGGCGTCGGAGCGATTGGATTCGCCGGACGCGGCCAGAAAACCCGGGTCGTGCCTCCGTTCAACAAGAACCTGTGCGACGTCGAATGCGTCAACTGCGGACTTTGCGCAACGGTTTGCCCGGTCGGCGCTCTGGTGCCGCGCGACGACGTCGATCAGGTCTGGAAGGAAATCAACAACAAGGACAAAGTCGTCGTCGCCCAAATCGCCCCGGCGGTCCGCGTCGCGATCGGCGAAGTGTTCGGCGGAACGCCCGGCAGCGTCGAAATGGGACGCATGGTCGCCGCGCTGAAGGCGATCGGGTTCGATCAGGTCTATGACACCAGCTTCGCGGCCGATATGACCGTGCTCGAAGAAGCCGAGGAATTCATCGCCCGGAAAACCAAGGGAGAGAAACTGCCGCAGTTCACGTCCTGCTGTCCGGCGTGGGTCAAGTTCGCGGAACAATTTCTGCCCGAATATCTGCCGAACCTGTCGAGCTGCCGTTCGCCGCAGCAAATGTTCGGTTCCGTCGCGAAGAAAATCCTGCCCGAAAAACTCGGCATCTCGAAGGAAAATCTGATCGTGGTGTCGATCATGCCGTGTACCGCGAAAAAGTACGAAGCGAAACGTGAGGAGTTCAAACGGGACGGCGTGTACGACGTCGATTACGTGCTCACGACGCAGGAACTGGCCCGGATGATCGAAGAAGCGGGGTTGCATTTCAACGAACTCCAGCCGCAATCGCTTGACATGCCGTTCGGGTTCAAAACCGGCGCCGGTGTCATCTTCGGCGCATCCGGCGGCGTCACGGAAGCGGTGTTGCGCTATGCAGCCGAACGGATTAAAGGCGTCAAGATCGACTCGTTCGAATTCCAGGAAGTGCGCGGGGAAGAAGAGACCCGGGAAGCGGAAATCGACATCGACGGCCTGAAAGTCCGGCTCGCGGTCGTGTTCGGATTATCAAACGCCCGACATTTGATCGAACGGATGAAGCGTGGAGAATTGCAGTACGATTTGATCGAAGTGATGGCGTGTCCCGGCGGTTGCGTCGGCGGAGCGGGGCAACCGGTTTGCACGACTTGGGACGTTCGCCGGAATCGTGCCGAAGGACTTTATCGGGCCGACAAGATGCTGCAACTCCACAAACCGCAGGACAACCACCTGCTTGCCGAAACGTACGAAAAGCACCTCGGCGAAATCGGCGGACACACGGCCCACGAATTTTTGCACACGAAGTATCATTCGCGGCGTCGGATCACCGGCATGGCGATCCCGGTCGTCGAAGGCGGGGAGGATCCGCAAATCAAGGTTTCCGTTTGCGTCGGGACGAGTTGTTTCGTTCGCGGTTCGCAGGGCGTTTTGAATAAAATCGTCAACTACGTCCAGGACGAGGGACTCGGGCACATCGTCGAAGTCGAAGCGACGTTCTGCACGGAAAATTGCGAAAAAGGTCCGACGGTTGCGGTCGGCGACGAGCTCCTGTTCAAATGCACCGCCGAAAACGCGATTGACGCCATCAAGAAGGAACTGAGCAAAGTTCAGGTCAAAGCGTGATACCGTTGGTGTAAAGCCTATGACGTTCGTACAGGATTTCACCCGGCGCTGGAAACGACGTCCGGGTCCACGACAAACCGTTTGACATGGACATATTTCAAGAGCTCACTTGGCGCGGTCTGGTTCACCAATCGACGGAGGAAAAGATCGGGGCGATTCTGGCAGAGAAGCCGCGAACGGTTTACGTCGGATTCGATCCGACGGCCGATTCGTTGCATGTCGGACATTTCGTTCCGCTGATGAATCTTCGCCGGTTTCAGAAAGCCGGGCACACCCCGATCGCGTTGCTCGGCGGCGCAACGGGAATGATCGGCGATCCGAGCGGAAAGAGCGAGGAACGCAACCTCATCTCCGAAGACGCCGTTCGTAAAAACGTCGACGCGATCCGGGTCCAGATGGAAAAATTCCTCGATTTCGGCTCCGTGAAAAACGGCGCGAAAATGGTCAACAACCACGATTGGATCGGCAAATTTTCGTTCCTCGAATTCTTGCGGGATGTCGGCAAACATTTTCCGGTGAACGTGATGCTCACGAAAGATTCGGTCAAGCAACGGCTCCAGCGGACCGATTCCGGGCTCAGTTACACGGAATTCAGTTACATGCTGCTCCAATCGTACGATTTCGTCCACTTGCACCGGGCGTTCGGTTGCGAATTGCAACTGGGCGGGAGCGACCAGTGGGGTAACATCACGGCGGGAATCGATTTGGCGCGGCGTTTGGATTCGGCGCAGCTTTACGGTATCACCTGCCCGCTGTTGACCAAAAGCGACGGGGGCAAGATGGGGAAAACCGAAGCGGGGACGCTTTGGCTCGACGCCGCACGAACGAGCCCATACGCGTTTTATCAATACTGGGTCAACCTGGACGACGCCGACGTCGAGAAGGTGCTCTGCTTTTTCACGGAGATTTCGCAACAGGAAATGCGAGACCTTTGCGACGCGCATCAAAAGGATCCCGGCAAACGTTCGGCGCAAAAACGGCTCGCGGAAGAACTAACGCGACTGGTTCACGGCGAATCGGGGCTTGCGATCGCGGAACGTGCGACGGAAATCTTTTTCGGCGGCGAAATCAACCGGCTCGACGATGCGCAGCTCGCTTCGATTTTCGCCGACGTCCCGAGTTGTACGTTGAAACGCTCGCAACTGGATGAAGGCTTACCGCTTCTGGACGCGCTTTGCGGAACGAAACTGGCCGCCTCGAAAGGGGAAGCTCGCCGCACGGTGCAACAAGGGGGCGTTTACGTCAACAACAAACCGGTCGGCGACATCGACGCGAAGCTGACACCGTCCGATTTGGCGAGCGAAACGATCCTCGTCCTCCGTAGCGGCAAAAAACGTTACGCGATCGTGAGATTCGAATAAGTGCCCGGGAAATTCAAGCCGTCGAACACACGGAGTACCGGCTAAAAGAGAAAAAACCATTTTATGACGGGTAACAGTATAGCCGGTCCAAGGAGTCGGTTTCAAAGACTGACGCCGCATTTTACCCATTCGCCGCAGTCGCACGGTTTTTTTATCCTGTCGCGACGGCTTCTCTCTTTTCGCGGCCTCATTTTTGCACTTGTCGCAAATGGGAAAATCTGCTAAACTTCCCACTTCGCGGAACTCGGCGACGAAAAATGGAGATTTGAATCGCCGTTGGATTGATCATTATCCTTAACACATTAGAAGAATATGTCCTCGGAAAGGAAGCCGTCGACAGACTCAACGATCTTAGCCCCCCCGATTGCGGCGGTAACGCGGTTTTGCGTTCGGCATCCCGTGAGCGTGGTTTCCATTTCGGTTATTATCGCCGTTCTGGGTGTGCTTGCGGCGGTCGGGAATCTCGGTTTCAAGACGAGTCGACTCGATTTGATCAATCCGAACAGCGGATTCAACCGTCTTTGGCTCGAATACATCGAGGAATTCGGCGACAACGACGATTTGATCATCGTCGTCGAAGGGAAAACGAGCACGGACATTGCGCCGGTTCTTGACGAATTGTCCGAAAAAATCGGGCAGCACCAGCATCTTTTCCGCTCCGTTTTGCACGGGGTCGACGTTTCGAAAATCCGTGAAAAAGGCTTGCACTACGTTCCGACGGACGAACTGAAAAAAATCGCGGCGTTTACCCGGGAAGCGGGAAATATCACCCGGGGACAATGGGATCGACTGAATATCGGCTCTTCTCTCGCTCAGATCCAGATGCGTTTGGCCCATCCGCGGGAAGCGATGAAGCAGTCCGCTTTCGCCGAAAGTGGTCTTTCGGAAGAGCAGTTCCGCCAAATGTCGTTGCACGAACTCGATCTGCTCAGCCGAAGCCTAATGCAGGCGTTCGACCCGAAACCGACGTATGGTTCACCTTGGCCGGCCATGCAGGGATATGCCGGGATGCCGGAAGTCGTCGCCGCATGCAGCCAAAATGAAACCGGATACTTCATCATTCCCGGCGACGATGGTATCGACGAAAATGTGGACTCCACCAACGCAATGGGTTTTGCGCTGGTTCAGTTGGTCAAAGACGAAAAGTCCGCGAAAAACGACAGGGAATCACTGACGCACGGAACGGAAGGAATTGAAAAACTCCGGGAATTGATCGCGGAAACGCAAGAGAATTATCCCGACATGCAAATCGGTCTGACCGGTCTTCCGGTCATGGAAAACGACGAGATGAAAATCTCGCAAAACGCGATGAACCGGGCGAGCGTATTGGCGTTTTGCGGCGTCGCGTGCGTCCTTTTCCTCGGAATGGGAGGATTTCGATATCCGATTCTCGCGAACCTGGCGTTGGTGATCGGTTTTAGCTTTACGGCCGGTTATATTCTACTGGCGGTGGGACATTTGAATATTTTGAGCGTTGCTTTCGGGGCGATTCTCATCGGCTTGGGAGCCGACTTTACCGTTCATTACATTTCGCGGTACATGTTGCTGCGGCAAACGGTCCGCTCACCTTCGGAAGCGATCGTGAAAACGGGTGCAACGGTCGGACCGGGTGTCTTCACCGGAGCGATCACGACGGCGGCGGCGTTTTTCATGGCCGGATTCGCCGAATTTACCGGAATCGTCGAGCTCGGCATCATCAGCGGAGGCGGAATCATGCTCTGCTGTATTGCGACCATGTGCGTGGTGCCCGCTCTTTTGCAACTTACCGATGGTTCGCGACCGATGCGGCCCGTTGCACAACCGATCAACATCAACGGTTGGATCACGCCGTTCGTGAAGCACCCGAAAAGTACGGTTGTTTTCAGTATCGCAATGACCGGAATTTTGTTTTGCGGACTTCCGAAACTCTGGTACGATCACAATCTCCTCAACCTCCAGCCGGAAGGATTGGAAAGCGTCGAGCTGGAAAAGAAACTGCTCGAAAGCGGCAGCCAAAACGCTTGGTACGCGTTGTCGATCGCCGACGATCGGGACGAATTGTTGTATCGCAAAGAGATGTACGCGAAAAAGTATCCGGAACTTCAGGTCGCGGAAATCGTTTCCATGATTCCCGGATACGACGAAGCGAAACAACCGTTTATCGGGGCGATTTCGCAGTCGCTCGAAGGAATGCCGGAGCGCCCGCCGATTATTCCGCTGTCCCGCCCGGACCAAATCGCGCAACTGATGTCGCAACTTTCCGGAGGGCTGGGGAACGATCCTTTCTCGCAACAAATCACACACCAATTGAATCAGGCGACAAAATCGCTCCAGAAGATGAGCGAGGCGGATTGCTATAAGCGGATGCAGGATTACCAAAACGCCGTCGCGGGGGATTTGCTCAACCGGCTCCATATTCTCCACGGTATGGCCAACCCGAATCCTCCGGACCTGACCGATCTGCCGGAACCGTTCGTGTCCCGGTTTTTGAGCAAAAACGGTAAGCACCTGATGCGGATTTACAGCTCGGCGGACATCTGGAACATGGACGAGATGAAGGAATTCGTCCGAAAAGTCCGCGATATCGATCCGAAGGCGACCGGCAGCCCGCTGCAAACGTACGAAGCGTCCCTGCAAATGCAAAGCGGGTATCAGCAGGCGTCGGTCTATTCGCTGTTCGCGATCATTTTTCTCCTGTTTTTCGATTTCCGGAGTTTGCGGGACACGTTCATGGCTTTGATTCCGATGTTGATCGGAATGGTGCAGACGTTCGGTATTCTCGGACTGTTGGGCATTCCGCTCAATCCGGCGAACATGATTGCCGTTCCGCTCATTCTGGGGATCGGCGTCGACTACGGCGTGCACGTGATTCATGATTACCGAACGCAACGCGGACGAAAATACCGACTCAACTCCTCGACGGCCGGTTCGGTTCTGATCACGTCGTTGACGACGATCATCGGATTCGGCAGCTTGATGATCGCATCGCATCGCGGTTTGCAGAGTCTCGGTCGGGTTCTCGTGATCGGGATGAGTTGCAGCGTTTACTGCGCGATTATTTTACTTCCGGCGTTTTTAACCTGGTGGACGCGTAACCTGGAGGAAGCCGAAGTCGAAACCGCTTCGACGGCAAGCGAAGAGGAATCGCTCCAGAAAACCGAACTCTTCCAATCGCATTTCGACCGAATTCACGGAATTGATACGTTAACTCATGCATTCGTTCCGACTCCCGGAGCAGAAATTTCGCACGGCAATAACGAGGAATACGATTCGCAAATCTTCCCGCTCTACACTGAAGAACAATCCGCCGCCGAGCGGTCCGAGGAAACTTCCTCGACGAAAACCAAACGACTCAAGCGTCGAAACGTTGCATGATGGGGCGTACAGCATTTCTTGGGACCGCAGGCTTCCAGCCTGCATCTGGGTCGGTAGGCTTCCAGCCTGCCGTGGGTTCGCTACGGGCTGGAAGCCCATAGACACAGGTGCAGGCAAGATGCCTGCGGTCCCAGGAATGTCCCGGAAAATTTGCACGCCGCCAATCAATACGACAGGTTTTTTTGCATTGACGAACCAATAAACTTTGCCGATGCTCAATATTGAAGAACAAATTGCGACGATCATGCCGGTTCGGCTCGTCGGGAGCGTCGTCGAAACGATTGGAAGGACCGTCTCCGTGATCGGTTTTCCCGCCCCGGTCGGAGCGGTTGCGCAAATCGAACGACAAGGCACCGAACCGCTTTTCGCCGAAGTGATCGGGTTTAAAGACCAGCAGACTCTCCTGTTTCCCTACAGCGATATTTCAGGAATTCGGCGTGGAAATCGCGTTTTTCTCTCGAAAACATTTCCCTGGCTCCGGGTCGGCGAAAACATGCTCGGTCGGGTCTTCAATCCGGAAGGTCGGGCTGTCGACGGGAAACCTCAGCCGGTCCTCAACGACCGCGTCAATTTCAACAACCAACCGCCGGATGCTTGCAGCCGCCCGCGGATCAACGAAATTCTCTCTACCGGCGTCCGGGCGATTGACGGGATGTTTACCTGCGGTCGCGGGCAGCGGATCGGGATATTCGCCGGATCCGGGGTCGGAAAAAGCGTGACGCTCGGCATGATGGCCCGGTACACCAACGCCGACATCATCGTGATCGCATTGATCGGCGAACGCGGTCGGGAATTGAACGATTTTATCGAACGCGATCTGGGCGAAGAGGGGCTCAAGAAAAGCGTCGTCGTTGTCGCGACGTCGAACGAACCGGCTTTGATGCGAGTTCGGGCGCCGTACACGGCAATGGCAATCGCCGAATACTTTCGGGATCAGGGAAAAAACGTGCTGATTCTCATGGATTCGTTGACCCGGCTCGCAATGGCACAGCGTGAAATCGGCTTGGCCGCCGGCGAACCGCCGACGACGCGAGCGTATCCGCCGTCCGTATTCGCGATGCTTCCGCAACTGGTCGAGCGGGCCGGTCGATCCGCTTTGGGGAGTATCACGGCGTTTTTTACGGTCCTCGTCGAAGGAGACGACACGAACGACATCATCGGCGACACGGTACGCGGATTGCTCGACGGGCACTTGGTACTCAGTCGGAAATTAAGTACCCGCGGCCATTATCCGGCGATCGAACCGATCGAGAGCATCAGTCGACTCATGCCGGACATCTGCGATCCGGACCATTTGAAAGCGGCGAGAACGCTTCGTCGGCTGCTCGGCGTGTATCTGGACAACGAAGACGCAATCACTCTCGGCGCCTATAAAACCGGAGCCAACAGCGAAGTCGACCACGCAATCCGCATGAAACCGCTTATCGACCAATATCTTCAGCAGCCGGTTTCCGAACACGCCAAGCTCGACGATTCCGTCGACCGGATCAAAAAACTCGTTTTCGGGGATCAGAAGGAGAGAACTGAGGATAGAGGACAGAGGACAGAGCCGCCCCGTTAGCGGCGTGGGTTTGCCGCACGTTTGGGGCTTTAAGGGGTTAACGAATAGCAAAAGAGCACCCCTTGGTCGCGGATGTACATTTTTCCGTCAACGATCAGCGGGTAAGTCCAACTGTTTTTGTCGGAGCGGTCCGGCTGGTTGAAACGGCTGATTTCCTTGTACGCTTCGGGACTTGCTTCGACCAGCGCGATCGTTCCATCGCTTCCTTCACTCCGGACAATCAGCTTTCCGTCGGCGACGGTAATCGAACCTTTTCCGACCGACCGGTTCGACCACGCGGTTTCGCCGGTTTTCACGTTGAGACAAACCAACTCGCGGTTCGTCAGCAGATAAACGTAATCGCCGACGGAAACGATTCCGCCGTGGTGGTTTTCCAATCTCTTGTCGGCGTAGAGTTCGCTCACCTCGAATGTGTTACCGGATTTTTTGATATCATATCCGTTGAGTCCTTCCCCGTAAGCGGAGGATGCGACGATGAAATTCCCGACCGGCATCAAATCGGAGCAGATCGCGACCCGCCGAGGTCGGTCGACGCGCCAAAGGAGTTTGCCGTCTTTCGCGTCGATTCCGGCCAAGCCGAAATTCGAGTGGACGATGTATTGGTGGACGCCGTCGAAATCGACCGGAACGGCGGACGCGTAGGAGCCGTCTTCTTTCAATTCTTCCGACTGCCAGATTTTTTCGCCGGTTTTCTTGTCGAGAGAAACGAGAAAACCGACCGATCCGCCGATCGTGTAAATCAGTTGATCCCCGTCGAGAATCGGCGAAGTCGCATAACCCCAGGGAGAGCCGATTTTGGAGCCGAGTTTCTCCGCGACATTGAATTCCCAAACGATTTCGCCCGTTTTCACGTCCAAAGCGGCAGCGTCGCCGAGCTGTCCGAGCACGTAAACCCGTTCTCCGTCGGTTGCGGGCGTCGATTTGGGGCCGACGTACCTACCCGGAGCAGCGGCTTCGCCGATCGGGGTTTCCCAAAGGATTTGACCGTCCTTGCAATTTAAGGCGATTGCTTTGCATTTTCCATCCTTGTCCCCCATCGTGAACATCGTGTCGCCGAGGAACGAGAAGTTGGAAAAACCTTCACCGAGCGTATCGATTCTCCAGAGCAGTTTCGGGCCCGACTCCGGCCAGGAGGGGAGCAGATTCGCGGAGTACGATTTGCCGGTATGATCCGGACCTCTCCACTGGTTCCAACCTTTTTCCTGGGCGGAAGCCAAACCGAACGTCAAGTTGATCAAAACGGCACAAATGAGAAGCAATTTTTTCATGAGGGAATACCGTGTAAAGTCATTGCCGTAACCGTCGTCGGAGTTCGATGGAACGACCGAACGGAACAACGTGCGGGAAAGTGCGATAACAGGGATAACCGTGATTATAACTGTTGGTGTGATTGCAGCAAGGGAACATGCCGTAGACCATCGGGGTTCGAGAAGCGATGATTATTACGTCGCAAAAATCGATCTGGAGACGACCGCGTTTCGGTTGCGATGCTCTTATCAAAACGGGAATAACACTTCCTGGCGGAAGCCCGGCACAGAAAGCAGGAATCCGTAACGATTGTCGCAATTAAAACGTCGGAAAAACTCTTGACTTTGAAATGTTCGGTGCGAATAATTCCTCACAGTCGGCAAAATAAATTTCGGGACCACGGGTCCCGTCTTGTTCTCATGACATTTCAAGGAGACCATCGAATGAAACGTACCGTCTTTTCCAAGGCCATGGTATCGGCCATGGCCGCAGCCGCTTTTCCCTTCGCGTCAAACTTTGCCGAAGCGCAACAGCCGCTGGATACGCCGCACGAACCGACCAAACGCGACGGCTTCGCGGGCTACGATCACCCCAATCAATACCTGGTTCACAAAACGACGACAGTCGCCGACAACATGATGCCGGTCATCGTCCACATGGATCAGGAGAAAGAGGCGCGGCAAAAGCTCGCCGATCTGGAAAAACGTACCGGAAAAAAGCCGAACGTACTGATTTTCCTCATGGACGACGTCGGCTGGATGGACGTCGGTTTCAACGGCGGCGGCACCTCCGTCGGCAATCCGACCCCGGACATTGACACGGTTGCAAGTCAAGGCCTGATCCTGACTTCCGCTTACTCCCAGCCGAGCAGTTCGCCGACCCGCGCTACGATCATGACCGGCCAATATCCCGTGCATCACGGCATCCTCATTCCGCCGATGTACGGCATGCCTGGTGGACTTCAGGGCGCGACGACCCTTCCGCAACTGATGCGGGATCAAGGCTATGTGACGCAGGCGATCGGCAAATGGCATATCGGGGAAAATGAAGATTCGCAACCGCAAAATGTCGGGTTCGACGATTTTCGTGGCTTTTGCTCCGTTTCGGACATGTATACCGAATGGCGTGACCCGAATTTCAATCCCGAGGTCGCCCTCAGTCCGGCGCGTACCGAATACATCAAAAATCTTCCCTTCAGCAAAGGGGATGTCCACGCGGTTCGTGGCGGCAAGATGGAAACAATTGCCGACATCACGCCGAAATACATGGAAGATTTGGACCAACGTTGGATGGAATACGGCGTCGAGTTTCTCCAGCAAATGTCCGAGTCGGACAAACCGTTCTTCCTCTACTACTGTACGAGAGGGTGTCATTTCGACAACTACCCGAACGAACGTTATGCCGGACGTTCTCCCGCACGGACGAGTTATTCCGACACCATGGTGGAAATGAACGATATTTTCGCCACGCTCTACAAGACGCTCCAGGAAACCGGGCAACTGGAGAACACGCTCATCATTTTCACGTCCGACAACGGGCCCGAGGCAGAGGTCCCGCCGCATGGCCGCACCGCGTTCCGGGGCGCGAAAGGTTCGACTTGGGAAGGTGGCGTCAGGGTTCCCACGTTCGCTTACTGGAAAGGCGTCATCGAGCCGGGCAAGTCGGACGGCCTGTTCGAGTTGGCCGACCTGTTGCCGACCTGCCTTTCGCTGGCCGGAAAGCCGGGCGCCGATTTGGCGAAGTTGGTTCCGGAAAAGACGTTCATCGACGGGATCGACCAGGCTTCGTTTCTCCTCGCGAACAGAGGGCAGTCGAACCGCAAGTCCGTCTTTTACTTTTGGAACGACGAACTGTCCGCGGTCCGGACCGACGAGTTCAAGTACTTCGTTTTGTTCCAGGATCCTTTCGCGGCGACGAAAACCGGCTACCAGGGAGGGTTCACGGGCGGTATCATCCAAGGAGCGGGGTCGGTAATGTTCAACCTGTACACCAATCCGCAGGAGGATGACGCCATCGGTGTTCGCCATAGTCCCATGGGCGTTCCGCTCGAAATGGAACTCGCCGCGTACAAGGAAATCCTCAAAAAATACCCGGGGAAGATCCAGATCGGATTTTAAAGAGTCCTACGCCGTAAAGAGCCGTGCCGGAGCGGGGACTTTCACGGCTCCTTTCTCAAGGGAACCAGCGACCGGGGATCGATTGGCCGCAGAATTTGCAGCACGATTCGTCGTCGATCGCGATTTCGTCGATCGTGTAGCCGGTCCGGAAAACGACCGTCTGGTGACATTGAGGACAGTACGTCGATTGGCCCGCCGGATCGTGGATGTTTCCGGTGTAAACGTAACACAAACCGTTCTTCTTCGCGATTTCCCTGGCGTGAAAGAGCGTTGACGGTGGTGTCGGTGGAATTCCGCTTTCCTTATACGACGGATGAAACGCCGAAAAATGCAACGGAATCTCCGCGCCGAGTTCTTTGCGAACCCACCGGCACAGAGCCGTGATCTCTTCGTCGGAATCATTTTCGCCGGGAATCAGGAGCGTCGTGATTTCGAGCCAGATGTTCGTTTTCTTCGCGAGAAACCGGAGCGTGTCTTTGATCGTTTCCAGTTCGACGCCGCATTTCTCCTTGTAAAATCGTTCGGAAAACGCTTTCAAGTCGATGTTCGCCGCGTCCATCGGTCCGAAGAACCATTCCCGCTTCTCCGGTGTAATGTAACCGGCCGATACGCAGACCGTCTTGACGCCACGTTGGTGACACTCCAAAGCGGTATCGACCGCGTATTCCGCCCAGACGATCGGCTCGTTGTACGTAAAGGCGACACTGGGGCAATCGTGTTCGACCGCGAGTTCGGCGATCCGTTGCGGAGACGCTTCGACTTGCAGCAAACCGAGGTCCCGGGATTTCGAGGTCGACCAGTTTTGACAAAACGTACAGCCGAGATTGCAGCCGATTGTTCCGAACGAAAGCACTTTCGTACCGGGATAAAAGTGATACAGCGGTTTCTTTTCGATCGGATCGATCGCCATGCCGCCATTTTTCCCGTACACCTCGAGCACGAGCCGGTCGTCCCGGTTCTGCCGTACAAAACAGTACCCCGAATGTCCCGGAGCAATCGAACAATAACGCGGGCAAAGATCACAGGTAATCATGAGTCGTCAGTAGTCGGTAGTCAGAAAACAGAATGGGAAGAGGAAAAATACATTTCTCTTTTCTCCTCACTATTTCCTGTCTCCTGTCCTCTGTTCCCTGTTCTCTAAATAGACCAACTCGTTTTCAATTTCGACGAACCATTTTTTCGATTCGTCGTATTTCTGGAGTTTGAGCAGAGTTTGGCGGCTTTCGGTGGGGCGATCGGTGTGTCGGAACAGGGTCGCGAGCATCAGCAGCGCTTCCGGGTCGCGGGGATTGCGTTTAAGGATTTCGTTCAGGAAACATTCCGTCTCGAACCAGTTTCCCTGGAGATACTGCGTCACGGCGTCGGTGAAGAAGTTCCGTTTCGAATCGGCGTCACGGCGGCGGAGCAGCATTTTTTCACAGTATCCCGCCGCTTGGATGAGAAAAAACCAGACCAGCACGAACGCCCCGAGACTGGCGTACCAACCTTGCGGCGTCAAGCAGTCGGTCCAATAAAAATGCGCAATCAGCAGCAGATCCAGCGCCAGAAAAAACGCCAGTACCACCGCCAAAAACGACCAGCGGCCGTATCGTAAAAGGCCACGCAGGCCGGGACAGAGGAAATGGAGCATTGAAATAAGAAATAAGAAATGAGAAATGAGAAATGAGAAACCAACACTATATTGTGAGCTGGTTTCATAATATTTTTTATTTCTTATTTCATATTTAGAACTTTCTTTTCGTATCGTATCAAAACACTACTTCGTTTTTCGGGGATTTTCACGTCGAACGGTTGGGCCAGTTCGGCTCCGGGGACCGTTTTTTCCGTTACGTTTCGCTGTTCGTCGATTGTCGTGACTTTGTATCGGGCGTCGGGATCGATTCCGCGCAGCTCAAGCTCCAATGTGCTATAGGGGCTTTTCGCCCGACGGAACAGGAGGACCATGCCCGCGTCGAGGTCGGAGCGGTGGAGCTGATACGCCGCACAGTGATTGTCGCCGATTTGCGCGTCGAGAATCGGATAAAAATCGCCGTACCAGTATTTACGGTTCGCTTTGATCTCTTCGATCGCTTGCCGGGCCATGTCGGTATCAAGATCGTTGCCGAGAAAATCGAACTGCAAAATCGCCCCACCGGTCGCGGCGGAGCGGATCGTGTACGCGGTCGGATTCCAAGCGCACGCCGTCGTCAACGGAATGTATTGCGAAAGGCCCGACGCCTGGACCTGATCCCAGTCCTCGTTTCCCGCCCAGCAACTGGTATCACTTCGCCAAAGCGTGACGGAGCGGCTGATCGTCTCCAAATCAATCCGCCGTCCGCCGCTGGCGCAGTTGTCGATCCAGAGCCCCGGCTTGCGGGCGAGAAATTCGTCCCACATTGCGTAATGCCCTTCGACGTAACGGATTTCCGTGATCCCCTGCCGGTTTTCCTCGTCGTTGGCCCGCCAATAGTCGAGAGGATCGATATTGAAATCGTTTCGATAAACATCGACGCCGTAATCTTCAATCAAGGCGAACAATAAATCGGTCAAAAACCGCCGGGCCGTCGGGTCGTTCAATTTGTACAGCCCGCCGTTTTTCCCGCCGAACACGAATTCCGGGTGTTCATTCGCGATTTGCGTGTCCGGGGCGACCCGTTCCGGCTCGAACCAGAGGACGAATTTCATGTCCTCCCGATGAACCTTGTCGCCGAGCGGTTTGAGTCCGTCGGGGAACCCTTTGTTCGGAAACCAGTTGCCGACACCATTGGGAAACGATTTCTCGAACCACGCGGCGTCAAACCAGTACGTATCGCAGCCGAACTTTTTCAATACGTCGACGAATTTCAATTGCGTACCGATCGTCGCCCAGTCGGGCCGGTTGCCCGGCGCGAAATACCGGTCGAAACATTGCCCCGCGAGCGGCAGTTGCAGCGGTCTGCCGTCCTGTTGCGGAATGTAATGGAACATCAACAGCCGTCGAAATCGGACGTGCGCGTCGGTTCGATCGCCGGACCACGGAAGGATCATGATCCGCGGAGAACGGATTTTTTCGCCGGGATGAAGAATCGTGTGCAGTTTCTCCATTCCGCAACTCATTTTCGTCGGACCGTTTTCGGTACGCTCGAACTTCGCGGACCACTGCCCGGACCATCCGATCGCGGTCAGGATTCCACGGTCTTCCCACTGGAGATTCCAGAACGGAAACGCCCCGTTGGACGAACGTCCTCCCTGCGGAGCAACCGTGAGCGGTTTACCGATTTCGACCGTTTTCATGTTCGGGAGCCAAGCCGTTTCCGAACACGTATCACCGACGAGCGAATGAAGCCGGACGGGAAGCCGCTGATATCCGGACTGGAATCGCAAATCGACCGCTTGTACGTTTTCCAGTGTCGGCGTGTCTTTGTCGGATCCGTTGCGGAAATAGAGCACCCAATCGACGCCTGGAGAATTTTTGAAAAGAGTAACGACCGCACTGGCGGTCAACTTCGTGTCCGGGTCGGTCCAGTTGAATTCATGGACGGTTCGGTCCTTTTCCGGTCGGGTTCCGTGTTGAAATTTCCATTGCGGCAGCAGTTCCCGGGACGACTTGCCGTTGTAAACGAACGAAAACGGATAATCGTTCGTCAAGAACGAGATTTTCGTTTCGTCGAGATACGCGGTCGTGGAATCGTCGTAAACGACTTTGGCGTCGGCCCAATCGACCTGGTCGAAATCCGGCCCGTCGCCGGCGTCGTCGACTTTGAGCGTGAACTGCCGAGTTCCCTGCGGCAAGGCGACACGGAATTCCAGCGGCGGAGAATTCCCCTTGAGGATTTCCGTTTTGCGGAGTTCCTTGCCGTCGACTTCGATTGCGAATCGGGCCGAACCGCGAACGGCGGCGGTGTCGGAGTTGTTGTCGACGCCGACGATGGCCTGGAATTCCTTGGCCGGTTTCGGAAGCGTAACGACAATCTCGGAATATGAATGCGTTCCGAGTCCGTGTTCGAATTTCCGATCGGCAAGCTTTATCGGTGTACACATGCACGATTTCCCAAGTTGCAGGGAACTGTGATCCTGCCGCAGCACATCGAGTTGGATTTGGCCGGAATCGCGTGAGACCTGTTCTCCGGAAAACGCGGCGAGGGCCCAACGGTGAGCAAGCTCGATTTCCTCGCCGGACGCCGTGATCGCGTCGATCGGCTCCGTCGCTGGAATCCAGGATTCATCGGCGAATAGAAGCGAAGTTCCACAAAGCAAGAATAAGAGCGTCGTAAGAAGCGGTATTGTTCTCATGGTCACTAATATCGGTTGGGGGAGATACGGCAGTCAACTTCGGGCCATTATAACACACACAACCGGTAAAAGGCATAGGGCGCAGTGCCGCTCGCCAAAGCGGGGACCGCAAACAAGTTTTCCGGAAATCAGGCCGGCACGAACAATTGGGCTTCCGCCAGAAATTGGCGGGCAAGTTTTGTCATTCTGAGCGCAGTGTACTCACGGAGTGAAGAATCTGGTGGATCCGGCCAACACGCTTTGCAAAACGTGAGCAGCTTGAAACCAGATGCTTCGGAGTACCTCAGCATGACATGAGTCGGCACGTTAATCATAAACTTGCCGCTTATTTTCTGGCACGAACAATTGAGTCATCCCGGTCGCATTTCATTTTTCAAAATGATTCCCCCATTGAATAATACTTCGATAAAGCACGGACGGCTCGATCGGTTTGGGGATATGGTCGTTCATGCCCGCTTCGAGGCAGTGCTCGCGGTCTTCGGGCAGGGCATTAGCCGTCAAGGCGAGGATCGGCAGGTCGGCGTAACGAGCATCCTGTCGAATCAATCGCGCTGCCTGCAAACCGTCCATTTCCGGCATTTGGACGTCCATCAAAACGATTCCGTAGGATTTATGCCGGATCGCTTTAACCGCTTCCCGTCCGTTCGGAACGACATCGACGGAAAAGCCTTTGAGTTTCAACATTTCGACGGCGACGATTTGGTTGATTTTATTATCCTCGGCCAGCAGAACCGACATTCCCTGGAGCGGTTCCGGTATCACAACGTCGTCTTGCCGCTCCCCTGATTCTCCATGAAATCGCGGTTCATTCACATCTGTTTCGGGGACAGACGGCGGAAGATCGAATCGGGCCGTAAAAAAGAATGTCGAACCTTCATTCACACGGCTCCGACACCAAATATTTCCGTTCATCATTTCGACGATGTTTTTACAAATCGTCAACCCCAAGCCGGTTCCGCCGTGTTTGCGGGACAGGGAGCCATCGACCTGTGTAAACGGAGCAAAGATTCGATCGATATCATCTTCCGACATGCCGATTCCGGTATCACGAACGGTAAAAAGAAGAGAATGGCCGTCTCTCTTGCGGCGGTCGAATTCGACTTGAAGGTGGACGCTTCCTTCCCGTGTGAATTTGGCGGCGTTGGAGAGCAGATTCAGCAGCACCTGTTTCAAGCGGATCGGGTCGCCGACCAATTCCTCGGGAATTTCCGGCGCAATATCCCAAATCAAGCGAACCCGGTTTTTCTCCACCGATTCGGTGATCACGGAAACAACTTCATCAACGACGGTTCGCAATGAGAAAACATGCGATTCCATCGTCATTCTTCCCGCTTCGATCTTGGAAAAATCGAGAATATCGTTGATGATGCGTAGAAGCAACTTCGCGGAATTTTCCGTCGTTTCGATGTATTGTGATTGTTGTTCCGAAAGTGGCGTTTGTCGGACAAGATGCATCATGCCGAGAATCGCGTTCATCGGCGTGCGAATTTCATGGCTCATCGTGGCCAGAAATTCGCTTTTGATTTTTGCCAATTTTTCCGCCGTATCGCGAGACTGACGAAGCTCGGCTTCCGTTTTTCGAATTTCCGTAACATCGACCAGCCAGACCATCGTTCCCTGTTCGCCGTAATAGTCCACCGGGAAAAAATCGGCGAGCATTTCCTTCATCTTTCCGTTTTTCGAGCGCATCGTGACCGGGCGCCAGTGAATCGTAGATTCCCGTTTTAATTCCTCTTCCAATTGCATCCCGTAGTCGCGGGACGCGAAATAATCGGACAGCCGATCGTCCACGTCGATTCCGAGAAAATCCTTCATGAACGGTGCGGCGACACGCACCACCCCTTCGACAAGAGTCGCAAAACAAACCGGGCTGGTATCAAGAATCCCGAGACGCAAGAGGCGTTCGCGAACTTCGCGTTCTTCCGATTCCGTGCGGAGATGTTCAAGCTGGGCCGACATGGAGTTGAAGGCCGATGAAAAATCTCCCATGAAATCGACACGTTGCGAAAAGTCTCCCGCCGCGACCTGTTCCACCTGCCATGTCAGGTGTCGCAAATTAGCTTGGAGCGTTTTCAAATAACCGCCGACCGCACCGCGAAGCGTAACATCCTTCTCGAAATTTCCGCTCGAAAAACATTTGAGCGTTTCACGAACGGCGAACAGTTCCTCACGAAGTTTGTGGAAATCGGCGCTCTCCTCATCGGTCAAAGCCGAAACGGCATCATCGACCGTCGGAACGGAGCGGTCGTTCAGAAGGCCCAGCAGCAGAGTGAGGGATGTTTTGTCATTCACTGGTATACGATATCAAATCGAAACGGAATTCATGGAGACGTCCGGGTTACCTCGAAACGGCAAGTGCGGTCGCCGGAACACCAGCAATCAATTTCTTTCGCCGTAAATTCTTTTCCCGTATATTTGTAAAAAATTCCGGCAATGAAGCCTTCGTCGTAATTGCACACTTCGATCCCGATGTCGGGCAGTCCGGAGCAATCCAGATCTTCGGAAACGGTCAGAATAAAATGACCGGCTTCGGCATCCGCTTTTTCGAGGCGAAGTACGCCGATTCCAAACTCTTTCATGAGTCGTTGCATCTCCGCGACGAATCCGTTCAGCGGCAAATCCTTGTAGGGTTTCAAAAACTGTTCGAAGAAAAACTTGCCTGCCAATTCGCCCGCTTCATAAAAGAGCGAATCGCAAACTTCGGTTCCGAAACGCTTTTCGGCAACGTCTCGAAACGTGTATTGCATCAACCGATAAAGGACGAGATGGACGTTTTCCCCCAAATTAGGGCGTCCCTCCTTCAGGTCCCCGATGATGTCCCATGAAAATTCATACTGGCGTGTTTTCATAACAAATCGCTCCGGAAAGAGAGTGTCAAACAGCAATATACCGCACAGAAAAGCAAGCACGGCTGCTTCGCTTGGCTTTGACGACGTAGCCTTCTCACATTGTAGCCGCCGCTTCAAAAACATCAAGATTTATCCAGAGCATAAATATCTCGGGTGGACTCGAAGCAGTTTTTTTTTAGGCATTTTTCATCATTTTTTACGGTTTCCCACCAGTTTTCCCACCACCTTCTTTTTGATAGAAAAGGACACGAACCTTTTCGTGTCACCTCCTCGATAATCTTTTCGACCGCCGCAGATAATTATTTGCGGTACTTCGGACGTTCACTCGCTTTACGTCGATTCCGGAAGACCGTCCCAAGATCGTTAAGCACGGAGCCGACCGAAAGAAGAAAATGTCGATTGAATCCCCGCTGCTGTCCATGAAGGAAGCCGCCGAATACCTTGGCGTGTCGCTGCGGATCATTCGGAACCTGATCGACCAAAACGCGTTCAAGGTCATTCCCTTGGCCGGGCTGATCAAGATACGCCGCGCGACCCTCGACGCCTGGCTGGAGCAATCGGAAGTCTACCGCGACAACGAGGAAGCGTTCTCCGGCTCCAAGCGGTTCGCCCGGACCGCCGGGAACGCAGAGGGGACGGAGCAAGCCCGGCCAATGAGGAAGGGTGGGGGCTGTCCTCACCTATCCTAGATGGGCTTGATCTTTCCCCCACCCAAATCCCACCTATCAGGGGCTAAAATAGGGCAAAACGGGCTATCACGGATAACCGTCCTTCAAACAAAAAAACCGCGTAAGCCTTTGAAACACCGGGGAATACAGGGCTTAACGCGGTTTGATTGAAAACACAAAAATGGCGGGGACAGGATTCGAACCCTCATCATTTTCTAGGCATTTTTTAACATTTTTTCGGATTTACCTGCGGTATTCCCTGCATGTGCAATTTCTCGAAAAAGGATTCGAACCTTGCCACTCCATCTCCTCGATAATCTCTTTGAACGTCTCTGATAATCTTTTTCGAAGTTTCTGGCGTTCACCCGCTGTACGCCGATTCCGGCTGGGTGATGCTTTTCTCTGAAATGCCGCCGTTTCGTGTCCAAAACGACCGTATTGCGTTATTCTTTGTGAAATGAAGATCGCTGACAATATATAATCGATTGCTTAAAATGGATTTACGGCATTATCGCTCACCGAACATAATTAAAATTATCGGACGTTGGTGTAAAATACGATTATTCAAATCAAACGTAAATATATACTGGAATATCAGGTATAATATAAACTAAATGATCTATAATGGCATCGTTACGTATCTTTACGACTGTAAACAAAGTCGTCTCACTTGCAGAGGTTTCCGTATTCCGGTAGAATCCCTCCGTTGCCGCTCGAAGAACCGGCGAATTTCCCACCACCACTCCCAAAAATCCCACCACCATGAGCAAACCCTTTGAAACGGATGAACCGATTCCGGAAGACCGTCCCAAGATCGTCAAGCACGGGACAGACCGAAAGAAGAAAACGCCGATTGAAACGCCGCTCTTGTCCATGAAGGAAGCCGCCGAATACCTTGGCGTGTCGCTGCGGATCATTCGGAACCTGATCGACCAAAACGCGTTTAAGGTCATTCCGTTGGCCGGGGTTATCAAGATTCGCCGGGCGACCCTCGACGCTTGGCTGGAGCAATCGGAAGTCTACCGCGACAACGAAGAAGCGTTCTCCGGCTCCAAGCGGTTCGCCCGGACCGCCGGGAACGCCGAGGGGACGGAATAACCGGCCAAAGAGGAAAGGTACTTACCCCGGGGAGGGGGTCTCCTCACCTATCCTAGATACCGACTTATATGGAACACTCTTTAGCAGTGTATGTTTACGGTGTATACCCCCGCCGATTGACCCCGCTCACCCTCGCCCGGGAAAAGTTCCTCGGAAGGACCCATGAGCGATTCTTTTGCGTCTTCGCTCCGCCGGTCACTCTCTCGCGTCCGTAGAGACCGCCTGTTGTGTCGAATCGGCTTTCGCGTCTTTTTATACGACCCGCAGAACATGGCCGCAAATCGCCTGTACGGGGCTTGTGGGCTGTCCGGCGAAAAGGTACTACTTTCGGGCTCATGGCCGACCTTCACGTAGAACCATCGTTGCGCGGGGTAGTGTTGTCCCGATCACTGAATCCTCTCCCATGAACGCTCTCGGAACCGGCGTCAACCGGATGAAAAAATCGGTGGGTCCTTTCCAGACACCCGGAGGGGGGGGCGGAACGCCCGTGCTATCGAACCGTTTTTTTTACGCGCACGACGTGCCAATTTTTTTTTTTGAATAAACGCCGCACTGAATAACCGGCGAGCCAAAGCCGAGAGAAATCCGGAAAGATCACCCAAGCGGTCAGTGTTCGTCATAATGACGGGGACTACCCAGCGGCTGTTTTCCATTTCCGGAAGATAGAAGATAGGTGAGGTCGTATATCGCTACCCCACCGCCGTACACTCTGTACAGTCGTCATTCTGTCCCGTGGTTCCCGTATAGAATGATACGCGAAGGGAAGCAGCCCCCGTCAGTTTGACGGGACTTCGAGGTTTACGCCAAAATTGTCGAAAAGTCCGAATCGGCCTATTTCGGTTTCTTCGCCGGTTGCTTTTGGTCGGATGCTCGGGCAAGCATCCGCTCCCGGACGTGTTCTTGGTGAAGTCGGTCCTCACGCTCTCCTTGCCAGCGTTTCATTTCGTCCATGTTGGTAATCTGGTTTTTGGTCTTTCGAATAGCCGTGCTTATGCTCATGGCGTTTGCTCCTTAAAGGTCTTTGGCTTGCGTAATCTCGGTCGAAACGTAAAGGCGAATGTCCGACTTGCCGGACGTGAAAAGTTTCCGAGAATTCTTCACGACCTGACGACGTTCCCGGATCGCCAACTTCGCTTCGCTTTTGTCTGCGGTTTCGATGATTTTCCCGTCGTACTCTTGGATCGTGTACCAAGATTCGTTAATTTCTTTCATCGGCTTACCTTCTTTTCGCTGGTAGAAACACACTCCCGCCCAAGGTATCGGCAACCGGCGGGCGGCGGCTTGAAGGTTTTTTGAGAAATTCAGAAATTCTTGCGCACTTGGAGCATGAAGCGAATTCTTGCGCACTTGAAAACATCGAATTTCCCGGGGTTTATTGAGTTTAATGGTCAAGTGCGCAAGTGCGCCAGAATTGTAGGGGTACAGGGACGGCTTGGCGGACTTGGAGAAATTTGGGAAAAAATGGGAAATAAAACAAAGTGATGTATTGACCAGATAAATCAAAGTGATATATTCTCAAAAGTCGTGAGCATTGAATCCGATTCAACCCCCGGAGAAAACATGACTCCAAAACGTGGGCAGCCGCCCAAACCTCCCGAAGACAAACGTGGAAACACGGTGTCCGTTTACCTTTCTTCCACAGAGAAGGAAGCTGTTGAAACCGCCCGAGATAAAGAATCTCCTGATCGTCGAATAGGAGCTTACATTCGGGACATTGCGATTGAGCATGTCGAAAAGGTCAACCGCAAGAAATGAAAAAAGGCGTCTCGGTTGCAAGTCGCGAAACTCTACCGAAACGCCGTACATCAACCCTAAGGCCGACGTTCTCATTATAGGTCGGGAAGCGAGCAACGCAAGGCCGAACGGTTTATTCATCCCATCCCTTTCCCGACGTATGAGGTACAACCCATGACTAAACGTCCGATCTATCGTCGCCGCAAACGGGAAACCGTCCAGCGTTCCCCCGCTTCGCTCTTGACGAACCAGCACTTCCGCTGGACCGACTCCAGGCCGATTGCCCGGCCAAAGGGTGCGAACTATATTCGGCTCCCCCGATTCGGAAAGGAGGTGCGGATATGATTCTCAAACGACAACTCAATAAGAAAATCATGGAAACACCGATGGAAGCCCGTTGGCTGGACAACCCGGTGTTGACCTTGGCTTACGATTTCAACGAGGAACAAGTGTTTCTGGACGCCAATACCGAAACCTTGCGGAGTATGCAGTGCTGGCAGAAAGAGGCGAAATCGGTCGGCGGCATCATCTCCAACAGAAGCCACATGAGTTATTCCGATTTCGACAACGTGGAGGTCTTCACGGATCGGGAATCCCTCCGGCGTCGGATCGCGAAGATGCGTAAGACGACCGGTCAACATCCGGCGTTCGCGGCGTTGCCGATCATACTGGAATCGTTTCTCGACAAGCTGCCAAGGCGGAAGGAAATCGGATACTCGGCGGGTTAATCGGCCGATTTCGCGTACAGACGATTTGAGGCGTCAACGCCGGTTCCGACCAAAGTATCGACCGGGGCCGGTTTGACGCCGCAGAAGCGAAATGGGAAAGCCGGTTCGGAGCGGTTGCCAAGAAATCGGCGTGTGATATGATGATTTGGACCGGAAGCGACGGTTTCCG
>JAVBPO010000041.1:0-187263 GCA_031549565.1 Thermoguttaceae bacterium
TGTCCGGAATTTTCGTTTCCGGATCGTTGCACAAATTGGAATACGGGCCCCTCCACTGGTTGTCCCCGTAATTCATCAGGCGAAATTCGACGCCCGGGACCGGGAGTCCGTCGGAGTCGACGAAATGAATTTCGAGCGGCTTGCCCTGCTTCATCGTGAAATCGAGAACGCGGGGCGTCTTGTCGTTCCGCAAATCGATCGTTTGCACGTCGGGAGCGAATCCTTCGGCGATCACCGTCGCGCCGACGGTTCCCGGCTTGAACGGCACGGAGGTGTAATGGCCGTTTTCATCGGTCTTGGCCGCGTTTTGACGGCTTTCGTAGTATTCATAATCGGGACTGTTCCACACGACCAAGGCCCCGGCGATCGGTTGGCCGTTTTCGTCCTGAACCGTTCCGGAAAACCGTAGGCCGTGTTGCATCACGAATTTTTGCGTTCGATCGCGCAACAGGGCGAACGTTTGAGCCGTTTGCGGCGTCGTTTCGGGGAAAGCACTCAAATATTTGTTCGGCAGATAATCCGGATGCTCGATTTCGATCTCCATGGGAAACGCGTCCCCTTCCGGTACGTTGTCCAGCGACCATTTGCCGTCCTGGTCAGTCCGACACCAATCGGTCCCGCCGAGCACGTTCCAAAATCCTTTCCCCCACGTCAGGATGTGCGAGTCTTCCGGCTTGAGATGTCCCGGCATTTGATATCCGTTTCGCCGGCAAATCACGCGGACTTCCGCCCCTTCGATCGGCTTTCCGGCAACGTCGACGACCGTTCCGCCGATCGCGGTTCCTCGGCGCAACGTGAAATCGATTTCCGCTGGAATCACGGTCTCCGAGACAAGATCGTTTTTGCCCCAATGGACAAGTTGTGTCACACGCCCTTTCGCGAGCGCCGAAATGATGAGATCGTCGAACTTTTTCGGGAGAGTCAGCTCTATTTTACCGTTTTCGTCCGTCGCCGTCGGGAGGGCTTCGTCCCGCGGCAAATTCGTCCGGATTTCGACGCCGACAAGCGGAACGCCGGTTTCGTCTTTCGTCGTAATCGCGATTGTTTTCGCATCGATATTTGACGCCGCTTCGTTTGGTGTCGCAACCGGTTTTCCGTCGGCGACGACGATCGGAACCGGGTTGAAACGAAACAGACCCAAACCGAGCAAGAGCAGCATCGCGCCGAGAATCAATGTGTTTTTCATGATCGTGTCCCTTTTTCCCGCGTTATAATCGATCAGACGTTCGACGCGGCTTTTGATTTTGTTTTGACTGAAAGGTTGATGAACAAGAACCGAAACGGGACTCGTGTCCCGAAAGGCGAGAAGTGTCGCGGCAAAGTCGAACGTCCCGTTTTCGCAGGCTCCGAACGCTTCGGCGTCGCATCTCCACTCGGCCGCTTCGTCGAACCGCCGAGCCGCGTAATACGCCAACGGATTGAACCAGTGGAGCGTCTTCAATAAATGCACGAGAAGCGAGCCGTAGAGGTCGCGGTGCTTGTAATGCGAAAGCTCATGCTTAAGAATTCCGATCCGAACGGACGGGGCCGCTTCTTCCCACAACACGTGTGGAACCACGACCGCCCATGATCGCGGCAGCCGGACAAGGCCGGGGCCAAACCCGTCGGAAAAGAGAAGCTTCATGGTTCCATCGGCGATTTTTTCATGGGCCAGGAGCGATTTCCATTCGTCGCCGTAAACTCCGGTCGCCTCGGGAAGACGATGTATTGCTCGAAGCGATCTCCAGCAAGAAAACGAGTACCGTAAAACGAGCAGCAGAATTCCGCAACACCACACAAGCGGCAAAATGAATTCCCAAGCAATTGCCGGAAGCCGTTCATACGACGGCGCCGCTGAAGTGTTTACTTTCGGATTCGGAAGAGGTAAAACGACCGGATTTTCCGCGGGCTGTTGAATAATGTTGACGTTTTCTTCGTGTGAAAAAACCGCGTCGACTTCCCGGGAAAGGGGAGCGACGGGGAATTCCAAGCGGTTCGCGGGTTCGCCCTTGACGGGAACGCGAACATTGATCGGAACGTGGAACCACACCACGCCTTGAAGGAGTACGACAAACCAGGCGATTCTCGCGGTTCGGGAGCTTCGGCAGCCGGTTTTCCAAAGAATGAAAGCGGCCGACAGCCCGGTCACGGCGAGGAAAAACGTCGAGATCAAAAGGGGAATCATCATTTGTGGACCTCATTCTGTTTCTGGGCGGCGAGAATCTGTTCGAGATACTCGACTTCCATGTCGGTGAAATTTCGTTTTTCGGCAAGTTGCGCGATCAGCGGAATAAAATTGTGTCCGCAAAGCTCCTCGAAAAGTTCGAAGTAGCGACCGGAAACGTCGTTGCGGCTGATTGACGCTTCGTACACGGCCGGATTTTCGGCAATGCGGCGGATCAGTTTTTTCTCCACCAAACGATTCAGCCGCGTATGGAGCGTCGTCGGCGCCAGATTGCGGCCCCGCTGTTGAAACCACTGGACGGTTTTACCGAGATTCGCGTTTCCTTCCGTCCAGAGGAGTTCGAGTATTTCCAATTCGCCCGGCGTCAACTTGTACCGCACCGGTTTTTTGCCTTTGCGCATTTTTTCTCACCTGAATCAAGATTGCTACAATGTAGTAAGAGGACACGTGTAGATTACTACGTCGTAGTAACGCTGTCAAGAGAGGTTTCGCGTTTTTCAGAAAATTATGAAGAGTTGACCGCAAGTCACCATCGGACGAGAAATCAAAATCAACGAGCCGCGAGCTGTGCTCGCGATTTTCGACTTTATCCCAGAAGTTCGCGGATTTTTTCTTCCTGATCTTTTTTGACGATCAAGGTCGCGTCGGCGGTTTGGATCACGATCAGGTCGTCGACTCCGACCAGAGCGATCGTGTGCGTCGGGTCGTTCGATTTGACGATGTTACCCTTCGCTTGGACCGTCCGGAGATTTGCGTTGAGGGCGAGATTGCCCGCGGCGTCATGTTTTCCGACATGGATTCGGTCGAGCGACGTCCAGGTTCCCACGTCGTCCCAGTCGAACGTCGCGTCGAGAACGAGAATGTTGTCGGCCCGTTCGAGCACCGCGTAATCGATCGAGATTTTTTTCATCGCGCCGAATTCCCGTTCGAGAATCTCGGGAAAATCGCTTTCAATCACATTCGATGCAATCGTATCGAGCCGTTGCGCGATTTCCGGCTCGAAGCGTCGCAACTGGTCCAGAATCGTTCGGGCTTTCCAAACGAAGATTCCGGCGTTCCAACTGAATCGGCCCGTTGCGAGAAACTCTTCCGCTTGGACGCGGTCCGGCTTTTCGTGGAACCGCTCGACGGAATAGGCTCCGATGCGGTCCTTCCATTTTTCGGCGATCGGGCCGGAAATCGTTTCGTTCCGCTCGATATATCCGTAGGAGGAAGAGGGAAACGTCGGCTTGATGCCGAGCGTGATTAAACGGCTCGGCTCTTCTTCAACGAGTTCGGCGGCAAAGCGGAGCGTGTCGCGAAAAAGCTGCTCCTGTCGAACGACCTGATCAGCGGGAAGAACGACCATCGTTGCGTCCGGATCGTCCCGAAGAACGCGGACGGCCGCTAATCCGATGCACGGAGCGGTGTTGCGTCCGACCGGCTCGGCGAGAATACGGTTCGGATCAAGCCCGGGAAACGATTCGTAAACCAGCGGAACCATCGACTGACCGGTTACGATCAGTTGACGCTCCAGCGGAATCAGCGGTTCGACGCGGCGAACGGTCGTCGCGAGCAACGTTTGATCGCCGTAGAGTTTCAGGAACTGCTTAGGGCGGTCCCTACGACTCTCCGGCCAAAGCCGTGTCCCCGACCCGCCCGCCATGAGAATGGAATGTAACATGGGATGAATTACTAATTACGAATTACAAATTACTGACAACACGTTACTATAGACGAATAGCAAGGTAAACTCAATTAGTAATTAGTAATTAGTAATTTGTAATTCATAATTAAATAATCCCCCCGTGTCGTCGGTTGGGCGACATGTGGTTCGGTTGGTCGAGGAGCCAGAGTCGTTCCCATTCGTCCTGGACCTGACGCAGGTTTTCCGACGTGTAGATCAACTGCTGATTACGCCGAGCGGGGTCGCCGGAATACAATGGAAGTAAACAACCGGTCTCGCCGAGAAGGATCAGTCCTAAAATTGCCGATAAAATCAGTTTTCGCATCGTATGTATCCCACAAGAGGTATGTCCAAAATACACTTTTCTCACCCACGAACCTCATGGGTTGACTTCATTAGTGCATCTATCGGACTTACGATCAGAAAAACTGGAGAAAACTTCCGATTCCAAAGAACTAATTTATCAAGAATATTCGGAATATTCGGAAAAGTCGAATGAAATGTTAGTTTAAGCAAGATGGGGGACCGTTTAGAGCTGAAAAGATGGTCCCCTCGCCCCCGGTCGTCCGGGGGAGAGGGTCAGGGTGAGGGGGTGGAGCTGTTTGGCGCTTCATTTCCCCTCACCCTAACCCTCTCCCCGGAAATACCGGGAGAGGGGACCGGCGTTTTGGTTTTATTAACCTATATATTCTATCTGAATTACCATGGACCTCTCTTACGGCCCTTTTAACTCGAACACGTATTCCGCCTTGTCTTTCGTAACGGTGAGCGTTTCCTTGGAATTCTGCTGCTGATATTTCAACGGAATGAGCGATTTGGCGGGGAGCGGCATTCCATCCGGGCGGAGCTCCGGCTCGGCGTTTTTCTGAAACGAGACAATATAATTCCCCGGAACAACTCCATCGTAATGCGCGGCCGTTTTGAGAACCGCTTGGCCCTGCTCGTCCGTTTGTCCGCCGGCTGGCCAGGATTTCATTGGGGGATCTTGCGGTTGGAGGAGCACACTGACCCCGGCAAGCTTTTCCCCACCGAAGGAAACGACGACCCGACATGGTGTTAACTCCGGCATTCCGTCCGGTTTTTCCGGTAAACGGGTGCACCCCCAAAAAAAGAGACACAAGATGAGAAGGATGAGTGTTTGTTTCATTTTCCGTTTATACCGTAGCACGGTATGGCCTTCAGGACAAAATCAATGAAGCAACCAATCAAGCGAAAATGTCGCGAACGTGATCGTTTCATAAGGGTTCTTTTCGCCGACTTCCGCCAACAGACCGACTTGACCATCCGGTAATACGATCAGGTCGGAATACGCGGACGGACCTTGGAAAACCCGTTTGCGGATCGGCCAGGTTTTTCCGTCGTCCCGAGACGTCCAAACGGAAAGATCGCTGCGTTCTTTACCGAGCGGTGAGGAAAACAAGATCAACTCGCCGACGTCCGAATCGTTGCGTGTGAAATTATAGCGTAGCAAATTCGCCTGACAAACCGGTGTCGAAAGAGATTCATCCAGATACGGTTTTTCAAAAGACACCCCCCCGTCGCGGCTGATCGCAACGGCCCGGCAGCCTTTGCCGTGATAAGAACGCATATTTTGCATTACGGATCCGTCCGAAAGTTCGACGACGGTCGATTCGTTCGTCAACGGTTCGTGGACCGCCCCGATTTGCCAGGTCGTTCCATGATCGTCCGAATACAGTAAATGCGAACGATATCGAGCCGTTCCTTGCTGCGATCCGGTCGGAACGGAATGATTGGCCGGAACGACAAGACGCCCCGCGTGCGGACCGCGAGTCAATTGGATGGCGTGACACGGTCCGGTCGCATACCAGAGCCAATCGGATCGTCGCAAATGCGGCTGCTCGACCGGTTCGGCCCAAGTCGTGCCGTCGTCGTCGGAAAACGTGAGAAACACTTTTCGCGGTTCCTCGGATGTTCCGTCGAGGATACGACTTTCCATGTCCGTTCCAAGATTCCAGGTACAGAACAACCAGATTCGACCGGATTGCCGATCGACGACCGGCGTCGGATTGCCGCAGGTGTTCTCTCCGTCCGCCCAGACAATGCTCGGTTCGCTCCACGATCGACCGAGATCACGGCTCCGTTTAAGGATCAACTCGATTTTACCCGCATCCCCGCCGACCCGGCCTTCGGCAAACGCGAGCAGCGTCCCTTCCTTCGTTACGCAAATCGCCGGAATGCGGACATTGTTGTACCCATCGTCCTTTTGACGGAACACGACCGTCGAGGAAATCTGGTCCGGAAAACCGGCCCATCCGTTTTCGCCGGTCAACGCAAAGACAACAAGAGCGAAAACAAAAGACGCAAGTACTCTTGGGTTTGGCAATTTGATATTTTTTATCATCATTTTTTCCATGTGTTCACGAAATAGTGAGGTCAATAGACGGGCTGCACACGGATAAATGACCGATCACGCAACTTTTCGAATACGGCCGCTCACCGCGGTTCCCAGGCGAACCGGCTAACATTCCGTGCCCGGAGTCCCGCAGTCGCTGAGGGCCGGTCAGTGATAAATCACTTCGAGCATATACAACCCATGCGGCGGGGCGGTCGGGCCGGCGAGGATTCGATCGCGACTTTCGAGGATATCCCTCATCAAAGGCGCTTTGATACCATGTCCCCGACTGCCGCGACGACTCGATTCGCTCGATCCGAACAGGAAAAGCGTACCGGCAATCGCACGGACCATGTTGTAAAGGAATCCGTCCGCTTCGACTTCGATCACCAGGAATGAATGTTGCGGCGATTCAACCGCGGTTTCCCCCCTCACCCCGGCCCTCTCCCCCGAGGGGGCGAGGGGGGCGTTGTTTTCCGGATCGGAAATGTTCGTCGAGTCGGGTTTCGTCCGGTGCGGCGAATAGTACGGACGGAGCGACCACGGCGTCACGTCGCTGATTCTTCGCACGGAAATATCGTAGATCGTTCGCCGGGTCGATTGTCGCGGGGAGCCGACCGACTGAAAGCAGGCGAAATCGTGTTCGCCGAGCAGATAAGTCGCGGCTTCCTGCATGATCCGCAAGTCGAGCGGCTTGTAGACGATCCACGTGTGGTTCAAGAAAAACGGGAGTGGCGGACGGCTGTCGTCGATAATGTACCGATATCGTTTGCTCTTGGCGTCATTGATCGGGTGAAACTCCATCGGCACGTCTTCGGCCCGATAGACGCGGATGTCGTTCGGCAGTTTCGCGTTGAGCGCCTTGGCGATCGCGGGGGCGGGAATCGGGTTTTCGGTCCAGAACGCCGCGACCTGCCGGATCGCATGAACCCCGGCGTCGGTCCGGCCGCTGCCGAGCAGGTTCGCGTGGTGTCCGAGAATTCCCTCCAACCGCGACTCGATCGTCCGTTGGATCGTCGGAACGTCCGCCTGCGCCTGCCAGCCGGAATACCGGGTCCCGTCGTAAGAAAGTTCAAGTTTGATCCGGCGTTTCATCGATGTTTCACATCACAAACACGGGGCAGGCCCCGCAGCTAACAAATTCCCCGCAAGTGAAATTCTTCCACGAGTTTTTCATGTTCCTCGAACGAATATTGCACGGCGTCGAACCCGAAATCCTTCGCTCCGAGTACGTTTTTTTCGAGGTCGTCGATGAATAGGATTTCGTTCAATTCGATTTCCGGAACTGCATTCCGGGCGAATTGAAAAGCCGCGGCGTAAATGTCCCGATTCGGTTTCATCGCGCCGACTTTGTAGCTGGCGACATGGTTGTCCGGGATGTTTTCGAAGATTTCCGGAAACGCTTTCGTGCAGTGTTCCCAGTGCCAAGGCCCGATATTCGAGAGGATTCCACGCGGAAGGCCGGCTTGGGCGACCTGCTCCAGCGTCGGAAGCATCGGTTCGTTGAACCAGAAGATTTCGTTCACGGCGTGGAGCAATTCGTCCATCGAGACGCTTCTTTCGGGAGCCTGTTCGCAAATGTACCGATAATACTCGTCGGCGGAAATGTGTCCGCATTCGGCTTGCTCGAGCATTTCCGGACAATAAAGCGTCTCGGCGACCCATTGCGGCGGTCGGTCGAACAAAGCGCCGACCCGTTGAAAAAGCCGCCCGTTGGAAAAACGGATCAAAACGTTTCCGAGGTCGAAGAAGAGAAATTTCGTGGGCATGAATAAGATATGCAACTCAAAGGGGAGCGAATTAGTTAGGAAAGCGAGATAAGTGGTGAAATTTGAGGAAATAAGAAATAAGAAATAGATTTACTGTTTTATTTTTCAGACGTTTTTCGGCTCAGATTAATTTCTCATTTCTCATTTCTCATTTCTCATTTCTCATTTCTCATTTCTCATTTCTCATTTCTCATTTCTCATTTCTTATTTCTTATTTCTTATTTTCCCCTCACCGATTTTCATTCATCCGGCTCCGTGCGATTGCCGCTTGGGTGTTCGCGGACTTCAGCAGGGAGCTGTCGGGACAGAATTTGGCGAGCGTTTTGTACGCGGTTTCGGCGACGGCCCAGTCGTCCCGCTTTTCGGCGAGCTTTCCCTTGAGGAACAGGACGCGATCGAGCACCGCCTGGTCCGGCGGATGGTTGAGGAGTTCCTGCACGTATTTCTCGGCTTCGTCGTAATTTTTGTCTTCGTAAGCGAGATACGCCAATCCCCAGGTTCCGTGCGACCAATAATCCCCGTCGCGATAAGTCGTATTGATTTTTTTGAACTTGCGCCGGGCATTCTGCTTACTGCCGTTTTCCAAGTCGTCCCACGCGAGATGGAAAAGCGCCCCGTCGGCGTGGGAATTGTTCGAATAGTCGTCGGCGAGAATCTTGAATTGCTCCAACGCCTTTTCGGTATCACCTCGTTTTTCGTAATAATCTCCGGAAATCCAAAGCGCGTCGCCGTATTGAATCGTATTATGGTACGTGTTCAGGATCAAATCGCTCATCACTTCCGCTTCGCTTTCGTTGCCGAGTTCCAGGCAGACTTGGCAGCGCATCAGGGCCGCTTCCGCGCCGATCGAGTCCGGCGGATTGTTGCCCAACAACGCGAGCAGTTTGCGATCCGCTTCGTCCCATTGATTTTTTTGAATCAGCGAGCGGCACGCTTGCAAGGTCCGGCGATAATCCTGCGAATTTTGCGACGAGTTTCGATTGTCTTTATTTCCGGGATTGCGTCCCGAGCCGCTTCCGGACGGATTGCCCGGTTTGTTGTCGCGATTATCGCCGGTGTTTCCGGCGTAGCGGTCGGCCGGATCTTGCGAGGTCCCGGAATCGGAGCCGCCGCGATTGCCGCGGTTGCCTCGCCGGTTCGGATCGAATGAACCGCCGGCGGGCACGAGGTCCTTATCGTCGATTACCGGACCGAAGTCGATACCACCGTCCCGACTCGGATCGATCGGAATCAGGTCTCCGCCGGCGTATCCCGGATCGCCCTGAGAGCCAGAAAAATCTCCGGAAGCGATTCTTCCGAGGTAATCCATCGTGTTGTCGATAATGTGCGTCTGCCGTACATCGTCCGGTTTCGCGAATTGGTTCATTGCGTTGACCGTCGCGTTACTTTCGTCGGTGCGGCCGACAAGAGCATAACCGACGCAAAGAATCGCGCACGCTTTGAGGAATTTCTCTTCGGACAATTTGCCCCGTATCGAAACTTCGCCGGTAGAATCATCTGCTCCGTAAGACGAACCGCGCCGCCTTCGCTCCGGCGGATCGAAATAGGCAAACGTCATCTGTCTCGTTTTCGAGTCGTACTTATTCCGCAGGAGAATTTCCAGGATCGAAATCGTCTTGTTCCGGTCGTTGTTCACCATCGCCTGGACCGCTTGCAGGAGTTGGATTTCGTCTTTAACCGATTGACTCCTGGGGTCCTGGTCCAAACTTGCGAGCAGTTTCGAGGCTTCATCGTACTGTTTCAAGCCGAAAAGGCAGCGGACATTGAGCAAATAATCCTCGACGGTCGGTCCTGAGATTTGCGAAATCAGCTTCAGGGCTTCCTGATATTTTTCCAAACCGGCCAGCGACTTGGCCCGAACGCGTATGGAATCGTTACGAAAATCGCTCGACGGATATTGACGCTCGAAATTCGTCAGCGTCGAAATCGCCTGTTCGTAATTTCCTTGCTCATAATACATCAGCCCCCATTCATAGTAAGCGTTTTCCGTTTGCGAACCGTTCGGCTCGAACGCCAACTGGCGGAAAATCTGAGCCGCATCCACGTACTTTCCCAGTCGGGACTTCGCCCAGCCGAGTCCGAACTGGCTCTCTTTGTAGAAGTCGCCGTCCGGATAAACGTCGCTCGCCGCCCCGAAATAGTATTCCGCTTCTTCAGCGTAAGTTCTTGCGACGGAATTGTACCCTTCGCTGATCGAATAGTCGTAATTTTGCTTGGCGATGTCCCCGAGATACGGCAATGTCCAAGCGTTGAACGGATCGTCGCTGAATTCCGTCAGAAACGCGTACAGATACCGCCGCCCATTTTCCAGATCGCCCTGTTGGTAGGCGATTTCGCCCGCCCGAAACAACGCCTGCCGTCCGTAGGTTTGGCTGTGCGCGGACGCCATTTTCGGCTGGATATTCGTTTTATAATAGTTCGCGTCGAAAAAGCTTTCCTTGGGAACGACTTTGATTGCCGAGAGCTGTTTGCCGAGAATATCGTCCAGATAGATGAACGCTTCGTCGTACTTTTCTTTCCGAATCAGACATTGGGCGAGGTAAAAGTCCGCTTTGGATCGTTCCGCGTGGTTCGGATTAGCCGTAAGATAACGCTTAAATTCGCTGATCGCCCGATCGTCCTGCCTCTCGTTGTAGTAGTTGAGCGCGATGTTGAGCGATTCCGAAGCCTGGTCTGCCGCCGAAAGAATCGACGCGCCGACGCCCCAAAAGGCGGCACCCGCGATGAAAATCGCCAAGAAGTAACGGTATCCTGAAATCCGGGGAAATGTCGACATGCGATCACCAAAATCCTTTTCGGTCGTTGCGGCATTTTTCAGGTTTTCCGTGGAAATCTCCTAAAAAACGTAACTCCTGGCCGCGTCAATATGATTACGGGCGGGAGTATACAGGATTTTCCCGATCCCGCCAAGATGAATTTTTGAAAAAAAGGAGAGTGTACCATCAAGATGCTTCATTTTTGTCTCTCACGGAGGCACGGGGCACGGAGGAGCTTACACAATGATATTGACCCGAGATTCATTTCCTGCTATGCTCCGGACGATTCCTGTTCATTCCCCATCCGGGAAGCGAGCCCCCGATTACCCCAGAAACCGGACTCGGTCGAAGCCCCGTTCCATTTTTCATTTCTTATTTCTCATTTCTCATTTCCCATTTTTTTGCCGATTATGAGCATCACTCTTCGTTTGATGGAACCCAAAGACTGGGACGAAGTTGCGCGGTTGATCCACGCTTCTTTGAACGTCTGGTACAAAAAGAACCGCGGATTCGAGCTGGTCGGCGGACCGTGGGAAACGATGCTCGTTTTTCCCCGGGTCTACGAATCGCTTGACCCGAACTGCTGCATTCTCGCCGTCGATTCCGCAAGCGGTCGGATCGCCGGTTCGTGCTTTTTTCATCCGCGTCCGACGCACGTTTCGCTCGGAATCATGAACGTCCACCCGGACTTCTTCGGCAAAAAAGCCGCGATGCCGATGCTGCGGTACATCCTCGATTTAGCGGCGAAAGAGAACAAACCGGTCCGGCTCGTTTCCAATGCGATGAATCTCGATTCGTTCTCGGTTTACAACAAGGCCGGATTCGTGCCGACCTGCCTGTTTCAGGAAATGGTGCTCAAGGTTCCCGAGGAAGGGGTTCCGTGTCATTGTCCGCAAGGCTGTACGATCCGGGACGCGAAACCGGACGATATTCCGGAAATGGTCGCGTTGGAAATGGAGCTTTACGGAATTCATCGGGAAAAGGATTTCCGCTATTTTATCGCGAACGAGCAAAAGATTTGGCATTCGTCCGTGTTAATCGACGAATCGGGCAAAATCGCCGGATTTCTCCATTCGATCAACGATCCGGGCAGCAATATGCTCGGTCCGGGAATCGCGAGAACCGAAGCCCAGGCAACCGGGTTGATTTGCGCCGAGTTGAACCGGCATAAAGGCCGAACGCCCGCCTGGATCGTTCCCTCCCACGCCCAGGAAACGCTCAGAGAGTTGTATTCGCTCGGCGCGAAGAACTTCGAGATCAACGTCTCACAAGTCTACGGAACGGCGCCGCCTGCCAAGGGAATCGTCCTGCCGACGTTCATGCCGGAAACGAGTTGAGCTCCGCGTCGGTAAGGGCGTCTGGAATAAATCTTTCGCGGGGTTATGATGTTGTCCACGTTTTTTCCTGCTCTCCGAAACAAGCTCTCTCCCGAAATAACGCATGTTAGCGACTGCCAAAGAAGTTTTAACGAAAGCCCGACAGGGACATTACGGCGTTCCCGGTTTCAACTGCGTCGAGGACATTATGGTCCGCGCGATGCTCGATACGGCCCAGGAATGTCGGTCCGCCGTGTTCGTGATGTGTTACGAACCGGAATTCGACGAAAAATTATGGATTTATCTGCCGCGGCTGGTTCATGCGGTCGCCGACGCTTACGATATTCCGATCGTTTTGCATTTGGACCATGCCCAGAAGCTTGAAACGATCCAAAAAGCGCTCGATACCGGTTTCACGTCGGTGATGTACGACGGTAGTGCTCTTCCGTTCGAACAGAACGTCGAAATGAGTCGCAAAGCGGTCGAAATGGCGAAGCCGTTCGGCGTTTCCGTCGAAGCGGAGCTCGGATTGGTCGGCGGCTTTAATCTGGAAAAAACCGGAAACGTCGGAAACATTCTCACCGAGCCGGAGGAAGTCGTCAAATTCGTCGATCAGACCGGCGTCGATTCGTTGGCCGTATCGATCGGAACGGCGCACGGCATGTACTCGCAACTGCCGAACCTCGACATCGAGCGGCTGAAAAAACTCGACGCCGTTTCGAAAGTTCCGCTCGTACTTCACGGAGGCTCCGGAACGCCGAACGACCAGATTCAAAACGCGGTCCGCAACGGAATCTGCAAACTGAACATCTACGCCGACAGTCGGCTTGCGTTGTGGAAAAGCGTCAAGAAAGCGGTCGCCGAAATCACACGCGAAGACCCGCTGCCGAAAGAGTACTTCGCGCGTTTCCGAGCGGACCTCGGCGCCTCGATGAAGGAAAAATTTGAACTGCTCTACGCCGTCGGAACCGAAAAACAGTAACTCAAAAAGAGCCGCATGTGAAGCGAAGCGTAACTTGCGGAACACAAACGGTGCTCCGCAAGCAATTTTCAGAGGGACCGTCGTAATTTAGGCAAAGTAGACAATGGATAATCAGGTTGAAACGACCAAAACGCCGGTCCCCTCTCCCCCGGAATACCGGGGGCGAGGGGACCATCTTTTCTGATCGAAATCCTTCCCAGTTTAAAATTCTTTGTTGCCATTTTACCCATTTTACGACGGCCCCTCTCAGAACCCCGAATGGTTGCGTATATTATGGAATCGCAACCTGTACCCCGTCGTTTGGCGTGATGATCGCTTCGAGAACCTTTTTGCTGGTGTCCGCCGGAAGGAATTGGACCGATCCGTCGAACATCGCAAAGTAGGTTCCTTTCTTCCCTTTGGAATCTTTATCCGGGACGCCGATTCCCTTGTCGTCCTTGTCGAGTCCCTTGATCGCGGCGTCAAACGGGATATCCGCGGTCGGGTCCATCCAGCAGAACGACGTTTTCCGCTGGAAAATGCAGCCGGTGTTCGATGTCCCGTCCGTGATGTTGCCAAAGCTGAACCATTTGTTCGGCTGGAACGCCGCTTTCTTTCCCCAGACGACGGCGAACGTCGTGTTTCCCTTTTCGATTTCTTCCGCCGTCAATCCGGAGCTGACATAAACCGCGGGCATTTGATTGTGGAATTGCTTGTTGTATTCGCTGTCCCACGGTTCGTCTTTGCGGATTTTATCATAGAGCGCATTTTCTTCCACATACGGCAAAAACGCGACACGCCAACTGTGCAGCGGCTTCTTCTCTTTGGTTTCCGCGTAAACACTCGGGAAACTGTTGTGCGCATCATGATAAGTGTGCATCGCGAGCACCAATTGCTTGAGATTGTTCATCGTGCTCATTTTGCCCGGCTTGACCGGTTTCTTCGGACGCTCCGGTCGGGTATCGAAACCGCGACCCGGAATTTCGACGATTTCGCCATCGCGGGGATTGATCAGTTTCTCAACCGCCTTCGGATCGGTCGTGTCCGGGAAAAATGCGACGGAGCCGTCCCCTAAAAGCGAGTTGACACCGCCGACGCCCGCTTCGTTTTTACCCGTTGAACCGAGACCGTCCTTGTCTTTGTTGATCCCTTTTTTCGCGATCTCGAAATCGACGTCCCCGGTCGGATCCATCCAACAGACCGGTTTCGTCCGCTCCGAGACCATGATCTGGTTCGACGTTCCGTCAAGGAAATACCCGAGATTATTCCATTTGTTCGGCCCCGGAAACGGTCCGTTTTCTCCGGTGATCATCACGTAATTCGTCAATCCTTTTTTCGACTCTTCATCCTTGAGAAACGGGCTTTTGTACGTCGGCGGCATCTTGTCGTGAAATTGCTTGTTATGCTCACTGTCCCACGGTTCGTCGAATTTGATCTCGTCGTAAAGAGCCGCTTGTTCGATAAACGGGAGAATCGCGACCCGCCAGGAGTGTAAAGGCTTTCCTTTGGCGTCCGCCGTCGAGACACTCGGTAGACTTTGATAAACATCATGATAATTATGAATCGCCAGCCCGATCTGTTTGAGGTTGTTGGAATCCTGCATGAGACCGACGGTTTTTATCCTGTCCCCCAAAGATCGTTTCACGATGTGTTCGACCTTCGGACCGTTGGTGTCGACGAACGCTTTGTCGATCGTGAGCGCAAGGATCTCCTTTTGCGGTTGCGGTTTCGGGAGATAGAGCGTAATAATCGATTTCAGTTCGTCTTTCGATTCGAAGAATTGGCCCAACTGATTGCCGCCTCGATACTTGGCGTCTTCGAGGGTCCACTCGGCGATCCGGTCAACGAGCAAATCAACCGTTTCGGCGGTTCGCTTGGCTCCGCCTTTGCCCTTCGATTTGACGATCCATCGGGCTTGCGGTTTTTGCGGATCGATTCCCAGGGCGGTCCAGGAAATTCCTTCCTTGAGTTCATACCGGACTTTCGCGAGAAGTGAGTCGGGTTCGCCTTTTTTTCCTCCGAACGGATCGGAAGATTCGGAATCGTCTTCCTCGTCGGACTCGGTTTGAAAAATGGGAATTTCTCCCCACGGGATCATATCGATATTCGTCGTGAACATCGGGACCCGCATGAGAACCAGTTGGATCGGATCGCCCGCCAATTCGGCAAACGCATCCTTAACTTCCGGGCGAGCCGTTGGGGCCAGCGACCGATAAAGGACTCGTATCCCTTCTTTTTGCGTTTCAATCATTCGGTCGATATACTCCTGCATACCGGGAAACATGGGCACTTGGGCCGGGACGGCGAAGTAGAATCCATGTCGTGCGAATCGCGTCGGGAATTCGAGCATACCGAACTTCGCTTTCTCGAAAATCTTTCCGATCGCGTCTTTTTGTGCTTTTTCTTCGCTCACCGGCACGGCGATCATGAACGGAATCTGGTAGTTGAAAAAATCGGTCGACGTGTAAATGTACAACTCTTTCGCTTTCCCCTCTTTGCGGAGCGATTCGACCAGTTCCCGAATCGGCGTCGCGACTTCGTCCAGCCCGGTTTGAAAAGCGGCTTCGATCAGTTGAAGCTGATCCGGATCGGTTCCAAATTTTTTGGCATTGTCCTGAATGTTCTTTTGCAGATCTTTGGCGATTTGCATAACGTCGATCTTTTCCAGATCGAACCGAATCAACAGAAACGTGTTCTCATTGAGAACCGGGGCAATCGTTTCGTCGGGCGTTTGAGCGGCCCGAGCTGGAAAAACGAACGCGATAACGAGAAAAGCGAACAACGGAAAGCGATGCAACATGGTAACGCTCCTTGGTGAAATGAGTTTTTGGAAAACGCAAGGAAAACGACGACGATTCCCGATTATCGTTCAATGAAAGAGCGAATACAAGTCTGCCGATAAGAACGAGTGAAAAAATTTTTTGAATATCTCGAAAAATTGGGAAAACTTGTAACCGTCGCGAAAAAAATCGGCATAGATTACTGAGAGCACCCCTGATCCTTTTGATCGCGGCAACGGTGTACAATACGACGCCCCCCACTTTTTCGGAGATTTTCATGTCTGATCTCGATCTATTAAAATTAGCCGCAGGAAAACCGACCGGAACTTCCGACCACCCCGATCCACCGAGTTTGGAGCGGATCGCAGCGGTTTTTCCGCAACTGGAAATCCTCGAACTGCTCGGCGTCGGCGGGATGGGCGCGGTCTACAAAGCCCGGCAGAAGAAGCTCGACCGGTTGGTTGCGCTCAAAATTCTAGCTGACAAACACGAACGGCAGGATTTTCGTGAACGCTTCGAACGGGAAGGGCGCCTCCTCGCCCGGCTGAACCATCCGAATATCGTCGCGGTATACGATTTCGGGGAGTCGGACGGTTTCTTTTACCTTCTCATGGAATACGTCGAAGGAGTCAATTTGCGGCAAGCGATGCGGTCCGAACGGTTCACGCCGGAACAGGCTCTTGCGATCATCCCGGAAATCTGCGATGCGCTTTCCTACGCACACGACGAAGGAATTCTGCATCGGGATATCAAACCGGAAAACATTTTGCTTGACACCAAAGGCCGGATCAAAATCGCCGACTTCGGAATCGGAAAACTGGCTTTACCCGTGGATTGCGTTGAGTACGGCTCTGTCCCCGGCTCTTTGACGCAAGAGAAGGAGATGCTCGGGACGCCGTTTTACGCGGCGCCGGAACAGTTGGAGTCGGCGGGCTCGGTCGATCATCGGGCGGACATTTATTCGCTCGGCGTCGTCTTTTACGAACTGCTGACCGGCGAACTCCCGATCGGCCGTTTTGCTCCGCCGAGTGAAAAATCGAACGTCAACCGCAACATCGACCCGATCGTACTCAAATCGTTGGAAAAGGAACGCGAAAAACGACAGCAATCCGCCGAACAACTCAAAGCGGAAGTCGAAAACGTGACGAAGCACGGCGTCAAAATAGTGAGCAGCGGTAGAAAGCCTGATCGGCGGTTGGTGCTAACCGGGCTGTTATTCCTTCTGTTGGCGGTTTCGTTTCCGTTCATGGGGATGTCGGTCGCATATGTCCTTTGGTTGGACGCAATCAATCAAGAATGGGGTGTCGATCGAACGAATCAAGAAAAAGAAGGTGCGGAAATTGACAAAACATTTCGTAAAAAATATGGTGAAATCGAAAACAAGCTCAATAGTGACCACAATGATTTTTACGACAAAGAAGAGCGTGCAGAACTTCGCAAGCAACTCAGTGGAATGCACCAAGAGGCCGACCGTCAAATGAAGCTCCTGGAGAGCAGATACGACAACATTTCACGCCGACGAGCAGACACCGCTGCATTGATTCGATGGTATACCATGTTTTTCTCCGTATCTTGCTCGTTGATTCTGGGTGTTCTCGGAACGATTTTCGGTTGGATTCACCTGAATCGAATTCGATGTCTATCCGTGAAACCGGGATATTGGGTTGCTTTTGTCGTTGCGCTCCTTGCCCCCGTCATTCTTCTCTGGGGCGGTTCGCTTGTGCTTTTTACCGTACCGTATCCCGGCGGCGTCACGTGGACGATCGGCAATCTTGTCGGTTTGGCGACATCGATCTACTTGATTCGCACGACTTACCTTTGGGCCAATACGCCGGTCGCCGACTCCGTTGATGCAATTCTCTATCCTTCTCCATCTACTGTTTCGGTGGAAAACCCCGTCCCTGCACCACCGGAAAAGAGCGAACCGAGAACCATGCGAGCGATTTTCGTTGTTTTGACACTGTTAGCTTTGCTGTACATCACGCTTGCCGGTTCCAGACGCGGACTCGGGCAAAATGAATTGATACTCCTCATCGCAGTTTATCTTGGAGTATTTTGGATTATCTACCGAACGAGAAAAACTTGATTCGCATGACTTACTTTTGGGCGAAGGGATCATCGACAACATAAACCAGGAAAAAACCTTGTCAGCATCATAAAGAATGATACAATGGATTTCATGGTCAAGGTACTTTGAAAAATGTATTGTTACAAAGAAAAAACGATGTCTTCAATCATTTCACCGACACAATTTGTCCCGGAGACCGTCGCCGAATTTGTGAGACAACAGGTCGCCGAACTTCATTTGCAGGATGAAACCGAATATTTCTTTCAGCTTGCGGAGAAGGAGCGGCTCCGAAAACTCAAGGAAAATTTGGACCAATCTCTCATCGAGGCGATCGAGGCCCCCGCGCGGATTCCGTGTTCGCCCGAGTTCTGGGAAGACATGCGACGACGAGTTCGAGAACATCTGGATCAAACGAAAAAGCGAGGTTGACGTGTTGTCGGTCTCATTCACTCAAAAAGCGAAAGAAGATATTTTTGAGATTGTCGCGTATTTCATGGAAAGAAGTGATTCCGTTTCTGATCGGTTTCTTCAATCTTTGGATCATACGACGCGCTTTCTTGCGGACAATCCCGAGGTTGGGGAGGTTTTTTATCTTCTTTCGCAAAAGTATTCCAATATTCGTACCTGGCGAGTGTCGAATTTTCCGAAGCATGTCGTTTTTTATCAAAGAAACGAAACGGAGATTGTCGTTCTCCGAATCATTCATTCTTCCCGGGATATTGAAGCGATCATGATTCGTGAAGGCTTATGAACACCGGATTTCACACAACGCATTGGACGGCGATTCTTGCCGCGAAAGAGGATCGTTCCGCTCTCATGGCGCTGTGTGAAACGTATTACACGCCGATCCGAAAGTTTATTGAGCGAAATGTGCAGCGGGACCAAAACAACCGCTACGGTCCCCGCGACGCCGACGATTTGACGCACGATTTTCTTTCCAAACTTCTGGCCGGGGGTATGTTCGAGCATTTACGACGGGACCGGGGCCGGTTTCGATCGTATCTTCTTGGAGCGGTCGCCCATTTTCTCGGCCATGTTCGGGAAAAGGAGTCGGCGGACAAACGAGGGAAATACGTAACGTTTTTGCATTGCGACCCGGACGAGATTTCCATTTCGGACGATTCGATTTTCGATCGGGATTGGGCGTCGGCGATCATTTCCGGGGCGACGCAGCGTCTGAAGATGGAAGAAGCGAACGCCGATGATTTTTTGCCGTACTTGACCGCCGAATTACCGGGAGAGCAGCGGCGAGAGTTGTCCCGTAAAACAAAAATGTCGGAAATCGCCGTGAAAGTCGCTTTACATCGGCTCCGCAAACGTTTCCGCCAGGTGGTACGTGAACAGATCGCAACCACCCTCGACGGAGCCGAGCCCGACAGTCCCGAAACGACTGCAGAACTCGATTACCTGATTCACGTGCTCACGCAAAACGAAAAGAGCATGATTAGCCATTACGAGGAGTACGTCTAATAAAAGAGGGCGGTTTCGACGAAACCACCCTCTCGGAAATGCGTCCATTGTTTCCCGACGATTTCTTAGAACTTGACGTATCCTTCGAGTCCGACCGTAAAGAGATTTTTACTCCGGAAGTTGCTGAACATGCCGTACGATTCGTAGTTACCGTTGGGATCGCCGACGTTTCGCTCGACATCACTCCAGTCCCAACGGATTTCAGGTCGCAGTGTAATGCACGAAGTCGGTTTCCAGTTCAGTCCCAACGTGAAGTTGTAATAATTCTGACCGCTCGTCCAACTGCTGAAGTAAGGCGACTGCCAATAGTCTCCGTACGGATAAAGCCCGCCGATTCGGGAATTGTGCGTATCCTGGAACCACTCGAACCGTCCGCCGACCGACCAGCAGTCGTTGATCGTGTAGTACAAGTAGTTGACAATCGATGCCCACTGTCCGTTGACATATTCGGTTGACGTGACCGCGCCCGGAGTCAATACGGTACGATCGATTTCGTTGACGTTTTGCTCGAACCCGAGGTCGTGTTGGATCGCCCACTTCCAGCGCGGGGAGAGTTGGCGGCTGTAAACGAGACTGTAATTCGTGCGGTCTCCTTGCGGATAGGGCTCCGAAACTTCATTCGAGTGAGCGTTTCCGGTCTGAATCGTGAACGCCAGTTCCGAATTCCGGTCGTTGCTGACCCATTTGAATCCTGTGAGGATGGAGCAACATCCGCGAGGACTATCCCAAATATCCCAGCCGCCGGTCACGCCGATGATCGCGGACAACCGTTGCGTCAACTGCTGATTGACGACGACCCCGGTGAACGTCATCGGTTCGCCGTGTGTCATGGACCATGTGTGCGAGTAGAAAAAGTTTTCCGGAGCCATCGGCGACTCGTACCCCATCATGGAGTAAAAGTGTCCCGCCTTCACCGTCGTTCCGAGCCCAAGCGGCAGGAAAAATTCACCATAAAGCTGCGGCATGGACAATCCATACTTAGAGGCAGTCCCGGCATTTCGCGGACCGTCCGAGGAATTCCAACTCGCGGCGGCCTTCTTCGGGTCGAGATCCCAGATCGGCCTGCCCCACGGATCCGACGTTTTCGTTTCCAGTCCGAGCGCGGAGGTGAAATAGTAATCGGTTCCGTAAAGCAAATCGAGCCGTCCGCCGATGTCGATCGCGTTCCGGTTGGTATTCACATTTCTTCCAACCGTAAAGTACAGTTGGTTCATGATGAATTCATTGTAAATATCCGGGAATCGGTTCACCGCTTCCACGTCTCGTTTAGGCGAACGGGAAGGAAGCGTCGCACCGGCACTGAGCCACGCACTCATGAAAAACTGGCTTCCGCCGCCGCAGCGAGGGCCGAAGTTTCCGAATCCGAAACGGTCGGAGCCGAAACAACCGGACCCAAAACGTCCGAATGAACCGGAGGAGACGCAACCGCATCCGCCGTTGCAATAACTCTCGCAGGAGCTGCACGCACACGGGGAAGGCCCGCACGGTTCGCAAACCGGCTCGCAAGCCGACGGCAAACAGGCGGACGGTAAGCAGGGAGCCGTTTCTCCGGGGAACGGCGCGGCCGGAGCAGGCGGAACACTCCAAGAGCGAAGCGGTTTGACGGAACCGAGCGGGGCGTTGGTAAACGAACCGTTGCCGAGCTCGGTATCTTCCGATTCCATCATGTCGGAGTCAAAAATGACGTTGTCGCTGACCGGCTGAATGACGGCCGCGGAGTTTTCCGAAAAGGCGAACGCCGGTTGAACGAGGGACGGACCGGAGGAATCGGCTTGGGCGACGGATGGCACGCATAATGCCAAGGCAAGGAGGGGGGGAAACACGAATGATCGGGTTCTCATTTTGTTCTCCACGGAAAATGATGGCGGTTCTTCACCGAAATAACCGCACAGGTTGTTTACAGAAAACAGGTGCTTCCTTGACAAAGTCTGGGCGAAAGAAAGCAGAGGTTTCGTTTTTCTGGGTCTTGGATTGTAAAAGATGCACAAGCGGAAAAACCGGGTAATCGATGCTGCCGCTGCGATCAACATGACTATCGTCTCCGTTGCATCGAAAAGAAAACTAAAAAGAGTGAAAATCCTCTATTTTCCTACAATCAAGACGTCGCTTAAACCCCGTAAATTCTAACACTTGGCGATACAATCGCTTCATTTTATTTAACAGGAACAACCGGGTTAAAATTTCCGGTTTGGAGGAACTTTTTGTGTTAAAACGCTTCCAAGGATCGTGCGGAATATCGCGATAATAACGCCTCGTTTTTGGATTTTTGTTTCCTCTTTCCAAACGAATTTTCACGGATTCCGCTCAAATAACATTGTTGTAACTGTTAATAAACGTCGAGAACGTAAAAAAGAGCGCGATAAAAATGGAATAAACGTCATAACATGAGTAATCATTGCGGGTTCCGAGATTGAAAAATCTGGAGAAAAAATACTGTTTTTTCGTAAAGTTTTTTGAAATGTTATTGTCAACCCTGCTCCTTTTGGTTATTCTAACGTCAATTTCTCGAATTTAGGCGATTTTCCAAATTACCTAAATTTCGCGAAAAAAGAAAAAACTGTTGTTTTTGCAGAACCCTCCTGATATGATTAGCAGTCTAATCGCCGTCAGGAGGTTTTGGAAAAACCGACGACGACTCGATGTTTGTCGCGATGGTGTCACATTAACGAGGCGGGCCGCAAGATCGTATACGGGCGGGTTCGTCGAATCCCATTTATTATAAATAAGGATTTCATGTTCCTTACCGATTCATCCGTGAGAGGACGTTTGTTCCCCTCACATTCCTCGTGGTTTGATATTTTCGCCGGGCAGGCACGGACCCGTTGTTCAATGCCGTTCCCGTTTTCGTTGAATCCCCCTTATGGTGACGAAAATCGCGACCCGATTCGAAACAGGTTTCGAATCGCACCGAATCGTTCGACAGTCGTTTCTATTTTTTCCTAAGGAATTCCCACGCACTATTCAATTTTACAGAGAGACATTACTCCGGAGGTTTACACATGAATTTTCTGAATTTCTTCAAAGGTCGTAACGAGCAGTCGCAAAACAAAAAGAAGTCGAACACTCCCCAGCGGTCTCAGCTCAAAATCGAACCTCTGGAAGACCGTCATCTGCTCGCCGTGGGAGTTTTGGCCCAGCCTCTTATGACTCACACCGGAGTCGTAACCAGCAGTACCGACGGAAACTTCTTCGATTTCACGGTTTCCACGGCGGAAGCCGATCCCGCCTCGCAAGGTCCTTACCTGACCATCAAGGTCGATGCGACGCAGCAGGGAGGGAATCTCAATCCCTCCTCCATCGATATCAAACAGATCGTCGACGGAAGTTCGACTCCGCAGCCGCTGCCCGACAGCGTTTGGCGCTACAGCGAAGAAACGAACGATACGACCAGTTTCATTACCGTGCAGCTCGCGCCCGGAACCTACCGCGTGACCGTCAAAGGGGACAACGGCACCGTCGGTTCGTATTCCTGTAGCGTTTATCTGCCGGGCGTCGATCCTTCGGCGACCGACACGAACGTCGTCACCTATACGACGACCGTGCTCGCCAATGCCGCCATGGTGCAACAAGCGGGACGATGGGATCACGCCAACGCCGCGATGTACGAAGCGCAGGCCGGACGCGCGATCGAATATCCGCTCGTTTCGCCCGATCCGAACAATCCGACGCGGGATCAATACATCGATGTTTTGCGCATCGGAACCGAATCTCCCACGATCACTTCCGAAGATCGTGCGATTATCATCGGAAACTACTTGGCCGGACACGTGTTCGTCCAACCGGTTCAGGACGTCACCGGGCCGACGTTCAATTTCACCATGCCGACCGTGGATACCGATCCGAAAGTCGCGGTCCAATTCATCGACAGCAGCCCGATCAATCCGGACTCTTTCTATGTCAGTTTCACCGGCAACGACAACGATTGGCACAAGATCACGCTTCCGTCTTCGCTCGCCAAAGGTATCACCTTGGACGCGAGCAATCTCGCCGGAATCTCGGGAAGCCCCTATGACGCCTCCGGCAATGTCATAACCGGCAACTATACGCTTTATGTCCGTCTCAGCGACGTCTATGGAAACGAAGGCCGCGCCAACACGACGCAATACCACGCCCAAGCGACCTCGAAACAGACGACCGGTTCGAACTTCTCGGTTCCGAACGTTTCCGAGTTGGATCCGACCACGATTAATGTCGTCACGTCGGACCACTGCACCGACCCGAACGCTTCGACGCCCGGCGACTTGACGTATCTGCAAATCTACGGCAACGCGACGAATATCAAGCTCAACGGGACGCCCAACGATACGCTCGCCTCTTACATCACCAAGACGTCCAACGGGAAGAATTTCACTCTCACTCCCGCCGGCTTCGCTTATTTCAATACCCTGACCGCGGGCCAAACGGCGACGATTACGTTCGATTACCAGGTCGCGCATTTCGAAAACGGCGCGTCCCTGCCCACCGCCGGAACGATTTCCGATACGTATACCATTACGCTCGACATCGTCGCGGTCGGAAACAAACCGACCGCCCCGACGAATTTCGTCGCTTCGGAAAGCTCCGGGAACGTTCACCTGTCGTGGACCGGCGTGACCGCCAATCCGCAAGTGACCGGCTACCGGGTCGAAGTGAGTACCACCGCCGACTTCACCGCCGCGACCACGCAGTCCTACAGCCCGAGTATGAACACGTCCCGTGACGTCAATTCCTGGCCGGACGGAACCGTCTTCACCGAAGGGACGACCTATTATTTCCGCGTCGTCGCGATCAATGCCAAGGGGGACAGCCCTGCTTCGAGCGCGCAAAGCGTGACGATTTCGACGGCTGCTCCGACCAAGCCGGTTTTGGCCGACATCACGACGACCACGTTCAATTCCGCGACGCTCGTTTGGACGCAGCCGTCCGGTGGTGCCGCGATTACCGCTTATGAGATCGTCTATTCGAAAGACAATTTCACGACGGAACAGAAAATGACCGTCTCGGCGTCCCAGACGACGGCGACCGTACTCAATCTCGATGCCAACACGACCTACCAGTTCAAGGTTGTCGCGATTTCCGGAACGAAGAGTACCGAAAGCGATCCGAAGTCCGCGACGACGAAACTTGCCCCCGCGACCATTACGGGGGCGACTCCGGTCGGAACCGACGGAAAACAGGCGAAAATCGACTGGACCGACACGCTCAACAAGGGATCCTATTCCTACACGATCATTTACCGTTCCGCCGCGACCGCCGCCGAATTGGCGACCGCGACTTGGAGCACGACCACAACCAACCCGGAAAGTCTGACCGGACTGACTGTCGCCGGACCGGCGACGACCACGACCCTCGGCAATCTGGATGCGAGCAAATTCTACGAATTCAAGGTCGTTGTGACCGCGACCGGCCAGGCGGAAGTGCCCAGCAGCGGTTCGCAAACGATCATCGCCGTCCCCGCCGCCCCGACTCAGGCGCCTGGTGTCACGGGCATGACCGAGAATACCGCGACCCTTTCGATTCCGGACGCGACGAAAACGTACAACGTCTACTACCAGGTTAATGGTACAGGTGCGTATGTCCTTTACGGCAAAGCGGATAAGGTCTCCTCGCTGACCGTCGACGGTTTGACGGCGACGAATTCCTACGCGTTCGCGCTCAAGGAACTCAACACGCGAGGCGAATCGGTCGATTTCGGTCCGCTTTCCACTTCCGTTCCGGCGGCTCCGTCGATTCCGACGTTGACCTGGACGGCGACGGTCGATTCGAAAGTCGGCGACACGCAGGTTTCTCTGTCGTGGGGTGCCGCCGTGAGCAACGCCACTTCGTTGGCGATCCAGTATCGCGTCAAAGGTTCGATCGGCGATTGGAGTTCCGTCGTGGTCACACCGGCGACGGCGACCTCGGGAATCGCGACCGGTTTGCAGCCGAATACCGAATATGAATTCCGTCTCAGCGCCAAAAATGCGCGCGGAGAAGTCGTCAGTTCGACGACAACCTCCGCCCTGACCCGGATTTCCACGAGAAACTTCACCTACCTGAACAACGGCGACGAAACGGCGACGCTGACGTTCCCGATCGTGCCGGGCGCCGGAAGTTACGCGTTCGTCGATTCGACCACGGGCGACGTCATTACGGACGTGACCTTTGTCGTTGGAACGACCACGGTCACCGCGACCGTTACCGGTTTGGAGCCGGGCGACTACAACTGGACGCTCGTCGCCTACAAGGACGCCGGTTCGACCGGCGACGAACTCAACCGATCCGTCGAGTACAACTGGCAAAAGATCGTCGGAGCCGCGACCGTTCCGGGACCGGTCAATAAGAATTTCATCCTCGTTGACGCGGGAACCGACCCGACGACCATCGTGATCCGTTGGGCCAAGCCGCAGGAAAACGGTGCGAGTATCGACCAATACGTCGTCAAGTACGTCGATAAAGCGACGTTCGACGATCCCGATTTCGATTGGACCTCCGCGGCGGTCAAAACCGCGACGGTCGGAGGAACGTTCGAAGATCCGTTTGCGACGACCGCAAGCGATTTGATGCCGAATACCGAATACGTATTCCAGATCGTGTCGCACAATATCTCCGGAGCCGACGAAGGTTACGGCGAAGGTTTCAGCGAACCGACCGTTTCCGATCCGGTCAGCACCTACGCGTCCACGGTCGCGAATCTCAAAGCGACCCAGGGAAAATGGGACGATGCCAAACAAGGGTTCGACGTCTCCGTGGCATGGGACGCTTACGACGTGAAGGCCGGCGAAACCGTCTCGTACAAAGTCGATGTCTATGACGGAGCGACGCTGGTCGAAACGGTAACCGTCACCGAAACCGCTTGGGCGACGACGCAGCCCGCGAACAAGACGTACCAATACCGCGTAACCGCCCTGTTCACAAAGGGCACGATCGCGAAACAGTCCAACACCGCGACCGTCGATTTGACCACTTCGGACCAACCGATCGTGACGAAGCTCACAACTCCGACGGGCTTCGAGTTTGTCGATGGAAAAGACGGCACGCTGAGCAAGGACATCGCACTGACTTGGGGACAGGTCACCGACAACTCCGGTTACGTGTTCGAATACTTCATCGGGGACACTGCGCCCACAGACGATACAGGATGGATTTCCAAGACGCTCGCGCAGGGCATCAATTCCGTAACGCTTGTCGCGGGAACCGATTTCGACAGTGGCGACACGGTCTGGTACCGCGTCAAAGCGGTCGGCGACAACACCGCGACGACCGATTCCGACTGGTCGACGGCCACGGAGATTCTCACGACCGTCGCGCCGAACCCGGATGCTCCTTCCGACATCACGTTCGAGTCGAAAACCGACGCGTCGATCACGGTTTCCTGGACCGCGCCGGCCAATTCCGGACCGGAAAAACCGGTTACGGGTTATCGTATCGAAGTCAGCACCGACCCGAATTTCGGGACCGTCGCACAAAGCGCGACCGTTGCCGGAGACGTTCTCACCGGGACGGTTGCCGGTTTGACGCAAAATACGAACTACTACGTGCGGGTCTTCGCCGTCTACAGTGAGACCGAAGAAGCGTCCGAAAAGATGGCCGCACCGGTCCTGACCTATCTGACGGCGCCGGACACGACCGGTACGAGCAGCTTCAATTACAACGACAAGCTCCAGAAGTACGCTTACGACGTCGTTTTGAGCTGGACGGGGAATTCCGGTATCAATTACAAAGTTCAGATTTCGACGGACGGCGGCACCACATGGGCCAACGCGGCAGGTGGAACCGTTATGATTGAAGGAAAGTCCGGCGAAACCAGCACCTTTACCTACTACCAAACGCTTGATACCAACGAAGCGATGTACCGCGTCGTTGCCGTGACGGGTTCGTACGACACACCGACGAACACGTCCACGAACACGGCGGCCCAGTACACGTTGAACCTGGCGAAAACGCCGACGATCGGGACCGAAGTCATTACGGGAACGGAAACGCCGTACACCTATTCGCTCACCCCGACCGCGGGCGACGCGACCAACGACGACGTCGTTCTTTACCGCTGGATGGGATCGACTTCCGCGCCGACCACGGACGACGTGTCGCTGTTGGTCAACGCTCTCCGGGCCAACGGGAGTGCGACCGATCCGCTTGCCATTGAGGCACTCGGTTGGGAAGCCGTGACGGGAACGTTCAATCTGGACGTCGGTGAAAACGCCTGGTTCATCGCCGTCGAAATGTTCAAGACCGCCGAAGCCGGCGCGTTCAATCCCGCCGTTTCCGACATCAAACAACTGGTCGGTACGGAATTCCTGACGGCCGCCAACGGCAACAAGACCGTGACCGGTACGGACCTGAATAAAGGGACCGCATTCACGGTGCCGGTGGAATACTACGCCGACATTGATCCGAACTACACGGCGAGCAAGTGGGCTTTGGAGAACGTCGATTTCAGCGCAATCGAAGACGCCGACGTCGTTGCCGCGTTGACCACGGCCTTTACGATCAACGAAACGACCGGAGCTATTTCGCTCGACTTGGCCGTGAAGATCGCGGCGGGCGATTACGCCGATATGACGCTGGCTGAATACTTCCTCAGCCTGTCGGACGAAACGGTTCCGCCGATGTTCGTCTTCGACGTGGTTGGCTCGTTCAGCGACGCGACCGCACGGTTGGTCGGTCTGACGTTGACGGTTGACAAACTCGCGCTCGACGCTCCGCAAAACCTCGAGTTGACCGATGCCACGGAAGTTTCCGCGACTCTCACTTGGGACGAAGTCGCCAATGCCGACGATTACGTGATCGAAATTCGCACATCGACGGACGGCAAAAATTGGAGTTCCTGGTCGGAAGCCGACAACTACGAAATCGGCGTTCCGGTCGAAGGACTCTTCACCGGAGTCGTCACCGAACTGGATCCGAATCTGTTCTACGAATTCCGAGTCATTGCGGCGAAAACCGGCATGCACGATTCCGATCCGAGCTACCCGTACGCCTTCTTGGAAGCCGTGCCGACCGCTCCGAACGCACCGGTCGTGAACGTTGACACCAAGGGAGACGGCACCACCGCTTCGATCGTTCAGGCCGACTACGCCGGCAAGATGCTCTGGATCGCCGATGCAGCGGCCCCGGCGGCGCAAAAACTGATCGACTACACAGCCGCGACCAGCGGTACGGTTACCGTCGGTACGCAAACGATCAACTGGGCCATCGACGCCGAAACCGGCGATCTCGTCTTCACGAACCTGGATCCCGCCGTTGCATACGACTTCGTTTACGGCGTGAGTAATAATCGCGGCATCTCGGCCAGTGATCCGACCACTTTGGTGAAGCTGGTCGCCAAGCCCGCCGCGCCGCAAATCGTGACCGACGCCACGACCAATTCGACCGTGACGCTCGACATGAAGGACGTCGGTTACGACGCCACCGCGAGCTACCAAATCGCCGTGTGGTCGAACGGAACGCAGATCACAACCGTGGAATGGAAGGGAGAAGAAACCTTTGTCGTTACGGGACTTGTCCCGAATACGATATACACATTCCAGGTTGTTGCGGTTAACGCTCGTGGCACCAACCTCGGCAACACTTCCGAGCCCGTGACAACGACCGATACGGTCGCGCCCGCCGCTCCGACTTGGGCGGAAGGTTCGCCGTCCGCGACATGGAATACGACCGACTCCGACTACGACGTCACGCTGACCTGGGTCGCCGACGCCGCTTGGACCGGGACGCTGCAAAAATACGTCGTCGAGTTTTCCACCGACGACGGAACGACATGGACCGCGGTCACATTGTCTTCGGACACCGCGACGACGGCAACCGTGAAGCAGGCTGCCGGAACGTCCGTACAGTATCGCGTCAAAGCGGTCTTCGCCGACGCTTCGGAATCCGATTACCTCGAAGCGACGGTCGGAACTTTGGCTCCAGCCGTGCTCGACGATGCGACCACGGCTTGGAACGCGACGACCGGCAAGTACGACGTCACGCTCCCGATTACCACCGCCGCGACTTCGCCCAATACGGGAACGATTACCAACGTTCTCTGCGTATGGGACGAAACGAATTCGGAATGGGTCGAAGTCGCGGGCGCGACTCTGGACGCCGAAGGTGTGTTCCACTTCACAATGGACGGAGCCTTGTCCGCAACGCAGACGAACACTTACGCCGTCTTCTCGACGGACGCCAAGGGAATCGTTGCGCCTTCGAACAGTGTCGACGTGACCGTCGCCGCGATTCCGGAGTACAAAGTTTCCATGCCCGCCGCGATTGACGGGGTGGGCGGAACCGCTTCGATCAAAGGCACCGTGACGCCTGCGACGAAGGATACTGCCTATATCAAGGGTTATCAAGTCGCCTGCATTCCCGCAAGTTACGCGGGAGAGACGATTGATTGGGACGCGCTGATCGCCAGCAAAGACGCTGTCGTTGGTACGGTCGGCGAAGCGTTCGACTTCGAATTCCTCGGTTTGGCCGGCGGAGAGTACATCATTGCCGCGCGATCCCTCGCGATCGACGCAAAGGATGGCACGACTTACCTGAATTCCGACTGGTTGGCTTCCGAAGAAATCATCGTCGTCCAAGGGACCAAGGTTACTCAACCGACCGATGTTTCGGCGACGCAGATCGGAAATCTCAAGGGAGCCGATATTCAATTCACCATCGGTCGCCCGACCGAAGACACGAATATTTCCGGTTACACGGTCGAGTACTACATCAGCGATGCCGCCGTGACCGATTGGACCGGTGTGGTGCCGACGGGAACGATTCGCGTCAATTCGGCGGACCCGGATCCGGTCTTGCCGTTCGACGCCGCGACGATGGCTGGAAAAGTCCTCAACTACCGCGTCTGCTCCGCGACCGTGACGCCGGAATACTCTCCGTCGGATTGGGTCTACGGCACCGCGTTGAATATGTTCGCCGGTCCGTCGATCACGAGTGCAGACGTCGTTTCCGGCAAACCGAAGGAAGTCTCGCTGACGTTTGACACCGTCAATGGCTCGCACTACAAGATTTCCGTTTACGCCGCTGACGGCACCACTTTGGTCGGTTCCTACTCGGTGACCGCCACGGCGGACGGTCCGTCCGTTTTCGCCGTCAACGAAACGACCGCCGGTTTCGCGCTGGCCGACGGAACGACCTACCAGTTCTCCGTGACGGAAGTCACGGCGCAAGACGTCGCCCTGTCCATCGAATCGGCGAAAGTTTCGCAGAAGACGATCGCTTATGCGGCTGCTCCGACCCTGACGGCCGTTCGCGATGACGCCATGACCGATGGCAAGTGGGGGTACACGTTGACCGCGACCGCCGTCGGTACCGATCTGGCGGGCGTGTACGTTTGGACCGGAGTCGACGCGGCTCACGCCAAACCGGAAACGGCGGAACTGGACGCGCTACTCGCCGGAATGAAAGCGGCGACGACATTCCCGACGACCGTTACCATCGACGGAGTCGGCACGTGGACGTTCCAGACCAACGGCACCAAAGTCATGGTCGATCCGGGAACGCACTGTTACGCAGTCGCCGCTTCCATGGTCGCGGATCACCGCGCGGGGATCGACGAAGTCAACTCCAGCGGTATTCGTGAAATCGTCGCCACGGAGCTGTTGGTCGGCGCAACGATCGACGGAACCGCTCCGCAGCCGACCGACTGGGTTGCCGCGGACCAAAAGTTTGACGCTACGATCTCGATTACGACGCAACCGCAAGGCGGAAACGGCGTTTACACGAACGAACTTTACCGCTACAAAAACGGCAAGGCGGATCAAGCCGCGGTCGACAAACTGGTCGGCGGCGATGCGTCCGATTGGGACAAGATTACGTACACCGTCGTCAACGGCGAACTCAAATTCCAGATCGACGGGGCGGCCGACTCGACCGGACGTATCGATTCCTATGTCCTCCTGACCACCAGCGACGGACAGAATGCCGCATCGAACGTCCTCGATTGGGATATATCGATGTCCCTGGCCAGGCCGTACCTGAATCAAACTCGAACCGGATACTGGGTCGACAATACATTCCACATCGACATGACGATCACGCAAGCGAAAGCGGGCGGCGGCGAGGTCGATGTCAAGGATTACCTTTACTTCTATTACGGAGCCGCGGAATCCGAAACGGCAATTTCCGCTCTCGAATCCGGTAACACCACCGGTTGGCAGCAGATCGGATTCGAAGAAGAAGGTTGGAAGGGTCTCGTTGCGGTCATGGACGGCAATGTCTTCCGCCTGACGTTCGACACCGATTCGGACTTCTACAAAGATTATGTCGCCGGAATCAGCACACCGCTGCGGTTCACGGCCCTTGAAACGACGACCGACGGGACCGGATCGACCAGTTGGGCCAGCGATCCTTCCGATTTCCCGGTCGAAATCACCGTGCCGAATCCGCAGGAATGGGCCGAAGGCTCGCTTGCCTCCGCCGAGGTGACTTCGACCGTCAAGGCGCCCGGCAACGTGGTGACCATTGATTGGGCGACGGGCAATACGGTCGAAGGCGAAGCCGGTTATCTGGTCGAATACCGCAAGGGAACCTCCGGAGCGTGGACTTCCGTGACCGTTGCCGCCGGCGTCACCTCGACCGATTTGGCACTCGAGTTCGGCAGCGATTACCAAGTTCGGGTTTCCGCGTTCCAATCGAACGAAATTTTCGGCACACCGAGCCCGACGATTACCGTTACGGGACTTGTCGCCGCCGGAACACCGACCATCACGCAAAACGATGCTTCGACGTGGATCGGCGATCAGTACAAATTCGGCTTCACGACGACCGCCGGCGTTACCGGACAGGCCGTTACGGTTTGGCAGTACGACGGCCAGACTTACGCAGGCGATGAATTGGCGCTACAAGCGTTGTTGGACGGCCATGGTGCGAGCGTCGAGGGTTGGACGAAAGTGACCGATCCGGCCAACATTACCGTTGCCGGTACGGACGCTGACCAAATTCTGTTCTTCGCGGCCTTGGAAACCAACATGCCGGAAGGCGGAACCGGAACGTGGGACTACAAGGTTTCCGTAATGACGTCCGTTCCCATGACCGCGATCCCGGCTTTCGCCGCCGCGCCGGTTAACACGACCAATAATCTCACGGCTCAAGCCGGCGAGGACAAGACGATTTCCTGGACGTATGCCGCCGGAACCGAAGCGACCGAATACTACTATTCGATCAATGGTGCCGAAGCGGTTAAAGTGACGGACACTTCCTTCACGTTCAACCAGGCGAACGCCGGTGCTTACACCGTGACCGTCTTCGCGAGAACGGTTGACGGGAACGTCACGTACGATTCCAAGCCGATGACGATCACGATGAACGTCTACGCCGAGAACACCTCCGGCCTTGTAGACGCCAGTGGGTACGATGTCGTCCAAACCGGACAAAATCAGGTGACGATCACCGCCGACGCCGAATTGGCGGACGGCGATTACGTCCTGTTCTACAAGACCGGCGGTGCGTGGAACCCCGTCGGCATTCCTGTTACGGGAACAGTGCTCAAGGCCGGTTTCGACCTCGGTAATCTGACCGCCGGAGACCAAGAGGTTCTCATCTACAAAGCCGGTGAAGAACCGACGTCGGACGCAACCCAAGACACGCAGCCGTGGAAAGATCAGATCGTCGCCCAGTTGACCGCGAACGAAAATGCGGCCCAGGCCCTGAAATTCACAATGGCTGCTCTCCCGACGATTTCCGCCAGCGGCAGATCCTGGACCTACTACAGCGACGGAACCGATCTGTTCGGACGCTACTCGTTCACGCTGAACGTGAAAGCCGGCGCACCGATCTTCCAGTTCGCCAATGCCGCTAATACCGGCCCGTCCTCAAGCGACATCCAAGCGCTTGCCGAATGGGACGGCTCCGGCGAACTGCCGACCGGTTGGACGCTGCTCGACTCGAACAAGGTCTCGGTGGTGTTGGCCGATGGCGATCCTTCCGTCAGTCGCTTCTATGTGACCGCCGAACTTGATCCGAAGGGGAACCTCATTTCCGAAGTGTTGCCCATTTCGACCGGCGCTTGCACCGTGGACGAAACGGTTCTGCCGATCATCAACGAAGGCATGATCGTAACGACGAATTCGGTCCAGTTCTCCTGGAAAGCGGTCGAAGGCGCGACGAGCTACGTCGTCAGCTACATCGACGGCAACGGCGATCTTCGCGAAGACACGATTGACGCCGTTCCGGAAGGCGGCTTCATCGAAATCGGTTTGGCCGCCGGAACACGGTCGAAGATTACCGTAACCGCCGTGATGGGGGATCAAACCGGTGCCGGTGGAGAAGCGATTCAGGGCGAAACCTCGTTCTACGTGACGACGAAAGTCGCTTCGCCGAGCGGTACGCCGGGAATGACCGACCTCGATTCCGAAACGCCGAAAAACGATATCACGATCACGATGCCGGCGTTCGCGGGCGGTGCGGTCGGCGACTATTCGCTCGTTTCCAACGACGGGCTCGACATGGGCAAATACACCGTGACGCCGACACTGGTCGACGGTCAGTTGACCTTTGTCGTTTCCGACGGTGACGACACGTTGGTCGGCGGCCAGAAGTACACCTTCACGGTCGTCTACAAAGCCGGTACTCCGGACGCGATCGAATCGGAACCCGTTTCCGTGACGACTTACAAAGCCGCGACCGCTCCGGGCAACCTCCAACTCGACGAAACGGAATACGATAAGGACGCCCAAAAATCGTCGATCACGATTTCCTGGGCCGCCCCGCCGAAGGACGGCGCGTACACTTACAAGATCGAATACCGCAAGGTAACCGATCCAGAGAGCGAATGGACCGCATTGACCACGGAATCCCCGATCACCGACACCCAGTGGACGATCGACGGGCTTGACCCGGATACCGCCTACGAATTCCGCGTGACGTCGTACCTCGAAGAAGCCGCGCAAGGTTCGACCGCGGACGAAACGATCCGCTCGGCCTTTGTCGTTGATGCCACGACCACGGAAAACAAGGCGGCCGACCAGAGCAACATCAAGGATTACACCAGCGAAACGCTCTTCAAGGACATTCTCGCCGGCGGTCGGACTTTTGCCGGTATCGCGCTGAACGTGGACAAGAGCGACATGGAAACCCTCCAACCGTTCCGGGTCCTGAATTACAACGAAGACATTTCGCTGTTCGCCGCGAACGACGACGATATTTCCGCCGCGTTCCGGCAATACTTGCAGGAGAATCCCGCGATGATCATGCGATTCATCGCCGCATGGACTGGTGCCATTGAAGGGAACGACTTGACGCTCACCTTCTCCGGCGAACCGCTCGACGGACAGCTCGCGTTCATCCCGATGTACTCGACCGCTCGGGTCGCGTTCGACATCAAGTTCGCCGACCAGTACGGTTCGTACGTTTACACGCTCGTGATCGAAATCGCCGGGGAAAACGACAAGCCGACGATCAACGCCGACAAGACGACCCAGTGCGACGATTACAAATCGTACACGATTTCCGCGAGCGACATGGCGAGCGACGTCGACCTGACCGAAACGGCTACGCTTCGCTTCAACGGTTTTGCCGTCGGCGGTGTCGATTACGTCGTGGAAAAGAATGAATCGGGCGACGGATACGATCTGAAATCGATCGTGGACAGTGTCAAGACGACCGTGACGAAAATCACGACCCTCAACGGCGAACTGACGCCGATTCTCGACGGCGAAGGCAACTGGGACGGTCGTTCGTTGACCTTCACGCCGACGCTGTACAAGGGAACCGATCCGAAAGATTCCGACTCGTTCACATTCACGAATGTTTCGGTCGCCGATAAACATGACGCCGTTTCCGACGCTTCGACTTCGGTCTTTACGTACACCGTGAATTACACCGCCGCCAGAACCGCCGCGACGCCGACGCTCGACGACATCGGCGCCCCCGTGGTGACGGATCCGGCAGGGTTCATCTACACGGTTTCCGGAACGGTCGACGAAGGTAATACGCTCGGAATTTACTACTACACCGGTGCCGTGACGGAAGAAAATCCGATCGACGCCCAAATTGCGATCCTGGTCGACGCGATCCGCAATGGTGCCGCGATACCGGCCGATTGGGCCAAGGTAGGTACCGATAACAAGATCACGCTTAACGAAGGCCAAACGGCTTACGTCGTCAGCGTGGCGACACTCAACGATGCGATCGTCGGCAAGGATATTCCGGCCAACTCGGCTCCGAAAACGATCAATTGCACCAACGCTCTGCAGATCACTGGTCCGGCTACTGTGGAGTCCGCGTCCGTCGGACAGGACGTGACCGTGAAGTTCGCTTTTGACATGACAGTCGGTGCCGCGCTGATCGGTGCGGGCGCCAACGCGATCGAAGTGAAGGTCGCCGGCCAGACGATTACCGTACCGGGCGACCAGATCAACTTGGACGACGGTTCGTTCAACGTCACCTTCAAGCCGACCACGGCCGGGACGAACCAGAAATTCGACTTCACGTTCCAAGCGTTCAAGTATGAAAACGAGACGCGAACGAATATCTCGCCGGTTTCCGGCGGCGTTTTCGTGACGATCAACAGCGTTATCGGTGCCGCGCCGACCGTGACGGCCGATACGCCGACCATCGCCAGTGGAACCGTGGGGGTCGCGACCGATGCGGTCTTCACGATCGCGGACTGGGCAAGCTACACCGGCGCAACTGGTGTCAAGGTTACGATCAACGGCACGGTTCAGGAAGCGACGTACACCGTCGATGAAAACGGCAAAGTGACCGTCCCGCTCACGCCGACTCAGGCCGGTCCAGACGTTGCGTTCGACCTCCAATTCCAGGTCGTCGACGCCGACGGTCCGTTGACCGCCGTTTCCGCGCCGGTCACCGTGACGTTCACCAGCGTCGTCGGAGCCGCCCCGGACTTCACTGCCAATGGAATCCACCAAGCGATCGAAGTGACGATTCCCAATGCCGCTGCCGAGACCCGGTATGGCGTCATTGTTTACTCGGACGCCGAAGGCACGACGCAAGTCGGCCAGACCGTCTACATCGCACCCGAAGCCACGGCCGGACAGCGACAAGTTACGTTGAATAGTGCCAACTTGGGTGTGGCTCTTGCCAACGCGACGGATTACTGGGTCGCGGTCGTGGTCGTCGACACCGAAGGTAATATCACTGCCCCGAGCAGCAAAATCGAGAAGGTCACGACGTACAGCGAAGCCCAAGGTCCGTCCGCTCCGAAGAACGTGCAACTGTCCGGAACGCCGACGACGACCCAGGCGACGATTACTTGGGAAGCACCCGATTCCGCCGGAACGATCGGCAATGGCGGCGGTCAGGCAGCGGTCACCGGTTACGTGTTGCAAGTCAGCACCGACGGTGGGAACACATTCAATCCTTGGACCGACTTTGCCACGACGGCTCCTGCCGAGGGCGCCACGGCTTGGACCGGCGTCATTACGAACCTCCAGCCGGGCGTCATTTACCAATTCAAGGTCGCCGCGGTCAATAACGACACGCCGCCGCAAACCGGTACGCCGAGTGCCGCCGTGACCGTGGAAACCAAACTCGCCACTCCGGCTGCGACAGGCGAAGTCAAGGGTTGGGATATCGGTCGAAACCAACAACAGGTCGTTTTGACTTGGCCCGACGTGGCCGGTGCGACCGATTACATCGTTCTCAAACAGGACGGAACCGAGGCCGCCGGTACTTATGCCCACGACGCCGAGACGAAAACGTGGACGTTCACGAAATACGTCGATGCCGGCACCACGGAAACCTATAGTGTCAAAGCACTGAGAAAAGTCGAAGGTGCGGTCGTCAACGAATCCGGTGCCGCTTCCGTACCGGTCGCCGTGCCCGCCAAACAAACGGCAGCGGATCCGACGTTGGCGTTCGGTCCGATTACCGGATCGGGCCAACCTTACTCCTATAGCGTCACCGCGACGAAGGGGAACGAGGATGACACCGTCGTAGTGTACCGCTGGAACAGTGCCACGACCGCCCCGACGTCGGACCAAATCAACGCCCTTGTCACGGCCGTGAAGAACGACAAAGCCGCGGTCCCGGAAGGCTGGGCGGTCCTCGACACCGCCACGGTGTCCCTCGATTACGACAAAGGTGAAAATGGCGAACACGCCTACATCACCGTCGTTGAGTTCGCCAAGGACCACGTCAATGGTAAAGACGAAGTCAAGGCGGTATCCCAAACGCTTGACAGTACGTACGTACTCGACGTGAAGCACACCACGGACGATCCGTTCGTCGTGACCGGTGGTATCATGTACGACGCGCCGGTCGGGCTCGTCACGATCAAGAAGGGTTACCTGTACGACGTCAATGCGAACCTGCAATCGACGCTTACGTACGACAACGCCGCTTGGACGTTCAGCGAAGGTTTGACCGACGCCCAGAAAGCCGCGATCAAAGCCGGTTTCGGATTCGATGCGGACGGGACCGTCACGCTCAATCTGAACCAGACGATCGAAGACGACGCCGATTACGCGACGCTCCGAGAACTGTTCCAAGCCATGGCCGTTGAGGTCGGGTTCAGCGTCAACGCGACCGCGAATGCCGATATTACCAGCGCTACGGCTTCGACCGGAGCCTTGGATATCCTGATCGACAAGGATGCTCCGTCCCAACCGGAAGAGTTCAAAGTGAACGACGCCACTGAAACCACGGCCAATCTCCAGTGGAACACGGTGGATCCGGTGTCTGAGGAGAGTACGATTTCGTACAAACTCTTCTACCAAATCCGCGATGCCGAAGGCAAGTTCGGCGCCAAGGTCGAAGTTCCTTCCGATGGAGAAGGTATCAAAGCGGTTATCGACACGACCACCTCGACAACCATCGTGACCGCCGCGGTGACGGGACTTGACGCGGGAACATACTACCGCTTCAGCGTGACCGCTTACGACAAGGTCGAGGGCAAAGACGACAAGCACTCCAGCCCTGCGGAAACCGACCTGCCGACCATCGTGACGCCGGCGGCCCCGTCCATCAATATCGATACGACCGACCCGACCAAGGCGACCTACACGGTTATTTCCGATACGGACCTGTTCATCCGTCTCCCGGGCGACGAAAACGCAATGAAAGTCGCTCCGACGGCCGACGCTCCGCAGACGATCGTCTTCCATGCAGGCGAAGAGAACGAATTCACCGTGACTTGTACACTCGCGGACGGTATGGTGACATTCACCGGTTTGCCCGGAACGGTAGCGTTTGAATTTATCACGCAAGTGACGAATGTTCGTGGTACGGGAACCGGCCCGGCGACCACGTTGATTGCGCTGCCGGCGCAGCCGACCGCTCCGGCCGTGACCGTCGATAAGACCGCCGACGGTACCAAGGCGAGCCTCGAGCTGTTTAAGGCAGCCGAAGGCGAGACCTTGAAACTCTCGATCAACGGCGTCGACGTTTATCTGGGTGACGCCGAAAACTCGATCGAAATCGACGGAAAAGTCGTGGATTACACGATCGTGGACGGAACGGTTTTCTTCACGAAACTCGATACCGGCACCGCTTACACGTTCAAGTACACCTTGGCGAACGCTCGCGGGACCGTCGACGGCGTGGACACGACGACCATCGACGCGATGCCGGAAGAGATCACCACGAAGCCGATCGTGACGCCTGGTACCACGAACGACACGGCGACATTGACCGTCGCGGAAGCCGATTCCGGTTACGACGTTTACGTCAAGTTCGGCGAACTTCGCGAGAAGTTGAGCACCGACGGCGGAACGATCGGCGACGTGGTTTACACTTACGAGAACGGAGTCTACTCGTTCACCGCGCTGAGCGCAACGACGGCGTACGAGTTCTACTATGCGACCACGACAAATCGTGGCACCGCGACCGGTCCGATGGAATCGCTCCAGGCGGTTCCCGGAAAACCGGCGGCACCAACAGCCGTTACGTCGGGAACAGACGGAACTTCGGTTTCGCTCGACCTGACGAATTATCCGAAGACGGCACAGTACATCGTGTACGTCAGCACGAACGGTACCGATTTCGAACCCTACAAAATCGGTGAAGACATCCAGAAGTTCGACGCCGGCGCTCCGATTACGCTCACCGGTTTGAACAAAGACCTGCCGGTTTCGTTCAAACTTGAAGCGGTGAACAATCGCGGCACTTCGCTCGGCGATGACGCCTCGACGGAACTCCCGGCGGTCCCGCAGACCGCACCGGCGACACCGACGGTCACGAAAATCGGAACCGATGGCAAGTCGGCGACGCTCGACCTGTCCGACACGGACGTTTATCCGGAAAGCAAGACCTACATGTTGTACTACTCCACCGACAACGGTGCGACATGGTCTGTTCAGGACATAGACGGGTTTGCAGGCGGCGACTCCTATACGATCGGCTCCTTGCAGACGGATAAGGATTATCAATTCAAACTCGTCGAGACGAACGCACGCGGCGAATCGACCGCCAATGAAGTCGCGAAACTTCCGGCTCTGCCCGTGACGGCGCAGACGCCGCCGGTCGTTACTACAGCGGGAACAGACGGAACGCAAGCGACGTTGGACCTGACGGGCGAAAACTTCCCGGAAGGCAAGAAGTATTTGGTTTACGTCCAGTATGACGACGGCGAATTCGCACCCCTCAACTCGACGGAATACGTCAGTGGTGCCACTCACACTCTCACCGGCTTGGATGCGAGCAAGACCGTGGCCTTCAAACTGGCCGAAGTCAACGATCGCGGCGTCTCGGCAACCTTGAGTGACGCCTCGGCGACGCTCCCGGCATTCCCAACGGTCGACGTGACGCCAACTGTAGCCGCGATCGGCAGCGACGGAGCCGGCGCGACGATTAGCATCACCGACATCGGTTCGATGACGCTCTGGATGGCGACCGGAACGGAAGCCTGGCAGAAGATCGACGTGACCGTAGCGTCGGGCACGATTACTTTCGCCGACGGTCGGGTGATTACCTACACCGTCTCCGAAGACAAGACGACCGTAACGCTGGGCAATCTCAACGGTGGCGTGGCGTACACGTTCCGTTACGACTTGACCAACGAACGCGGTACGGCGACCGGAGCCGCATCGGCGTTGGCCACACTGCCGACCAAGCCGACCGCTCCGACCGCGCTACGACCTGTCGGAACCGACTTCACGCAGGCGACCGTGTCGCTGACAGCCGCCCTGACGAGCAGCCAGAAACTCTACATTTTCGGTGCCGACGGCAATCGGATGCTCATTGACACCGCGACGACGACGGAACAAACGATCACCGTCGGCGGCGTGGATGTGAAGTACACCGTGACAGATGGCACGTCGGTTGCGATCACCGGATTGGACAAGGACGCGGTCTACTCCTTCGTCGTGACCGACTCGAACAACCGTGGCACGACCGACAGCGACGTCGTGAAGACCGCGCCGGAAAAAGCGATTCCGACCGTCGGCGCTCAGACCGGCAAGACGTGGACCCGCTCCGGCGCAACCGACACGTTCACCTTTACGATTCCGGTAACGAAATCCGGAACCACGGACAATGCGTGGATTTGGGTCGCGAAAATGGATGCGACCGGTGAGGCCGGTTACGCCGACAAGGCGGCCGCGCTCGCCGCGTTCGTGCTGCCGGCGGAAGGCTTTGACGACACCACGACGTCGCTTGACGGCGGCAAGTGGGTCCGCGTGAACGCTTCCTTCGCCAACGGTGGTTTCGTCGTCGCCAACAGCGACGGCGGCACGTACTGGTATGGTGCCGTGGAACAAGGCGCGTTGGCGTTCTTCGCCTCGACGGACATTTCCGAAGCGACCGTCCCGACGGACAAACCCGCTGCCGAGGACGCTCGCCTGACGATGCCGACCGACGCGACGACCGACAACAGCGCGGTCGAAAACGTCGCCAAGACGATCTCCTGGACCGACGACGCCACGGCGGATGTGTACAAAGTCCGATACGGCATGGTCGGCGAAGGCGGTGCCGTCGCCTGGGGCAACTGGTTCGACGTGACCGGAACCTCGACGGACATTACGTTTGACACCTTCGGCGTCTGGAAAGTCGAAATCGTCTCCAACACGACGGATACCGAAGCCGGTATCCTCTACGTCTCCGACACGCTCTCGATCACGATCGACGTCGCTTCCAAGGCCTCGATTCGCTCGACGGCCGTTGCGGGTGACGCAGCCGGTACGGCGAAAGTGACGTCCGATCTCGCCGTCGCGGACACGCCGTACACGCTCCTGTACCGTCTCGGTACGACGGGCGATTGGACAGCCGGCGTCTCGGTGACACCGACCGATGCGAATCTCGAAATGCTCCAAAAGGGTTTGGCGGCGGGAAGCTACCAGTTCCTCGTGGTGCCGAATTCGGAACTGCCCGAAGCCGGCGAAGATTACCAGACGAAACTGAACACGCTGGCCAATTCGCAGTCCGCGTTCTTCTCTACGGCCACGATCGTCGCGAAAGCGTACGTGATCGAGTCCGCCAAGCAGACGGCGTGGGATCAAACGAAAAATTCCGGTACGGTTACGTTGACCGCGACTCCGGACACCGTGGCCAGCGGCCAAACTTACGCCGTATTTTACCGTGTGAACGGAACGGACACTTGGGCTCCTGCCGGCTCGGCCGTCGCGAGTGACACCGGCCTTTCGGGCGATATCAGCAGCGTTCCGGAGGGAACGTACGATCTGGTTTTGCTCCTTGCCGCCGACGCTCAAGGTGCCGCGGATCTGCAAGCTCTTGCCAAGGCTCAATTTGACGCCGGACTCGGCAAGACAGTCAAGGTTGTCGCCCAGACTGCGCTCGCGATTACCGGCTTGACCACGACGCAAACCGAAGCGGGCAAGATCAGTATCACGGTCAATGCAACGACCGGCACCGAGTACAAGCTGTACTACAAAGCGCCCGGTGGAACGTGGAACACGGAGAACGCGTCCGGTTTGGTCGCCGCCGCCGATGGCAAGGTGACCTTCAATTTGGAAGGTTTGACCACCACGGGCAATTACGAGTTCCTCGTCTTCCCGTCCGATAAACTGCCCGCCGGCAACACCGACCTGGACGACCAGGCCTATGCCGCCGGTAAGTTCATTCTCGGTGATATCGCCGCCGCTCCGAAGACCACCGCGGAAGTCACCGGTATGACTACGGAAAACGGTTGGTCCTACAAAGTCGGTTCGGCGAAAGGAAACGACGATGAGACCACGGCGTTTTACACTTGGGTCCCGGCCACGGAAGGCACGATCGTCGCTGTGCCGACCGACGCACAGGTCAAAGAACTGCTCACAAAGATTCGGACCGATTACGAGAACTTCGGCACGGCGGACGTCGCCGTCGAGGGTGGCACTTGGACCCTCGTAACGGGTGACACCGTGACCGTGAAAGCCGACGGAACGGAATCGAAGTACTATGTCGTCGCGGAAATCGTCAAGGACGCGCGGGACGATATCGACCTGGCCTCCGCTTCCGCGATCCGGACGCTGACCGCTCCGACTTTGGATGCGACGCTATTTACCGAAGAAACTCCGGACGATACGGAAATCCATCTCGCTTGGGATACCGACATGGGTGCCGCGACCGGTATCAGGGTTCTCCAGTCTTCCGACAATGGAGCCACCTGGACGGTTGCGAGCACGAGAGATCTCGGCGCGAATGGTGGTACGGTGATCGGTTTGACCAATGGGCTTGTCTACCAGTTCCAGGTCGTTTACGTGACGACGGACGACACGTTCAACGTGACGAAACCGACCAACGATCTGACGCCGCTTGCCGCCGCTCCGATCGGTTTGAACCCGACCGCCAAGTCCGGCGACGTGAAAGCGACCGTCCAGGTCTCCTTCACCGCAGCCGAAGGGAATTACTACGTCGTCAACGTCTATGACGCCGGTGGTGTCAAGATAGGTTCCGTTTACACCAGCCGAGCCGGCCAAGGCGTGGTCATGACGGTCACGATCGACGAAACGTCGCTCGGTACCGCTTTGACGCCGGGTGCGACCTACCAGTTCGCCGTCGCCGAAGCGTTCGTCGACGAAACGACGAAACGGCAGATTTCCCAGGAAACGGCACGCATGTCCGCCGTTGCCTTGGACGACGGCCCCGTTGTGACCGGCCCGACCGATGCCGTCGATGGCGTCAAGATCGGCGCGTCGTCCAACGTCACCTTTACGGTTCCGAAATCGTATATCGACGGACTCGGTGCCGGTACGACGCTGGCCTACACGGTCGGTGGCAACGCCGCGAAAGCCGTCGGTACGTTGACCGAATCAGGTGACAATTACACGTTCGCCATCCCGGTGTCGCCGTCGCAAGTCGTGACGGGCGAGGCCGTGAACACGGTCGATGTCTCCTTCTTCGCGGCTACGGTTGCCGAAGGCGGTGCGATCACGCAGATTTCGCTCACGGGTTCCGCGTCGGTCAAGTTCACCAACGTTACCGCCGCTGACGCCCCGGCCGCCGTGAACACTTCCACCGTCGCTCAAGGGCAAGTCGGTCTTCCGTCCACCGTGACGGTTCAAATCGCGAAAGACTACATCGATCAGTTCTACGCCGATTCGAAGCTTGGTTACACTGCGTCCGGTACGACCGCTTATGTCGACTTCACCACGAAGAAACTCGTGACCGTCGGCGAAGGGGAAGCTGCCGTCGAAATGTACGAATTCACCATTCAGGTGACGCCGCTGACCCCGAGCGACGTCGCTTCGGCCGTCGATGTGGCGTTCTTCGTCGCCAATAAGAGCCTGTCGGTCATTTCCGGCACGAAAACGGAAGCCGTGACGTTCACCGAAGTCGTGGTCGCCGCAAAGCCGGAAGTGACGATCCAGGCGGGTCAGGATGATAAATTCGCCAGCGTCGTCGCGGGCGAAACGTACGAAATCGTCTACACCATCAGCGAAACGAACTTGGCCGAACTGCGCAGGATCGGAGTCGATACGCTTACCTGCACCGCCGGTACGGTGGTGACGAATGTCAAATTGGCCGATCTCGTTCTCGAAGGAAACGAAGGAGCCAGGTACGCGACGTTCAAAGTCAACGTGAAGCCCGACACCCCGCCGACCCAGAAGATTACAGTCGCGTTCGTCGGTACGAAAACCGTCGACGAAACGACGACGACCCTGACCAGTCAAGCGGAATCGGAACTGACGTTCCTCTCCGTCCTCTACGCGAAGCCGACGCTCGGAACCGTCCAGGCAACGCCGGATACCGCCGTTTCGGTCGACGTCAACTTCACGCCTCGCGCAGCCGGTACGAAATACATCGTCACGGTTTACGCGAGCAACGACGCCGGAGAAAAGGGCGACAAGATCGGCAGCACCACGCCGACGGATGTCACCACGACCGACCCGCAGAAGATCGTTGTTACCACGATGATCGAAGGCGGTAAGACGTATTGGTTCACCGTGACCGAAGTGATCGTCACGACGGAAGTCGTCGATGAAGAGACAATCACAACCGTGACGCCGGTTTCCGGTGAATCGGAGGCCAAGTCCGCGACGCCGCTGTACGCCGCTCCGGAAATCAAAGCGACCGCTCCGACCGCGAACGTCGCCGAATCGGTCAATGTTACGATCGCCGCGACCGCCGGGAAGATGTACCGGATCACGGCTTACAACGGTGCCACGGCTGTCGGCACGTTCGACACCACGGCCGCCCCGACGACCGGTGATTGGGTCGTTCCGGTCAGCACCGTCAAGACGGGCGAAGAGACAACCGCGACCTTGGCCGCAGGAACGTTTTACACGTTCACCTTGGTTGAAATCGACGCGAGCGGCAATGTCGCTTCCGTTGTTTCCGAACAATCGTCGCCTGGCGTCATGACGCTCGACAAGGCACCGACGCGTACCGGTGTGACGACTCCGGAAGTCTGGATCGACACGCCCGGCGTCGTGATCAACTGGACCGAACGGACGGGATACGACTACAAACTGTACTACACCGCCGACGGCGGCCCGGAAGTCGAGTTCACGGCTACGGACACGCTGCATAAGGACGTCGTGTTCACTCGCGTGCCGGGTGGTGCCAATACCGTGACGTTCACGGCACCGGCCGACGCGTACAAAATCAAGTACTACGTCAAAGCGACGGACACGACCGCAGCGGGACTGGACTTCCAGTCGGCGCCGGTCCTGGTCTCCTACGTCAAGGAGCTGGCCGCACCGACCATGAGCGGCCAAGCCGTGACGTGGGACAACGTCCAGAGCAAGTACGTCGTCACGCCGACCGTGGCTTACGACCCGAACACGCTGGCCGACAACCTCAAAAATTCCGCGTGGAGATGGACGCCGACGACGGAAGGCACCGCTCCGGCGGATGCCGATTACACAGCTTTGAAAACCGGAATCGTCGATCTGCTCGGCGAACTGCCGGAAACTGTTGCGGGAACGAACGGCACTTGGACCCTGCTCGCCAGTTGCGACGGCGACAATTTGACCTTCGCTTCGGACACTTGGGGTGATAAGATCACTTACGTCGTTGCTTCGGGCCGCGATTCGACAGCGCATAATCCGGAAGTCCAGCTCTCACTGGTCGGTGACCCGGCCGCGACGGGAACGTTGACCGCCGACATCGGTGCCAATCCGATGGCGACGGCGACCGTGTCGAGTCCGACCGATGCCGATACAGATTACGATGTCACCAACGACGCGTGGAAGTACACTTTCGGTTTGACGAACAATACCGGTACGGATACGGCCACGACGATTTACCGTTACACGGGAACCGTTCCGTTTGCCGACGCGCTGGCGGCTTTGAAAGCAGATCCGACGAACCTGACGGATTGGGTCGCCCTCGAAGGCACCACCGATTACGTTAAAGCGAACACGGCGGCAAATTACGCCGTGATCAAGAAGGTCGGTACAGAGGATAGCGGTTACCAGTATTACGTGACGAAGGAAGCCGTGGCGATTACCATGTCGCCCGCCCAGCCGGACGGTTCGACCAAGGCCCCGGAAATTCAAATCGCGCAATACATTGCCGAAGCGAACAGTACGGTAACCTTCCGCTGGATTTTGGGTGACGGCAAATACGACGTCGATTCCTACGTGATCGAGTATGCGTTCTCTGCAACGGATCCGACGGACGCGACGACTTGGTACGCTGCGACGAGAAGCTTGGATGTCGACAAAGTCAACATGACCGCGACCTTCGGTCTCGTTCAAGGGGTTGATCCGGGATTCACCGGGACCGTTGCCAGCTTGAACAATCTCTGGGTTCGGGTGACGGCGAAACGGGCGGACAGCGTTAAAATGACGGCGACCTCCTCGTCCGGCGTTTTCCACGCAGTCGCCGGAGCCGGTCCGGAAATGATCGTCGATTCGCAAGTTCTCCAGATCACCGACGATGCGAGCACCGAAAAGAACGGTGCACTGACCGTGAAATATGACGTCATTCCGCTCCATCCGGAAAACGGCGCAAATCAGTACAACCAACTCTGGATCTATACGGGAACCAATACGGATGAAGCTGCGGTGTTGGCCGCATTCAACCCGTTAGTCCCGTCGTCGGACTGGAGAGTGTTGGCGAACAGTATTGCGGCAGAAGCCGGTGTCGTGACGGACGCGGCGACTGGTATTTCGATCCGAAAGAGCGGGACGACCTGGACCTTGACGGTTCCCGCCAACCGCACGGGAGATGAATTCAAGTTGATTGCTGTGGAAAGGTGGGGGGCGAACAGTAGTGCTCCTTCGTCCAAGACGGAACTGACCCACATCAACGTGAATGACGCCATGTACACCTGGACGGATGCCAGGCCGGCCGGTCTCCAGGCGACAAGCGTCGTCGGGAAAACGGTCGGTCTTTCCTGGACCGCCGGGACCGCGACCGACATCGCCGGTTACAGGATCGAGTACAGCACCGACGGCACCGATTGGACGTCCATTTACGTCGACGGCACGACGACCTCGTACTCGTTCGCCGGAGAAGCCGGAAAAACGTACCAGTTCAGGGTTTCCGCAACCAAGACGACGACCGGATTGCAGCACGATAACACGATTGTTTCCGTCGCTTCGGATCCGGTCGCTGGTGTCATGACCGCTCCGGACGACCAGGGCAACCTTTCCGTTCCAATGGCGGATCTCGGTATGGTCCAGTACAATCGAGCCGGTACCGAAGTGGCGTTGACCTACGACAAGGCCGACACCGCGAAGAGCTACGTCGTCTACACGTACTCCAACGGAGCGTGGAGCACGACCGGTACCTCGGTTTCCGGCGCCGACCTGAAAGCCGGCAAGGCGATTACCGGCGCGGCAGCCGGCACGTTCGAATTCCTCGTCTATGAAGCCGGTCGGTTCGCCGAAGGCACGGCTCCCGGCGCGATCCTCGCCCAGCTTACCGCAGACGCCGCCGAGGGTGTCGCCAACGTCAAGACGATCGCTTTGGCCAACAATTCCGCCGCGCAAACCGCGCTGAAGACCGTTTCGGTCACGACCGGTTTGGCGGCCGACACTGACGTGTTCGTTTACATCAAGTACGCCGACGGTTGGAAGCAATTCGGTGATTCCACGGTGAAAGTCGACGCCAACGGCAAAGTCGCCGTGACCGGTCTGGAAGTGGGAACGTACGAATTCCTCGTCGCTCAGGAAGACATCAGTACGAAGATCGATTCGCTGAAGCACCTCGCCGCGGTTTGCCCGGTGATCAGCTTCACGGCCGGTATGACGCCGACCGCGACTTGGGCTGAAGGCGGCATCTTCGTCGCCATGCCGGAGACCTTCCAGGTCGACGTTCCCGCGAACGTCTGGATCCGGACCGGCCAGTTCGGTTCCTGGACGAGGGTCGAATCGTACGACAACTTCGTCGAATTGAACAAGGGAACCTTGGTCACGGGAACGTTCACCGCCAATGAAGACTACTACGTGCTCGTCGTCGCGGGGGATGCGAATCCCGCCGACGCCGGTGGCACCCCGACGCTCGTCAAGGGAAGCGAGTTCACGATTCCGGTGTCGCTCAGCGGCAACGAATTTGAAGTCGCCGCAGGACAGAAAGTCGACTTCACGATGACGCTCAAGAAGGTCGATCTGGACAAACTCTACGCTTCGGGCGTACGGTCCTTGACGATCTCGGACAACTCCGCCGGTTCGACGAGTCAGCTCACATTGGCTGCATACCAGCAGACGATCACGCTGCTCCCGCCGAGCGAATCGAAGGACATCGTTCTCGACCTGTCGGTCGCGGCTTCGGCCAACGCCACCGCTTCGGACAACTATAAGTACGAGTTCAGCGTGGTCGGTACGTTCAAGGACGGCACGATCAAAACGATCGGTGTTGCCATCGGCAGCGTCGAGGTGAAACTCGCGGCCCTTGATCCCGCCGTCGCCTCCGCAATCACGGACGAAACGGCGACGCTGACCATCCCGGTCAAGCCGATCGAAGGCCAGAACGCGACGCTCTATCTCAAGGGTGCCAATGACACCTGGACGCAGGTCACCGCGACAAGCGAAGGCGTGAAAACGACCTACGCCGACGGCGTCTTCAGCGTGACCGGCATGACGCCCAGCACGACCTACGTGTTCGCCTACGCGGTGTACAACGGTGACACCGCACCGGCGAAACCGAATTCGGAGGAAACGTCCGTAACGACCAAAGCGGCCGCGACCGCTCCGACGGCTCCGACCGACGTCGTCGTTTCCGGAACGCCGACTGCGACCTCGATCGTCATTACCTGGACCGCTCCGACGAGCTTTGGCACGGATTCCGAAGGTGTCGCCGCGACGCTCAAGAATTACACGGTCCAATACACGACCGACGATCCGACTTCGGACACGGCGGTTTGGACCCCGTTCACGACCACCGATCCGATTACCGAAACGACGGCGACCGTGACCGGTTTGACGCCGCACACGACGTACTATTTCCGTGTCACCGCAACGAACTCGGTCGACAAGACGAGTCCCGCTTCCTCGGCTTCCGCCGCGATTGCCACACCGCTCCAAGCGGCGGTAATCAACTCGGTCAGCGGACCGGCTTGGGCCAACGACAGCGCCGTTGCGTGGACCTTCGAGGTCGCATTGGTCGACGGCGTCGGTGCCGTGCCGGAAAACGTGACCAATGTCGTGTACGTTTACGAAGGAGAGACGATTCCGTCGGTCGACGGTGAAGGCACTATCGCCGATCTGATCGCGGCCGTCAAAGCCGGAGAGGAAACTCCGCTCCCGAACGGTTGGACCGCACTGGAAGGAACAACCTATTCACGGCTCTCCGATACCGCGATCACGGCTTGGTTCGTCTGCTTGACGGCCGAAGGCGAGGACATCATCGCGAGCAATTCCGACAAGAGCGTGACGGTTCCCGCCGCGACGGACAGCAAACTGGCCGGCGCGACCGGACCGGGCAGCGGGCAGATTTCACTCACTTGGGATAACACCGCCGCCGAAACATCGGACGTGTACTTCCTCATGCTGGTCGACTCGGCTTGGGAAAAGGTCGATCCGGCGAATGTGTCGGTTACGGGTAACACCGCCGTGATCAGCGGTCTTGCCGACGGAACGAACTACCAGTTCCGCGTTGTCCTCAAATCGGGCGCAACTGCCGAAGAAGCAACTTGGTCCGTCTCGACGCCCAACGCCGCCGCGACCGCCGCAACCGCGGGCGTGGCCGTTGTGACACCGGGTACGCCCGACTGGATTGGCGGTTCGACGAATAAGTACGATTATTCCGTTTCCATAACGGCCGGCAGCGGTCTGACCGATGCGACCGATACGCTGTATCTGTACGTCGGCGAAGATACACCCACTCTCGCGAGTCTGCTCGCCGGTGGTGCCGATTGGCAAGAGGTGACACTGACCGAAGGTAAAGCGAACTTCCAGCTCACTCCTGGTGCCAGTGCGACGTACGGCGTGGTGTCGGAAAGCGGAACCGTGAAAATCGGTTCGTTGACCACCCAAACTGCGTCCGCCCTGACCGCGGCGCCGGAACGCACCGCCCCGACCGGCGACTTGGTTCCGACCGGCGCCAGTGTCACTTTGTCGACCGACGTGTTGGAGGATTACGATGCGTACATCGTCGAGGTCTACGACGGCACGGCTTGGAGCAAACTCGGTGACGCCGTGATTGCCGAGGGCAAAGCGACTTACACCTTTACCGGTCCGAGTGAAGAAGGAACGGTCCAGTACCGTATGGTCGGAACGAAAGCCGGAACATCGACCCGGGTTTCCGAGCCGCTCGAAGTGGAATACATCGCGCCAATCGAAGCCCCGACGCTCGCCGTCGAGTCCTCGGAGTGGAGCAACGTCGATGACGCGTATGACATCGAACTGGCCGTGAGTACTCCAGTGGAAGGTGTCGTCAACACGATTTGGCAATTCACCGGTGCCGAGCCGATGGCGCAAGCCGACTTGGACGCTTTGAGCGCGGGTCTCGTGGCGGATGCGGAAGCGGAGACGATCGGGAACTGGACGAAAGTCAGCGCTTCGGAGAAAGTTGCCGCCACGACCGCTGAACAGACTATTTCTTACGTCGCCGCGTCGTACAAAGCGGAATCGAAGGAAGTCATTCTCAGCGCCGCGGATCCCTCCGAAGCGACCACGGTCACGCTCGCCGCCGACCAACGACCGGTGATTACCGTGACAAGTCCGAGCTCGCCGGACGTTTACAGCCCGGAAAACGGTTGGCCGTATTCCTTCGCTTTGACGCCGTCCGCCACCTCGAAGCTGTACCGCTATAACGGTACCGATTACGCCACCGATCTGGCCGCCCTGAAAGTGGAGTTGGACAAGGAAACGCCCACGATTGCCGCCGTTTGGGTGGTCATGGATCAATCCCCGCTTGCCTACAACATCAAGCCGGGCGTGACGGTGAATTTCGTCGCGATCAACACGCCGGAAGGTGGGGGAAGCTATCTGAAAGTCGAGGCCCCGATCACGGCTCCGGCCGCTCCGGATACGGCTGTGGCCCCGACCGACCTCAAGGCGACCTTTACGATTGATACCGTTGAAAGTACCACCACGGCTTCCATCAAGGCTTCCTGGACGATCGCCGCGCCGGGAGCCGGCCAGATTGCTCCGACCGGTTTCATTGTGGAATACGTCTTCAGCGACACGGAACCGAACGCCCAAACCGTGTGGAATCGCGCGCCGAACGATGCCGTCATCAATGTCGCGAATAAAACGGCGACCTTTAAAGCCACGGTTCCGTCGGGCGTCAAGAAACTTTGGATCAAGGTCACCTCGACCGCCGGTGATACGAATATCGATTCCGCTCCGGTTTCCATCGAAGCAGTCGGACTGCCGGGCGTCGAGTTTGGCACCACGCCGACCTTCACATTCACGGCGGAAAACACCGGTACGTTCAGCTCGAAATTCACCGCGAAGCCGTTTAACGGCGGCACGACCCAAGCGTACCAGTACCTCGGCGACGGGACCAATTATACCGCGGACCTCGAAAATCTTGTCGACTTTATCGAAGGTGGCGGGGAACTGGACGCTGAGATTTGGAAACTCACTCCGCCTCAAACGGAAGGTTCCAACACGTACGATTTCAGCTACGGCTTCACGGCAGCCGGCGCTTCGGCGACGTTCGTCGTCGTGGAAACGAGCGGTGCCACGGGTTCGGAAAAGTACGACTACTCCGAACGAGCGACCTTCGGAATAAACGCCGCTCTGGTCACTCTTGCGAACCAAAATAAGCCGACCACTCCGGCTCCCGTGGTTGATCCCACGACCGGCGTCGTCGGGCGCACCGTGACCGCGACTTGGGCGGGCACGAGTGACGAGGACGACTTCACGATTACCGTAACCAAAGGGACGACTCCCGTCGATGTGACGCCGACGTTGACCTTTGCCAATGGGACTTGGACCGGCGTGTTCGTGATGCCGGAAAGCGAAGCGGAATACACGATCAAAGTCGTCCAGTATTTGGTCGTTCCCACGGCCCTTGAAGGGGTTCCGTACAGTGTCAGACTCGAATCGATCCCCGGTACCGTTACCGTAACAACGAAAACGCTGCCGGCCGGAAAACCGGTTTTGAGCATCGCGAAGTCCGACGACGATGGTAAATACACGATTACCACGGATCCGGGCGTCGAGGACGAGCCGACGTCGCTGTATGTGTACAGCAACAACGGAAACGCTCCGTCGCAAACGGAAATCGATGACTTGGTTGCCGCACTGAAAACCGGTGACGATCCTGCGGACACTTGGACCCTCGTGCCGGGCGGCGGTACGGCCGTCGACGTGACACCGGACGACACGGCCGTGTACTACGTCGCCGTCGAGTTCGTCAAGGACGCAACTGTCGGCAAGGACGATCCGACCGCCTCCGATCCGCTGAGAATCGCCAAACTCGTCGTTGCGGGCAAGCCGACCGCCAAGGCGACGCTCCAGGCTGTGGGCGATACGTTGACGTACAACGTCGAAGTGACGTTCGCCGCCGGCCAAGGCGTTTCGCCGACCGATACGCTGTATTACTATGACGACGCCGCTGGAATTCCCGGTGGTACTGACATCACCGTCGTCAACTCCGTCGCTTGGGCGCAAGATCAGATCGCCAAAGGTAACGACATTACCAATACGACGACATTCCCCACGACCAAATGGAAATCGCGTGCCAAGAACGGCGAAGGCAAGTACATCCTTGCGGAAACGACCACGACCGCCGCCGTAACTTGCACGTTCCTCGTCGGCACGAAGGATCTATCCGGCGTCACGCTCGCTTCGACGGCGTCGGACTCCTTTGTCATCCCGACGTATAACGACGCAAACAAGCCGAGCGTCGCTTCGACCGGTGACGGAACCGCGACGCTCGCTTGGACCGACTTGACCGGCTACACCGCCAAAGTGTGGCAGAAACTCAAAGGCGAATCGACCTGGACCGCGTCGACGGTGAATGCCGCCAACACGAAAATCGTGACCGGCTTGACACCGGGCTCGACCTATCAGTTCCGGATCGAATGGATCAAGGCGGACACCGCGACAGTTGTGACCGTGGCGACCCCGGAAGTCACGATCGGCGTGGTCAGCGGTATCACCGCGGCTCCCGTGAGCGTGGCCGGAGCGTTCTACCAATCGAAGGTGACGTTCACCGCTCCGAGCGGCGGCACCACGAAGTTGTACGCTTACCAAGGCGGTGCGACTCCGCCGACGTCGACTCCGGCGACCGAACCGACGCTTTGGAAAGAAGTGACCAAGACCGGTGACGACTACCTCTACACGACGTTCTCGGAAGACGGAACCAACGCGTGGTTCATTTGCGAAACGATCTACACGGACGGCACGAATTACTCCGACGTCAGCGCGACGGCGCTGGTGATTCCGGCCGGGGATCGGACCTTGGCGGCGGATCCCGTCCCCGGAAGCGGCAATGTCGCCATTACGTGGACATCCGCTGCGGGTGCCACCGCAGAAGTGGCCTGGATCGGCATTCCCAACGCCGCAGGCGGCACGGACTGGAGACCCGCGACGGCTCAAGAGCAGGCCGCCGGTATCACGGGCACGGCGACGTTTACCGGCCTGAAGAACGGAGTGACCTACCAATTCCGCGTCGTCTCGACCACGGCGACCGGCCAGTCGATTTCCCAAACGCTTTCCAAGACGCTGCCGTTGAGCACGCTCACGGGAACGGTGACGTTGACCGGAGACACCGCGGCCGCTTTGAAACTCAACGGAACGCTTACCGGCGTCAAGGCGAACGAAGAGTACCGTGTCACCGTCAAGGGTGGTGCGGCCGATATCGTCGGCACCGTCAAAGCCGCGGCGGACGGAACCTTGTCGTTCACGATCTCCGGCGCCGATGCAAGCGATACGAATATCAAAGCGACGCTGGTCGCCGATACGGCCTACACGGTCACCCTTGAATTGTTGGATAGCCAGGGACGACCGAGTTCGTCTCCCACCGCGCCTTCCGCTTCCGCCAAGGTTCTCAATCCCGCCCCGACGAATCTGGTCGCGACCAAAGGGACCAAGGCGATTGACGTCAGCTTCGACGCGACTGTCGGGGCCACTTACGTCATCTACATTTTCAATGGAGCCGGTACCGGTACCTTGGGTTCGGTTTTGTACACCGCGACATCGACCAAAGCGGAAGTCAAAATCGATTCGTACAAAAATAGCCTCGGCGAGACCGTCTTTCTGAAGGATGACGAGACAGTCCAGCTCAACGTGACCCAAGTGAACGCCGGTAATATCCATATTTCGTTGACGACGACGCCCAATAAGGTCGTGACGACGTACCTCGCGACGCCGGGGAACTTCAAAGCCGCCGATTTGGCGCTGAAAGACTGGAACGTCGGCGGTTCAGGCAAATACGACGTGACCCTGACTTGGGACGCGGCCGATAAAGCCGCCTCCTACACGATCGAGTATGCCACGACAGCGGCTCCCAATACCTGGGTGGTCGTTCAAGCAGGTGTCGAGGAAACAAGTTTGGTTGTCCAGCAGGACAAGAGCGTCACGCTCAAATACCGCGTCACGGCAGTCAGCGCGACTAATACGTCCGCTGCGAGCGAAATCTCCGTAACGACGCCGGTTGCCCCGCAACAGGTGAAAGCGGTTGCGCTCAACAACGCGACGTGGGATTTTTCCGGTATCGTGACGATCGGTTGGACACTCGGCGCCGGCGACATTGATCCGGGCTCTTACCAAGTGCAATATCTGTTCAGTGAGACGGAACCTACGTCAGAGACGACGGGTTGGAATACCGTTATGACAGAGGGGCAAAATCCGGTACCGGTGACGATTCCGAATACGGCGTTATCGGGCCAAGTCAAAATCGTGCGGGGCAGCCAAGAAGGCGATCTCTATGTTCGCGTCGTTGCCAAACCGGCTGCCGCGACGGACATCGAGTCGACTTCCGGCCATCGGATGACGAACGGAGTTCCGTACGTCCGGCAGGACGGAAACGCCGCGGTCGTCTGGACGTTCGACACCGAGACTTCCGGGAAGTATGCGTCCACGCTGGAAGCGGCGCCGTTCGCCGAGGGCAACACGGTACGGGTATTCCAGTACACTCCGGCTTCGACCAGCACGAATACCTACGCTCAGGATCTCGCGGCTTTGCAGGCGTATATCGCCACTCCCACCGAGGGGGGGCCCGCTAATTGGACTCCGATCGGTTTGGATCAGTACAACAAAGCGGATTTCAGCTTCAAATTCGATGAGGACAATGGCGGCAGCGCCAGTTTTATTTCCGTGGAAACGGTCGTGAAAGAGGGTAATACGAGCTACGTCTACTCCGACTTGACGACGATTGCGATCAACATCGCCACGGTGGAAGACGCGATGGAAGAAAGACCCACCGCCCCGACGCCCGAAGTGGACGAAGAAGATGGTGTCGACGGTCGCAATGTGACCGTGACTTGGGAAGAAGCCGCCAATCTGAAATTTGAAGTCAGCGTGTTCGACGAAGACGGCAATGCCGTCGAAGACGCCGTGATACCGGCAAATCCGAACTTCGCTGCCAGCGTCTATTCGATGACGATCGCGATGCCCGACAGCGGTACGACGTACACGATCAAAGTCGTTCAGGTGAAAACACTCGGTACAGCGCCGAAGACGGCCACTTACAAGTCGGTCCCGGGCGTCGTGGAAGCGACGACCGAAACGTTCGCTGCCAAGAAGCCGAGTATCGACGTGGTGGCCGGACCTGCCGCAGGTGCGTACACGCTTACCGCGAAGCCGAACGCCGAGGCGCTCGCCGAACCGGTCGAGCTTTGGCGGTACACCGGCACCGGAGTTCCCGTGGTGGCCGACCTGATCAAGGACCTGAAGAACGGTGATACACCAACCAACTGGGAGAAGAAGACCCAGGGAACCGCTCCCAACCTTACCCCGGCCGATACAGAAACTCCTTCGGCGACGCCCATTTACTACGTGGCCGTCGAGTACGTCGAGAATGCGACGACCGGGCAGGACACCCCGACGGCGTCCGACCTGATGGAATTCGTCACGATTTCCGAGGCGACCGAACTGGGCGTGAAAGCGTCGCTCATGGACGCCACGGTCATGGCCATGGGAACGTCGCTGAAATACGACCTCGACATTTCGTTCGTGGGCGGCAAAGGCGTCGTGCCGACCGATACGTTGTATTACTACGACGGGACTCCGCCGGAAGGTGCTGCGACCCCCGGCTCCGTCGCTTGGGCTCAAGCGGAAATCGTCGCGGGCAGAGTGCCTGCCTCCGGTTGGTTGCCACTCCCGGCTAATGGTGAAGGCAAATATATCCTCGAATCGGATGCCACGAGCAATGCAAGGCCGTACACGTTCCTCGTCGGTACGACGGACAAATCCGGCGGCAAAGTCGCGTCGGACCCGGCGACTTTCACCACGCCGACGTACGTCAAAACCGCCGCGAACGTTCCCGCCTTCGTTTCGACCGGTGACGGAACCGTCACCCTTGCATGGGATGCGACCGGCCTGACCGGTTACACCACCGCGACGGTTTACCAGTCGGAATACGACGCCGAGACCGGCACATGGAGCGAATGGACCGAATCGACGATGAGTGCCGCCGGTTCGAAAACCGTGAAGGACTTGGAAAACGGTACGACGTACCAATTCCGGATCGTTTGGACCGGCGCCGACGATACCGTAACGCAGAAAGTGACCGACACCAGCGGCAACATCACCGCCGGGGTTGCGAACAACCTCGCCGCGACGGACCCGGCTGTTCCGATGACCCAAGCCGTCCCTGACAGACCGGTGTACGAAACGACGGTCACGTTCGATAAACCGACCTACGGAACGACGGAACTGTACGTGTACGACGGAACCGGCACGGCGAACGTGCAGGCTCTGATCGCCGCGATTCTCGCTGGTGACGACGAACTCCCGACCGGATGGAAGTCGCTTGGCGACACCAGCAACGTCAAGTACACGTCTGATCCGGGCGTATCGGCTGCCAAGACCGTCAGCTTCGTCAACGTGACGGTGTTCGAGGTTCCGGGAGAGGAAGAGGGGGACGATCCCGTGACGACCGCGCTCGCCAATGCGGTGAAAACCGTCACGATTCCGCGGCAGGCCGCTCGCACCATCGGCGTCGCGAAACCGGTCGTCAAGGGAAGCGGTACGATTGAAATTAAATGGACACCCGCCGACACAGCGACTGCTACGCTGACCGTCGTAGAAACCGCGTTCATCTCGAAAGACGGTGGCACGACTTGGATCAAGGCGACGACATCGGCTGCGGCCGGTACGACGTTCAGCGGTCTGACGAACGGAGACACTGATTACCTGTTCCGGGTCGTTTCGACCGTGACGCCGCAAGGTGGTTCCACGACCACGACGGTCTCCGAAACGTTCCCTCAGAAAGTGGAACTGGCCGACGCCCCGGCGACGCCGACGCTGAACTTCGATCAGGCGACCGGCCAGAAGCTCAACGGAACGATCACCGGTGCCGTGGTGAATGATATCTTCAAGATCGAAGTCTTCAAAGAAGGCGTCGATACAGCCGTTACCTTCGGATACGTCAAGGCGACTGCGGCTGGAAACTTTGCGTTCTCGATTTCCAGTGCCGCTGCATCCGACACAAATATCAACGCGGCCTTGGAAGCCGGGACGTATTACACGATCAAGGCCACGCTCTGGGATGGCACCTTAACCGACAGTGCCGCGCGGTCGAAACCGTCCGCGTCCTCCGGTCTCGCCATGGCCAAGTTGGCCGCCCCGCAGAATCTCACGGTCGTGAAGGACAGCGTGACCGACAAATCGGTGACCGTGAACTTCGATGCGGCGGCACAGCATCGCTATACGTTCAACGTGTACGATCCGACTAGTCAGACCCCCACGACTCCCATCGGCACGGTCAATTTTGACCCGGGCAATCCGCCCACCTCGATGAAAATTGAACAGTACATCCCGTCGGGCGGTGGTGACGCCGTGGAGTTGAGCCCCAACTCGACGTACCGATTCTCTGTGTACGAAGTGAACGCAGGCGGCCTGAACATTTCGCTGCTCTCCAACGAAGCCTCCGCGACGACGCTCCTGACCACGCCGACCTTGGCGGACAACCTGACCGGCCTGACCTGGCAAAAAGACTGGGATGTCGAAGGTTCGGGCAAATACAATATCGAATTGTCTTGGGCGAAGAGTGAAGGTGCCGTTTCCTACAAGATCGAGTACTCCACGACGACGGCTCCCGATACCTGGTTGCCCGTGGATGATGCCGCAGCCGTCACGGAACTGAAGTTTGTCGTTCAGCAAGATGCGGGGGTGACGCTCAACTACCGGATCACGGCGATCAAAGACGGCACAAACGACTCCGTACCGAGTGCAGCACATCCCGTGACGGCACCGGCGGCGCCGCGACTGACGCAAAAAGCGTCGATCGGTGTTGGTAAAGCGACATGGGCCTCGGACGACGTGGTCACGGTTCCTTGGACGTTGGATACGGCCACCGGTGTCGCTCCGAAATCCTATACAGTGCAGTTCGTGTTCATCGAAAACGGTACTCCGGGGGCGGCAACCGTTTGGGCTGACGGAGCAACGGTGGATACTGCGGCGGCTACGACGGCATCGTTTAAGCTTACTCCGGGACAAATACAATCCGGTGACCTTTACGTTCGCGTTGTCACCAACCCGGAAGCCAAAACGGATAAGTCGACCGAATCCGATCCTTCGAAAGCGGTCACCGTTCCGAGCGTTGCCGACACCGGCGAAGGGAAGGCTTGGGTCTTCACGGCCGCCGACGTCTCCGATCCGGACCCGGCTAAAGCGACCTATGCCGGTAAATACACCTCGACGCTCACCGTTACGAAGACTGGAGCGATCGCAACGGATACGCTCGCCGCGTTCCAGTACAACGCCAGTGCCGGTACCGGCAATTACACGAACGATCTCAATGCCCTGAAGACTTGGTTCCAGACGACCCCGCTGGTTGAAGGCGATATTCCGGCCGGTTGGACCAGAGTGACGTTGAATGCAAGCAACAAGGGCAGCTTCAACTTCACGTTCGACGAACAGGGTGGCAGTGCGCAATTCGTCGCCGTCCAAACGAGTGGTGATACGGAAAAGTCGTATTCCTACTCCGAGTTGACGACGCTCAAGGTCGATAACGCCGCGATCAAGACCGCGTTCGCCGAAACGCCGACCGCTCCGGTGCTCACGGTTGACCCCGCGTCCACCGGACGCACCGTGTACGTCACATGGCCCGCCGCTTCGACGGACACCGCCGCCAACGCCGGCGATTACGCCGTGACCGTGACGACCACCGGAACGCAATACACGGGGCCGACGACTCCGACTTTTAGTCCGGGTACAGGCGGCGCGCCTGGAACCTGGCTCCTGTCGTTGAGCTTGCCACAAAGTGGTACGAAATATACGGTCAACGTCACAAGGACGGTCACCGATACTGGTGTCAAGTACACTTCGCTCCCGGGCACGGTCGAGAAGACAACCGGTACGTACACGGCCGCTGCGCCGTCCGTCAACCTGACGAAGACCGATACCAACAAATACACGGTCGCCGCGAAACCGCCTACCGGCACCGATACCGTGGCACTGTACAAATACAGCATTCCCGCGGGAACCTCGCCGGAAGTGTCGGCCAACAGTAAGGTCTCCGATCTCGTTGCCGCGATCAAAGCCGGTAAGAATGAGCAATCCGCGGATTGGCCTGCCGGTTGGACTTTGGTGACCGCCGGCACCACGGACGTCACCGCGACCGCCACGGGCGTTTACTTCGTCGCCGTCGAGTCCGTCTTAAATCCGACCGTCAACCAGGATACGCCGACCGCCTCCGCACTGACGACCGTCGTTCTGCTCAAGGCCGCGACGCTCAGCACCGTATCGCCGACGTTGACAAGCACGACGAACCTGAACACGCTCAACTACACCCTGAACGTCGCGTTCACCGCCGGTCAAGGTGTCACGGCGGGCAAGGTGACCGACACGTTGTACTACTACCAGGGAACGATTCCGACCGGTGCTGCCACCGTTGTCAATACCCTCGCTTGGGCTCAGGCTCAAATCGCGTTGGGCAAGGATATTTCCAATACGACGGAATTCAGCGGCAGCCTCTGGAAGAAACTCGCGCCGACCAACGAAGGTGCGTACACCCTGACGGTCGATGCGACGAATTTCACCGCCGATACGCGATTCACGTTCCTTGTCGGCACGACGGATCTGTCCGGGGCCGGCATTGCTTCGACGGACACGTTTACGACTGTTCCGGCGTACAACACCGTCAACGCGCCGAACCAAGCGACCGCTCCGACGACCGGCAACGGCACCGCGACTCTCGCGTGGACCGATTACGGCAACAGCTACACCAGGACCGTTTACGCGTCCGTCGACGGATCCAACACATGGGCCCCCGTGAATATGACCGGATCCGGTTCTACCGTTGCGGACGGCTTGCAAAATGGAAAGACCTACGAGTTCCGGATCGTCTGGGCCAAAGCCGGCGCAACGACGATCGTGTCCAAACCGAGTCTGCCCGTGACCATCGGCGTTGCGAACAATCTCAAGGTCTCGACCCCGACGGCGACCAAGCCGGTCTACTCGTCGACGATCACGTTCACTCCGCCGACCGGTACGCAAACCACGACGCTCTACGTCTACGAAGGGGAGACAATCCCGGCCAACGCGAACGCCGGTACGGTTAATCCGCCGACTGCGGGCTCACTCGATTGGCTCGTCGCCCAAGTGAAAGCGGGAACGTTTACCAACGGCAACGGCTGGAAGCTGATCGCCCCCGTCTCCGGAGCGTACACTTACACGAAAGCCCCCACGGACAACGCCTTAAAAGCCCACTTCGTCAACGTCACCGTTTACGGAACAGGTGCCACCGCGACCGCCAATACCGAGCAAGTCGTAACGATCCCGGCGGAACTTCCGCGAACGACTCCGGTGCTCGTGTCGGCCGCCGACGGCAGCGGTTCGATCAGCGTGACCTGGACGCCGGCCTTCGATGCCGTTTCGGAAACCATCTACATCTCCGCGGATGGTACGAACTGGACTGCCGCCACGACTTCGGCCAGCACGGGCACGACATTCCCCGGTCTGGAAAACGGAAAAACGTACCTGTTCCGGGTCGTTTCCGTGGTCAAAACCGGCGATACGGAAACGACGTCGGTTTCCGGTCAGTTGAGTCAGGAGTTGAAGGTGATTCAAACGATGGCCGCGCCGACCATGTCTTCCGATCCGGCAAAAGGGCTCGTGCTCAACGGCCAGATCACCGGACAGACGCCGACTGGCGATTACAAGATCGACGTTTACAAAGGCACGACCCTGTTTAAGGAGGGTTATGTCACCGTCGGATCGGATGGAAAATTTACGATCGCCAAAACGGCAACCGGCACCGCGAGTCTGCAAGCCGACTTGGTGGCAGGAGATGCCTACACGGTCAAGATCACCTTGGTGGACGCCAATCAAAAGCCGAGATCGGTCACATCCGTTGACAGCAATTCCGTGATCGCGATGGCGGACGCCCCGACGCACTTCGGCTTGTCGGGCTCGATCACGCCGCAAATCACCAGCGGCTCGGTCGCCGTAAGCTTCGACAGGATCGGTAGCAGCAACTACGTCTTCAAGGTTTACGATGCCGATGACAACGACAAGTTGCTCGGAACCGTGATCGCCGCGACTAACGACATGAGAGTCACCCAATACAATAACGGCACGACAAATGTACCGCTGTCACCCAACCACAAGTACAAAATCTCCGTGGTTGAAGTGAAGACCGTTGGTGGCGTCACCTCCGAAATTTCGGTCGAGTCCGCCAAACTCGATTTCACGACGCTCCTCGCCACGCCGGAATTGGCTAGCAATGTGAGCGATTTGACAACCGGTGACTGGGTTAACCCGGTCGTCGGTCCGCCGGCGGTTGACGGGTATTACAAGATCACGTTGTCTTGGGCGACGGTCGAGGGTGCCACTTCCTACAGGATTCTCAAACAGAATGCCGCGGGCGCATTTGTTGCCCTCGGAACAGATATCCCTGCCGGTACGCTTGTCAAAGAGGTCACGCAAACCGCTGCCGAGGTTGCCAACTACCAGATCATCGCGATCACCACAAACGGAAACAATTCCGAAGCAAGCACGACTCTCAAAGTCACGGCTCCAGCCGCGCCGAGAAAAGCCGTAGCGCCGAGCGATGTCGCCGCGTCCTGCACGAAGGCCGGTGTCGTAACGGTCACTTGGGCTGTTGCCGCAGAGGGAGCGGGCACGATCGCTCCCGCCGGCTATGAAGTGGAATACGCGTTCGGTACGAGCCCCACCGATGCACCGGCTACTGGTTGGACGAAGGTTGCGGCGGCGGATGTCAGTTTTGCCAACAAGACGGCAACCTTTGACGTTCCGACCACGGATATCGGTACCAAGACGCTTTGGGTGCGGGTCACTTCCACGACGACTGCCACGAACTATTCCTCCGATGCGACGAATCAAACGGCCGTCGGCGTTCCGGATATGAAACAGGGGATCGAATCGTCTTGGACGTTCGATGACGCCACGAGCGGCACGTATGCCTCGTCGTTCACCGCGAACAAATTCATGACGGCCAGCACGGCGCTTGACACCTACAAATTTACAGGAACCGGCACGCCTTCCGCGGCCGATGTCAAGGCTCTGAAAGATTGGGTTCTCGCCGGCACTGGCGACCGCCCGTCCACATGGGCTCCGGTCGTGTACACGTCCGGAACGACCGTCGATTTCACCGTTGGCTTCACGGCCAGTGGCGGCAATGTCAGCTACCTCGCCGTGGAGACGGTTGACGCCGCCGCGAAAAAGTTCGCCTTCTCCGAAGTGGCGACATTCGGCGTCACGGCCCAGAACGTCGATGATACCGCGAAAGGTGAAGCTGCGGCCCCGGCTAATGTGACCGCCGCTCAAAAATCCGCAGGCAATCGCATTCTGGTCGTCACATGGGACGGCATCGACGGAACCAAAGATACCGCCTCGCAGTACAAAATTACCGCGAAGGAAGGTGGCGACACCGCTACGTATGTTCTCTCGAAGGCGCCGACCTTTGCCGCCGGTAAATGGACTGCGGAAATCACGATGCAAAAGAGTGGTACCGCTTATTCGATCAGCGTCACTCGAGAGTACACCGTCACAGAAACCGATCCGGATACGCAAGCAGTTACCAGCGAAGTCACGTACACGTCGATCCCAGGCGCTGCCGCCACTACCGCGACGACCGGCGTACTCACGGCCGGAACCCCGAGATTGGCTCCCAGCTACCAGACTGACGCGTACACACTCACCGCGACGGCTGAGGTGTCGGGCGAAGGCTTGGCGATCTACAAGTTCGATGGCTCCGAGGCCCCGGGGGTTGCCAATTTTGCCGCCCTGACTGACTATGTGAGCGGCAAGGCTACTACGTTGAACGGTTGGACTCTCGTTCCCTCGACTGGCGGCATCGCGACCGGTATCGCCGCGACCGCGACGGCGACTTACTACGCCGCCGTCGAAACCGTTGTGGGCCCGACCCCTGGACAAGACGTTGCGAAAGCTTCCGCGGCGGTGAAGATCATCAGTCCCACGCCGGCATCGAAACCGGTCGTAGCTGCAGAGCTTCAGGGCGTGACCAATACGCCGACGTACGACATCAAGGTTACGATCGGTACCGCCGGTCAAGCCGTCAAACCGAAAGACACGGTGTACTACTACACCGGCGAAATAACACCTGCGATCTATGACGCTTTCGCGGCACTGATCGTAGACGGTACCGTCAATCCGGAGGCTTTGCCGACCGGTTGGGCAGTTCTCGCCGCCAACGGCGTCCTTCCCAACATCGCCCCCACCACCGAAGCGTTGAATTATTCATTCGTCGTCGGCACGCAGGACGAACTCTCCGGTAAGGGCGCCGCTTCAGTGGCGACAAGTGTGACCGTTCCGATCAAGAGCACCAACAAGCCGCTGTTCGGTTCGACCGGCAACAAGTCCGTTACCTTGAAATGGACCGATACGGCCGCCGCGAACGCGACTGTTTACGTTTCGACCGACGGAACAACTTGGTATGAAGCCGTCCTTAGCGGCAGCGCGTCGAAAACCGGTGCCACCGTGACCGGCTACAAGACCGACGCGACCACGACCGCCGACTTGGTCAACGGCACGGCGTATACCTTCTGCCTGAAGTTGAGCGGCGATGTGCCCCAAGTGACCGAGCCATCCCTTCCTACCACGGTCGGTATCCCGACCGATATTGACGCGACAGATCCGGTCGTTTCCGGGACGCAGCCGGTGTACACCACCACGATCACGTACACCGCGCCGAATGATGCCGCCGGGATCACGCAGCTCTACGCCTTCCAGGGTACGGCCACACCGACTAATGTGGCAAATTTGATCACTGCCCTCAAAGCTGCCACTCCGGGTACGGATGAATGGACGCCGATCACCGCCACGTTCACGCAAAACGCCGGTGCCAGCGCTCAACCTGTCAGTTTCGTCGCCGTCACGACTTACTCCGCGACCGACATCGTTGCCAGCGCGACGACGGAAGTGACAATCCCGGCTGCGGCCAATATGGGCTTGCAAATAGCGACTGCGGAGGCCGGTAGCGGTAAGATTTCCGTGAATTGGACTGCCGTGGCGGGAACGACGTACGCCGTGTACTTCAAGGCGCCGTCCGACCCGGCTTGGCGACCGATTGCGGAAGGTGCGATCACGATCGTCGGTAACCAAGGTACGGCGACGGTTTCCGGCTTGAAGAACAACGTGACTTACGACTTCCGCGTCGTATCGATCACACCGGGTGCGCAACAGACCGATTCTCCGACCAAGGCGATCTCCTCGACATTGTCGGTGCCGCTGGGTCTGGCCGCCGCGCCGACCATTAGTCTGGCCGCCAACGACACGACACCGCAGCAACTCGACGCAAAGATCACAGCCGCGAAGCCCGGTGGAAGGTACTCCGTTGACTTGATTGTCGACGGTCAGATAGTCGTCTCCAAATCCTTCACGAACACCGATCTGGATAATCCTCAGGACCTGACGATCACGATCAAAAATGGCGGCAATTTCGACTACACGCCGACTGCCGGTACGAGCTACACGATCAAGGTCACGTGGGTCGACGACAATGCCAATGCCGACCCGCGATCGCAAACCGCGACCTCGGGTGCCGTCGTCGCTTTAGCGGCGGCCCCGACTGCGCCGACCACCGGCGCCGTGACCACCGGCATGTCGCCTAACAGTTCAGTCGTCGTGAACTTCACGCCGACCGCCGCCGGGAACAAGTACCGTGTCAATGTCTACAGCGGCGGTAATCTGCTCGGATACACTCCGTTCACGCCCGACCAAGGCAAGACCAACGAGCAGACGATCGCGGCGTACACGAAAGCTGACGGGAGTGCACAATCCCTCATTTCCTCCAACACCGCGTACCAGTTCGCCGTGGTTCAGGTGACCGACGCAGGGGTCGTCATGTCGCTCGAATCCGACAAAACGACCGCCGTCACGACCCCGCTGACCACGCCGTCGTTGGGCTTCAAACCGATCACCAACGCCGATTGGCAAAAGACGACGACGGGCATGTATGACGTCACGTTGACGTGGAAGACCTCCAAAGACGCCACGTCCTACCAAATCGACAAATGGGATCCGGCGGCCAACACCGGCGCCGGCGGTTGGGTCTCGGTCCAAAATGTTCCGGCGACGACGCAAACGGCGGATGTCGATGCAAGCTACGTCGTCCAGCAAGCCTCGACAGTATCCGCCGGCACCACGGTGTACTACCGGATCACCGCTCTGTTAACCGGTCCCCCGGCAAACAGCTCCGCCCCGAGTGCGACCGGCGCGCCGGTCGCTAACACCACGTTCTCCGTCACGACCCCGGTCGCTCCGCGCGATGTGAAGTCGGTGACTGTCACCCCGGCCACGACCAGCTACACGGCTTACGGCCTCGTCACGGTCAACTGGACGGTGACGCCTGACGCGGCAAAAATCGACCCGACGAAATACGACGTGAAGTACGCCTTCGGTGCAACGGCTCCTGCGACTGATGCCGGTTGGACGATGGGTAAGCCTGATGTCACGGGCACGTCGACAACCTTCAACGTGACGATTCCGACGGACGGAGGTAGTACGCAACTTTGGGTGCAGGTCGTCGCGAAGGCTTTGGACTCGGACAACGCGTCCAAGACGAACTACGAAGTCGCCAACGCCCTCCCGGGCATCACTGTGAACGACTCCGCCGCGAAGTGGACGTTTACGAGACAAGGTTCCGCCGTTGCCGGCAGCTTCGCCGCTTCGATCGACGTGAAACCGTTCACAGCCGCGAATTCAATGCGGGCGTATCAGTACACGGGAGCAGTTAACGATTACGCCACGAACCTTGGCCTCATGGAAACCTGGGTTCAAGGAGGTGCTACAGGTACCATCCCGACTGGTTGGGAGTTGGTCACTTTGGCCAAAGACAATGCTACTGGTGTTTGGAGCGGTGACTTCGACTTCGATTTCGTCGCCACCGGCGGCAGTGTCCACTTCGTTGCCGTGGAAGGCACGACATCGCCGACCTACACGGTGTACACCTTCCCGATCGTACAGGCTACTGTAACGGACGTGACCAAGTATGCGTCGGCTCCGGTCGTCGGTACGGCAGTCAGCGGTCGGACCGTGACCTTAAGTTGGACACAATGGCAGGAAACCGACACCACGGATTCCTATGTTGTCAAAGTTTTAAAAGGCGCTGCGGATACTAGTATCTCGGTAACTCCGGTGCTTAATGGGACGGCCAAAACCTGGTCTGCCGAGATCACGTTACCGGAAAGCGATACGACTTACACGTTCAATGTCGAGCGAACGGTTACGAAAACAGTTACAGTGAATACCGACACCACCGTGACCAAATACGTATCGGTTACCGGCACAGCCTCGGCGAAGACCGGAACGCCCACCGGGCTGAAACCGACAGCGGCCGTGGAGTTCGTGCCCGGTGTAAACACCGATCCTGGCACATACAAGATCACTGCAACGTTGAACACGGCGCCGGATAACACCGACACCGTGGAGCTTTACAAGTACGACGCTTCCGGTGCCGCGCCGGCAGACACCACGTCGGTGGCGAAACTCGTTGAAGCGTTGCAAGCCGGTACGACAATTCCGACCGGCTGGGCCAAGGTATCATCAAACGTAGATACCGTCTCCCCGGCCGATAATGCGGTTTACTACGTCGCCGTGGAGTTCCCGAAAGATTTCCTGAAGGATGAGGACCAGCCGACGGCTTCCGACTTGGTGACCATCGTTTCGCTGGCCGAAGCGGATAATCTGGCGGTGTCAACGAAGCTTACCGGCTTCGACACCAACGGTTACACGTACGACCTCGGCGTCACATTTGATCCCGGCATCGGCGTCGGGCCGACCGATACGGTTTATTACTTCAAGGGCGAAATGGAGCTGAGCGATTATGACGTTCTGGAAGCGTTGATCATCGCGGGCGAGATTGATCCGAAAGACTTGGAAGATGCCGGTTGGGCGATTCTCGAGGCCGATGAAGGCGCTTATGTCCTCACCACGGAAGCCACGACCGCCGCGACGAAATACAGCTTCGTCGTCGGAACGGTCGACGAGTCCGGCGTCGGCGTCGCTTCGGCTGAGGAAACGGTCGCTCTGCCGAAACTCATAACCGCGCACGTCCCGGAAGTCGATTCGACTGGAGATAAATCCGTGGTGCTGAAGTGGGATGACACATCTACCGCTTACAATGCGACGACGGTTTATGTCGCGAAGCTCGGCGACGATGGCGTAACGTGGGGGAATTGGGCTCCTGCAACCGTGACCGGCGGCACCCCCTCAAACGATGGTGCCACCGTGACCGGTTTGGAAAACGGCAAGACCTATCGCTTCTGCCTGAAGTTGACCAAAACCGCCGATGGAACGCTGGAAGTGACCGATCCGAGCGATGAATTCGTCGTCGGCGTCGTGAACGACCTCGAAGCGGGCACCCCGGTGGTCTCCTCGACCGCCCCGGTGTACGAAACGACTGTTACGTTCACCCCCACGACCGGTGCCACAAGCACGACGTTGTACGCTTTTGTTGGAACACTGGGGAATGGCGAAACCGCACCGACGACGACACCGACGAGTAAGGCTGCCGATTGGGTTGTGGTTCCGAATGCGTCCGGAAAATACGTCTACGCCCCGGACTCGGCCACGGCTGTTAAAACGTGGTTCATCACAGGCACGGTTTACGGCACCAGCGCCGCGGTTTACTCGCCGCTCAGCACGGAAGTCAATATCCCGGCCCGAAATGCCTTCACCGTGACGAAAACGACGGCGGACGCCGGTAGCGGTTCGATCACTGTGAGCTGGACCAATGTTGCTTCGACGACGTACAAGGTTTACTACAAAACGTCGGCCGCAACGAGTTGGACCGAAGCCACATCCGGTGTCGGTGCTGGCACCGCGACGGTTTCCGGCCTGACCAACGGCGAAGCTTACCTGTTCCGCGTCGTTGCGACTCCGGCTTCGGGTCCTTCGACGATCTCCAACGAGCTTCCCGTGACGCTGCTGACCCTCGCGCCGGTTGTGGAGTTGGCTTCCAATCTGGCGACGCCGCAGCAGATCGACGGAAAGATTGAAGACGCGATCGCCAACGGGAAGTACCAAGTCAAGATTTACGAAGGACTCGTTGAAAAGCACACCGGGTACGTCACGAACGGCGCTGAAGCCGGCGATTTGGATTTCACGATCAAAAATGCCACCGCCAGCAACGTCATTATCAATTTCACGCCGGAAGCTGGAAAAAGCTACACGTTCGAAGTGGCGTTGGTCGTCGGTAACGACAATGATCCGAGATCGCTGGTTTACGAAAGCACACCCATCTTGGCCCTCGGTGCCGCCCCGACGATCTCCGTGGCTCCGGCGCAGCAGATTAACGGCGATGTGACACTCACGGTTGCCTTGAAAGAAGCGGCTGATTACGTGGTTATGATCGGCAGTGATACCGTAGGAATCCCGGTAACATCCAGTGCAAGCGGTGTTATCACGATCGGAGCAAGTGTCCTTTCGACAAAAGGTATCACGCTTGCCGCCGGCGATGAATTATACATCTTTGCTGCGACAACATTGACACGGACTTCGGTCAACAGTGCTTCGGTCAGGATTGATCTTCTGGACCCGCCGGCGGAGTTTGACGATCAAACCATTACGACCGACAGCGTCACGCTTGAATTCCCGGCCGGTTTGGATGGTGATACCGTCACGCTGTTCTGGTGGGACGCGACGGAAGGCAGTGGTGGAGTTGCCAACGGTTGGACGAAAGTCACAACAAATGCCGGTGGTACGGGTGTTCCGACGGCGACGTCGGTCGGCCCCTATGTTGCCGCCACTGGACTGGCAATCGAAGTTACCAACCTGACCGCCGGGACGGCGTACACCTTCGCTTACGCGATTGATAGCGATGGTTCGGCTTCGACCCCGACCTCAGTGCAAACGGTGGTCACCACCGAAGCCGCCGGGCCGAGCGTGACCGTTGACAACAAGGCTTGGGACGGAGCGGATTACAGCTTCAAGGTGAAAGCGACTGCGGTGGACACTACAAACGGCACCGTCGAACTCTGGAAGCTAGATTCCACTACGATTGATGCGGGTGGCGGCAAAACTTATCTGAACGCCGCCGCTGCCTTCAAAGCCCTTACGGATTGGGTTGATGCCAACAAACTTCCGGCTACTCCGCTGCCGACCGGTTGGTCAGCAGTCGGTACAGCCGGCACGACCACTGAGGTCACGGTGACCGGCGTTGAAAACAACGTCTTCTACTATGCCGCGGTTGAAACGATCGTTGATGGTGACAACACGAGCTATAAGGTTTCCGCAGCGGGTGCCAATAACGGGCCGACCGTGGCGATCACGGTTCCAGCCACGCCGACGCAGATTACCCGTTCGGATTCGGTTTTAACAGCTACAGTTGACAACGCGGTGACGCTCACGTGGAATCACCGGACCGGTATGACCTATGTCGTCGAATACAGCAATGACAACTGGGAGACAACACTAAAGGTTGAAGACATCTCTGGTGGTACTGCTGATGTAACGTTCGCTGCAACTGGAACCTACAAGGTCAAAATCACGGGAGCGATGACTGATGGTGCCACCAGCACAGCAATTAAGGTCTACTCCACCGAAGGTAATATCATCGTGAGCGCTGTTCCGGTGGCTCCGAGCGTGGCTGTAACGGCTGAAACGTTTAACGGCGACACCTCGAAGTTCGAGTCCAAGGTTTCCTATACGACGACGACCGGGACGACGCTTTACGTCTACGAAAAGGCGGACGGAATTCCAGCGGACGCTCAATCCGGTAACCCGTTGGTTGACGACTCGATTGCGTGGCTTGTTGCTCAAGTAAAGGCTGGCACAGCGATTCCCGCCAACAGCGGCTGGAAACTCGTGACAACGGCAGATGGCACAAACGACGACACCGGAAAGCAAGTCGCGACCTACGCTTCGGACGTGGCGGGTGATGTTTTCTTCGTCAGCGTGACGAAGGACGTTAATAGCGTCACTGTTCCTTCCGCCGCGCAGACGTTGACGATCCCGGCGATCATGGCTTCGACCGCCACGGTCACCGCCGCGGTCGGAAACGGCAAAGCGACGTTGACTTACAGTGCCATTCTTTCTGGAACGACCAGAGTCGTGCAGCAGTCGGAAGATGGTGGAGCATGGACGGCAGCGACTGAAACCGGTGATGCTGATGGTGCCGTCGTGACCGGTTTGGAAAACGGAAAGGAATACAAGTTCCGCGTCGTTTACAAAGACGGCGACGGCAATTGGTTCCAAACCGCTGACACCGATACCGTGACGCCGTCGTCGTACGCTGTGACCGATAAAGTCTGGACCATGACAAACACGAACGAAGCGACGTTCAGTTTCAAAATCACCGGTGACCCGAAGGAAGCGGAAAACACTTGGACGCTGTTGGAACTGGATTCAACATATGAGGGAGAAGATGATGTGCAGGCAAACCTAATTACTTGGCTTGCGGGAAGCTCCTTCGACGCCGCGCCGGACGGATGGAAGTTTGGACCTGCTCTGAGCAGCAACATTGCCACTGTTTCGCATCCAACTCTCTCGGCGAATGTAGACGCAACTTACGTTCTCGTCGAACTCACCTCAACAGGTACTCTTGTTGGTTCTCAGCAATTCAAAGTGGAAGCGACTTACGCGGCTCTTGCGAAGCCGGCGGTGACGGCGTCTGAAAATACGGCGACGGGAATGACGTTCTCCTGGGACCCCGTGACCGGTGCGACCGGTTACTTGGTTGACGTCGACGGCGTGGTGCAGACGCTCGGGGCTGGTGCGACCAGCATCGTTCTGACGAACTTGACGCCAAACACCGAGCATGCCGTTACAGTCACCGCGATCAAGGACGGCGACGTCAAGACGATATCGCAAGCCGGCGATGAAGTGAAAAAGACAACCTTGCTCGCCAAACCGGAAGGGAAAGCGTCCTTGACGGCAGGAGACGCGAATGTCATCACACTTACAATGCCCCAGATTGGATCAGATAATATCGGGAGTCATTATGCTGTTTACGTGGTTGGAGAGTTAGGCGACACCAAGTTGACTGAAACCACTAATTACACGATCGACACGGCGAGTGGTGTGAAAATCGTGCTCGGTGATGGCACTACATGGCCCGCTGGAACGTCTTCGTTCTATGTCGTTTACATGAGCGACGGAACGACAGAAACCAATCGGACCGAAGCGGTTTCTGTGACGACGCTCAAGTCGAAGGACGTCCCGGGCAACTTGGTCTTCGGCGATTCGCAAACCTATGTGGACGGGTTGGATACCAAGGCGAATCTGACTTTCAGTTGGGACGCACCGGTGGAAGGATCTGGACCGTTTACCTATACAATTTGGTATGCGGTTAAGCCGGATGATAGTAGTGTCGATTGGGAAGCCGAAAACGACACCATCATGACCTTCGTGACCGAAGAAGGTGTCACGACGGCCGAAATCACCGGACTTGACGCCGGCAAGGAATACGTTTTCATCGTATCCGCCGTTGAGACACCGGAAACGGGTGATTCATTTGATGATTCCGAATGGTCTGCGGAAGCAACTTTCAAAACCGCTCCGGCTTTGGTGGTCGGCTCGGTTGGCAGTGTGACGATTGGTGATGAGGCGGATGATGTCACTACGACGATCAGAGACGCTTCGAGCTACAACGTCGTCGGGCTTGGTCTCGATGTGGACGGATCGACGCTTGGGGTAACTCCTCAAGAGCAAGGCTTCGCGAAGATGGGAGCGTTGAGCGATGGAGCGACCGAGTTGGATAAATGGCTCCGGGCTAATCTGGGGGCCGTTGAAACCGAACTGGTCGACGCGTGGACGATTCAAAAGGCCGATGGTGACATCGTGCTGACGTTTGCCGGGAGTGGGCTTGATGAGGGAGATTTCGACTTCCTGCCGGCGGGCACGGACGCGACGATCCGCTTCAACGTCCTCCTGCAAGACGCCGCCGGAAACAAGTTCACCCAAAAAGTCACCGTCACACTCAAAGGCGTCAACGACAAGCCGCTCGTGAAGAAAACCTATGAAGATACGGCCTACGTCGAAGTTGGTAAAACTCTGAAAGTGAGCGACCTCCAAGTTGCCGGGCCCGCATTGACGTTCGGCAGCGTGACAGTTCCGTCGGCTGCAATTAAGACGATTGAAGGCGACAATAAAGGAATCGCAGGGGTTACCGATACCGTCTTTACCCTCGACGGGACTAAAGTCGTCATTACGTTGAACGATGATGGCGTTATCACGATCAACGCCGATGGCACGATTGACGTCGCGAAACCGGCTGCGGGTAATGTTGCGTTCAAAGCGACGCTTAAAGACAGCACAACGGGGACGTATCCTTGTGACGTTACGATTAAGTTCGAGAACTTGGCGAAAGTGACCAACTTGGCAGCGGCCACGAAGGTTGCCACGGGCTCGCCGGTTTATGAAACGGAGCTCACGTTCACTGCCCCTCAGGAAGGCGTCACAAAGCTGTACTACTTCAAAGGCAATCTGGAAAACGGAAAGACCACGCCGGAAACGACTCCTAAGAGCACGCCCACTGATTGGCAGGAAGTGACGAAAAGTAACGAAAAATACGTGTACACCACGGATTCGGTCGCAGGCGGCAATGTGTGGTTCCTCTGCGAAACCGCTTACACGATTGGATCCGATACAGTCAAGGTTTACTCGGCTCTTGTGGAAGAAGAAATCCCAGAGGGTGATACCAGTTTGCTTTTGGAAGGTGTGACAGGTGCCAACGAGGGTGAAATTACCGTGTCGTGGACTCCCGTTAGCGGTGCTGAGAATGAAGTCGTCTATATCTCGATGGACGGCGGTCAGGCATGGGTTTCAGCCGAGGATATGGAACTTGAATCTAAAGAGGATGGAACGACTTTCGACCAACTGGAGGACGGCAAGGTTTATCTCTTCCGTGTTGTCTCGACGGACGACCAAGGCGTTTCGACGATCTCCAATGAGGCTAGAGTGGCGCTGCTGACAACCGCCCCGGCAACTACGGTGGCGGCCAGCGAGACGAAGGCGAAGACATTCACTGTCGATTTCGGAACGAACAATGCACCCGCAGCGACCGACTTTTATGTCGTGAAATTTGGTACGGACGAATTTACGATCACTGGCGAGGCCACGAAAACGTCGTGGGAATTCACGTTGAAGGCGGAAACGACTCTAACACAAAATGTGACAGTGACGAAGGTGGACAACCTGACGGATAAGACTCCGGTTTCGCAGACGTACACTACACCGGCTGCCGTGACGCTTCTTAGAGAAGCTGCCGACAAAAGCCTCATTACAGACACCGGTGTCACGTTGACGGTGCCAACCGGACAAGCCGCTGGGACTGCCACATTGTTCTGGTGGGACGAGTCGGAGGGTGGCAGCGGCGATTGGGTGGAAGTTGATGCCACCGGCGCGATCGGCATTCCGCTCGTGAGTGAGCTCTTCGATGGTGTTTATGACGGAAATACCCCCTTGGTAATTGCAGTTACCAACCTTGATCCTGGGAGTGAATATCGTTTCGCCTACGCCATTGATAGCAACGGTTCAGCCACTGAACCGACTTCGCTAGAAACATTGGTCGAGACGACGACTTCCGGGCCGACCTTCGCGGTGACCGACAAAACCTGGAATGGATCGGATTACAGCTTCACACTGACCGCAACGCCGGAAACGGAAGAAAATGCTGTTGAGATTTGGGCATGGGATGGCGCCGTTAATAATGATGACGGCTATGCTGATGCGGCTGCGGCTTTCACGGCATTTTCGGACTGGGTGACAGGCGGAAAGGACGGGTCGATAGGCGGTTGGGAATCAATTGGTGAAGATGGAATTGCAACCGAAACCGTTAAGTCAGGTCCTTGCTACTATGCCGCTGTTGAAACCACTGGAGTGGACACTTATAAGGTTTCCTCTGCTGGTCAAGGTGGAACACCGTCTTTGAAAGTCGATGTTACCGCCAAACCATCGCAAGCTGATGCGATCATCTGGACGGACACGGCAAAATGGACCGACGTGGATAAACGGAAAGAAACCGTCGGTGTTCCGGTGGGGATCACTTGGAGTAACGCCGTCGAAGGCATGACTTACACAGTTGAGTATCTCAATGGTGGTGATGGAGCCGTTTGGACAGGTGCGACTATCAAGACGCTAACACCTGCCATTGCTCTGGGTGTTGCGACCGCAAATGTGGTGTTCGACGAAGCAGGGACACTCGCAGTCAGGATCGTTGGAACGATGAAGCATCCCGTTGATGCTACGACCACGGTCAATGCGTATTCAGCTCCAATCGATATTGTGGTCGAGGCTGCGTCTGTGGAAGAGTCCGGACGCCGCTCCCTCGCCCTTGACGGTTTCCAACTGTTCCAGTCGAACGCGGAGGGGACGGAGGTTCGGATTCAGATTGGGTAGTGGCACCTCAAAGAGCCGGGGATGGAGCGTAGCGTAATCCCCGGGGTGGTGTTGATTCGAGAGTTTGCCCGGGGATTGCGCTTCGCTGCATCCCCGGCTCTTTTTGTGGGGGGTGAAATGTCGTCTTTCGAAATTGTGCTTTCGCAATGGGTTGCATTGCACGCATGGTCGACTCGAAGACCTTACTTCGTGCGCGGCTCTGATTCGAAAGTGGGGGGCTTTGCCCGGGGATTGCGCGGTGCTGCCGTAAACTACAACCAATTGGCGACATCCAACCCGTTGATTCTGGAAAAATGCGATATGTTGTTCGTGATCAACTGCATATTGTTTGCAATTGCCGTCCCGGCAATGAGCGTGTCCGGATGGCCGATTTCGAGTCGTGCGGCACGAAGCGTCGCTTGAATATTCGCCGAAATATTCGCCGATTGAATGGTTAATGGTACAACATTATTGTTTTCCACGAAAAGTAAAAACCGATCCAATTGCTTCCTGGCATCCTTGTACAGAAGACCGTTCAGGATTTCGTAGTAAGTAATAATGCTGATATTGAGAAATTCATGTTCTCGAACATAATCCCGTATTTTCGCAATGAGCAAAGTGTTTCCTTTCAGGAAATGGGAAACGATATCCGTATCCAAGAGCGCTCTTTTCACGGTTTTTCCTTTCTCTGAAACAACGTTTGACGCACCTGATGCGTGAGCTGCACGAATTCTCCGAAATCGTCGTCGGACATGTCGCTGAAGCATCCGGCGAATCGCAGGATGCCACGCGGATCTTCCCCCACGGGCGATGATGGTATCAACGACTGAAGAAAAACGTCCACTTCGTCCCAGCGTTCGGGGGGAACGTTTTTCATTCGCTCGACGATGGAATCGAATGTCATCATAATAACCTCCGCTACTTCTTCATGTGGCAATTCTTATATTTTTTTCCGCTGCCGCAGGGGCATGGGTCGTTGCGGCCGACCTTCGGGCCCTGGTTGCGGATCGGCTCCGGTTTGCGGTCGCCGGAGTGTTGCGAGCTTTCGATCGCGGCTTCCTGCTGGTCGGTAATCGCATTGAGCGTCGAATTCGCCGCGACTTCCTCGTGAACCGCTTCCGATTCCGTCCAGGTCGAACTGACGAAGTTCGGGTCGAGCTGCTCCATCCGGAAAATCAAATCGGTCACCTGCTGGAAAATCGAGTCCCACATCGTCTCGAAGATGCTCATCCCTTCCCGCTTAAAGACGACCTTCGGATCCTCCTGGGCGTAGGACCGCAAGCCGACGCTCGACCTTAAATGGTCCATCGCCAACAGGTGATCCTTCCACGCCGCGTCGAGAATCTGTAGCACCAGCGACCGCTCCATCCGTCGCATTTCCGGGTTGAATTTGTCCTCGATCAGCGACGTCAAACGGTCTTCCAAATCGCGGACGTCCCATTGTCCGAGTTTTTCCGGCGTCAACTCGACGCCGAACTCCGATTCCATGAACTTGCAGAACTGCTCGACGCCGAGTTTCGTAGTGTCAAGCCGGATCATGTGGACGTCCCGGGTCCGCTGCGTGTTTTCGGCAACCGCTTCGGGAGACGCCGGATGCGGGATCGCTTCATGCTTTTGACGGATTTCCTCCAAATCGACGAAATCCTGTCCCGCGAGAAGCCGGTCGAGCTCCTTGTGCAGTTTTTTATACTTTTCCGGAACGACTTCGAGCCCCTTGCGGCACTCGGCGAACATCGTTTCCTCGATTTCGCTTCGCTGCTTGTTTTTCAGGTCGTCCAGCGACAGATCGACGTCGAACCGCTGTTTGGCCCATTCGACGAGCGCTTCGCGGTCGTATCGTTTGCCGTGCTGGTCGCGGATCGTGTAGTGCAGCAGACCGCCGAGGACCGGGAACTGGATCTCTTTTTCGTAATACTTTTTGTGGGTCATTTCCCGCAAATACGCTTCGAACTTGAGCAGGTCCATCTCCTTGACCTTGTCGGGCTCGATCGTGATATCGAACTTCGCCTTGACCCAGTTGATCGCGGTCTTGACGCCGTAATCCGGTTCCAGGAACGGTTTTCCGTCGCTCAGGTCGACGCCCTCAACGAATTTGTGCGCTTTTTCGATCAGGAAATCCGCAACGTCGTCCCGCCCGACTTTTTTCAAGTCGGTGTCACGGATCGCCGCTTTCCACTGGGAATTCGCCGTTTTGGTCAGCGCTTGCCAGTTCCATTCGGATTCCTCGGCGTCGGACGGCAGGTTTTCATCGACGGCGTCCAGGACCATCGACTCGGAGAGCCGCTGCGCCTGGTCGATCGCGAATTCCACCGCCTGTTCGAACGAAAGCGAGCGGAACGATTTCGGCTCGAATTCGATTCCCAACTGCGACGACGCCCAGGACGCGAACGACGAGGTTCCGTAATCCTTGTCCAGAAACGTCCCGAGGTTCCGGTCGATCTGGTTGTCGATCATCGACAGGATGAGCTGCTTGCAGTTGGCGCCGTCGAGGATCCGTTGCCGGTATCCGTAAACGCTTTTCCGCTGGAAGTCCATCACTTCGTCGTATTCGAGGAGGTTTTTGCGGACGTCGAAGTTGCGTTCCTCGACTTTCTTCTGGGCCCCTTCGATCCGGCGTGACACCATCCGGCTTTCGATCGCCTGTCCTTCTTCCATACCGAGCATTGTCATGACTTTCTTGACCCAATCGCCGGCGAAGATTCGCATCAGGTCGTCTTCGAGCGAGAGGAAGAACCGGCTGCTGCCCGGATCCCCTTGCCGTCCGCAACGTCCGCGAAGCTGCAAGTCGATCCGCCGCGCTTCATGCCGCTCGGTTCCGATGATGTGCAGGCCGCCCATTTTACGAACAACTTCTCCTTCCGCTTTCATCTGCTCGCGTTGTTCGATTTCGTTGACCAACGTGGTCCATTCGTCCTGCGGCACGTCGAGCCGGGTCGGGTACTTCGACTGCAAAATCGCCCACGCCATCGTTTCCGGATTGCCGCCGAGAATGATGTCGGTTCCACGACCGGCCATGTTCGTCGCAATCGTTACGGCGCCTTTGCGGCCCGCCTGGGCGATGATTTCCGCTTCCCGCTGGTGGTGCTTCGCGTTGAGCACTTCGTGCGGAATTCCTTTGCGGTCGAGCATTTGCGAAATCAGTTCGCTCCGTTCGATCGACACGGTTCCGACGAGGATCGGACGGCCTTTGCGGGAAATCGATTTGATGTCTTTCTTGTCGATTTTTTCAACGGAATTCTTTCCGGCTCCTTTGGGAAGAAACTCGATCGCATCGTCCGTTTCCTTTTCAATCGTTCCCCACGCTTCTTTTTCCTTGCCGAAATCGAGGATGTCCCATTTGTTGAGCCGTTCGATATCCTCGACGATCGCGTTGTATTTTTCGTGCTCGCTGCGATAAATCACGTCGGGGAAGTTCATCCGCTGCATTTCACGGTTGGTCGGCATCGCGATCACGTCGAGCTTGTAGATTTTCCAGAATTCGGACGCTTCGGTCATCGCGGTCCCGGTCATTCCGGCAATTTTATCGTACAGCTTGAAAAAGTTTTGGAGTGTGATCGTTGCGAGGGTCTGGTTTTCTTCTTTGACGCGGACTTTTTCCTTCGCTTCGACCGCCTGGTGCAGCCCATCGCTCCAGTTTCGGCCCGGCATCGCGCGACCGGTGAACTCATCGACGATCACGATTTCGTCGCCGTCGATCATGTAGTTCACGTCGAGTTTGTACAGATGATGGGCCCGCAGCGCATTGTCGATCAGGTGCGGCCACTCCATGTTTCCGGCGGTGTAGAACGACTCGACTCCGGCAAGCTGCTCCGCCCGGCGAATCCCCGGATCGGTCATGTGAGCGGAGTGCTCTTTTTCGTTGACTTCGAAATCGACCCCTTTGACCAATTGCCGTGCGATGTTGTCGGCGACGCGGTATCGCGTCACGTCGTCGTGCGCCGGTCCGGCGATGATCAGCGGCGTTCTCGCTTCGTCGATCAAAATGTTGTCGACCTCGTCGATAATCGCGTAATGCAAGCGTCCCTGGACCTGCTGGTGATGCGGATCGTATCGGTCGTCCCCTTGGGCGGCGTACCGCATGTTATCGCGGAGGTAATCGAATCCGAATTCGTTGTTCGTTCCGTACGTGATGTCGCAACGGTACGCTTGCTGCCGTTTTTCGTTCGGCATATTCCCCTGGATCACGCCGACGGTCAACCCGAGGGACATGTACAGCGGTCCCATCCATTCCATATCGCGTCGAGCGAGGTAATCGTTGACCGTTACGACGTGAACCCCTTTGCCTTCCAGAGCGTTCAAGTAAGCGGGCAGGGACGCGACGAGCGTTTTTCCTTCCCCGGTCATCATTTCGGCGATTGCGCCGCTGTGAAGCACCATACCGCCCATAAGCTGCACGTCGTAATGTCGCAAACCGATCACGCGTCGGCCTGCTTCCCGGCACACGGCAAACGCTTCAACGAGCAGATCGTCGAGCGTCTCCCCTTTTTGAAGACGCTGTCGGAACAGCTCGGTTTGCCGACGCAGTTCCTCGTCGGACATTGCTTGATATTTCGGCTCCAGAGCGTTGATCGCGGCGACTTGCGGGCCGAGTTTTTTGATATACCGGGCGTTGGAGGACCCGAACAGGGAGGTGATTTTCGTTTCGATCCAGCGGGTGAAATTATTGAACGAGTCGCCGACGACATCGAAAATGCGTTCGTGGATTTGCATGGACAAGGGGAAGAATGGGGAAAAACTGCGCAAAAAACCGGAATTTCATTCTATCCCATACAATCGAACGGTCAAGACGCACAGGGCGGCAGAGACGCCGCCAAAATGGGGTGCGAGTCGCACTGGCACTGCCGCTCGGATAGTTTACCGACTATCTGGAAGGTTGGAACGGCAAAACGGTTCGGCGCGGTGAAGACGTTTGTCCGGTGTACGGGGCGGACGGTTCGGACGATGTCGGAGAAACCGCCGAGGTGGTTCCCGCCTTCTCCTGGAGAGAAGAGGAGGGCAAGGTCGTCTTCGATTCGATGTCTTTGAGCGACAAAACGCTGGAAATTTCACTCTTCACTCGATCAATCCCCTCCTTGATCTGCTCGGAAAACTTGCCGGTTTCCCGAGCTTTGATGTCGTCGTAGACTTCTTCCGCCAAATGACGCAACGAACCGGTTCCAAGGTCATCCAGTGGAATTCCGTCGGGACCGAATTTTTCATCGAGCGATTCGCGGAATCCTTCGAGGTTTTTCGTCAACACGACATTGACGTCTTCCGGGATCAATACGGTCACTCGCTCGATTCCGTAAGCAAAGTATTTCCCGCTGACCGAACCGAGTACGAAATTTCGCGACGACGGTGAAAAGACGACGAGAAAAAAGGTCAAAATCGAGCAGAGCAGGATCCCTTTGGCCAAGCCGAGTACCGCTCCGAGCGAACGGTCCGCCGTTTTCAAACGGATCATTTTGAGGAGATCTTCAAGCAATCCCCGGATGAGCCAAATCGCGATGGAACTGGCGACGAACAGCACGAGCATCGCAATGAGCTTGTTCCACGGCGGATCGTCGGACACCATCGGCGCGACGATCGGACTGAATTTCACGGCAATGATCCAACTGACCACGACCGAAGCGATCGACGCGACTTGGGCGACCACTCCCCGCATCAAACCGCGCACGGTCAACCACCCGATCAGGATCAGAGCGATGATGTCAAATACAGTGGAAGGGGGCATAATTTACTGTTTCTTACACTCGACGAACAACAACACATGTCCCCGTGCGGCGGGGCTGCCGGATATCTTGCGGGAGATTTCCGGGATCAGCTTTCCCGCATCATTATATTGAGCCGCTGCCGGAACCGGAATGGTCCCAAGACTCAAAAGGAGCACTTTATCCTTCGGCCAACGGATTTGTTCGTCCAAGTGAAAATGGGAAACCTGCGGCGATTCCACCGTAACCCTCTGCCGGGACGTCGCACGACTCGGGACATTGATGGGAACCGCATGCATTTTTTCAACCTGCATGGAATCGCATTTGACCAATATGTCCGCCGAGACGCCGTCGATACCCGTCAGCGGAATCAGGGACATTTCGTACCCTTCCTTGATCACGGCCATTTCCGACGAATAGCCGGGCCAAACGTCGTCTTTGGGCTGAACGGCCGACGTGTAGTTTTTCGGAACACTCGAGGAAACGACGTACTGCCGCCCGCTTTTAATCGCGAACTGCGGCGAGCAAAGTTCTTTGTAGTCCGAACGCCGAGCCAATTCCGGAATCATTCGGGCGTAATCTTCCTTGGCGATCAGCCAGCCCTGTACTCCCTGCGTGTCGATCCGAATCGGTTTTAGGGTTGCGTGAAATTGCGTCAACCAGTTCGGACCGTTCAGCGACGCGATCCGGAACATGTATCCGTCGTCTTCGGCTTGTGGATTAACGAACCGGTCGACGATAGCCGCGATTTCCTCCTGCGTTTGCGGGGTGTGGTAAACGTAAAGCGTGTCGCTGGTTGCGTTGAGCAGTCCGAACGGCTCGGTGTGCCAAAATTCTTCCCCGGTCTGCCGCAGGATCCATTTGATCAACGTTTGTTCCGGGAACGAGCCGGGCGGAGTACCGGGCGCTTTCGTGTACGGCGTAATATCGTAGGGACACCATAACTGTCCGTCCGCATTCGGCAGTGCCCGGGATTCTTGGCGGATTTTCGCAAACCTCGGTTGATATTCCTTGCGAGCAACCGGCGGCGTTTCATGAATCGGCGCCGGTTGCGGGCTGGGAGAACGCTCCGTTTTATCGAAATCGGCGGGGGCTAAATGGTCGGGGTTCAGCGTCGGTTCTTCGATTGCTCCCGGAAGCGATTGGGTCGTGTATTTCCCTCCGGCGACCGCGAACTGTGCCGCGGCTGGGGGGATCATGTGCGGTTTCGGAGTGTTGATATCGTCTTTGTCGATCGGATGAACCGTGTCCGGGTTCGGATCGTGATTGGCGATTCGCGCCGAAAGTCTCCGCGGCGTCGGGCTGTTGACGGTACTGTTGGAATCCGCGGGATTATGCCGGTTCAGCGCCGAACGATCGACGACGGGAGCGGCTTGTGTCGGCTGGGCGGGAACGACCGGTTCGAGTTCAGTAACGGCCGTTTTTTCCCCATCGTCCTCTTCTTCCTCTTCCGGGACGTCCAACGAAAGATCGCCGACAGCGGTTGCGGCGTTTTGCTGCGGCTCCGGTTGAGCAAGCAATTGTTCCGAATCGTCGAAACCGTCTTCCAGGTCGGCTATGGTTGAGAATTCTTCGAGTTCGCCCATGCCCGTCGCAGATGCGGTTGCCGGAACGCCCGTCGCTGCCGAGGGGGACGACTTGCCCGCCGCTGGCGGCGAGGCTAACGGTGGTTCCGATGCGGTCAGCGGTGCGGCTGCGAACATGTCGAGCTGGTTCGGGTCGAAGTCCGTAAAACCGTCGTCGACTTTCTTGGTGACGTGCGGTTTAACCGTGTTCGAATCGCTCGGAAGCGCTTCGTGAACCGGGTTTTCGAGTTCGATTTCGTCGGCTTCCGCGACCTGCGTTGGAGTCAACCAGCCGAGCGAGTAGGGAATTGCGACCGAAACCAGCGCGAGAACCAGTACTCCGGTCCCGAGGAGCGTGGTTTTATTGAGGAAAACGGACGACCGTTCCGCGGCGTTCTCTGATTCGAACCTCTCGGGCGATTGCGAATCACGGACCGTCGGATTGGGGGACAGCCCAAGGTTCTTCTGGGGTAATAAATCGTTTTTCTTGCTCATCGAAGTCCTTCCATGGAAAAAAGCAGGATCAGGGCGGATCGTACCATATTTCGCCCAACCGAATCAAGAGGGAAAATCCCCCCCCTCCCCCTCCCCCTCCTCCGTTAGCGCCGGGGCTTGCCCCGGGCTGGGCAGCGAGGACGACTTCACTTGGGGGCGTTTAGTGGGACTAAACATTTCACATCACAAACGCGGGGCAAGCCCCGCCGCTAACGGGGCATTTTCCAAATAAACGCAAAATCAAGCCAATTTTACCACTATTCTGTCGGGAAACTTGAAAATTTTTAAATCATTCACTGGGTTTCTTTCGTCTTCTCCGTTGTATACTATAGGGAACATAAAGAATGTTTACCGCTCTTGCTCTTTTTTGAAAAAATTCCTGTTGAGAGGACCTTCGCGATGAAACCGATCAAGTTCTTTGTTTTTGCCGTTCTCCTTCCTCTGCTCCTTTCGATGGGGATCTCCTCGGCTTGGGCCCAGGATCAACCGACCCCCGAACCGGATAAACAAGCTCCGAACCTCGTTCGAGAACAGACGATCTACGTCCCCTACGAGAATCTTCGGAAAACGTTCGAGAAAGACGGTCGGGGTGTTTATCTCCCGTACGAACAGTTTCGCGAACTGTGGGACGAAGTTCAGAAAGGACGCGAGAAACCAAAGCCGCAGCCGCTCGTCTCTCCAATCCCGTACATGATGACGGAAACGACGAGCGAAGCGACCGTGTCCGGCGACATCGTCAAAGTCGAATCGAAAATTCGAATCGAACTTCTCCGCAAAGGCTGGATGGAAATTCCCCTGCGACTCAGCGACGTCGCAATCACGAAAGCGGAAATCGGCGGCGAACCAGCCAAGCTGCTCCACAAAACCCATGAAGGATACCGGATTCTTCTCGAAGGAAAAAGCGACTCGCCCGGGTCTGCGGAGCAAAAAAACGACGACGCAAAATCGTCCGCCGAAGAATTTACGCAGTCGGTAGAGCTGATTCTTCATTTCGCCAAAGCGATCGATAAAACGCCCGGTCGCAATTCCGTTTCGTTCGAAGCTCCCATAGTTCCGATCAGTCGCTGGAAAGTCCGTATTCCGGAGTCGGACGTGAAAATCGAATTCGCGCCGCTCATTGTCGCAACGGAAGAGAAAACGGAGCAAGCTCCCAAGGACGGCGCCCCCCCAACCGCCGACGAAACCGTATTGCTCGCGCTCGCCGGAGGGGCTCCAACGGTCCAAATCGCGTGGGCCCCGAAAACGGAAGGGGCAACCGGGTTGGAAGCGCTCACCAGCGTTCAACTGGAAGAAAAAGTGTTCGTCGAAGAAGGAACCGTTCGAACCGAAGCCCGGCTCGCTTACGCGATCAGCCGTTCGCAAATTCAAAAACTGACGATCGAGGTTCCCGGCGATCAAAAAGTCGTCGAACTGTTCGATCCGAATATCCGAAAATGGACCGTGGAGCAACGCGAAGGAAAACAAATCCTCAACGTCGATCTGTTCGAACCGGCGAAAACTTCGCAAACCGTGAACTTGAAACTGGAACGCTTTCTCGACCAAGCCGACGCAACCGAATCCGCCAAGAAAGCAACGATGGTCGAAATCCCGCTGATCAGCGCCGTGGGGGTCGCGCGTCAACAGGGAGTTTTGGTCGTCCAGGCCGCGGAGGGACTTTCGACCGATCCGCAAAAAACGACAGGGCTGGTCCAAATGGATGAGTCGGATCTTCCGCAGACACTCCAAGGAACAAAATGGAACTACGCTTACCGCATTTCTTCCTCGAATTACGGGTTTAGTCTTTCCCTGGAAAAAGCCCAGCCGCGAATCACGTCGAGTTCGCAAGTGAGCTTGCGAATCGGAGAAAGCACGCTGTATTGCTACATGCAAACACGGTATCAAATTGAACGTGCCGGTGTCTTTCAGCTTGTGTGCGATATTCCCGAAGGATTCAGCATCGACAGCCTCCAAGGGGGAAGTTTCGGCGGTGCGTCGCCGGCCGCCGTCGAATCCCACCAAATCGAACAAGCCGGGGAAAACGCGGAACAGTCCCAGTCGATGAAACGTGTTACGATCAACCTGGCGCGCAAAACGATCGGCAATGTCGGATTGCACCTTGTCCTGACCAAATCGATTAACGAAGCGAAACTTTCCGACGCGGAAGGAAAACCGTTCGATTACGTCTTTCATCCCCCGGTCGTCGCGAAGGATTCCGTCGAACGTCGGGAATTGAAGCTCGTCGTCAACGCGATCGAGAACCTCCGCATGACGCCGGGCAAAACCGTCGGCTTGCAAACGGTTCCCTTGGAACAGTTGTCGTGGGAAGGAGGATTTAAAGGACTTGTCACACCGCAAACGAACGATGATCTCATCGCATCCCAGGGGACTTGGCTCGGTTTCGTCGGAGGGGAGGAGCCCGCGTCGATCGAACTGAAAATTCAACGGCGTCAACCGCAGACGACGATGCGGCAAGCGCTGCGGGTTCGCGTCGAAAACGGCGTCGTCAAATACGCGGACCGTTTCGACGCGACGGTTCTTTACAGCGGCGTCAAATCGTTCCGGATCGACGTTCCGGAAACCGTCGCGGGCAAAATCCGCAACCAGACGAAAACGGTGCGCGAAACCAAAATGGATCCGCAACCGACCGACGTGGAAAAAGGATACGTCGCCTACCGATTCGAGAAAGACGGCGAATGGTTCGGCTCCGATTCTTTTGAATTGACTTGGGAAGACGAAATCAAACCGTTGGACGTCGGGCGGGAAGTTCCGATTTCCGTTTCCCGATTGATTCCTCGCGACGTGGACCGCTCGTTCGGGCAGATCGTCCTTTCCCATGCGGAAACGATTTCGTTGCGGGAATCGGAAGAGACCCAAGGGCTCCGTGCGATCGATCCGCAAAGCGAAGTTTTGGCGCGAGACCGGATCGACTCCGCCGTGACCGCGATGGAGTTTTTCGACGACTGGAAACTGGATCTGCTGGCAACCCGATTCCGGAACGAAGACGTCAAACGAACGAGCATTGAACAGGGGCTGTTGCAAGTCGTTTCCGTACGGAGTTCCGAGAATCTGACCGCCCGGGGATTTTACCGAATCCGAAGCGTCAAGCAGCGGCTCGCGGTCGCCCTGCCGGATCATGCGATCGTCAATGAAGTTCGGATCGACGGTAAGCCGGTCGCGCTGGAATCGGACCATGACGCCGCCGTGGAGAAAGACGGAATCCGGTCGTACCTGGTCCCGTTGAATTCCGTCGCACCCGATACGCCGTTCTTCCTGGAAATACGGTACATGTATCCCGGCACGGTCGCGTCGATTTCCGTTCCGTCGTTTCCGGGCGAATCGCTCGGTGATACCGGTTCGATTCCGGCGGTCCAAAACATGAATCTGGCCGTTTTCATTCCGGAAGATTACGTCGTCGTCCATTACGACGGGGCTTGGACGCCGCGATTCCGGTTCCGGTCCGGTTTTCCCGCGGCCGCCGTGGAGAACGATCCGAATATCGGGCAGGTCGTCGACGACATTTTCGGCAATTCCACGGCGTCTCGCGAGATGTACGGACATTTTCCCGTCGCGGGAAACATGTACCTGTTCACGACCGTCCAGCCCGGTTCGGAGCCGGACGACTCCTTGCGGCTTGTAACGATGTGGGAGAAGGGACTGAAGGGAATCGTGTTCGGCTTTATCGTACTCGTCGGGCTCGTTCTCTGTCCGTTCCGTTGGCAAGGGCGTCTATTGGTCGTGATACTACTCGCCGCGGCTCTGCTGGTCGGAGGATTGTTCTGCCCTACGACGAAGGCGTACCTGTTTCAACAGCCGGTCTTCCTCGACATAATCTTTTTGGTCGTCCTGTTCTGGATCGTCGTTTCCCTGGCCCGATGGGGCCGTAAGGCTTATCGGGATTATCATGCTTCCCTTGCGACGCAACCGCAATCTCCGCCGCCGCGACCGGAACCTCCGCGACCGCCGGCCGTCGAGGAGCAGCCCGCGACCGAACCCCATTCACCGTCCCCGCAGGCGACTCCCATGGAAGAAACGAAAGAGTATTCCGAAAACCGTAACACGGAAGGAGGGAACTGAAATGAAAATCGACCGTAATGAACTTTTGAAGATATCGGCGATGTTCCTGTTGACGGTGATACCTTTCTCCGTCGTACGTTCACAAGAGCCGACGCCGAAAGTCGCTCGTGAAATTTTCGTTCCCGAAGCGGAAATCGCGAAACTGCTCGACGGTTGCACCGACCGGATTCTCCTGGATCGGGAAGAATTCGAAACGCTCCGGGACCAAGCGATGAAAATCGAAGCGGAGAAAAAACGAAAACTCGAAATCGGGCAACGTCAAGAGCCCGCGCCGGTTCCCTGGATGATTCTCGCAACGGATTACGACGTGAAGGTCGTCGGGGAGCGAGCGTGGATTCGCGGAACCGTTCAATGGGAGATTTTCAGCGACGAGTTGCTCGCGATCCCGCTGGACCTCGGAAACATGACGCTCCGAAACGCCCGATGGGATCAGACGCCCGCCCGGATCGGCTCCGATCATTTACTCGATCCGAATGAGTCCGAGGAGCCCGGACCGCTGAAACTCTTCGTCGAAGGTCGGGGGAAACATACGCTTTCCGTGGAAGGGGTGATACCGCTTACCGTCGATGCGACGAAGCTGAACCTTGAGCTCCGGCTTCCGCCCGGACCCGTTTCGGAATTGAAATTGGAAATTCCCGGCGACGTTGATTTGATTTCCGGTGCAACTTCGATTTCACGCGAGATTCAGGGGACCGGAGAGGATTCGAAGACGCGATACCAACTGCTGCATGATTCCGAAAACCTCCATTTGACGACCACGCTCAACTCCCACAAGGCCCGCGCGGTCCGAACGGTGCTCGCCCGGAGCGTGCAGTTCGATGAGATCACGGAAGAATACGCCCGGATCCACGCGACCGTCTCGCTGGACATCCTCTTCCAACCGCTCGAATCGTTTCGTTTCAAGGTTCCGGCTGGGTTTGAGATCACCGACGTGCATTGCGACCGTATGAATCGTTGGAAAATGATCGACGGACAGATGGAAGTCGAGTTCCGCGAACCGGTTTCCGGACGAACGACGATCTACCTTTCCGCCGCGAAATCGCAAAACGATTCCACCGATTGGACGTTTTCCTATTTCGAACCGGTCGACGTCGATGCGAACACCGCCGTATTCGGACTGCTCGTCGACGTCGGTCTGGAGGTGTCAAAACTCCAGGGCGGCGATTCCTTGCCGATCGACGCTTCGACGCTGCGGGATGCGATTCCCCCGGGCGTGTTCGAGACGGTGCCCGGCGCTCCGGCCGTTCGTGTCGCCGCGGCGTGGTACGCCCCGCAAGGACGGGGAGAAATCGTCGCAACATTCATCAAAAAGCCGAAAATGTTCGACGTGCAGACGAATCTCGTGCTCGAACTGCTCGCCAAGGAACCGATTTTGCACGGCGTTTTTCTCGTGACGCCGACGACGGAAAAGATTTTCCACGTCCTCCTTGAATCTCCCGTCGGTTGGCGACCGATTCGCATCACCGACGCGAATGATGTTCCGTTGGTTTTCGATCCCGTCGAGCAGGCGGCAGGCGACGAAAGAACCGGTGTAAAATGCTACAAAATTCGATTTTCCCGGGGGCTCGCCCGGGGAACGACCGCTCGCATACTTTTCGACGCGAAGGGTGACACCTCGGACTGGTTCGGAAATTGGACGGAGAAAACCGTTGCGTTTCCCGATTTCCGACTTCTCGGCGCGGATCGCGACAGTGGCACCATCGCGGTCAATACCGAAGACGACTGGTCCGTCGTTCCCGTGAATCTTCGTCGTTTGACGACGCTCGACGAACGGGAAAAAAAGACCGTGCTCGAAGGCATTCTTTCCCGGATCGCGCTGCGGTATCCTGACGCCTCTTATGGTTTCAGCTTGGCGATTCGGAAAGAAACTCCGAGGATCACCGTGAAATCGCGATCCTTTTATCGGGTGACGCCGTCGCAATGGACCGCGCGATTCGAACTCGACTACGGGATCGAAGAAGCGAGAGCCCCTTCGATTGCCTTTCTTCTTCCGGCGGAGATTACGGAAACGCCGAAAATTGAAATCGCGAACACCCCGCCCGGTTTCTCGGGAATCAAGGAGACGGCCGGCGAATCGATTGAAATCGACGGACGCAAAATGAAACGCTGGACCGTTTGGTTCGACAAGCCGATCCGGGGAACCGTTCCGGTGGTCGTCGAGGTTCGGAAAAACATCCCAGGCGGTATCACGGAAAAGAACACAACCCTGGAGTTGCCGCAAATCGTTGCCGAACAGGTCGCCTGGCAATCGAAACTTTTCGCCGTGGAAGGACACGACGAATTGAACGTTTCCCTCGCTCCGGGCCGGCCGATTCGTCCGGTCGACGTCGGGGAGCTTACCTCCGTCGATACCACATTCCGAGCTCGGCTTTTGGGGGCGTTTCGCGGTCCCGACAATGACACCGCGATCGCCGTAACGGCACGCCGTAATCCGGATTACGTGCTTCCGGCGGCGATTCTCCAGAACGTGTCGGTGGTGTCGCTCCTATCCGACGACGGCAAGCGGCTCGACCATTACACTTACGAGCTGGAATCGAAACCGCTCCGAATCAAGGTCGAATTGTTGGACAATGAGGAGCTCTGGGGAGCTCTGGTCGATGAAAACGTGGTCAAGCCGCAGCGAGCAGGGAACGCGATCCTGCTCGACATTCCAGGCAGATCCTATTATTCGCCGAACCGTCTCAAGCTGATTGTCGGCGTCCGTCCGGCGGATGACGCCGCGGCCTCCGTTTGCCCCGTCGGGGCGGTTCGAGACGCGGAAGTGCGAATCCCCGCCCTGTTTTTCGAGGAAAATTCGGATTGGCGGCGAATTCCCGTGGTAAAGTACGATTACAAAATCGAACCGCCTTCGGGCTATAAAATCGTACGCGTTGACGGCGTCAGGGTCTCACAGGAAGTGCCGCGTCCCGTCATACTCGATATCACCGGCGGCTCGGCCACGGTTTTGTCGTGCCTCACCCCGAACCGGGATCCTTATTTTAGCGAGGCGCCCGCAATGAAATCCATGGTGGCAGATGCTCCCTTTGATGACACCGAAAAACTCATGTGGGATCAGGGGCATTCGTTCGGTCTTCAGCCCGCCAAGCCCGCATCGGAATCCCGTGATCTCGCGGGTCGATCCGGAATGACACCATCGCTCGTACCGACTCCGCACCAGGTGCCGCAGAGTATGACGCCGGTTTTCAAAGGCAGGAAGCTTGAATCGATCCAACCGGTCACGATTCGAGTGGGAACCGTCTATACGGAACCGTCGCTTCTCGGCATCGGTACGGAAACGCCGACCCCGATCCCGGTTCGAATGGTCAAGCAGAGCGTCATTGATACCATGGCTTATGCGGCTTGTGCCGTCGTTCTTTTCCTTGGTCTGTGCTTTTTACGGGCTTCGGTAAAAGGCAAAGCGTTTTTGATTTTTTCGCTCGCGTTTCTCGGAACAATCGGCGTTCTCATTCCCGGCTGGGAGCTGTATGCCGGTGTTTTCAACACGATAACGCTCACCGCACTGGTCGGGCTTTTGGCTCTTTATCTCGGTGTGAGATTTCTTCGTTTCATTTCGCGGAGCGTGCTTCGCATTTACGGAGCTTGCCGCGAGATTCTCGAATTTTTCCTCGGAAGCTCTTCCGCAAAAGAGAATTCCAAAACAACCACGTTGTTTTTTTTCGTCGCAACGCTCCTGGCAAGCCCGATCCTCGTCGCCCAGGAAACGTCGCGCGGCGATGACGCCAAAGACGACTCGCCGATTTCGGTTCCTTCCGATGCGATCCTGATCCCGTACGATCCGTACTTGATTACGGACGATATTCCCGATCCGGCCGATCTGCAATCGCCGCTGCAACGTGTTTTGGTTCCACTGAAGCTATTCCAGGCGTACAAGACTCTTCTCGACCAGGAGGCGAAGACGAGCCAAGATGACACCATTTCAAACGTGACGGAAACGATGCCGTATTCGTTTGCCGGTGCGCGGTTTACGGCCCGGCTCGGCGGGATCACGGCGGATCCCGTTGCGCCGCTAAATGAATCACAGCAGCCTGCTAAGGAAGCTCCTGAAATGGTTGAGCCTGCTTCAGAAGAAGAAATCGTAACACCGGCGATTCCTGAAAACCGTGCGCCCGCTTCCGATTCGGGTGCCACGACACCGGAACCCCCTGTCCCGGACGCCGTGATCCCGGAAAACTCCGCGGATGTCGGGTTGTTGGAAATCTCGGTTTCTGACGCCGCCGTCGCCGTCGTGTCCGCGAAAATTGAACCTTCCTTACAGGAAACGCCGAACGTCAAAGACACGCCGATGCAAATGACACCGGTTTACCAGTATTCCGAAAACGAATCGGCACTGCTTCCGTGCTTGGGTTCGACGCTGCATCATCTTCTGGAATCCTGGGGTAGCGGGCTTTGCTTTCCGCGGATACTGCCGGCTTTCCAGATGAATTTTCAGATCGTCCTGCTTTACCAGGTCGTACAGGAACAGATTGCGCAAATTCCCGTATTCGCCGCCGTGCAATCTCTCGATCAAAGGGACAGCATCGTCGTGGACGGTGAACTGGCGATCGAGGTTTACACCGAAGACCCGATCATGATACCACTCGAGATCGAAGGTGCGGTCGTCGATTCGGCGACGCTTGACGGCGAAGCGGCCCGGCTCGCCCTAGGCAGCATCGTCCCCGCCGCGAACTCGATCGAACAACGGGAATCACAGTCTTATCTCCTCCGCGTACAAGGAAAAGGGAAACACGAACTTCGTTTGAGCATGCGGTTTCCGGTGGGAAAACAAGGCGGTTTTCGTACGGTTCAAGGCCGCCTGCCGAATATCCCTGCAACGGCGGTGTCATGGATCGCCGAACGGCCGGGTACGGAAATCCGTTCCGCCGGCATGTTCGACCAAAGAAAATTTGAGTCGAAAACCGCGAACGAAACGATCGAAACCGTTCTGGGCGGCGACGGTCGCTTTCAATGGCAATGGCGCGAGAAAATCGAGGAAAGCGAAATCGATCTTGGATTGCTCGCCTCCTCCGAGATTGTGTACGACATCCAGGAAGACGGGCTCCAACTTGCGTGGGATCTTTCCCTGTCGCTTCGCAAGGGGCGTTACGAATCGTTTCGCCTTCGCGTTCCGAAGGGGTATCTCGTCTGCTCCGTCGATGGAGCGAACGTACGCGGCTGGAATTCGGTGGGCGATGACGCCGCGGAAGACGGCGTGGCGATTATCGATGTCGAGCTGCTCAAACCGACCGACGCCGACGAACGCATCTCGCTCGTTTTTCGCAAGAATGTGGTGTTAGACGGTGACAAGCCGTTGGAAACAGATCTGCCGCAAGTGGGCGTTCCCGGAGCGGCCATGCATCAGGGCAGGATTCTCATCCGCAAAGGGCCGCTTTTGGACGTAAAAATCACGCCTCAATCCGGCGTTGCGCAAACCGATCTGCCGGACAACACGCCCTTTGAACCGGGAGCGGACAACCGTTCCGTTTCCTCATTCGAAAGCCCGTTCGGGACACGACCGTTCGTCGCTTATCGCTTTTCCTCGGAGGATTACTCGCTCGCGATCTCCGCCGGTATGACACCTCCCGAATGGACTGTTGAAACGAAAAACATCCTTCGTATCTCGGATTTCGGAACCCTGCTCGAATCACGCATCCGAGTTCGAACGCAAAAGCGCGCGATTTACCAATTTCACGTCCGACTTCCCGGCAATTTCAAAATGGAAAAAGTCGAAATGCCGATCCCGTTTGAGTGGTCGGAAGAAAAACAGGGAAACGATCGCGTCTTGACGATCCTGTTAGCCGACGGCTTGCTCGGAGAGTCGCAATTGTCGCTCGCCGGCGAGCTGGAAAGACCGACGACCGGCGACAATCTCGTATCGCTGCTTGAAATGAAGGAAATGCCACTTCCGAAAATTCAAGTCGAAAATCTCCGTTCTACCGGTCTGGCCTATTACGTACTTCTCGACCCGGCTTTCGGCGTCACGTGTGATAATCGCAACAACATCATTTCGTTTCCATTGGACAAGCTCGAACCGGCGCTGGTCCCCACGGATCAAGTGGATTCACTGAAATTATGCCTGCAACCGAATCTGGTGAAGGACGATTATGACGCCGTTCTCCGTTTTGCGCAAAAACCGACGGAAGTCCGATGCGACACCATCACCAACGCGTGCATCGGTTCGCAATCGCTCCTGGAGACGATCATGCTCGATTACCGGATCACCGGGGCGGGCGTGCGTCGAATCGAGTTCGTGCTTCCCCGGGAGTTAAAGGACGCGAAAATCAGCGTTCCGACGATGCAATTCAAGAAGGTCGTCCCGGTTGACACCACCGCCGATTCGCCCGTCGCGGTCCGGATCGAACTCCAGGAGGATCTTGTCGGGGAGTTGAAAGTTCTCGTCGAAAACGAACGCCCGCTTGTCCCGGACGTGTCCTATGCGGTCGCGGTTCCCCGGGTCAAGTCGGCGACGATCGACCGGCAGTTCGTCGTTTTTGAAAATCTTCTCGGCGCGGACGAACTGACGGTCGACGTCGGAAAAGACTCCGCTTTTCAAACGCTTCGACGGGAAGGGGCCGAGTGGAACTACTTGTCGTCCATTCTCGGCAACGGAGCGATTTTCGCTTACGTCGCCCATGGGTCGGATTACGGTGACACCAAAAAAACGGCCGATATTTCGATGAAGATGCAACGTCGTGAAACGGTTGCAATGTCCCAGGCGAGTATCGGGCTGGCGGAAACCCGGCTGTTTATCGGAACGCAAGGCGATTACGTCGCGGAACAGGTTTACCGGATCGATAATAAGACGCAACAGTTTCTCGACCTGGTTCTTCCGGAGGATTCGCAACTTTGGATCGTGAGAAACCATTCCATGATCGCGTGGGAAAGCCAATCGATCTCCCGGCTTTCCGATGGAGAAATGTCGCAGAACATTCCCGTCAAGCCGACCGTACCGGATGCGTCCGAGATTCAATCGTACAAAAAAACGTCGAAAATCAAAGGGGTCGTCAGGGCCGACGATTCGCAATTCGTACGGATTCCTCTGATGAAAACGGAAATCGGCGATCTGGATCGGGTTCTCCGGCTGGTTTACGCCGGCAAAATCGCTCCGTTTCGGGCGGTTTCGCGGACCGATTTTCCGTTCCTGAAAGTCCTCAACGTGCCGGTCGAATCGTCGGTCGTTCGCTTGACTTTGCCCCAAGAATATCAGTACCAATTCGACGGGACACTCCAACAATCGCCGACGGACTCGACCGTACAAGCTCAGGAAGACGCCTATCATCAAAAGATGCTCGGAAAACTTCAAGCGGCGGCGCAGTCGTCCAATCGTTATGAAAACGTCCGGGCCAACTCGAATTTGGGCGTACTCAACCAGATGCAACGGCAACTTGGTTCGACATATCGCGGCCTTTTGTCGGCAGGATCACGCGTTGCCGTTCCTCCCCCGGTTACTCAGGTTCCTCAGATGCAGCCGCAACAGGTGGCTATTCCCCAAATGACCGACGACAATAACAATAACGACGGCAACAGTAATAGCGGTTTGCTCCGGGAAAATTTTTCACAGCAAATCAATCCAAAATCGAAAAACGTTTTTTCGAAAAGCGACATGCTTTCTCAGGATGCTGCCCGTGGAAAAAATGCCGCCGTCGGAAAATCCGCGACAAGTTCCTCCGGGCTGGGAGTCCAAAACGATTGGATCGCGAGAAATTCGCTCGCTAATCCGGGGAGTGTGCTCGGGACCAACAATGATGTGAAAGACCAGAAACAGGAGCCACTGTACGAAATGCCGCAATATTCCGGGTATGCCGGTGGTGCCGAAACCCAAACGAGAGGGCCGGGCAGCAACAGGTCGCAAAGCGTGAACCGTCAAGGGCAAATCGTTCTCGGCGACGAAAACCTTGAAAGAGAGAGATCGACCGCCTTGCAGGGGGAAGAAGGCTCCTCCCGAATGGATGCGGAATTTGCCAAAAAGGTACGCACTCAGCAGGTGCCGAACGTTGCGAAATTGGAAGTCTCAACGGTGACGCCCGAGGACGCGGCACGTGTAGGGATCGCCCCGCAGCGTGGCTTCGCCGCCGACGGTTTCGTAGCCCCGATGCCTTCGCGACGACCGACTCCTGCTCCAGGCGAAAGCCAAAGTGGCGGCATGGGAGCGGGTATGGGAATGGGTGGCGGTATGGGAATGGGCGGCGGCATGGGAATGGGCGGCGGCATGGGCGGTAGTTATGGCGGCACCTACAGAGACCAGGAGCGTCCCAAAGCCGAAGCGGATCAAAGTGTTGCGTCAGACAAACGGATATACGCCGCGTCCTCTGCCGCGGATGCCAAGGAAAGGGCAATGGAATCGTTGAATCGATCCATCGGTGACACGGAGGGAGGATATACCTACACTCCGGCGACGCCGTCTCCCTCGCCGGCGCCGTCTCCGGAATCCGCCGGTGCGCTTGCCCGACGGTTCACGAGCCTGGATATTTCCGTACCGACCCTGTTGGGAAGCAGCGGGACGACCTACCTGTTCACCAGTCCGCAAGGGGAAATGGAGTTGTCCGCCCAATGCTTGCCGAGCGATTGGATCGAACGGGGAACGTTGCTCGCGTACGGGCTGGGCGTCTGGATTCTCTTGTGGATTCTTTACCGTTGCTGTCTTTTCCTCGGAAATCGTTTTCGCAAGGTCAAGACGGCAGGTTGAACCGGTGAGGAACGAATTCGCTGACAAGGGGATTTGACACTCAATGCCGTTAAGTTTTTCGAAACCTGGGACCGCAGGCTTCCAGCCTGCATCTGGGTCGGTAGGCTTCCAGCCTGCCGTGGGGTCACTACGGGCTGGAAGCCCATAGACCCAGGTGCAGGCGAGATGCCTGCGGTCCCAGGAAATACTTAACGGCGTTGTTTGACACTGTATGGAATCCCACCGGCAAAACGGTTATAATCTCCCTGTCAATGTTCCTCGCACTTCTTTCCGAACTCATTTTAACCTCACGAAATACCAATGAATATGAAAAGACGTCAATTTTTGGGAACGGCCGCTTTGGGAACCGGCGTTTTGCTCACCGGGCAGATCCCCGCCGACGCCGCGGAGCCGAAAAAAATCAAACCGGCCAAGCCGAAATCGACCGATCCGGTTGCGCTGGTTCCGTTGACGCCGACCGTCTGGTCTTCCCGAATCGGCTTCGGCTGTGGAATGAGAGGATATAATCGTTCCAGTAACCTGACCCGAATGGACCGGACCAAAGCGATCGACCTGCTCCAGTTTGCGTACGATCGCGGGATCCGCATGTTCGATATGGCCGATCTTTACGGAGCGCACCCGGTCGTCGCCGAAGCGATGAAAGGCAAGCCGCGCGATTCCTACGTTCTTTCCTCGAAAATCTGGGAACACAAAGGAGGGCTGAACGAAGAGGATCGCCCGGGTGCGGACGTCGTCGTCAAACGGTTTCTCCAGGAATGCAAAACCGATTATCTCGACATCGTTCAGATTCATTGCATGATGAACGACCAGTGGACAAGCGAACACTCCGGGCAGATGGAAATCCTGGAAAAGCTCAAGCAACAGGGGCTCATCCGGGCGCATGGTGTCAGTTGTCATGCGAATTCCGCCTTGAAGCTCGCCGCCGAAACACCGTGGACCGACGTCGTTCATGTTCGGATCAATCCGGAAGGGGTGAACATGGAAGGATCCGTCGACGAGGTCGTCGATCTGACCCGCAAGGTCCACGAAGCCGGAATCGGAACGATCGCGATGAAAGTGATCGGGGAAGGGAAATTCGCCGACAATCCGGAGCTTCGCAAAAAATCGGCGAAATTCGTAACGAACCTCGACTGCATCGACATGATGATCGTCGGCTTCGACGAGCGGGAACACATCACGGAAATCCTGGCAAACGTCGAAGCGGCTTTGAAGGGGTAGTTTTGTCTCTCACGGAGGCACGGGGGCACGGAGGAAAAAAACATAATTTCGCTCTCTCCGTGTCTCTGTGCCTCCGTGAGAGGAAAAATATTTGACGTTACTCTTACTTTCCATTTCCCATGAAAACGACACGCCGTAATCTGCTCAAAGCGGGAATCGCCGCCGGTTTGACGGTTCCTTTTCTGTCCGATTTTTCGCTTGGCAAGACGCTTCTCAAGCCGAACTGGCGAAAACTTCCGAAGTGGAAAGGCTTCAATCTTCTCGAAAAATTCATGGTACCGTGGAGCAACGGACCGTTTCGCGAGGACGACTTCCGAATGATTTCCGAACTCGGATTCGATTTCGTCCGGCTGCCGATGGATTACCGTACCTGGATCGTCGACAAGGATCGGCGGAAATTCGACGAGAAAACGCTGAAGGAAATCGACGATGCCGTCCATTACGGCGAAAAGTACGGAATTCACGTCAACATGAACTTCCATCGCGCGCCCGGCTTCACGGTCGCCAATCCGCCGGAGTCGCCGAGCCTCTGGTCCGACGCCGAAACGCAGGACGTTTGCGCCCTTCACTGGGCGACGTTCGCGAAGCGTTACAAAAAATTCTCCAGCGACCTGGTCAGCTTTAACCTGTTCAACGAACCGACGACGGTCGAACCGGATCAATACCTTGCCGTACATCGGAAAATCCTCGACGCGATCCGGGCCGAGGATTCCGACCGATTGATTATTTGCGATGGAACCGAATACGGTACGAAACCGTTTTTGCCGCTGGTCGATCTGAAAGTCGCACAAGCGTCCCGGGGTTACGCGCCGTCGGAAATATCGCACTATAAGGCCGACTGGGTCAACAGCGGGAACTTTCCGACTCCGAGTTGGCCGATGGTGTCGATCAACGGTCTGCTCCCCTCCGCCTCGAAGGCGGAACTGCCCGAAGCGTCGCGGAAACCGCTGACGATCGAAGGCCCGTTTCCGAATTCCACGAAATTACGTCTGCACGTCGGGACGGTTTCTTCCCGAAGCAAACTGGTCGTCCACGCGGACGGGAAGACGATTTATGAACATCTTTTCGAGCCCGGTCCCGGCGAAGGGGAATGGAAAAAGTCCGTCTTTCAACCGCAGTGGAACAATTATCAGAACATCTACGATCGCGACTACGAAACGACGATTCCCGCCGGAACGAAAAACGTCGCCGTTTTCACCGCCGAAGGGGATTGGATCGGCTTGACCGCGCTCGGTTTGACGAGCGAAAAAACCGGCAAGGAACTTGCCGTGGAAGCGATCACCGGCTGGAACCAAAACTCGTCGCAACTGAAATACGAGGAATCGTCGACCGGCGCGAAATTGACCGGCGGAACGGTTCGGGATCGCGACTGGCTCAAACGGACGATGATCGAACCTTGGAAGGAATTGGAAAAAGCCGGATCCGGCGTCATGATCGGCGAATTCGGTTCCTTCAACAAGACGCCGCACGACGTCGCGATCCGTTGGCTCGGCGATTCGATCGCGAATTGGAACGAGGCGGGCTGGGGTTATGCGATGTGGAACTTCCGCGGTTCGTTCGGAATCCTCGACAGCGAACGAGCCGATGTCGAATACGAAGATTTCCACGGCCATAAACTCGACCGGAAAATGCTGGAATTGTTGCGGTAAGGAATCGTCCATTATCGGGATGTCGTTCCAAACCGAATGTGCCAAGAGTATCGCATACTCGTATTACCGAAATGTTAAATCAAGTAATATGCGCAATATACAACACCGATTTCACCTTAATTGGTGTTGTTTTTTAGCGAAAACCGGCAATTTCCTCTGGACGTACCGTAAAAAACCATTATGCTGAAACTGGAGCGGCTTGTAATTTGGCCGCGTCGCTTGACTCTCCCTGTCTCTCTTTCAGCATCTTATGAATACCCGTTCCTTTTTTCAGGAATACGGCTTTACGATTATTTTCGTCGTCGTATTTCTTCTTGCGTTCATCTGGATGGGGACGAAACGGACCCTTCAGAGCAATGCGAATAACGTCGCTGACTGGCTGCCGGATTCGTTTGCCGAAACCCAGGAGTATAAGTGGTTCATCAAGCACTTTCCGTATGAAAGTTTCATCGTCGCTTCCTGGCGGGGATGCACGCTGGACGATCCTCGTCTGGAAATGCTCGCCCAGAAACTCGTGCCCGGTCAAACGATCGACAATATGGAAGAGTGGGCGGACAAAGACGTTTCCCTGGCCGCGGAACTGAAATTTGCCGAAGAAAAAATCGCCTTACCGCCGCCGGAGCAAAGAATCACGCAAGAATCCGCCGCCGAGATTCAGGAACAGGAAAAAGAAGATCAGGAGGTCGACGACGGGCTTCACTATTTTAAAACCGTGATCACCGGCCCGCGGTTGGTCCGCATGATGCAGGATCGATATCCGTCGCTCAAATTGGAGCAGATCGTCGACCGGCTCGACGGCGTACTCATCGGTCCGCAATACGATTACAAGCCGGGCATGGACGAGGATTGCAAACACCGTAACTCCGCGCTGATCGTGACCCTTGCCGGTCATGCCAAGGGGAAAGAGCTTCGTAAAGTCGTCGCGAAAATCAAGGAACTTGCCCGGGAATGCGACATCGAACCGCTGATCCCGGAAGACAACCGCAGCATCGCCCAGAAAGTGGTCGATTCCGTTAAGGAAATGGGTCGGGAAATGCTCTACGGGCGCAATCCGAGCACCGACGGCGTCATTCTCGGCGGGCCGCCGATCGACAATGTCGCGATTGATTACGAAGGGGAACGGACGTTGTTTCGTTTGGCGGGACTGTGCGCCTTGATCGGGTTGATCGTCGCTTATCTGTGCCTGAAAAGTCTCCTGATGGCGTTGACGGTTTTCTGGATCGGCGTTCTCGCGGCGGGGATTTCGTTGGCGTTCGTTTCGTTCACGGGAGAACACTGCGACGCGATTCTCCTGAGCATGCCCGCTTTGGTGTACGTTTTAACGATGGCCGGCGCGGTCCACATGGTCAACTATTATCTTGACGCGATTCGAGAGCATGGAATCGTCGGCGCGCCGGAACGAATGTTGTCACATGCGTGGTATCCCTGCGTGATCTCCTCGACCACGACCGCGCTGGGGCTCGCTTCGCTGTATACTTCACACTTGATCCCGATCATCAAGTTCGGCGTTTACTCGGCGATCGCGGTCATGGCTGCGCTCGGACTGCTTTTCCTGTATCTGCCGTCTATTCTCTACTTTTGCCCGCCCAAAAAATACGTGGAGCAGTTCTCCAACAAGGGTTTGAGCGGTGTGCAGGACCACATCTTCCTTAGGTTCTGGCGGATGTTCGGCGGGTTCATCATTCGCAACCATAACGGTGTCGCGATCTTTTGCGTTACGGCCATGGTTTTTCTCGGGCTCGGCCTGAACCAAATCAAGACCTCGGTCAAGATGATGCGGTTTTTCTCGCCCGACTCGGAAATCATCGCTCACTACACCTGGTTGGAAGAGCAGTTGGGGCCGCTTGTCCCGATGGAAGTCGTGCTGAAGTTCGATAACTCCCAATGCGACATGAATTCCTTCGAACGAATCCAGTTCGTCGAACAGGTTTGCAAAGCGATTCGCCGGGATCTTCCCGAACAGATCGGCGGTGTCATGTCGGCCGCGACGTTTGCGCCGGATTTGAACGTCGATACGAGCAAGAGGAGCGTACGGATCAATGCGACGGCCTACGCCGCGTCGAAAAAAATCGACGACGGTCGGGCGACGTCCAAGGACTACATCAATGTCGAAAAAATTTCTTTCGATCGTACCCAATACGCACCGGAAGACGAACCGCTTTTCCAGCAACGACTCGACCAAATGGGGATCACTCCGGCGCAGGCGACGCAGTTGGTCGCGGCGGGATTGCCGACGATCGACCTGTTGCTGTACAATTCCGAAAACGTCAACGTGCCCGGACTGAGCGTCCAGGAATTGGATCAATTACGCCAAAAAGCCCAAGTCTGGCAGAACAAATTTGGAACCGATCTTTGGCGCGTCAGCATGAGGGTGTGGGCGCTCAAGAAAGCGGACATCGATTATGCCGTGTTCATCAATGACGTCAAAGAAGTCGTCGATCCGATGATGCGTGAAAAAGTCACGGATCGTAAAGTCCACAGTGAAGACGCGATTTCCGCGATCTATACCGGGATGGTGCCGGTCGTTTATAAAACGCAACACGAATTGCTCAACGGTCTTTCGGAGAGTTTTTTCTGGTCGTTCGTGAGTATCGCGTTCGTTCTGATGTTCGTGTTACGAAGTTTCACGGCCGGTTTTCTCGCGATGATGCCGAACCTGTTTCCCATCATGATCGTGTTCGGATTCATCGGTCGGGCCGGGATTCTGGTCGACGTCGGGATGATGATGTCCGCAAGCGTTGCGCTGGGAATCGCGGTGGACGACACCATCCACTATCTGACGTGGTTCCGCGAAGCGATCGACCGGGGGATGACCGCGAGGGACGCCGCGATGGACGCTTACGAGAAATGCGCAACGGCAATGACCTAAACGACCGTGATTGCCGGGTGCGGTCTTTCCGCGTTCATGTTCAGCACCTTTACCCCGACGCAGATGTTCGGAACGATGATGCTCGTAATCCTGTTCGCGGCGTTGTTCGGGGACCTGATTTTCCTCCCGTCGATCCTGACCGGTCCTGCGGGCCGCTTCTTTTACAAGAAGAAAAAGAAAGTCGTCCAGGAAGAGCCGAAATCGGAAACGCTGGAACCGACCCCCACGCCCGCCCTCACCGTACCGAACTCGACCATCGATCTCCAAGTGGACGATCGCTATGTCGGACGGTGTCATATCGTCGACAACATGCTCGACAATGAAAACAACAAAATAGGTGAGTGATAAGTGATAAACATATCACTTATCACCTATCACTTATTTCTACCCTATTTCCTGGATGTTGTCCCGATGGACGGCTTCGGCGTAAGGGCAGCGACCGAGGATTTCGGTGATTTCGTTGCTTTTACGGCCTTTGATGCGGACCAGATCGCGGCGGTTGTAGTTCGTCAAACCCCGGGCGATTTCCCGACCGGACGCGCCGACGAGGGAAACAAGATCCCCTTTCTCGAAAGTTCCTTCGCAATCGACGATGCCGATTGGGAGCAGACTTTTCCCTTTTTGCGTGATCGCCCGAACCGCTCCATCGTCGATGTGGAGAATTCCGTTCGGCATTCCGGCGTAACCGATCCAGCGTTTGCGGGCCGTGAGAAGCTGATCCGATGCGATGAAAACCGTTCCGACCGTTTCGCCGGCGAAAACCCGAGTCAGGATTTCCGGGTCGTCCCCGTTGGCGATAATCATGTTTCCACCCGCCTGGGTCACGGTTTTGGCCGCTTTGATTTTGCTCGACATTCCGCCGCGGCTGCGATGGGAATTCTTCTCGACGACCAACGACATCAGATCCGGCGTCCATTCCTCGACGACGGAAATCATCTTTGCGCCCGGCTCCGATGGGTCCCGATCGAACAGACCGTCCACGTCGGTCAACAGGATCAAAAGCGGCGAAGGGAACAGATTGGCGACGAGCGAAGCAAGCCGGTCGTTGTCGCCGAAAGTCGTATGAAGTTCCCGAACGCTGATCGTGTCGTTTTCGTTGATGATCGGGATCGCGCCGTAATCGATCATCGCCCGAACCGCGTTGCGAGCATTGAGATACCGACGTCGGACCGAAAGATCGTCCGCCGTGAGCAGGACCTGCGCAACGTGAATCTCGAACCGGCTGAACGCTTCTTCGTACGCTTCGATCAAAATGCTCTGCCCGATCGCCGCGACCGCCTGGAGTTGCGGGACCAGATGCGGACGATGCTCCAGTTGCAGCCGCCCCATCCCGGCGCCGACCGCTCCGGAACTGACGAGAATCACTTTCCGGCGTCGATTGCGTATCCGATAAAGCTCTTCCGCCAAACGATGGATCCGCTCGACGTTCAACAGGCCGTTGGGAAGCGAAAGGACGTTCGTGCCGACTTTCACGACCACGACTTCCGCAGTCGTAATCAGCTCGTCTCGAAGTAAATCACGCATGAGGGAGAGTAGTGCATTGTATATTGGAAAACATTTCCAGCAAAAGGCTTCAGGCTTCAGGAAATGAATTCAAAAAACTGAAGCCTGAAGCCTATAGCCGAATGAAGAACAAAAGTTGCTGTATCGTATTGAATAGACGGAAGAAATCAATCCCCCGATTAAACCCGTTCGCTGATCGCCGTTTGCAGCAGGAGCATCTGGTGTCGCATGATGTTCAGGGCGGTATTGAACTCGATGTTGTTCTTCGCCATTTCCGTGACCTGGAATTCCATACCGACGTTGTTGTTGTCGTGGTAGAGGATCGGAATGTCCTCGGGCCAAACTTCACCGATCGCCGAGGCGGAATCCTTGAGGGGATATTTCGTATAGACCGGTCCCGGCGGACGATGCTTGCGTTCGATCGCGTTGGCCAGTTTATTCTTGAAATTGCCGACGTCCAGGTCACGTCCCCGGTACAGCGGCGTATCGTAGTTCGCGATGTTGCCCGCCAAAAGCGATTGGCGCGCTTCGTCAAAGTTCACAACCTGTTCCAGCACCGGAACCGTCGTCGCATTGAACAACGCACGAAATTGATGAGTAGGGCGGATCATGGGAGTAGAGGACGGATGACAGTGGACAGAGAACAGGGAAAGAAATCAGACGGCAGAAATCAGATGTCTGTCCTCTGTCCTCTGTCCTCTGTCCTCTTTTCTCTCGGTTTATATCCATACTGACGTAATTTCCCTTGCAGCGTTCTGACGCCGATTCCCAGGGATTGGGCGGTTTTTTCGCGGTGTCCGTCGAAATGGGCCAGGGTCGCTTCGATCATTTCGCGTTCGACGTCTTCCAAGCGAGTCCCCACGGTAAACGAACAAATTCGCTTCACGTGCGACTCTTTTAGCCGGTACTCCGCGCGCTCCGGCTGAACCTCGGCGTTTTCCCGTGGTTCCACGCTGTTTCTCTCCAACAACAGCGGCGTCACATCGTCGGCGCCGAGCGATTCCTTTTCTCCGAACACGGTGATTCGCGTAACGAGATGCTCCAGTTGCCGCACGTTGCCCGGCCAATCGTAAGCGAGCAGCGGTTCGAGGACGTCGTGATTCCACCGCGGCGTCATCCTGCGGAGCCGCTCGCAGGTTCGACGTAAAAAATAATCGAACAGCTCCGGAATGTCTTCTTTACGGACACGAAGCGAAGGAACGTGAATCGGAAGAATCGCGAGCCGATAATACAAATCTTCACGGAACCGACCTTCGGACACTTCCCGGGCCAGGTCGCGGTTCGTCGTCGCCAGAACCCTGGCCGTACTCGGAATCGTCTCGCTGGAACCGACCCGTTCGAAAGATTGCTCCTGCAAAACGCGGAGCAGCTTCGGCTGGAGCGACAGATCGATTTCGCTGATTTCGTCGAGTAGCAGCGTTCCGGACGCCGCCGCCTCGAACCGTCCGACACGATCGCAATCGGCGCCGGTGAACGCGCCTTTTTTGTGTCCGAACAACTCGCTTTCCATCAACTGTGGTGCCAAAGCGGGACAGTTGAGCGTGATCCACGGCTCCGAATGTCGGGTACTTTTCGCATGGATCATTTTCGCGACGACTTCCTTGCCGGTTCCGTTTTCGCCGGAGATCAGGACGGTTTCCGACACGTTCGCGACCGTTTCGATCCGGTTGCGCAATTGCCGCATTACGCGCGAAGAGCCGATCATGCAAGGGGCCGCGAACTCGCTTCGTTGCGGCGTCACACTTTTTTCCGTATCCAGTCCTGCCCGACGCAGCGCCTCGGCAACGACCGCGCGGGGAACCTCACGATCCTCGGAAAGCTGGATACGATCTTGATAAATGGTCGACATGATTTATTAGTAGTCAGGAGTCAGGAGTCAGGAGTCAGAAATTCATTTCTCATTTCTCATTCATTCTTTAAAGTCCAGTCGGGTTGCGGAGAGCATTTTTGGGGAGACGGGGATGATGTTTTGGCGGGCGTAGGCGGAGGCGGCTTTGCCGGAGGTGTCCATTTTGCGGATCTGTCGTTCCGTTTCATCTTTCTGCCTGGCGAGTTCGGCTTCGCTTTGACCGTCGAGTTCCAGGATCGCGGCCAGGAGTTCCTTGCATTTGCGAACCGCGGTGTCACAATCGAGTCGTTCCTGCTCGCTTTCCCACGTGCGATCCCGCGGTGCGATATTTCGAAACGGATCGAGGTCCCGCTCCAGCTTTTCAAACGCCTCGAAGACTTTCTGCTTCCTCGCCAACAGTTGCAGCAACAGCGAAACGTCCCCCAATCGGACGATATTCAACTGCTTCTCCGAAAGATGAAGCACCTGCTCCAGAATCGAAACCCGCGATTGCATGATTTGTGTCAAAGACATAAGGATTATGGTGGAAGGGTGGAAAGGGAAAAGGGTTCGCTCGCTTACGCTTCCCGCTCAGCTTTCTCATTTCTCATTTCTCATTTGTTATTTCTTATTTTCAATTCATAATTCATAATTCATAATTATCTCCCCCCCCAGGTTAATAGTTCGTTCCATTCGGCTTCGTTGAAACGGTATCCGGGGGGGAAGGCTTTGCGGGCGGTGAGTTTTTGGAGGAGAACCTTGCCTTTTTGAATGGTTTCCTTCGCTTGCTCGTCTTTGCCCTGTCGCCGGTAAATTAATGCGACCTGAATCAGAGCGTCCAGCGTTTCCGGGCGTTCCTGGAACCGGTTCTGTGCGAGGTTGAACGATTCGACCGCTTCGTTCAAACGACCCAGCGTCAATTCCAACTTCGCGATCTCGAAATAACAGACCATTTGCATCGTCTGTTCCGCGGAACTGAGCGGGATGTAAATTTCGCGATCGCCCAGGATTTTCCGCGAGTTTTGAAAATTGTCGTGCGCCGCCTGTCGCGCTTTTTGCATTTCGAGCGACGCTTTTTCCCGAGCCGTCGTCAGGTTCGAGGTCTGCATCAGTTTCTGCTCTTCGTCGACCCGTTTCATGTACGATTGTGCGATCATGTAGAACGCCGACGCCGCTTGCGGGGCCTCCGGGTGGAGCGTTACGGCGTCCTCAAGCGTCGCGATCGCTTTTTCCCGTTCGCCGTCGTCATAGTAAGTTTTGCCCAGCGCAAAGATGGAGTCACGATATTCCGCGGCGTTGGGAGCGAGAATACCGCTGAGATTTTCCAAAAGCAGCGTCTTGGCCTGGTCCCATTCTTTTTTCTCCGCGTGAGCGTAACTTTTGATCAGCCGAACCTGGTACAGCATCGGGTGATCGGGATACAGTTTCAGATATTCGTCGTAAGTTTCGATCGCGTCGTCGAGCAAATCGAGTTCGAAATACATCTGTCCGAGCAGCGCGAACGTTTCCGCCTGACGCAGGACGATCTCGTTTTTCAGGTATTCCCGGTACTTCGGAATCGCTTTGATGTAATCTTTTCCGGCGCGATAATTCTCGGCGCTCGCCCAAAGCAGTTCCGCATAACGGCGCGACGTTAATTCGTATTGGGCGTAAATCGCGTATTCCCGGCCGGCCAGTCGAAATTTGTCGCGGGCCTCGGTCAAGAGTTTTTCCCGCTCCTCAAACGACGCCGCAGTCGCACTTCGCTGAATCATTTTCGCCCAATCTTCGCTCCCGACCGCTTTGAGCCTCGCAATTTCCCTCGGCGGCAAGATCGGTTCGTAAACGGCCAAAAGATCGAACGCGTCCCGATACTCCTTGAGCGTAATCAGTTCACCAAGCGCGTAGTCGATTTTTGTCGCGATTTCTTTCCGGGTCAAAATCGGGTTGCTGTAATTTCCCTTGTCGATCAATTTCCGCACGACCAGGCGATGCCCGGTCAGGGCGAGGTCGAATTGGCCCGACTTGCGAAAAATTTCCGCCCGAAAAAAATCGGCCGCGATCGCTTCGTTGCTTTCCGGGAACGTCTGAATCAATTCCCGGTATTGGTCCTTCGCTTTGGCGAACTCCCCCATCTCCTCGAAGCAGATCCCTTGGAGCAGGTACGATTGTTTGATATATCGAAATTCGGCAACATCGGCGGATTTCGACATTTCCAACCGCAAAATCGCTTCCCGGTATTTCGCGATCGCCTGACTGCGCAGATTCTGAACGTCCTCGATCGTGTACGCTTTCTTGATCGCGAGCGGCTGCGATTGCGGCTTCGGTTGCGTTTCTTCGACGTTTTCCCCGTCAACGGAAATCTGCCGCCCGGCCGGTACGACACGGCCCGGCGTTTGTCGACGGACGACCGCTTGGACGATCCGGTTCGGTTTCGTTTCGAATTGCGGCGGCACCGGAGCGGGCTTACGCTGTGAAGTCGGCGCCGTCGGGGGAATCGAAAGGGACGTGGGGAGCGGGTTAAACGTATCCTTGGTCGGCTGCGACGGTTGCGGCGTTTCGTCGGGGATTTGCGGCGTCGGCTGCGGCTGCGGCGTCGGTTCACGGTCCGGTTTTGATTCCGGCAGGGCGGGGATTCGTGGAGCGGTCGAATGGATTTCAAACGGCGAGTCGGTCATGAAAAGCTGCTTTTCCAAGCCGATTGCCTGTGTTCGCAGTTGACGCCCTTCTTCCATGAGGAGTTGGGCGCAGATAAATTCCTGATACGCTTCCAATTCGTCCAACGGCGGAACCTGGTCGAACACGCGATTCGCTTCATCGAGCCGACCGAGTTTGAGCAGGATATTCGCACGCAAAAGTTTCGCCTGATACATCTCCTTTTGCGTGAGCGTTTCGTCGGCGAGAAGGAGGTCGCAGTGTTTCAGTGCCAGGTTGTAGTCGGGTTCCTCGCTCCGCAAAATCGCGTGGGTCAGCAGCCGGTTGGCCGTTTTGTTGTCCTGTTGCGGACGTCCCTCGGCTTCCAGCAGGATTTCGATCGCCTGCGGAATACTTTCGGAGAAATAAAGCGCCTTGCCGTAGGCGAGTAAACCTTGTGTTTTATATTTCAATGGAAAACCGAGTGTGTACGCTTCTTTCAGGTGGTTGGCCGCCGCGAGGTAATACGATTCCTTTTCCGGGATATTGGACGGTTCGTATTGCTCCAACAGGGCACGACCGACGATGTAGGACGCGACGGCGATTTTTTCCGTTTCGGTTTCTTTCGCATAACGCAGGACGGACTCGCCCCGAACTTGGGCTTGCGCGTACGCCCCGAATTCGAACGCCTGGATCGCCTGTTCGAGCGTCGGCCGGTTTCGCACGGAAATGATTCGCCAAGCGACGAGTCCGCAAAACAGGAGAAACACGAACGCGATGCAACCGGCGATGATCAGAGCGATCGTTTGATTTTCTTCGGCCCAGGTTTTAATTTGCGCAAACCGCTCGCGCAGCCCAAGCCGACCTTGGCTTTCGCCTTCTTCGCCGTCTTCCCCGCGACGCGGCCGCTGGGGGAGATCTTCTTCGTCGTCTACGCCCTTCTTAGCCAAGGAACTGTTAATTATGACTTATGAATTATGCAGAGGAACGTCGTTTCTGCCGTCTATCCTCTAAATACGAAATCCAAGAAATTTGGTCAAGAGCAAATCGGCAAAAACTGCCGAATTGGGGAGAAGAGGCATACTTGGTGCAAAGTTGTCTCGCAACCGCACGGGCGTCTTCGACGCTCCGGCTAAACAGACAACTCACAAAATTTAGCTTGGCGATGTGCTACGGTGTATGTTAATAATTCTTAACTCGGATTTTCACCGTATCGTCTTCCTCGACGGTTTCTTCGACGATGGTCATTCCCCGCTCCTTCATTTCGGTCACGAGGCGGTTATAGGCGTATTGCTGCGTCACGCGTCCGATCAATTCGTCGCCGATGCGTCGAATCTCGTTTTTCGTCAAGCCGACCGCGTCGATCGTCAAGCGAAGCGTCCCACGGATATCCCGGTGGAAAGTCGCCTTGATGTTCCCTTTTTCAACGCTCATCGTTTCGCCGCGATTGCGTGCGTCGGCAAGAATCTCGCTGTTTTCGAGCGTAATTTCTTCCCGAACCCGCTCATTGGAATCGCGGCACTCGTTGAATGCTTGTACACCATCGGCGGTCACGGCGTACCCCAGCGCGGTCACCGAAGCGGTGATCGCCGCCGTAATCAAAGGCCAACTCGTCACGACCAGCGGAGCGATTATTAATACGGTACTCATGGTGATTATGAATTATGAATTGTGAATTTCGACAACTATTCCAGTTCGTTTTTTTCGCCGGCTCCCAAGCTTCCCGAGGTGTGCTTGACGGTCCAGCCGTGTTTGAGGGAATTTCGTTTCGCGGAAAAACGAAACAGGGGAAGGGAAATCAGGATTCCGATTGTACAAATTCCGCCCCAGAATCGCAACCGCCGACTCACAGAGACGTCTTTTCGGGCGAGTGCCAGTCGGGACAATGTGTCTCGGAGTTGCGTTTCCCGCGTGTGCGCAATGAATCGATTCCCATTTCCGTAAATCTGTGTTCCGGGCGGCCAATCGGGAATCCACGTCGCACGTTCTCGTTCCGAAATCCGCGAAACGGATTCGACTTCGTATTCGTATGATTTTTCGTGCTCGATCCGGTCGGCTGAGGGATACTTAAATTCCCGTCCTTTCGAAGGATAAAGAATGCCGTCAAACGAGGCAAGTTCAAGCACCTCCGAAAAATCGCCGAAAAGATCGCTTTCCAAACGCATGACGATCGGTTCGGGCTTCATTGAAACATGAACCCGAATATAGTATTCGGTATTTGCGCAAGAACCCGCGATCGGTCGCTCCAAAATAAATTTGTCCGGCGAAGGAGAATCAATGATTTTCCACGGAGACGGTGATGTTTCGTTGACCACCGCATCGATCCGCGTCTTTCCATAGCCGATCAATTCCATGAACACGAACTCCGCCATTCTGCATTGCATCATGGGAACAATGGGATCGGCGTATTTTTCAACGCGACCTTCCGAAGGCTTGAGATAACCGTTACGTGAAAAATTTTCCGGAGCAAGGGGATCGACTTTGTCGAACGAATACAGGTTTTGACCGTCGTAAACACGAAATCGGTCCAACTCCCAATCGGTCGCGTTTTTCCAACGGAAGACCTTCCAGCAAAACCACGGATCGGCACTTGTCGGATCATTCGCGGGGAGCGTGGAAAACTCTTGTAAAGTCTCCACAATCTCGGCGGATTCGTCGCTGTTGCTTCGGACACGGTAAAGGAATTTCAAACCGACGAGCTTTTCGGAGCGTTGCCGGACCTTAACACCGATCGAATCGGCGGTTTCAGAAAACAAAGTGCTCATGGGAGGATTTGAGTGAGGAGTCAGGAGTCAGGAGTCAGAAAACGTAAGCGTTCACGACGACAAGGAGTGTGGGCGTCTCGCCCGCACAGGGAAAGCTCGGGGCTTGGTTTGCATAGGTTGTCTCCGCTTGCGAAATGGAGCAATATGTCCAAACATTCCCAGTTTCACGTGCGGGCGAGGTGCCCACACTCCATTTTTGGTGAACGGATACCAGAAAACAGAGCGTGAAGCGTAAGTGAACGAAAACCTGTCTCCTGTCTCCTGACTCCTTCTTCTACTCCAATTCGATTTTTCTACGATATTCCTCGACGGTTTTTTCGCTTAACTCGGAAGCAATGCGAGCCCGGCCCGACGCCCAGTTTCGCAACCGGCCGAGTTCTTCATTCATCGTTTTCGAAAGCGGTACGGTCGATCGGATCGCCCTTTTCAAAATGTCCATCGTCAACGAACTCTTTGCACTGAACGCGTCGAACAGTGCTGCAATGACCGCTTCCTCCAGCTCCGCGCCGCTGAATCCGTCGCTGATTTCGGCAAGGGCGTTCAGGTCGAATTCCTCGGCATCCCAATGCCGCTTCACGAGATGGATTCGCAAAATCTCGACCCGCTCCCGGTGCGTCGGCAGATCGACGAAGAAGATTTCATCGAACCGTCCTTTCCGCAACAACTCCGGCGGCAGATTCGCGATGTTGTTGGCCGTCGCAATCACGAACACGGGCGCCGTTTTCTCCGAGAGCCAGGTCAATAGCGTTCCAAACACGCGGGCCGAGGTTCCGCCGTCGGAGCTGCCCCCGGTTCCGGCCAACGCTTTGTCGATTTCATCGATCCACAAAATCGCCGGGGCAACGCTCTCCGCGATCCGGATCGCGCTGCGGACATTTTCCTCGCTGGAACCGACCAAGCCGCTGAAAAGCCGACCGAGATCGAAACGGAGCAGCGGCTGCTCCCACATCGCGGAAACCGCCTTGGCGCAGAGACTTTTGCCGCAACCCTGCACGCCGAGCAGCAGTACGCCGCGCGGTGCCGGCAGACCGAATTGCGCCGCTTCCTCGGAAAGCGCAATCGTCCGCTTCGAGAGCCAATCTTTCAGGTTTTCAAGACCGGCAACGTTGGAGATCGTTTCCTGCGATTCGTAATACTCCAGCAGGCCGCTTTTTCGGATAATCTGTTGCTTCTCGCCGAAAACGAGCGAAATGTCCGCCGCATTGAGATGTCCGTTCTGGACAAGCGTTTTGGCGAACACGTTTTCCGCTTCCTTGAGCGTCAGTCCGCGGGCGGCGTTGAGCAAACGGAGCCGGTCTTCTTTCGGAAGATTGATCCGAACACGCGGATTTTCCTTGACCTCGTCGCAGATTTTGTCGAGAAGCCGCCCGAAGTCTTCGACCGTCGGCAGCGTGTATTGGAACACCGTAACATCTTTCGAGAGGTCCGGCGAAATTTTCGTCGTCGGCGCGACGATCACCATGGTTTTGTACGAGTCGCGGAAATGATGAGCCACGTCGCGCAACTTCCGAATCGCCTGGAGATTGCAGCGGTGCTGCTCGTCGGTGAACCGGTGAAAATCCTTGAACAGATAAATGGCGGGCTGGATGTGTTCCGTAACGGCGTCCATCGCGGCGATCGGATCGGACGTTTTGTTCGCGCGGCCCGACGATTTCTGACCTTCGACATCTCCTCGCATCAAGCCTTCGGTTACGGTCCAGACGTAAAAATCCTTTTCACGCCGTTTGGCGATGTCGCGGAGCGTTTTTTCGACGCGCTCCTCTTCCCACGTTTCGATGTAGATGATCGGATAGCGAGCTCGGATCAAAACGTCCAGTTCGCGCTCCTGACCCGTCAGGCGTACGACCGATGTTTCCGATTCCGAGGGATCGGGAGGCCGCGACACACTGGGACGGCTCGAAGAAACTGTCGATGTGCTGCCTTCTCGTTGCGATGGACGATTCATGATGTCAAAGTCTCCTGGAGGTCCGTTTGATTATGCTGGACGACTTCCCAATGATTCCGCAATCGCTCGTCCGCCAAGCCCGTTTCACAAAGGAGTGCGAGCAGTTCTCGCGAAAGCCCGAAACATCGAATACGACCATCCGTCGTAATCGTAATTTCGGTGATATCGGTTTCGAGTTCGGAAGAACGGGACGACTGGGAAATCATGGGCGTTCGCATCAGGAGAAAGATCGCGGTCTCTTCTCCATTTTACGCGGAGAAAAACGGATTTCAATAACGCATGGAATTTCCGGTCAATCAAGGGTGCACTCAGGCTTTAGGCTTCAGAATAACAAGGATGGGCCGACATCAGAAGCCAGAAGCCAGAAGCCTTGCAGCGGACTCAATGCGGATTTCGTGAAAAAGATCAAAAATAAGTGAGATAGTACAATTAGCGAGGTCGAAAAAAATTCGTTTTCGTTCCGACGACGTTCGGCTCGGCGACAAATACTCCTCCGGCGTGAGGTTCTGCTGCGAGTTCTTCTTCCGTAGCACCGTTACTCGCGGTCGTGATGAACAGCTTGTCGCCGTTTTTCCCGCCGAACGCGAGTGATGTCACCCGCTGTACCGAAACAGAATATCGTGCCAGTATTTCGCCGGTGACAGGATTCCAGCGGGAAATCGCGGCGCCCATCCAATGAGCGATCCAAAGCATTCCCTCGGCGTCCACGGTCATGCCGTCGGGACGACCGAATCCGGGCGTCGTCGGGAACACGACCGCGGCGCGGCGGTTGGCAATCGTCCCTTTTTCCCCCTCGTAATCGAACGCGAATACGGTCAACGTCGGCGTGTCGATCCAGTAAAACGTCTTACCGTCGGGACTCCAGCCGAGTCCGTTGGAATTCGTCGCGGCGTGAATCCGGCGATCCCCGCTCCGATCCAGGACGAACAACGACGCGGTGTCTTTCGTTCGCGTTTTGCTGATCGAGCCGAACCAGAAACGTCCTTCCGGCGAACACTTGCCGTCGTTGTAGCGAATATCAATCCGGTCCTTTTCCGGATGAACGAGAAGTTCGTCGTGAAGAATCGGCGAAGGATTTTTCGATTTGTGAAACGGAACACTTATACCGCGAATGGAGATTTTTCGAACGCCGTTTTCCGCGGCGATCAGGAGCGTCGTGGTCTCACCCGGCTCCTCGGAAACCGGAGCGATGCAACCGACGAGTCCGTCCAAAATGAAGGTTTCGTCGATTGCGGACTGCGGATCGAAACGATGCAACAATTTTCCTTCGATGTCGAGCCAATAAAGCCGCTCCTCCCGCGGATGCCAAAACGGACCTTCGCCGAGTACGGCGTGAGCGTCGTACAAAAGATCGATTTTCATGGTGAAATTCCTTGTCGTGGTCAATAAAAAACGACGGACAACGTCGCCCAACGTGTCCGCCGTTCGCCCAAATGTGGTGTGATGCGTGGTGGTCGGGACCACAGGTCCCGGCTCGTTTGTGGTGTCGTTTACATGAGCCACTTGAAGCCGAGTGAGGCGTAGTAATCGGTTTCCCGTTTTGAGGCGTGGACGTTGTAATCGCTGAACAGAGACGTTCTTCGGCTGCGATCGAGGAAATATTCCAGGCCGACGTTGCCGTGAATGAAGTCCCGGGCGGTGTCGACGCCGTATTCCATGATACCGTAAGGCGTTCCCGCGAGATACTCCATACTCGCCGGAGTGCTCTGGCCGCCTAGTTGCGTGCTGTATGCCATTCCCGCGCGAATCTTCCAATTGCCGCGATAAATCTCCCGATTCGCTCCGAGTCGGAAAAACGTTTTCGTCAGCGAAGCGTCGTCGTAACGGAAAGCCATACCGCTTCCGAATTCCTGGTATCCGTTTTGCTGGACGTTATTCAGGTCGAGCGCGAGAAACGGTCTCCACAATCCGCCGTACTGGTCGTCAAACGGTCGCGCCAACTCGAAACTCATCGCGAAGCTGCTCCCGGTCGTCCGGCCCGCGGCGTGTTCGCCCAGCATCGGCGAAGAGCGGCGGCTCGTGTAATCCTGGTATCCGCAGCCGAGGTATCCCTTCAGTTCGTAAACGCGATTGATGTACGTTCCTCCGTAGAGTCCGAACTGGTAATCGTTGGCCGTGTATCTGGCATAATTCTGTGACAAAACCGGATCGGAATATCCGATCACGATGCCGAACGCGGAATTTCGACCGAGATTCATATGTCCGCCGAACTGGACGCCGGTTCGCGAGATATTGTACGAATCCGAATTCCCGTCGCTGCCGACATCGCTTCCGGCGTAAAACGGCGTCACCCAAAAGTGGATCGGCTCCACCGCGTTCGGACACTGTCCGAAGTATTCGTACAGCACCGTTCCTTCGACTTCGACCGCATCCCCATCAAACATCAGCGGAGGTTCGGTATAGACGCCGGAATCTTCGATCCGGTATTCCCCGGAGGTTCCCGATTCGAGGAAATCGTTGAAATCGAGGAACCGATTCGGTTCCGGCGCGGAATTTCCATATTCCGTGTACATCGAGCCCGGAACGATATATTCGCTGGGAGCGGGACCGTTCATATCGTACGACACCGCCGATTGATAAACTTGCGTCGGTCGCCAAGTCGAGCCGCGATGCGTTCGGACGTTCCGATTCGGACCGCGAAGCTGCATCTGATCGAACGCCGGTCGCCAGTACGGATTGACTCCGATCATCAGCGAATTCGCCCGGGAACTTCCCGAGAGTTCTCTCAGAGCTTGTCGATATTGTCGTTCGGTCGGCACCTGCGAAAGCTTCGACACGAGCGTCCATTGCTCTTTCGTGAGAGCCAGGACCGGCGTGTCGTTCGCTTGGGCACGAAGATCGTTCGGACCGGTTGACGGCGTCTGTTTTTCCAACGCTTCCGCCAACGCGGCTTGGTTGTGCGAGCGAGAGGATTTGGCGAGCGGATTAACTCCGAAGCCGTTGAGAATATCCGCGTCGGGGAGCAATTTCGTTGTTCCGGCAACGGCTCTAGCGAAAGCGTCGTTTGCCGTATCCGACCGGCTCTCGGCGGCCACCGCAACCGGTTCGAATCTTGCGAAGCCGGACAGCAATGATAAAATAATGAATGGGGTAAATAGGAGCGTTTTCGCTTTTCCTGCGACAACGCTCAAACAAATCGAGCGAATGATCGAGTTCCGGGGTTTCATTGTTAGGGTCCTTTTACAAATGGGCGTTTTGTAATGAAATCGTTCCGCCGTTGAATTCCTTAGATCAACGATAAGCGGACTGACTCCGAAGACTGGCTTAACGGATTCAATTGCTTTTCGAGGCAATTTCCTCACACCATGAAGAATCGGAACAACTGGACTATCCCTTAATGGAATGAAAACCGGCTGGTATCATCGGAACGAAACGCATCCGCGATACAATCGGCCCCGTAAATTTTAACGACAAAAGCAGATCACAACGGTTTTGCGACCTTTAGCAGAACGGCCTATTCCGGTTATACCGAAAATCACAACGCTATAATCGATACAACTCCTAGGACGCAAGAAATCTGAACGGAGTGTTAATATTGGAAAAACCGACAAAATAAGAGGTCTGGTGAATCTGCAAAGAATATATCTCGATCCTAACCGAGTTAGATACGTTTTTTTTGAATTTTTTTCGAAGGAACTTGCGATGAGTCTCCAATATTCTTTCAAAAGCGTCTATTTTTTCCTGTTTTTTACTTTCGTCGTTTCTTTGGCGACGATCACCGACACGGTTCTCGGCCAATCGAGCGGGAGCGGAACAGGAACGAGCTCACCGACTTCGTCCTCACCGGGAATGTCGGGGGCGGATCTCCAAGTGTCCGATTTTACGTCCAAAAGCACGGAGATGCCGACATTTCCAGGATTTGACAAACTCGAAAAAACATCGTTTATTGGGAGAAGCGAGTCGTTTCTCTTTCCGCGAACGAGCGCCGGGGCATCGCAGAGTTCCTCCAGCCGGAATACGTCGCGAACTTCGGCGGGTGGTACGGCGAGCTACGGGTCTTCCGGAAACACACGAACATCGACGACCGGATCCCGCACGAGCTCAAGGACGAGCATGGGCAGTTCCCGAAACCGCTCCACAACCGGCATGATGGGCAATCGGGGTGGGATGGGCGGACTTGGGGGAACGAGCACGAACACGGTTCAGTCGGTCACTTCACTCGGCTATTCGCTCAGCAGCGCAGAACGGTCGTCGGAACCGGTTCGGGCTCCCGTGATCGAGAGCCGGATCAACGCCAGCAAAGTCAAGCCGCTCGTCCCGGTCACGGTTGAAATCAAGGATTCGACGGCGATTCTTCGCGGCGTCGTCAAAAACGACCACGAACGCAATCTTCTGGAACAATTCGTCAAACTGGAACCGGGAATCCACAAGGTCCAAAACGAACTTCTTTGTCCGCTGGAGTAGCCGATGGAGCGTGCGCGGCGTCCGCGTTTCGGAAAATTTCATACACAGTGTGTCAATTCGGTATTTTCTATTTTTCCTGTTTTTCCTGCTTTTCACGATGAATCGTTCTTATTGATTTTTGTATCGTGTAATGAAGAAAAAAATTGTTCTTTTTGCGGTATTTCGACTGGTATTAATCGTCAAAATAGAGGACAATACGCTCCATCTTCGAGGCGGTAGGGCCGCCAAATCGGACTTCGTGCATGAGAGTCGTAAGCCGTTTGGAATCGCCAGGAGACGTTGTCCCCGCACAACCTTAAATTGATGCGGATAAGTACGGCGTTTCGACGTCGCAGGGGCGGCGTCTGCGCCGGGGGTCTCAAAGGACATTGCCACCGACATGCATCGAAGCTCCGAAACGTATTCTCACGGATACGATTCCTCTTCGAAGATTGCTAATTCGGTTGAAGATTCACAACCGTGAAGTACTTTTCATGCAATGAATCGGATAACAATGTTCCTCTATGAGAAATTCAGGAGTTCGTGCGCATGACGCATATTCCATTCCCTCCACAACCGATTCGCGAAAATATCGCGGTCTCACGTTCACCACGATCCCCGACTCCGGCAAATTCGGTCCGGAATTCGATGAGGATCACTATGTCTTTACCGCCGGTTCCAGCGGTGTCGTTCGAGTCACGCACTCATATTTGTCCCCCCAAAACCGGAAGCCCCGTTGGGAGACCTCGTTCGTCTCCGGTGCCTGGTCGGACGAAAACGGCGATCTTTGGATTCCCGTCGTCCGAGGGTATACCTATCGATTCGGTGTCGTCCACCGCCGTGGAGCCGGACGTTACCAAATCGCGTATTCCTATGCCTACACGGGGATGATTCCCGTCACGGTGTCCGTTTTCTCGGTCGGATACGATTCGTCGAGGATTCTCAAACGCCAACCTTACCGAAACGGTTCTTGCGACGCTTTTGACCGTCTGCGAGAAGTCGAGAAAAATCCCAAGCCGGAGCCTGAAAACGGAGAATCGCCTTACGAAGATGCCCTCTCGATTGATATCGATCTGTTGGCGCAGATTCATCTCAAAGCACGGGTCACTTCGCGGATCCCCTAACGAAACCAGAGGCTGTCCGCTTCGCTCACCCCTTGGCAGACCGGGGATTCCTTGATAGAATTCCAGCTTCCGTCTGTTTTGCCCGTTCCCGATCGTGGGAGCGTGGCAATTTTGTGCCCGTTACAAGTTTATTTTATCCGGGAAAACAAATGCCCAAACTCAAGACCCACAAAGGGATCAAGAAACGATTCCGCGTGACCGGTACGGGAAAAGTGAAGCATCGCCCCAGCGGGACGAGCCATTTGGCGTATCGCCTCACGAAAAAACGACGACGACATCTCCGGGGAACCGAAGTCGTCAGTTCGGTCGAAGCGAAAAAGATCATTAAAGCCCTTGCCGGCAATTTCGACTGAAGCCCCCTAAACCATTATTGATCGAGCATTCGGGCTGTAACGCGGAGAGATGTCGATTCTCCCCGGGCCTTGTTTGCGGAATTATCGGACCAGAAAGGAACTAAACCCATGAGAACTCAACGAGGAGCCGCGCGACGGCAATCGAAACGTCGCTTGTTCCAGCGAGCGAAAGGATTCCGCGGCGGTCGCGGAAGATTGCTCCGAACCATGAAGGAAACGCTCATTCGAGCCGACGTTTACGCGACAAGAGACCGACGTCGCCGAAAACGCGATTTCCGCCAATTGTGGATCATCCGGATCAACGCCGCCGTGCGGATGCAGGAGATGCGCTATAGTGAATTCATCAACGGCTTGAAGAAAGCAAACATCCTTTTGGATCGCAAAACCCTTGCCGAAATGGCCGTTAAAGACGAGAAGGCGTTTACCGAAGTCGTCAAACTCGCCAAACAAGCACTCAACAAAGCGTAGAACATTCAGCCGGAGCGTCGAAGACGCCCGTGCTCGACAGAACACCGCTCACGAACAAGGCATACCGCAAGATGCCTTGTTTTTTTGTTGTGCGCCGCTCCGTTAAGCAATTTCGCCGTAATTGTTGTTGAGACAGCGAACGACGATACGCCGGGCGACGACCGAAAGAAAGCCGGAAACGGTGCTGCTTCCTTGATAATATTTCAGAAGCCGGTATTGATCATGTCGGAAAGCGGCAAAGACCGCCGCACAAAGCGATTCCCGCTGCGATGCCGAAAGGTTCTGAAATCGCGTCCGGCAAACGTGGTCGATCACATGTAAAACAAGCCCCGCAAACCGGTCGACAAAATCCTCCCACCCTCGTGTGCGTTCATTGAGACAATTATTAAGTATGTCGGTGTCCATTGGAGGAGTCAGGAGTCAGGATCTGCGCAGCTGCAATTTGTTATTTGTCATTTTCCCCCTATACTATAAACTTTCCCCCATTAAGAAAAGGCCAAAAATTTAAGGATCATAAATATGTCAGAAATTCCGATGACCCGGGAAGGGTACAACAAAATGCGAGCGGAACTGGAACGATTGGAGACGGAAGAAATGCCGGTGATCCTTGAGCGACTCGCGACGGCGCGGTCGGAAGGGGATCTCAAGGAGAACGCCGAATATCATGGGGCCCGGGAAAGCCAAGGGCTTTTGCAGGCGAAAATCAACGAAATCAAGGGGAAACTCAGTCGGGCAACGATTTTGGATCCCTCGACGATGCCGCAGAATGAAATCCGTTTTGGAGCGACGATCTCGGTCAAACGTGTCGGAACCGGCCAAACGGAAGAGTATACCCTCGTCGGAGCCGGTGAAGAAGATTATCTCGAAGGAAAAATCCTCGTCACAAGCCCGCTGGCCCAAGGTTTCCTCGGCAAAAAGAAAGGAAACAAGGTCAAAATCCAAGTCCCCGCCGGTCTGGTCGAATTCGAGATTCTGAGTGTGTCCTATTGAACGCGTGAGCGTTTGGTAAGCCGTGGGACGGTCAATTCTTCTTTCTCAAAGCGTCTATGCAACCGAAATATCTAGGCCCCTTTCGTATCATTCGGGTGATCGGGCGCGGAGGTATGGGGGCCGTTTACGAAGCCGTTCGCATCGACACGCTTGAAAAAGCGGCCGTGAAAGTCCTTCTTTCTCCCGTCGAGGAAGACGAGGAGCTTCGGCTACGGTTCGAGGTCGAAATCGATACGCTCAAGAAACTCCGACACCCGAATATCGTGCGACTTTTCGGGTTCGGGGAAGAGCAGCAGGTGCTCTATTATGTGATGGAGTACATCGACGGGCAGAGTTTGCAGCAGGAATTGCGACAAAAGCGGCACTTCACTTGGGCGGAAGTCTGCAAAATCGGACTGGAAATCGCTCTTGCGCTCAAACACGCCCATGATCGCGGGATCATCCATCGGGACATCAAGCCGGCGAACATCCTCTTGGAGTACAGCGGTGAGGTCAAGCTCTCCGATTTCGGAATCGCGCACATTTACGGCGGAAATCGGCTGACCAACATCAACTCCGTCGTCGGGACGCTGGAATACATGTCTCCGGAACAATCCCAGGCGGGCCCGATCGGACCGAAATCGGACCTGTATTCGCTGGGCGCGGTTCTTTACACGCTCCTGGTCGGGACCCCGCCGTTCCCCGCAAAGACGCTTCCGGAAGTGTTGCAGCAACATCAGGCCGGACCGCCGCCGAAAATCATCGAATCGCGAACCGACGTCCCGGAAATGCTCGAAGCCGTGATTATGGAGATGCTGAGCATCAAGCCGGAATCGCGACCGACGAACGCTTACATCCTCGGTCGGCGTTTGCAGGCGATTTTGAAAGCGTACATGGGCAATCCCGGCCTGATCAAAATTCGGCCGTCCGAAAAAGAGGAAACTCCCGCGAATTCCGACACACCGCAACAACCCGTTCCGCAATCGCCGAATCCGGAAGACCGACAGCGGTTCGTCGATTCACGGGAAATCGATGGGATGGATCAGGCCCCTCTGACGGACCCGTCTCGATTGCAGGAAACTTCGACTCAGCTCCGTTTCGCTCAAGAGTCCCCCGCCGGGAAGGAGCCCTCAGTGGAAAAACAGGTCGAAAAGGAGTCCGCCCCCCGTCAAACCAGAGATTCCTCGTCCCGTCGATCGCGGAAAAATCCTCGCACTTCGACCCGAAAGAAATATATCGATTGGCGCAACCCTTCGGAAATCGCACGGAAACGTGATCTTTTGCGGCGGCAGGAAGCGGAACACGTGGGCGTTACGAAATCCCAGATCCGTCCGATTTCCTCGTTGAGCGGTTCCGAGGCTCCGCAATCTCCTGACGCCGTGGAACCGGTGGTAACGCCGCGATCATTCGTCGATTTGGCGTCACACGGAACCTCGGCGAAGCCGGAGAATCTTCTCGACGTCATCCAAGAGGCGAAACCCGGGGAAAAAAAGCGTTCGCGATTCATCCCCGTCACCGAAGAGGAACTCGGCGACCTTTCGAAATACGACGAACGCCCCGCCCCCAAGGCGGTTTCCTTTCAAACCATTTTCCTGTCGGCTTGCTTGTTGTTGATCGGATTTTTCATCTACTATCTGCTCCAACCGGTTTCGGCGGACACGCTTTACGAGCGGATCACCCGGTCGATCGAAGCGGACAATACGAACGGATCCGAAATCCCGAGCGTGTCCAAAATTCTTCGGGCGGAACGGAATATCGAACACTTTATCGAGCTTTACCCGAACGATCCGCGTCGGGAGCGGATGGACCGTTATCTCGAGGAAATCAAACTCGACAAATTGCAACGGGAATTCGATTCACGCGTGAACCGGCTCCAGGACGTCCGGGACTTGCAGCCGCTGGAGCGAATGTGCCTGGAAGCGTTCGCCTTGTCGCGAATCCAACCGGAAAAAGCTGCGGCCAGATTTCAGGCGATTCTCGATCTGTACGGCTCCAATATCGAAACGTTTCGGGACGAAACGACGGACCCGTCATCGGACGATTCGGGAGAGGAAAAACAAGCGACCGAAGAACAGCGAGAAGAGAAAACGAAGCCTGAAATAAAAAAGCCGAGAATCAATCCCGATTACATCCTCGAAGGACGTCCCCGGTCGGAAAGCCGGAATGATTTATGTTTGGAAATCGTTCGTCGCCGTCTCAACGCCATCCAACGGCAATCGGCCGTTTCCGTCGAAGAGCAGAAAGAGCTCCTCAAAAAATGGCTCGACGACGCCGCGGAACTCGACTGGTCCCACCCGGATCGCGCCGACACGATCCGGCAAGGTATCATCGTCCTCTATGAAGACAAAGAGTGGGCGACTCCTTTCGTCCAACGTGCCCAACAAGAGCGGGAATCCGAGCGTAAATAATCAAATCGCAGTTGCGGCGGGGTTCCTATCGCTCGGGAAAAAATCTTTTAAAATGTGGGGTTCTTTGTCCTATCGTGGACGAATTTAATTTAACACAACAATCCGACTTTGATGAAAGGAGCCTCGCGTGTCCCCTTCGAAAAAAACGAACCCAACCGCCAAAATTCAACCGATGCTGAAAAATATGAACGGCGCCGACGTCGTTATTCAGTCCTTGGTTAATGCAGGCGTTTCGGTCGTTTTTGCCTATCCGGGGGGATTCAGCATTCCGCTTCATCAGGCGTTGACCCGGTTTCGGGACAAGATTCGCGGTATCCTTCCCCGGCATGAGCAAGGGGGCGGGTTCGCCGCGCAAGGATTTGCTCGCGCAACCGGCAAGCTCGGCGTCTGTATGGCGACCAGCGGGCCCGGGGCGACCAATCTGGTCACGTCGATTGCCGACGCGAAAATGGACGCCATTCCGTTGCTGGTCATTACCGGTCAGGTCACGGTTCCGTCGATCGGAAGCGACGCGTTCCAGGAAACGCCGATGGTCGAGGTCTGTCGCGGGATCACGAAGCACCATTATCTTGTGACCGACGTGAAAGATCTGGCCCGAATCATGCGGGAGGCGATTTTCGTCGCGACTTCCGGTCGCCCCGGTCCGGTGCTGGTCGATATCCCGAAAGACGTGCAGACGACACAGGTTGTTCCCGTGTTCGAAGAGCCGATGCAGCTTCCCGGATACAGCGGCGACATGCCGAAAGCGAAACTGACGGACATCGAAAAGGTTGCCGCGGCGATTCAAAACGCGAAAAAACCGTTAATCCTCGCCGGCGGCGGCGTGATTGCGGCGGACGCGTCCGGGGAACTGTTCAAACTGGTCGAGAAAACCGGGATTCCGGTCACGGCGACGTTTACCGGCCTTTCCTCGTTCCCGCGTGAAAACCGGTTGAGCCTCGGAATGCTCGGAATGCACGGCAACGCGTTTACCAACCACGCCGTTCACGATTGTGATTTGTTCCTCGCGCTCGGGACTCGGTTCAGCGACCGTGTGACCGGGAACGTTGCCGAATTCGCCAAACAGGCAGTGATGATCCATGTTGACGTCGATCCGTCGGAAATCAACAAGGTACGGACGGCGAACATCCCGATCGTCAGCGACGTGAAATATTTCCTCACGGAACTGAACAAGATCGTCGCGCCGCCGATAACGAATCTCGCGCCGTGGATCGAGAAAATCGACCAATGGGTCGCGAAGATGCCGCAGAAGTACAACGAAGAATCGCCGTACATCCTTCCGCAGGCTGCGATTCGCGAATTGTGGAAAGCGACGAAAGATAAGGACGCGATCATCTGCACCGGCGTCGGCCAGCACCAGATGTGGACCGCCCAGTTTTACGGGTTTTCCAAGCCGCGTACGTTTTTGTCCAGCGGCGGACTCGGAACGATGGGCTTCGGTCTTCCCGCCGCGATGGGGGCGAAGGTCGCGTGCCCGAACAAAATCGTCGTCGACATCGACGGAGACGGCAGTTTCCAGATGAACATCCAGGAAATGGCGACCTGCTTTTGCGAAAAGATCCCGGTCAAAGTGATGCTGCTCAACAACCAGCATCTCGGGATGGTCGTGCAGTGGGAAGATCGTTTTCACGCGTCGAATCGGGCGCACACTTATCTCGGACCGATCGACAATCCGGAAACATTCGGCAAAGGGGTCGGCATTTCCCCGGAAACGCGGTATCCCGACTTTATCACGATCGCGCAAGGATACGGCTGGGAAGCTCTGTACGTTTCGAAAAAAGAGGAACTGCCCGGCGCGATTGAAGCGATGCTTCAAAGCGAACGCCCGTTCCTGCTCGACGTCCAGGTCCCGTACCAGGAGCACGTACTCCCGATGACACCACCGGGCGGGACCGTGTTCGATATGATTCGGGAATAGAGTGCCGTCTCACATATTTTGCCCTTTTTCACAAATTTCCGCGTAAGATTCATTAGCCGGTTCGCCTGCGAACCGCAGTGTGTTCGGTAATTCATCCGTGTGCTGCCCGTCGCAGGCGACGGGGCTAACAATAGTTCTTTTGGGATCAACTTGAAATCCCTTGAAAATCACCCGTAGGGGGTTATACTATCCTCGGGTTGTGATCTTTCCATGACGTTAACATTCGGCACGGGCAGGCCCCGTGGCTCACGGTATGATTTACATTTGGCTCGGGTTTCTGGTTCTGGTCTTCGTTTTCCTCGCGTTGGACCTCGGCGTGTTCAATCGAAAAGCTCACGTGATCGGGGTGCGTGAAGCGCTCCTTTGGACCGTTGTCTGGATCGCGGCGGCGATGGCGTTCAACGTCTTGATTTACTTCATGTACGAGCACCATTTTCTTCACATCGGAGAGCATCTCGGACATGTCGGCGATCTGGACGGTATCACGGCGGCGGGCAAATTCTTTACCGGTTATATTGTCGAAAAGTCGCTTTCGCTGGACAATATTTTCGTGATCAGCCTGGTTTTTGCCTATTTCGGCGTTCCCCCGATGTATCAGCATCGCGTGCTATTCTGGGGCATCCTCGGCGCTTTGGTCATGCGAGGTTTGATGATCGGACTCGGGGCGACGTTGATCCATTATTTCGAGCCGATCTTGTACGTTTTCGGCTTGATCCTGATTTACACGGCGATCAAAATGCTGTTCAGCAAGCATGAAGCGGTCCATCCGGAGAAGGATCCGCTGGTTCGGATCGTCAAGAAGTTTTTTCCCGTTTCGCACGAATATCACGGTGAACACTTTTTCGTCAAGCTCGACGGCAAGTGGTTTTTGACGCCGCTTTTCATCGCATTGCTTGTCGTGGAAAGTACCGATGTCGTGTTCGCGATTGATTCGATTCCCGCGATCTTCGGGATCACGAGCGATCCGTTTATCGTGTTCACGTCGAACATTTTCGCGATTCTCGGTTTGCGGTCGCTGTACTTCGCCTTGGCCGCGATGATCCAGAAATTCCGATATCTGAAGATTTCGCTGGTCGTGATTCTGCTGTACGTCGGCTGCAAAATGCTCTGCCTGGACCTGATCAAACACTACAACATGGAAGACCGAATGACTTGGGTTTCCCTCGGCGTCATCCTCTCCGTCATGCTCCTCGGCGTCCTCGCCTCGATGTGGGTGAATAAAAGGGTAGAAGGTAGAAGGGTGGAAGAGGGAGGAAAATAAGAAATAAGAAATAAGAAATATACCTAAGCGGGAAACGTAAACGAACGTCATTTCTTATTTCTTATTTCTTATTTGAGCGCTCGTTTACGCTTCCCGCTCTGGTTTTCATTTCTCATTTCTCATTTCATATTTCTTATTTGTTTCTCCCTTTTCCTCTTTTCCCCTTTTGATCAATTACATCAAACGCTACCAAATGGCATACGATCTCGTGCGGCGACCGGTTGCGGATCCGCTTTTGCCGGACGGGTTCGTTTGGGTACCGTGGGCGCCGTCGCTGTTGAACGTCCATGCGGAAGTCAAATACCGGGGATTTTGCGACGAACTGGACGGAAGCATTTTCCCTTCGTTTTCGACGTTGGAAAACTGTAAGCGGCTCATGGACGTGATCGTGTCCCGGGTCGGTTTTCTTCCGGCGGCAACTTGGCTGATCGGTCGAACGCCGCAACCGAACACGCGGATGAGGGAATATTGCGCGACGATTCAAGGGCTAAAGCATTCCTCCGAATCGGGCGGAATCCAGAACGTCGCCGTTTTACCCGGCTTCCGGCGGCAGGGACTCGGCGAATTGCTCGTGCGCAAAGCCCTGTTCGGATTCCAACAGCACCGCATCCAAAAAGTCGCGCTGGAAGTGACCGCCGAAAACCACACCGCCGTCCAACTCTACCTACGCATCGGATTCCAAACCCTTCAGACGGTATATAAGGAATCGGTGGTCAGTAGTCAGTAGCCAAGAGACAGGAGTCAGGTGTCAGAAATTTATTTCTCATTTCTCATTTCTCATTTGTTATTTTATTATGCTTTCTCAATCTCAAATCGACGGTGTTATTGCGTTTCATGGTCATTCGTGTCCCGGGTTGGCGTTTGGAATCCGGGTCGGCCAGTGGGCTCTGGACCATTTTGGACGCGCCGAAGATGAGGAAATCGTCGCCGTCGTCGAAAGCGATATGTGCGCCGTTGACGCGATCCAATATCTGGTCGGCTGTACGTTCGGGAAAGGAAATTTCATTTTTCTCGATTACGGAAAAAACGCGTTCAGCTTTTTCCGACGTCGGGACGAGAAAAACGCCCGGCTCATGTCTCGCGGTGGATTGCTGCTCGATCTCCGGCAGGAGGAGCAGGCTCTCGATTCGAACGACTCCGAAAGCCAAGCCCGAATCCGACAACAGATGATCGAACGGGTCATGAACGCCGAGTTTGAGAAGATTTTTTCGATCGGTCCGGCTCAGGTTCCGATGCCGCACACCGCCCGAATCCACAAAAGCTTCCCCTGCGACTCCTGCGGCGAGCTGACGGCGCAGCCCCGGCTTCTCAAGCATCAGGATCGGACTCTCTGCCTGCCTTGTCGTGTGAAATTCGGATAATTCAATTGTCCGCTCTCTTTTTGAAGCGACCGATTCGCCCTGTTTTCCTGAGGGAAAACACTCTTTTCGGGGCAAAACCCGGAAATCCGGTATAATTTCCTTAAACCGACCGGGCGCGAAAAATATTTTTCGCAACAAATCGGTCGAGCCGGAAACTCCCAACTGTAGGAATCGAAATGGAACGGATTCCGGACGAGAGATATGACCGCAACAACCGCAAGTATCCCGACGTTTACGCTGTCGCATGAGAAGGTTCCCAGCACGGTCTCGGAAATCGATTGGGCCGAAACACTCCGAACGAACCAAGGCTGGCTCAGAACCGTGATCGCGGCACGGGTCGGCGAAGCCGCCGCGGTCGACGAGGTTTGGCAGGAAGTCTCTCTCGCCGCATTCCTTCAAAAGTCCCCTTTGCAAGATCCCAGCAAAGTGTCCCCTTGGTTGTACCGGATCGCCGTGACCCAGGCGTTGATGTATCGGCGAAAAATGGGCCGTATGCGAAAACTGATTGATCGGTATGCCGAACGTAAGCAGCCGTCCGAGTCCGACAATCGCGAAAAAGAACCCTTGGAATGGATGCTGACCGAAGAACGTCAGGAAATGGTTCGAAAAGCGCTCGAACTGATTCCTTCCCGGGATAGGGAGATACTGATGCTAAAATATATTCACAATTGGAGTTACAAGGAAATCGCCGACAAGCTTTCCGCAACCGTGCCCGCAATCCAGGCTCGGCTCCACCGGGCTCGCGAGCGGCTCCGGCGGGAAATTGAAACCCGGGAAGCCTAAGGTTTCATCGATTTCCTTGTTGTCAAAACATCACCCGGTTGGACCGTTTGATCTCATGAGTACTTTAATTGAACAAATTGATCTTCTCGTCGATGGGGAAATGGACGAGCAACAGAAAACGCAACTTTTGAAAAGCCTTGATTACGAGCCGGACGGTTGGAAGCGTTGTGCGTTGGGGTTCCTGGAGAGCCAAACGATCCGCAGCGTGCTGACCGGTGCGTTCGCAACGGAAAGGGACCGACCGGCGGCCTTATCGGTTCAAGAACCGAAATTCGAACCGGGAGAGAGGAGCCGTTCGGTTCCTTTCGTGGTCGTTCAAGCCAAAGAAGCTCGTTTCGTTATCACGGGACGTAATATTTTGGCGCTTACAATTTGCCTGTTTTTCGGTTTTTTTGCGGGCTTGGCGCTTCGCAATTCACCGCTCGTTTCACCGGATTCGGCCGAACCGATTGCCCGACAAGGAATCGCTCCGGAGGCTGCTACGGTTTCCTTGCAAACGATTCCGGCCAACACACCCGTACAACAACCGACACCACTTCCGTTCGATGTCGCTTACCGAAATCCCGGAGCGATTTCCGGCGACCTCGCTCCGCAAAAGCGTTTGATTTCATTCGTTTCCGGGAGTCCCCCGGAGCCCGAGGAGATGTATCTTCCTTGCTTCGATCATACCTCGATGGATTCGGATCTGATCCAAAAACTCTACAAGGATACGTCGAAAAACACCCGGGACCGGTTGGGGAACTATGGTGTCAAGGTCGATTTTCACCGCGATTTTCATGTTTTTCGAGGCGACGACGACGAGTTGATCCTTGTCCCCTCCCAAAGCGCAATCGTCAGCTTTGCCGCGGAAGAACAGTTTGAATAAAAAACAGAGCACGAAGCGTAAGCGAGCGTACGAAACAAGAAATAAGAAATAAGGAATAGGAAATAGGAAATGACACTCGCTTACACTTCCCGCTCCGTTATCCATATTCCATATTTCTTATTTCTTATTTCATATTCACCCCCCATTTCAAGGAGAATTAAAAATGTTACAAAAAAGTTTGTCCCTGTCCCTCGCGTCGATGATGTTCGCATTTGCACTGGTCGGCGCAATACTGATTGCTCAGGAAAAGCCGACCACACCGGCTCCGCAGCCTCAACCGGAGAAAGCCAAGGCGACGGAGAACACGCCTCCGCAGGAGACGGAAACGCCGAAGATACCGGAATATTATCTAGGAATTCAATGCGTGCCCGTTCCTTTGCTGTGGAGCGAACACCTGAACCTCGACGGCAAAGGGATGTTGATTCGGGCGGTTGTCCCCGGCGGTCCGGCGGAGAAGGCAGGAATCAAACAAGGAGACATCATCCTGTCGATAGGCGGCAAGGACATCAAATTGATCACGGACATCTTCGCCGCCCTGGACCAGGAACCGGGAAAAGAGCAAACCGTCGGAGTTCTGCAAAAAGGCAAGAAAACCGAACTGAAAATCACGCCGGAAAAGCGTCCGGAAACCCCGTCTCAACTCGGTGCTCCCGAAACCGGAATGATGCGAACGATCCAACCGGGCATCATTTTTGACGGAAAAGACAGTGAGGAAGCACGGCGTTTGATCCGTAAATTCATCGAGCAGATGGAAGACGCGGGTGTCGGTACGGAAATGGTCGATCCGAATCGGATTCTGTCCGAAATTCCAACTGAAGGAAGTTTCGACGGCGTTTTCAAACCCGATCCGAACTCCAAAGTCGAACAGTTCGAAGTTCGCGTCCTCGAAGGCGACAAACCGGATTCACAGCGGATCTACGTTCGGCAAAACAACGAAGTCTGGAATGTGAAGAAAATCGAAGATTTACCGAAAGAACTCCAGGATCGCGTCCGGGAAATGATCGGACCGATGAAGAACCAGGAAAGTACTCTTGAGCGGGTGACGGAAACCGCGTCCGACGCTTGGAATTCATTCACCGAAAAAACCCAAAAGGAATTCGGCGAACTGGAAACGGAAATGAAAAAAGCTTACGAAAACGTTCCCGACCTGCAGGAAAAATTCGACAACTACAGGAAAGCGACCGAAGAGTATTTCAAAAACTTCTGGAATACGCCGGAAGAGAAAAAATAATTTTTCCGAAAACGAGGGCCGTATTCTGTTTGTACTGTCTCACTCATTTTGACCTTTTCCACGAATTCCGCGTTAAATCCGCTGCAAGGCTTCAGGCTTCAGAAGGGTCGTCGTAATTTAGGCAAAGTAGACAATGGATAATCAGGTTGAAACGACCAAAACGCCGGTCCCCTCTCCCCCGGAATACCGGGGGAGAGGGGACCATCTTTTCTGATCGAAATTCTTCCCAGTTTAACATTCTTTGTTCGTCATTTTACCCATCTTACGGCGGCCCCTCTTTACTGAATAAACCGTTCTTCCCCTTTGTCGGAGCTGACGGTAACTTCGCCGGCGTCTTCGAGGCGGCGGACAACGTCGACGATTTCCTGCTGGACCCGCTCGACGTCGGACGAACGCATCGGGCCGAGGTACTCCATTTCCTCCTGGAGCATCTTTCCAGCCCGCTTGGACATGTTGCGGAAAATCTTTTCCTTAAGCTCCTCACTCGCTCCTTTGAGCGCGATCGCCCATTGGGCGCTTTCGACGTTTTTGAGGATCGATTGAATATCTTGGTCGGCGAGCTTGAGAATGTCCTCGAACACGAACATGAGCCGACGGATTTCCTCGACCAATTCCGGGTCGTCCTGCGAGAGGTTGTCCATGATGTTCCGGCCGGTTTGGCGGTCGATTACGTTGAGAATCTCTGCGACGCTTCCGACCCCGCCGGTGTTTTCGAGCTTTTGACTCATCACGCTGGACATTCGGTTTTCCAAGCCTTTTTCGACTTCCTTGATGATCTCCGGGCTCGTCTGCTGCATCGTCGCGATTCGTCGGATCACGGCGATCTGCCGCTCCGGCGGGAGCCCGTTGATGATGTCCGCTCCCTGGGACGGTCGCAAATGGGACACGATCAGCGCGATCGTCTGCGGATGTTCGTCCACGATGAACGTCAAGAGGTTTTCGCTGTCGACTTTTTGCAGGAATCCGAACGGAATCGCTTCCAAAGAACTGCGAACGTTTTCGATCACGCCCGCCCCGTCCTGCCCGAGAGCGGCCTCGGCCAACTGGGCCGCGACGCTGAATCCGCCGGCTCCGCCGATCAGTTTCGCCGGATTCGCTTTCGAGAACTCGCGAATCACGTTTTCCTGCTCTTCCGGCGTGATCAGGCCGATCTTCGCGACTTCGGTCATGACCGCTTCGACTTGTTTCGGCTCAAGGCGCGAGAGCAGCGCCCCCGCCTGATCTTTCGGCAGGGAAATCAAAAAAATCGCCGCTTTACGTAAATTGTTCTGAGCCACGAGGGTAATTATGAATTATGAATTATGAATTGTGAATTAGGGAAAAACGCGAACGCCTGCGATATCCTCAATTCATAATTCCTAATTCATAATTTAGAATTCACATATCCCCCAACATCCCGGGGATTCTTTCAGTTCGACGGTGATTCGGTGGTCCGCCGACAAGTCGAGTTTTCGACGAAGCTGGTCGGCAATGTACCGGGCCAGGAGCTCCGCTGTCGTATTCTTTATCGGCAAAATAAGCGGACTTGCGCAATCGTTTCGGAAAGAAAGCTCATCTTGCGAAAGAAGAGTCTTTTTTTCGAGGAAAACGAGAATTTCTCTTAAAGATTTTTCAACGGCATGAAAATCAACGAGGTAACCCGCCGCATTGAGCGGCCCGGAAATCGCGACCACGACCCGAAAAGTATGCTCGTGAAGCGTCTCCAACTCGTCGGTTGCGAATCGAATTCCATGCGAAGCGGTAAATGTGAGATCGGGTGAATTAAGCCGAATGGAGAACACAGGTGATTTAATTATGAATTATGAAATGATGGAGGACTCCAAGCGTTTTACCATAGTGGAGCGGTTAAGTCAAAAAGGCGGGCCTTTGCGTCTTTTGTTCTCTTGTTCCCTGCTGTCTCTGTCGATATAATGCGTCTTTTGTCGCTTTCACTTCCATCCCTTAATGTGTCGAGGATTTCGTTCATGCAACTCATTCAACCGTATCGACCGTTGATCTTGGATCGCGCAGAAACCATCCCGCTGGACGAACTTCGGGCGATCCAGTTCGTCCGACTCCGAGATTGTCTTCGGCGTATTTCCGAGGTTCCGTTTTATAATCGCAAATTCGCGGAAATGGGCCTCTCGGCGGAATCCATTCGCTCGGTCGAAGATATCGCCAAGCTGCCGTTCACGACCAAAGCGGATCTGCGGGACGGTTATCCGCTCGATTTTCTCGCGGTTCCCCGGGATCAGGTTTTACGGTATCACGGCTCGTCCGGGACGACCGGCAAACCGACCATGGTCGGATACACGGCCGGCGACCTCGAGTTGTGGAGTCGGATGTGCGCCCGATTTCTCTGCGCCGGCGGACTGAAGCCGGAGCACACGGTTCAAATCGCGTTCGGGTACGGCCTTTTCACCGGCGGGTTCGGACTCCATTACGGCGTCGAACGGATCGGCGCGGCGATTATTCCGGCAGCGTCCGGCAACACGAAACGACAAATCATGCTCCTTCAGGACATGGAAGCCGATCTGCTCGTCTGTACGCCCAGTTACGCGTTGACCATTGCCGAAGCGGTTAAAGCGGAAGGAATCGATCCGAAAGACGTTCATTTGAGCATGGCCCAACTCGGCGGCGAACCGTGGACGGAACAGATGCGGGAACAGATCGAACAGGCGCTCGACCTCAAGGCGTACAACAATTACGGACTGAGCGAAGTGATCGGGCCGGGCGTGACGGGGGAGTGTCATTACCAGAACGGCATGCATATCCAAGAGGATCATTTCCTGTTCGAGTGCGTCGATCCGGATACGCTCAAACCGGTTCCCGACGGTTCGCCGGGAGAACTGGTGATCACGTCGTTTGCCCGGGAAGCGATGCCGGTCCTCCGCTATCGGACCCGGGACATCGCGTGCATTATCAACGAGCCGTGTCCGTGCGGTCGAACGACCCGACGGATGAGCCGCGTGATCGGTCGGACCGACGATATGCTCATCATTCGCGGTGTCAACGTCTTTCCGTCGCAGGTCGAAGAAGCGCTGCTCGCCGTCGAAGGAGCCGCCCCGCACTACCAGATCGAGGTATCGCGACCGAAAACGCTCGACGAAATCACGGTCAAGGTTGAAGTCCTGCCGGAGCTGTTCTCCGACAAACTCGCCGACATGACGCACCTGAAAGATCGAATCGTCCACGCAATCGCCCAGATTACCGGCCTGCACATGCAAGTTGAACTCCTCCCCCCGAAAAGCCTGCAACGCTTCGAAGGAAAAGCCCAACGCGTCGTCGATCTACGGAAAATGTGATGGAGAGAGAGAAGACAAGGAACAGAGGACCACGGACAAAAAAAATTGCTCTTGACTGCAAGGGCAATTGTTGGAATTGGTTTTATCGTTCCGAACGTAATCGACGGTATTCATCTTCACTGCGGAAGTCGTCTTTTGTAACATCTCCTCGAAAAGGGAGTTGCAATTTTTACCGGGCAAGTTCACTTTAAAAACCGGTTTCTTGAGGATTTCTCGGCGACGTTACGGAAAGACAGGTTTTCCCCATTTTCGTCGAAGAATTTCCCGAAAAATTCGTTGCGGGAAAAAATGATAAACCCCACCGAATATTCCACAAGGTCAAGGGTTAAGTCGAAACGCCTCGCGAAATAATTTCGGTACGGCACAAGGATTGTTTGACAACTCACGGAGGTTCGATACAATCTGGGCACTTCGGGAAACGACCTCGTTCTTCCGAAGCAAACTAGCGGCAAAGGCCGTAAATGATAGGTTCGCAACTCATTTATCATTCACAAAAATCGGTCGCAAGTTTACGTTCTTAAGCAGGATTGTTTGCCTTAACTCTCCGCTCCTTTTCCCCCCCACCTCCCTCTGTTCACGGATTCGTTCGACCATGCATGAAGCTTCGAAAAAGCTCAGGGACTCGAAAACTTCTTCGCATCCGGTTTCCCAAACCCGAGTGTCCGCTAAAAGCCCTGAACGAGAAAAAAGGAAGCGGGAAATCAATTATCATCAATTTCCTTCCCTATTCCCGAAAGAGGATTTCGACGCCTCCGTCGATACCAATTCCACCTTGAAAGAATCTTCGGCGATTCACTCCGAAATCCAACCCCGGCTGTTCGAAACGTCGCTGATCGCGCCCCACCAAGCTTTGGAGTTCGCGGACGGGAACGGAAATCGTTCCGTCGTTCCGGCCCTCCAAACTGTTTCGTCGGATTCACTTTTCGCTTCGATTGTCCAGCGGTTCGAATCCCCGTGCTCCGACCGGGTGCCAACCGGCAATACAAGGCTCGTTCCTCCAGGAAACATGGTTCCCTGCAGCCGTGAATCGTCGGTCGCGGGAGCGGGAATTCGCAAATTCGCTTCTTTTACGACATTCGTCGAAGGCCCCTCGAACCGGCTTGCCGTAACTGCGGCTCAACTGGCGGTCCAATTCCCGGGAAGGATGAATCCGGTTTACATTTCCGGCAGTACCAGCCTTGGTAAAACTCATCTCTTGGAAGGAATCTATTCCGAATCCCGAAAACACAAAGGGCGTAAGCCGGTCATGTTCATGTCCGCCGAACAGTTCACGACCGCTTTTATCGAGAGCCTCACGAAACAGGGCGTCCCGAGTTTCCGCAACAAGTTTCGGGGAATCTCGACTTTGTTGATCGACGATCTTCACTTTTTCAGCGGAAAAGCGTCCACACAAACGGAACTGTTACGCACGATCGACACGCTGAGGAACCAAGGTGTCCAGTTGGTCATCACAGGCGATAAGCCGCTGAAGGCACTGACCGGAATCCGTCCGGAACTTCTTTCCCGCTTGGAAGCCGGGATGGTTTGCGAAATCCAGCCCCCGGACAAAGAGATGCTCTACACGATCTTCCGGCAAATGATCGCCCAGCGCGGAATCCCGCTGTCCGAAGAGGTCAGTCGCTTTGTCGTGTCCCGTTTGAACACTCACGCCCGGCAGCTTTCCGGGGCTCTTAATCGGCTCCACACGACTTTCCTCGCGACGGAGAAACCGATTACCGTCGCGACGGCCGAAGACGTCCTCGACGACTTGATTCGCTGCAACCGCAAAACGGTCCGTCTTGCCGACATTGATCGAGTCGTTTGCGAGACGTTCGGGATCGGCAACCAGTCGCTGCAATCGAAGTCCCGTGCGAAACAGGTCGCTTATCCCCGGATGTTGGCGATGTGGTTGGCGAGAAAGTATACCCGCAGCGCTCTTTCGGAAATTGGGAAATACTTCGGGGACCGGGCCCATAGCACGGTCGTGTCCGCTCAGAAAAAGGTCGAAAGCTGGATCAACGACAACACGGAAATCGACTGTTTCGACCAACAGTGTGAGATTACCGACATTCTTCAAAAAGTCGAAAGGCTTCTCCAAGCGGGGTAGGGTAGGTGATAGGTGAAAAGTGATAGGTGATATTTGATTTATCGCCGAATATACACTACTTCAAATTACCAATAATAATCGTTATCTTACGCCTTGACGGCAATAGAGGTTCCCATTTCCGTTCCACGGTATAGAATAGGAAGAGTTGTTCGAAAAGGAATTCGCTGTTTCCCTTTTCCCCTTCCACCCTTTTCCCCTTCCACCTTTCAAATCATGTCCACTCCCAAAATCATTCTCGGCGTTAATGTTACCAGTTTTGCGAAGAACTCCGGTGAAGTTCAACAGGTATTTTGTGAATTCGGTTGCAGCATCCGAACCCGGCTCGGACTTCACGACGTTGCCGAGGGAGTTTGTGCTCCGAACGGCTTGATTCTCGTCGAATTCATCGGCGGTGCCGAAAAGGCTGCTGAAATGACCAAAAAACTCACGGCCCTGCCCGGCATCGAAGTGAAGCAGATGGTGTTTTAAATTCACCGTGCCGAAAAAAAGAGCCGGGGATGAAGCATAACCCGGGAGCCCCGGTAGGCGGCAGGAGCTTCCGCTCCGGTAAGTCAGCCGCGAGATGGTCGTTTCACTCCCGATCTCGCTAACATTGTCAAAAAATTCACAATCTTTTACAGTAATTGTATAGCGCAATCCCCGGGCAGAGGGCAGAAGGTTCGCACGCGTTTTGCTTGACGATTCGCCGAAACCGTGGTAGATTGCAGGAGTTCGATTGTCGGTTCTTTCCGTCTTTTTGACTTTGTGAGCGTCTTTCCATGCAGTCCATGTTCGACGAAAGCGACATTCTCCGTCGGGGATTGGAGCTGATGAAAAAAAAGGAGTTCGATCAGGCGGTCGAAACATTCGATAAAATCATTGCGATCAACCCGCACTTTACCGAAGCGTATTTTTGCCGAGGTAATGCGCTGGAGGCTGCCGGGAAGTACGATTTGGCGCTGGACAGCTATTCCAGCGTCTTGAAGTACAATCCGAAGGAACCGACCGTCTATTTCAACCGCGGCTGCGTCTACCGGAAAAAAAACGAGTCCGCCAAAGCGATCGCGGAGTACGACAAAGCGGTCGAACTGAACCCGAACTACGCGAAAGCATTCTACAACCGCGGTTTGGTCCAATTTTCCAGCGGCAATACCGACAAAGCGCTCTCGGATTACGGCAAGGCGATTAAATTCGATCCGAAGGATCCCGATCCGTACGTCGCGCTCGGCTTGGTCCACATCGTGAAAAACGAGCCGGACAAGGCGATCGAGCAGTACGATAAGGCGATCGAGGTCGATGCGAATCATGTCAAAGCTCACGGCAATCGCGGCAATGCGCTGGAACAAACCGGCAAACTCGACGAAGCGCTCGGCGAGTATTCCAAAGTGATTGAGCTATGTCCCAAGGATTATAAAGCGTACATGAATCGCGGGTACGTCTATTTCCAGCAGGAGAAGCTGGAACCGGCTTTGGCCGATTATACCCGGGCGATCGAGCTGAATCCGAAATACGCCAAAGCGTACACCTGTCGGGGAAGCGTTTACACGAAGCTGAAAAACGCGAGAAAAGCGCTCGAAGATTACGAGGAATCAATCCGGCTCGCCCCGAAAAACGCCGAAACTTACGTCAGTCGCGGCCAATCGAAGAATGCGCTCGGCGATCGGATCGGGGCGATCGAGGATTTCAACGAAGCGATCAAACTGGAACCGAACAATACGTCCGCCTGGTTCAATCTCGGTTCGGTCCACGGCAAACTCGGGAACGTCGAGGAATCGATCAACGATTATTCCGAAGTGATTCGCCGAACGCCCAATAATGCACCCGCGTACTGTTATCGTGGTGTCGCGTACACACGGTTGGGCAACCTGGACGAAGCGTTGGCCGATTACGACAAGTCGATTCAGATCGATCCGAACTATGCGACCGCGTACTTCAACCGCGGTCTCGTTTACCGCATTCAAGGGCAATTCAAGCAGGCGATCACGAATTTCACGCAGGCGATCAAGCTCAATCCGACCTACGTTCCCGCCTACAAAAATCGGGCCGTCACGCTGAACATGATCGGCGACAAAGAAAACGCCGAAAAAGACTTGCAAACGGTCGACAAAATCGTCCGGGAAAGCATGAAACAATGACGAAATGGAGGGCGGTATGAGATACCTTCTTTTCTTCTACGTGATTCTTATCACTTCCCCGGTTTTCGCGGAGGAACAGTGGGAGTCGATGTTGCAGGGATTATTGCAACGGCAATACTATGATGTCGCGATCGATTACCTGGAAAGTCTTGGAAACTCTCCGAAGTGCCCGACCAAACTGAAAGATCAAGTCGATTTGCAGATCGCGAGGATTCATCTCGAGGCCCTTTCGCAAGGAAAAGCTCCGCTCGGAGCGGAAGTGCACCTCGCTCAGGCGAAAAACGCTTTGACGCGATTTGTGCAACAGTATCCCGACCACGCGGAAGCGTATCTTGCAAACCGGAATCTTGGAAAGCTGTTTCTCGAAGAACTGCGTATGCTCAACGCCCGGATTCACGCGACCGGAACGACCGAAGCGCAAAAGGAGAATTTACGCAATCAGGCCGAAGCGAAGTACGTCGAAGCGGAATCCGCGTTCCAACGGGCGGAGCAAATCGCTTATGAGACCGCGAAAAAACTCCGGGACGATCCGCTGACGAAAACCGATCCGGCCAGAACGGTCCGACGTGACGCCGCTTACATGCAGGTCTTGGAATCACGCGTCCAGTTGGCCGCACTTCCCCGGGATCGGGCGAAAATTTATGATTCCCGAAGCGCCGAGTATCGGCAATTCCTGGAAGAAGCCGCCCTGAAGTGCGGGGAAGTCGCCCAAAAATACGCGAACTATACCGGTTCGCTCGACGCGAAATTGATGGAAGCGAAATCGTTCTTCGAGCTGGGGAATTATCGTCAAGCGCGAACGCTGGTCAAGGAATTGAACGTCCTCAACAGTACGACGCCGCAGTTCCGCGCGATCCTCGCCGAAGCGCTTCCGCTGATGCTCGAATTGAATCTGAAGCAGCCGACGCCGGAAAACCTCGCCGACTCGCTCGAACGTATCCGACGCTGGACCGAATCGACCACTCCCTCGACCCGAAACGAGGCGTTTTACGCGAAAACAAACCTGCTCGCCGGCGCAACGTATTTGAAACTCGCGCAGGAAGAGAAAAACGCCGACTCGAAAAACGCGAGGGAGTATCACGCGCAGTCGATCAAATTCCTCAGTTCCGTTTCCGTGGAATCACCGGAATCGAAAGAAGCCTTGAAGCTTCTCGCTCCGCTCGGCGGAACGATCGCCGACACCGCGGGCGAGCCGGACGAAACCGGGGCGGAAATTCCGGAAACGTTTACCGACGCGAAACTACAGGCGGAACGAAAATACCAAGAATTCCTCTTAGCTCAGCGAATCTTCCTCGAAGCGAGTGAATTCCGTGAAAAAACGAAACAAAAAGCGTTTCGCGACCGACTGGCCGAACAGGCGATCCGGCTTTTCCGAACCGCGTTGGGATTCGACGACGCCCGGGAAAAAGTCGACGCCGATCAGCGCAACGCGATTCGATTGAAACTGGCGACCGTCTATTGGTCGCTCGACCGGTGGGAAGAAGTGATCGTGATCGGCGATTATCTCATGACGCATTACGCCGCGACGTCTTTCGGACCGCAAGGGGCCGACCTGTCGATCAAAGCGGCACGGCGGATGTTTCTCGACGAAAAAGCGATTTCCGAAAAAACACAGACGCCCCAGGACCCGGCGATGCTGCGGCGGATCGAAAAGACGTATGACACCATCGCGACCCGCTGGGAAGCGTTTCCCGTCGGACAGGAAGCCCTATCGCTCCGAATCGAAACGGAACTTGACGCCGGCAGCTTGGAGCAGGCGGAAAAATTCATCGACGCCATCCCCGCCGATTCGGACAAGCGTGCGACGGCGGAACTTAAACTCGGCGCCGCGATTTGGGCATTGTACGTGAAAAGCGAAGCGGAGAAAAAGCCGGACGCACTCCTGGAGGAATCGCGACTCCACTTGGACCGCGGATTCGAGGGGAAACGGAAAGAGTTGAAGTCGGGTGCAAAAATCGATTTCACGACCGTTTCCGCTTGCTTGGTCGAAGCGCAAATCGATCTGATCCGGAAGAATCCCACGGCTGCCCTTACGTTGCTGGACGATCCCGATTTCGGCCCGCTGATGCTGCTTGAACGGGAAAGTATGAAAACCGAAACGTCGCCGATCTTCGGTTCGCCCGATTGGAACGGTGCGTTCAAGTCGCAAATCCTTACCGTTGCGCTGCGTGCATCGCTGGACGCCGGGCGGTTCGACCGGACCGACGGACTGGTTGAAGCCCTCGATTCGCTGTTCGCCGAGGGAACGCCGGAAGACCAGGGCCGATGGATCGAAATCTACGTTGCCCTTGGCAGGCAGCTTGACGCCCGTTTGCAGGCGTCCCCGTCCGACGAAAATCCGGCCCAGCGGGAACTGGTCCTCAAAACGCTTGAGACACTCCTGGACCGAATCGATTCCCGGAAAGCGGAGGCGGACGACAAGACGCTTCTTTGGCTCGCGGACACGTATTACCGCTTGGGTGAGAGGCTCGTGGAATCACCGGAAATCGAACCGGTCGCTCCTTCGGAAAAAGCGTTGGCGTACTTTGAAAAGTCGGAATCGCTCTGCCTCGTCGTCCAGGAAAGAACCGGTCCGGCCGACCCGACGCTGCGGTTCAAACTTGCTTTGGCGCTGCGGGGGCAAGGGCGATATGGCGACGCTTACGAGATTTTCGCGGAATTGATTCATGAATCAGAAAACAGGCTCGACGTTCAGGTGGAAGCGGCGAAAACGCTCCAGCTTTGGGGAGCGGCGGACAGGGGCAATTACATTAAAGCGATCGTCGGGGACGCGAAGAAGCCGGACGGCCAATATGAAATCTGGGGTTGGAACGGTATTCTTCGCCGGGTTTCGCCGAGGTTGGAAAAATATAAATCGGAGTATTTCGAGGCGAACTACAACAAAGCGATTTGCCGGATCCTGCTGGCACAAAAACTGACCGGTTCCGAAGCGAACGCCATGGACGAAGGGGCGAAAAAAGATATCCTCCGCTTACAACAACTCCACCCCGACTTCGGCGGCGCCCCGTGGACGTCACGGTTTAGCATTCTGCGGGAAAAGTTGGGATTGCCGTAAACGGCCGCGAACCGGGGGATTGCGCCGGCGATATTGTAAACTGAATCGGTTCGATTTTCAAGTATTTTCGCTCCGAAACTGTCCCTCAGTCACTGAGGCTTGGCCAATATGGTAATAAGGTGTTTGAAAGGGGCGTTTGAAGCTACTGATGTTGATTTTTCCTCAATAAATAAGGTTTCTGCGATATTGACTGACACAAACAATAAAAAATGTGTGGTACAGCGAGGGGGCATCGAGCCCGCCCGGGGATTGCGCTTCGCTTCATCCCCGGCTCTTTTTGGGTTCGCTTACTCCGCTTGCGGCTTCCGATACCATTTACCGCGCAGCCAGTCGACGAGCATTTCGATTTCTTTCTCGCTCATCAGGGAATCCTTTTCCGACAGGTAGTACGACGGCATCCGGTCGTTGTTCCCGCCGTAGAATCGGTCGTCCGCCGGGTTTTTGATGAAATCGATCATCCAGCGTCGCGACATGTAGCCGGTCAAGTCCGGGCCGTCGGTCGTTTTGCCGATTTTGTCGATGTCGTAAAACCGGTGACAACTGATCAAACAGCCGAAATCGTCGTCAAGAAGGACCAGCGTATCTTCCAAGTCGTCGAATCCTTCGATCGACGTCGCTCTCTTCTCGTCGAGTACGAAATTTCTCGGTTCCTCCCGCGCCGCTTCGGCGACGAGAATGTCGATGATTTTTTTTACGCCTTTCGGAGCCAGTTCCAGCTCTTCCATTCGGGCCGGGAGCGTCCTCGCATAATCATACATCTTCCCGTGGAAATTCGCCCTGTCTTGGTCGGGCTGTAAGCTGAACGCCGTTTTGCCGAACACCTCGTCCGATTTGAGCATGTCGAAATCGAAATAACCGACCATCCACTCCGCCCGGAGCGGTTTGTACAGGTTCGGGGCGCTCGGGTTGTCGCACGGAATCGGTGGGAAATCCGGGTCTTCCGGCTCCTTTTCTTTTTTGTCCGTCGGCGCGAAAATGCCGAGTCCTTTGAATTCGTCGTCCCATGTTTCCTTCAGTTGGTCCGGCGGCAAAAACGTAACCTTTTCCAACGGCTGGAACGGATGGCAGCTTGCACAATGTTGTTTGTAAAGGATCGGCCCCTGGATTTTGGGATCGTTTTGCAGCAGCGACAACGCCCCGGTCGGCGGGATTCCGTCCGGCGCGAGGGCCAACTCGATCGCCCGCTCCGCTTTCAATTCGGCGATTTTCAGATCCCGCTGATATTCCTCCAAATGAGCGTCGTGTTCGTACGATTTGTACGTCATATACGCAATCGAACAGAAAAGAAAGATCGCGACTGTGAAGTTGAAGATATGACCAATTCTAAGATACCAAGAGAAAGGGACATCGTGAAATGGAGCAGGAATCCTGATCCGCCCGATGAACGGAACCAGGAATAAGTAAATCGCGAGGCAACTCGGGATCACGAAAATCGGAACGTACTTCATTTCGCCCGGGAACCACGATAGGGTCGAGAAATAGTAGAGCGCCCGAAACGACCACTCGGGCCGGGCTCCGCCATAGAAATCGGCCGGATCCGCCGGGGAATGGAGCGGAGCTCCGACGGTCGACTCGAACGGCAATTCCGGATTCGGCGCCCATTTCGGATTCATTTTTCCGAGCAGCGGACCTTGGAAAACGAGCAGCAAAACGAGCCCCGTGAACAAGACGCAACCGAACGCCTGCTTGATCGCTTCGCCGGACCAGAACGAAACGAGATTCTTTTCCGAATCACAGCAGCAAGGGACTTTCGACGCTTTTTCCGGCTGATTCGATGCTTTACAGGTTTGAATCGCAACGCTTCGGGCACGGATCGTGAACCACTTCCAGAGGACCATGAACACGAAAAACCCGCCGCCGCAAACGGCAATGTGAAGCAGCAAAAAGCGGGGCAGCGTCAACGTCCCGAAATCGGCTCCACCGACGGCGAGCTTGTAAAGCCAAGGCCCGACTTCCGGCAGGAGATTGAGGAAACTGACGCGAACTTTCGTCGCCGAAAAGCCGGAAAGCGTCCAAGAGAGCAAATCGCCGGTCACGCAACAACCGAGGGTCATTGCGAACATCCCGCAAGCGGACCAAAAGACGAACTCTCGCGGCGTTCGATACTTTCCATGCAAGAGGACGAGCAGCAGGTAAACGCCGAGCAGTCCGACGAGAACCTGAGCGGAATAATGATGAATCCCGCGAACAAGCCAACCGTAAGGGAGAATATACTGCATGTAAAAGACGCTTTCCCAAGCCGTTTGAGCACTCGGGGCGTAATACAGCCAAAGCACGATTCCCGTGATCGCCTGGGTCAGGAAGGCGAAGACGATCATCGTCGGGATCAGCGAGCAGCAGCATCGGGTTTTCGGCACGGTCCAATGAGAAACCGTATTCCACAGAGCGACAAGACCGGTCCGGTCATCCAACCATTTGGCAAAGGAGTTCATTTGGGATTCTGCGAGAATTGAGGGAAAAAAGAAACGACGACAATATAGCGAAAACATGGCCAAAAGTAAACCCGCCCGATAAACCCGTTCTTTCGCGGACTAAGGATCGTCGAGGATTTGAGGCGATTGCTCTTCCGTAATAGGCAGGGTTATGGTACTTTGTCCGTTTCGAGCACGCGACGCTGCGGATTATTGAATTTTTGCGATCAACTGATTCCCTGCCCCAGCGAGGCTGAATGTCTATAACCGCCGGTGTCAACCGGCGGACAGCGACGCCCCATACGATTCAGCCCCAACGGGGCGTAACAGAATCGCCGGAAAAGTCGCGCCCCGTTGGGGCTGGATGGTTGTAGTGGGCGACTTTCCCCCGGCTTAGAGGGGCCGTCATAAAATGGGTAGAATGGCAGACAAAGAATGTTAAACAGGAAAAAATTTCGATCAGAAAAGATGGTCCCCTCTCCCCGGATTACCGGGGAGAGGGGACCGGCGTTTTGGTCGTTTCAACCTGATTATCCATTGCCTACTTTGCCTAAATTACGACGGCCTCTCTAAGGTGGTATTACCGTTCGTACATGGGCTACTGAGGTTGTTGTAGGACAGAATAAGGTTATCCGACCAAGTCGAACCGGTTATTCAAAAAGGGCATTTTCTACCCGTTCACAGTATAGCCTCAAGAAATGGAAAAAATTACCGAACAATCCTCCTCATACCACGATCTGGAGCAAAAGAGCGTCCGTGAGCTCTTGGAGTGCATGAACCGCGAAGATCGAACCGTTCCGGAAGCGGTTGGAAAATGCTTGCCTCAGATCGAGAAACTCGTTTCGCAAATCGTCGTTCGTATGAATCGGGGCGGACGTCTTTTCTACATCGGGGCAGGAACGAGTGGACGGCTCGGAATTCTCGATGCGTCGGAAATTCCACCGACGTTCGGCGCCCCACACGGTTGGGTCGTCGGACTGATCGCAGGCGGGGACGGAGCGATTCGTAAAGCGGTTGAGTTCGCCGAAGATCGACTCGAAGGAGCGTGGGAAGACCTGAGTGAATTTGAAATCGGTAAGAATGATGTTTTGGTCGGAATCGCGGCGTCCGGGACAACACCTTACGTGATCGGCGGACTCCGAACGGCTCGGAAACACGGAATCCTGACCGGCTGCGTCGTCTGCAATCCCGGCTCACCGGTCGCCCGGGAAGCCGACATTCCGATCGAAGTCGTCGTCGGTCCGGAATTCGTAACGGGAAGCACCCGGATGAAAGCGGGAACCGCTCAAAAACTCGTCTTGAACATGATTTCGACGGCGACGATGATCCAGCTCGGCCGCGTCAAGGGGAACAAACTGTACGATATGCTGCCGACCACCGCGAAACTCGTCGATCGCGGGACCCGGATGATTATGGAAGCGACCGGCCTCCCCGCCGACCAGGCCGCCGCAATGCTCCAGGAGCACGGCAACGTCCGCCGGGCGGTTGACGCCGCAAAAGATCGAACTTGAAAACTACAAAACGTACGCTTTCATTTTTTCGAGCCCGGTTTTCGCGACGAGGACGGGATCGTTCGTCGCCCAATAGGACGGGTTGAAGACTTCGAGCGACAGAAATCCGTCGAATCCCGTATCGCGAAGCGTTCGAAGGATCGTCTCCAGCGGAGCGACGCCGTCGCCGGGGTAAACACGGTCGCCGTCTTGAATGCTTTCCCGGGGCGGAGCGGCCGGGTAATCGTGGAAATGCAGGACTTTCATTTTTCGTCCGTTGATCAATCCCAACGACTCGAACGCGCTGCCGCTCTTGTAAAGATGAAAAACGTCCAACAAAAACTCCGCCGACGCACTCCCGCAATGGAGCGCGACCGCGTAAAGATCGGTCAGGCAATTCAACGTTTGTGTTCCGGCCCACATTTCCAATTGGGGGATCACGTCCATTTGTTGTCCGATTTCCAAAATCGCCCGGTATCGCTCCCCGAGAACTTGGAAATCGTCCAACCGGTGATCCGTCGCACCGACGCAGGTCGCCGTGATCCGGTTCGCCCCGAGTTCACGGCAATACTCCATTTCGCGCTTCATTTGCTCGATTCCCTGCTTTCGCAAGGAAGCGTCGTCGACGATCCAAGGGTAAAAAGCGTCGCAAACGGGAACGGCGAAACCGTGATCCGCGATCCGTTTTCGGAGATCGGCAAGCGTTCCGCCGTTCTCCAGGGATCGGGTGACCTCACGCGTCCAAGGTTCGACGCCTTCGTAGCCGGCTTGGGCGGCAACTTCGATCTGTTCTTCCAGCGAGAGATGGAAACCATCCAGCGTCGCCAGATTCAAGGCCAGGCGAAACGGTTTGACCGTTGGTTCCGCGACCGTTTCGGCGGAAAGCGAACCCACCTCCGGTGAAAGTCCGGCCAAGGTTGCCAGACCGCCCAGGGCGGGAAGAAAACGACGGCGAGAGATTTTGTGCATGGTTTTCGGAGTGGACGGACGTTTTTTTGTGTAACGGTATCATTTTACCCGCCGAAGCAGGATTCGGCCACGGGAGCGTTTGGGCTTTTTACCGTCGAATCGAATTTTTCGAGGTCATTGACGCGGCAAGGTACGAGAATTACCATGAACTTGTACACCGCTGTCGGATCGCTTTTTTTCGTCGTCGGATTTTCGATGCGGTATTTCATTTTCGGAGAATTTTTAACGGAGACTTGCCGTAGCGACAAGTCCGGAAAGGCAGCCCATGAGTGAAACGGCAAAAGGCGGGGACGTGACACGTCAACAGATCGAATCGTTCGCCGAACGTGTTCGGACGATTCGCAACAGTTTGCACCAAGTCGTCGTCGGACAGGACGAAGTGATCGACCAGTTGTTGATTTGTGCTTTGACCGGTTCGCACGCTTTGGTGGTCGGCGTTCCCGGCCTTGCGAAAACCTTGATGGTCAAGGCGCTCGCGGCGGCGTTCGACTGGAAATTCGCCCGAATCCAATTCACACCCGACCTGATGCCCGCCGACGTAACCGGTTACGAATTGCTCGGTCGCAGTCAAGGGGACGACGGGCCGCAGATGGTTTTCCGGCATGGGCCGGTCTTCGCCAATCTGGTCTTGGCCGATGAAATCAATCGCGCCGCGCCGAAAACGCAGTCGGCACTCTTGGAATCGATGGCCGAAAAGCACGTGACCGTCGGCGGGCAAACGTATCCGCTGGAAGAACCGTTCCTGGTCGCCGCGACGCAGAACCCGATCGAGCAGGAAGGAACGTATCCGCTCCCGGAAGCGCAACTGGACCGTTTCATGATGGAAATCCGCATCGGCTACCCCACGCCGGAGCAGGAGCGGGAAATCGTGATGAAAACGACTTCCGCCCCGGCGATTCTGCCGAAAGCGTCGTTGAGCAAAGCGGAATTCCTGCAACTGCGCGATCTGGTGTTTGCCGTTCCGGTCGCGGAAAACGTCGTTTCGGATGCCGTTCGCATCTGTACCGCCAGCCGCCCGGACGGTCCGAACGCATCACGATATGTCCAGGATTACGTCGCTTGGGGAGCCGGGCCGCGCGGGTCGCAGAATCTGGTCATGGCCGCCAAAGCGCGAGCGCTGTTGCTGGGCCGCACCGCCCCGATCCGGGACGACCTAACCGCCGTCGCCCCGGCGGTCCTGCGGCATCGGATCATCGTCAACCACCGCGCCGTCGGCGACGCCGTAACCTCCTCCGACGTGGTCAACCATCTGCTCGGCGAACTCAAGTAACTCAAAGAGCCGCATGTGCAGCGAAGCGAAACTTGCGGAACGGCATAACATTTTCGCGGGAACTATCCTGAGACAGTGTTAATTTTGACAGGATTTACAGGATCAACAGGATAGAAGTTGAAAAACAAGCCGTTTGTTGGACAAGAGAGGAAAATTCTATACGTGGAATCATCTTGTAAATCTTGTTGATCCTGTCAAAAACACATTGGAAACACATTTCAAAGAGCCTCGGCGAAACTTGCGGGCCGCCGTTACACCGTTCCGCAAGTTACGCTTCGCTTCACATGCGGCTCTTTGAGCCTGATTAATACCATGTTACGTACCAGTCGCTTTCTCGATCCCGGCACGCTCAGTTCGCTGTCGCATCTGCGGTTTTCGACCCGGCATCGGATCGAAGGTTCCTATTCCGGCCGACACCAGTCGCGGCAGCAAGGCGGCGCCGGCGAGTTCGTCGATTACCGCCAGTATTCCGGCAGCGAGGATTTGCGCCGGCTCGACTGGAAAGTCCTCGGTCGGACTGGGAAGTCGTTCGTCCGGATTTACCAGGATGAAACGAATCTGCTCTGCACGCTCGCCCTTGATACCAGCGGCTCGATGGCGTTCGGCGCGAAGTCGAAACTGGAATACGCACAATATCTGTCCACCGCGATGAGCTACCTGATCGTCCACGGCCAGGATCAGGTCGGCTTGGCCGTGCTGGACGATCGTTTGCGTTTCCACCTGCCGCCGGGCGGAACGTTTTCGCACCTGGCCCGACTGCACGAAGAGATCGAAAATCTCGCCGTGCGCCCTTCGACGACCATGGCCGCCGGATTGCGAACGCTTTTCGAGCAGTCCAAACGTCGCGGCGTGCTCCTGCTGATGAGCGATTTTCTCATGGACGACCTGTCGGACGTGTTCGCGGCCGTGAAGTTGTTCCGACACCGCAACTGGGAAGTCGCCGTGCTGCATCTTGTTCATCCGGAAGAGGAATCGCTTCCCGAGGGGACCGCGTTTCGATTTGAAGGGATGGAAGGAGAAGGCCGTATGGACTGCACCCCCGCGGACGTCCGTGCGGACTACCAACGGCGTTTCGCCCGACACCTCGCTTCCGTCCGCCAATTCGCCTTGGCCGGCGGCTGCGATTATCGGCTCGTCTCCACGTCGATCCCGTACATGCAAACCTTAAGCGGCTTTTTAGTCGACAGAGCTACGTAAGGAGTCAAGAGTGAGGAGTCAGGAGTCTGGAGTCTGGTGAGGATCGTTCTTCTACTTTTTATTTCATACAACCGCTCATTCACTCTCTTGTGTAGCACTTACATAAATAATTACGATGATTACCTCAAAAACATTCATGGATTTAATTGTCTGGCAAAAGAGCCACCAATTCGTTTTGGGCGTTTATCAACTGACGGCGGAATTTCCAAAATCCGAAACCTATGGATTGGCAAGTCAGTTTCGTCGAGCTGCTGTATCCATTCCGGCCAACATTGCCGAAGGATATAGGAAGCAGTCCGACCAAGATAAAGCGAGGTTTCTTAATATCGCCGAAGGATCGCTGGAAGAATGTCGTTATTATTTGATATTGGCACATGATTTAGGATATTTGAACGATAGTATGCATAGTGACCTTTTGCATGAAGTAAGTCGGCTGCTGTTTTCTTACCGGAAGGCAATACTTGATAGGATAAGGAGTCAGGAGCCTGAAGTCAGGAGGAGGTAGGAACAATACGGTGCCTGACTCCTGACTCCCGACTCCCGACTCCCGACTCCTGACTCCTGACTCCTCCTTCCCATGTCTTTTCTCCATCCCGGAATAATCGTTCTCGGAATACTAGCCGCTGGGATCCCCCTTGCGGTTCATCTCCTTACGAAACCGCGCCCGATCCGGATGCCGCTCAGCACGTTGCGTTTTCTCCGGGAAGCGATTCATCAACGGCGTTCGAGAAACGTGTTGCGCGATATTCTTATTCTGCTGCTGCGGACGGTCGCCGTCCTTCTTATCGCATTGGCAATCGCCCGACCGCAATGGGGCGAACGACCTCTCGTTTCCGATCAGCTCGACGGTGACGCCGTGCGCGTGGTCGCTCTGGACGTGAGTCAAAGCATGGCGGCAACGGATCGTGGCGTCGCGGCAATGGAACGTGCTCGAACGAACGCGGCGCAGCATCTCCGATATCGACCGGGGCTGAAAGCGAATCTCCTCCTGGTCGGAGCCGAAACGCGTTCCGTTTTCGATGCCCCCTCCGTGAACTTCGACCAGTTGCGGGACGAACTTGCCAAGGCGGAAGCGTTGCCGCAACGGGTCGATGTGCGAAAATTCGTCGAAGCAGCGTCCAAAATGCTCGCGCCCGTTTCGCCGGAAGACCGAAGACGCCGTGAATTGGTGATCATCAGCGATTTTCAACGTTCCGGCTGGTCGAAAACCGACTTGACGCCGCTCCCGGAAGGAACGCAAGTCCAGTGGGAATCGGTCGCACCGCCCGTGACGCCGTCGAATCTTGCGATTCTCGACGTTCGCGTCCAGGCCTGGGAATCGACCGGCGGGCCGTCCCGGTGCGAGATCGATATTTACAACGGCTCGCCGCAGGAACGCTCCGTGGAAGTCGAGCTGAAAATCGGCGGCTCGCTTTGGAACCTGAAAGCGAACTGTCCGCCGAATGATACCACAACGCTCGCGCAGGAACTCCACTGGAAAGAACTCGGCTGGCAGCCGGGCGAAGCGAAGCTGGTCGACGTCGACGACGCCTTGGAGACGGATAATGCCCGACCGTTTGCCGTGCGAATTCCGGCGGAACCGAATTATGTACTCATTACCCGGCAACCGGCGGATCAACGTCCGTCTTCCAGTTGGTTTTTGGAATGTGCGCTCGATTTTCAGAAAGCCGAGGACGTGAAATCCTCGACCGTGCGGCGTGTCGAGCCGTCCGAACTCGACGCAACGTCTTTGGCGGCCGCCGATTTGATTCTGCTCGATCATCCCGGAAAACTCTCCGGTGACGCCATTAAATTGCTGAACGGATCTTTGCGACGCGGTAAACCGATCCTTTACGTCGCCTCGGAAACGCCGGATGCCGTGAACCTGAAATCCCTGCTGGACGCCGCGGAAGGGAGCGTCCGGTTGCCGGTGAAATTCGTTCCGCCCGTCGCCGGCCGGGCACGTCGTGATCTCACGCTCGCTTCGGTCAAACGGGACCGTCCGCCGTTCGGCGTTTTCGGCGACGGGCTCGGTGGTGTCGTCGGACAACTCCGTTTTTCCGGCGGGCTCGGATCGCGACGGCTCGACGGTCGCCCGACCGACGAAGTGTTGGCCGTGTACGACGACGGGTCCGCCTGTCTCGTTTCCGTTGCGTCCGAGGCCGGTGCCATGGCGGTGCTCAATGCCGATCTGAACGAATCGAATCTGCCGAAAACGGGGGCGTTCGTGCCCTTGCTGGAAGAACTGATCCACGGACTGATCCACCGCGATCGCGGCGACGAAACGGCCTTTTGCGGCGAATCGGTTTACGTACAGTTGCCTGCCGACGCCGGACCTGCGACGATTTTGACATCGTTCGATCTCAATGACGCCGTGCGGGGGAAGAACTGCGGTGAACTGCTCGATGAACAAACCGGGACCGTGTGGCAATGGAATACGCCCGAACGGCCCGGCGTCTATGGTGTCAAACGAGGCGAAACGGTCGTTTATGCCAAAGCGACGACCATTCCGCCGGAAGAGTGCGATCTGGAGTCGCTCGACCTGGAAACGTTGGCGCCCCGTATGGCGGGCGGACACGCGACCTATTACCGAAACGTCGCCGATGCCGGACGCTCCCAGGACGATTTCTGGGTCCGGCTCGCCGTCGGATGTATGCTGTGCCTGTTCGGTGAAATCGGTGTCATGATCGCCTTTCGCGATTGACGAGGACCACTTACTTAAGTTACGATAATGCCTCGCATTTTATTCGATCCGTTAATTCCGCTGAGCCTCTGGTTTCCGCTGCTCCTGATCGCCGTGGCACTATTGACGTGGTACGGCTGGTCGAGTCGGCGCCGAATCGCCGTCCGCAGGCGGCTCTTGATACTGGCTTTGATGGGCGCCGCGCTCGCCTTGCCGCTTGGGGTGTTACTCAATCCGACTTGGATCGAACCGATTCCTCCGCCGCCGGGTAAGCCGCTGCTGACGATCCTCGTCGATCAGTCGGCGAGCATGGAGGTCCGTGACGCCTCGACGGGCCGGACCCGGTACGAAGAAGCCGCCGAACTGGCCGCGGAGGCGACGAAGCGGTTCACCGGGAAATACGACGTCCGGCTTTTCGGTTTCGATCGGGAATTGCGAAATACGTCTCCCGAAGAATTGGCATCCCACAAACCGGAAGGGGCGTCAACGGACTTGTCCACGATTTTGGAACAGTCGTTCGATTCCGACCAGACGCAGGGACAAATCCTGCTCCTTTTCAGCGATGGTGTCAACAATCACGGCACGCTCGCACGGCTTCGCGAAACGCTCTCGAAGGCGAAAGCGACGGCGACGCCCGTCTTTGCGCGGACCTTCGCCGGGAGCAGCGACATCGACGACTTGGAATTGGAGCTGGGGTTGCCGCAGGAAATCGCATTCGCTTCCCAGCAGATTCCCGTGACCGTCCATCTGCGTCGACGTGGCACCTCGACGGAAACGGCTCACGTGTCGCTCAAACTGGAGGATCAACTCGTGGAGCAACGTGACGTTGAAATTTCCGGCAACGGCACCGCCGAAACGATCTGGATGGTCTCACAACCGAAAAGCGGATTATACCGCTACGAAATCCAAGTCAACCCGCTCCCGGGCGAAGTGACCGTCGTGAACAACACGGCGACGCTGCTATTGCGAGTCGTCGACGAACCGGTTCGCGTACTTCTACTCGAAGGAAAACCGTACTGGGATACGAAGTACCTTGTTCGCACCCTCTCCGCCGATCCGTCGATCGAATTGACCAGCGTGGTTCGCGTCGCCGAGGAGCGTCTGCATCGACGGAAAATCGTTTCCTTAACTAGCGAAGGGCAAGAGAACAAGAAAGACGAATGGACGATCGAAACGCAGCCGGACCGTTTTCTGGCCGAAGCCGGCGAACTCGACAGGTATCAAATCGTCGTACTCGGTCGTGACGCCGAAATATTTTTCTCCGAAACCGCGTTGGTCCGGCTCAAGAAATGGTTGACCGAAGGAAACGGGTCGTTGGTCTGCTTCCGCGGCGCGCCGACTTCGCAAATCAACGAACGACTGGCGCAACTGCTCCCCGTGCGCTGGGAGCCGTCGCAAGAATCCCGATTTCGTTCCCGCATGACGCCTGCCGGTCTGGCGTTACGCTGGCTGCCGAGCGGCGGCACGGAGGATCCGCTTTCCGGGATGCCCTCGCTGGCTTCCGTCACGACGCCGGGCGTTCCCAAGCCGTTGGCCGTGATCCTGGCGTCAACGGAAGATCAGGACCAATCGGCGCCCGTGATCACGTACCAGCCGGTCGGCAGCGGTCGAGTCGTCGTGGTTGAGGGAGCCGGTATGTGGCGATGGGCTTTCCTTCCGCCGACGTACCAGGATCGAGACGAAACCTATGCGGCACTTTGGCGGAGCCTGGTCCGATGGTTGGTGTCAAACGTAGGATTGCTTCCTTCACAGGACATGGCGTTACGAACGGACACAACCGTGTTTTCCACCGACGAAACCGCAACGGCGATGCTCTGGACCAGGGAAGATCGAGTCGGCAGCCCTCCCGAAATCGAGCTTTCCGGCGGAATGATGGATGCGCCGCGACGCCTCGCTCCCGTTTCGACCGGTGCGCCGGGCTTGTACCGCCTCGTGTTCGGGCGACTGCCGGAAGGACATTACCGGGCGAACGTCACCGGGGTTGCAAACAAAGACGACGTCGCGGGAGTGGTCGAGTTCGATGTTCGCGGCAACCTCAAAGAACGCCTTGACGTCGTCGCCCAACCTGAAATCATGAGAATGATCGCGGAAAACAGCGGCGGTACGGAATTTACCGGCGACGATTGGATGGCGTTATCACGGGATTTCGACGAACATTTGGCCCGAATTCATCCCCCGCGAAACACACAAACTCCCGCATGGGATCGTTGGTGGGTCTTTGTCGCCGTCATGACGTTCTGGGCGGCGTCATGGACCTTGAGAAGATCCTCCGGCCTCGTTTAATCATGGCACGCCTCACCGGCGACCGTAAATATCCCTGAATCCCAGCACTTGATACCAGCCATGTCACAACTTCAAACACGCTTACAGTCGTTCAAACGTCGATGGTGCCTCATTGGCATCACGGCCGGTTTGATCGGCGCATTGATCGCGTCGATTCTGTTTCTCCTTTTGGGTGGTTGGTTGGACCTGGTCTGGGAGCTTCCCGCCCGTGGCCGCATCGCTTTCCTGGTGACAGCGGCCGTGCTTGGAATCGCGTTCTTCTCCGCCTCGCTCGTTCGGGTCGCGTGGAGAGGACGTTTCCCCTTGATTGCCGGACGGATTGATCGCGAGATGGGGTTCGGTGGTGCCGTTCTGACCGGATGCGAGCTGGAAGAAGCGTACGGCAAACCTTATCCTTTCGCCTCGAAAACATCCGAGTCGTTGGCGGGAATGGCGATCGAACATGCTGCGAATCTAACGGCGACGGCTTCCCCGAAAAAGACGATTTCCAACGAGCCGGTTCTCAGGCGAGGATCAATCCTGGTGTCACTTCTGTGTTTCACCGGTCTGCTCGGGATCCTGATGCCGGAGATGATGCGGACGCAGTGGAATCGATTCCTTCACCCTTATGGCGGTGTTCCCCGTTTTTCGAATACGTCGATCATTATCGAAGATCCCGAGAAACGCGTCGTTTACGGTGAACCGCTCGACATCCGGGCGGCCGTCCGCGGCGAGCCGGTCGACTCGGCGGAACTGATTATGGAAACGGTGTCAGGCGTCGTTGAAACGCTTCTGATGTTTCCCGAACAGGATTCGCATTGGCGTGCAAGCCTGTCCAAAATGACGGAAAACGCCGTCTATTTCGTCCGGGCCGGTCGAGCCAGGAGTACGAAACACACGATTGAAGTGATCACGGTCCCTCGCATCGAGAGCGTCCGGTTTCGCGTAACGCCGCCGTCCTACACCAACCGCTCCGCTTACGAGGGAACGCTTCCCAAGGAGGGGCTGTCCGGTCTCCCTGGAACGATAATCGAAGTCCGCGCGACGAGCAACCGGCCTTTGTCCCGTGGTGAAATCATGGTGTCGTCGCAGCCCGGTCGTGAAACCGTTCACGTCAACATGACGCCTGATAGTGCCGCCGCTTCGGAAGTTCACGGGGAATTCGCGATTACGGCGAGCGGAAAGTTCGAGATGCAACTGTTCGACGTCGACGGACAAGGCTCACGCGACAAGTTTTCCGGCGGCATCACACTGCTCAAGGATGAACGACCGATGATCCGAATCATCAAACCGCCGAGCCGATCACTGGCGACGTCGTCCGTCGTGCTTCCGATCGAAATCGCCGCCGAGGACGATTACGGAATCTCGCGGGTCCAGCTTTTTCGCAGCTTGAACGATTCCCGCCCTTTGGCGACATCGCTTCCGCTCCCGAGCCTGACGCCAAGACGATACCACGGACGCGTCGAGCTTCCGCTTCCGGAATACGACTTGAAACCTGGTGATGCCATCAAACTCTTCGCCAGGGTCGAAGACAACGATCCGGCCGGTGTCAAAGGTTCCGAAAGCAGCGTCGTGCTCGTCGAGATTATTTCGCAGGAACAGTTCGAGCAAATGGTCCGTGCGAAAAACGGCATGGAGCTGATGCTCTCGCGATATCGGGAAGCTTTAAGGCGTCTGGAAGCCGCGAAGGAAGAAGTTGATCTACTGGTGGAAAAACTCGAAAAGCTCGACAAAGACGATCCGGCCTCACGGGAAATACGAGACGAAATTCAAAAATTGGCGCAACGAATGAAAAACGAAGCGGACGCGATTCGAAAATTAGCCCAAAATCCTTTGCCGTACGATTTGGATGAGAAATTCTCCGAAGAGCTGGAAAAAGCGACGAAACTTGCCGAAAGTGCTGCAAATGAAATGAAAAACATGTCGGACGAAAACGGTTTGAAAAACGAATCCGCAAAAGACCGACTGCGGGAAATTAGTGAAAAGTTATCCGGCGGAAAGAAATCGCTCGACCAGGCGACGACGCCTTCGTTGGAACTGCTTGCCGCCGTGCTGCCGCTGAAAAAAGATGAAAATCGTTTTCTCCAAATCGTCATGCGTCAACGAGATCTGGCCCAACGCCTCGCTTCGCTCAAGGACCGTGAACGTGAAGATGATCCCGCCGTTAAAGCCCGAATGCGCGAGCTGGAAGAAGAGCAGCGGGAAATACAGGTATCACTCGATCAACTGCTCTCCGACATTGAAGAGCATGCCCAATCCTTGCCGGAGCGCGAAGAATTCGAGGAATTACGTGATACCGCCATGAAGTTCGCCGATGAAGTCAGGAGGAGCCGGGCCGACGCCGCGATGACGGAAGCCCAAGCGGGGTTGGCCGGGTATTCCGGTTCCATCGGTTACGCCAAAGCGACGGAGGCTGCGGAAATTCTCGAGAGCTTCCTCCCGAAATGCAACGGCATGGGCCAGTGTGCTTCCCAAGCGATACGCTTCCAACCCGGCTTGGGCGATTGCATGAATCAAACGCTCGAACAACTGTTGCGCGATATGGGATTCGGACAAGGAAGCTCCGCCGGCAACGGCATGGGAGGAGCGGGTTATGGTGTCAGCGCCCAGCGCGGCGGCCCCAATGTCGGCCTGTACGGCATGTTGCCCGGTATGAGTACCCTCCATGACGCCCAGGGCGGCGGTCAAGGCGGAAACAACCTCCTGGGAAAAGGAGGAACGGGACAGGATGCGGACTCGGAACTCGACGGTGGATATGAGGCCACCGCCGAAGGAACCGTCGGCGGCTCCACCGAAGGAGTCGTCCCGTTACGCTACCGTCAAGCCGTCGGGCGGTATTTTCAAAGAATTCTCGAAGAATAAAAAACACCAACACACGTAATCGCAGGTGAGATAATTCCAACCATAGATTGATCACATATCAAGGAGGCATCATGAAAAAGCACTTAATATTGATGACGATATCAATCGTATTCGGCGTCGGTTTCCTCGCCGACGCCCAGACGAAAAGCGTTCCCGACGCCAAACAATCGGGCGGAGAACCGGACGGCGTCATTCAGGTCGCCAACCTGGTGTACGCCGGAACGAAAAGCAGTCGTTGTTTTTCGGACCATTTTCTCATGAAGGCGGAAAAAGAGTCGGCCATTTCGACCAGCAGGCGTTTTCATGCCGTAAAACTCGTCGACGACGATCTGTTCGAGTTTCCGCTGGTGATCATGACCGGCGAAGGAGATTTTCAGCTTTCCGACAAAGAGCGGGAAAATTTCCGGCGTTACGTGGAGCGGGGAGGGCTGTTGATCGCGTCGGCAGGCTGCTCGTCCAGCGAATGGGACCGGGCCTTTCGCCGCGAAATGACACTGGTATTTCCGAATCGTTCGTTGGCGGCGATCGAGATGGAACATCCTATTTTTCACACGGTTTTCGATATCAACACTTTGACGACTTCGCACGGCGGCACCCCGCGTCCGTTGTCCGGCGTAAGCCTCGATGGACGGCTTGGCGTCATCTACTCCCCGGACGGCCTGAACGATTCCCGACACATGCAGGATTGCTGCTGTTGCGGCGGTGATGAATTGAATAACGCCGTCGATATTAACGTCAATATTTTGGCGTACGCGTTGTTGTATTGATGAGAGACGCAAGCCGTTTGCCGATACCATGAATTTTCATTTCACTCACATCCTACCTCACGCGGCTCGTTGTATTTTGCTCCTCATTCTGGTGTCAGGATGCGGAAAAAAACACGATGCGGCCGCCGTGACAGTGATCGTCAGCGGCGACACTGCGGGCTGGATCGTACCGTGCGGTTGCACTTCGAACCAGTCGGGGGGCTTGCCGCGACGCGGAACTTTCGTCGAGCGATGGCGTCAAAACGGATCGGTAATCGTCGTCGATGTCGGTGGTGCCGCCGGCGGAACGACCGAGTACGATCGAATGAAATTCGAGGCGATTATACAGGGAGAAAACGCAATGGGAATCGCCGCCCATAATCTCGGTCGGTCGGAAGTCGATCTCGGAATCGAGGAAATCCGACGACTGCACGAGAAATGGAACGTCCCCTGGATTTCCGCCAATGCGACCGACGGAAACGGAGTTTCCATTGCGACGCCATTTCGCATCGTCGAAGCGGAACGGCAAAAAATCCTGTTGATCGGCGTTCTTTCCCGCGAATTTAAAACCAACGATATTCATGTGACGCCACCGCTCCAAGCCGTTTTAAAATCCCTCCGAATCAACGCCGGGAAATTCGATCGCGCCGTTGTTTTAGCCTATGTTCCGGAAGACGAGTTGAGCGTGCTTGCCGAGAGTCTGCCGGAAGTTGACGCCGTCATCGGAGGGCCGACCGGACAGCCCGTTCCGGTCGAGTTTCCGTTGGGACATGTGCTGACGACCTCGGCGACGAAGCAAGGGAAGTTTCTCGTAGAACTGACACTACCGGCGATGAAAGATAAATCGAAACCAACTCTCGGAAAAATCGTCGAGTTGGACGAACGGTTTGCCGACGACCCGACCCAGTTGGAAAACGTGCGTCAATTCTACGTTTCATTGAAGCAGCGCGACCTTGTACCGTCGCAAACGCCTTTCGTCGACGAACTTTGGAATACGACGGGCACCTTTTCCGGCTCGAAGGCGTGTCAAAACTGCCACGAAGAAGAGTATCGCGGCTGGAACGAGTCCCGGCACGCCCAGGCCTGGCAGTCTCTTACGAAACGCGAGGCTGTTTACGATCCCGACTGCCAGCGGTGTCATGTTACGGGCTACGGCCTGCCCGGCGGCTTTGAAACGGTGTCACGTTCCGCCGATCGGGTCGGCGTCGGTTGCGAATCGTGTCACGGCGGTTCGGAAGAACATTGCCGAAAAACGGCGGTGCGGACTCCGATGGAGGGTCGAGCCAAGGAACGGTGTCTCGCTTGCCACGACAAGGAAAACAGCCCCGGTTTTAACGAAAAAGAATATTGGTCAAAGATTCGACACGGAGAATGAAACGAGAAATTCCATGAATTATCTATTCTATTTCAAAATCGTCGTTCGCGGCTTTACGGTGGCGTCGCTATTTTACGTAACACCTTACTTGTCGGCTCAACTTCGCTGGTTCTCTCCCACGCCCGCACGCGTGTCGCCTGCCGATGAGGAATCGCTGGACGTCCAGGAAGTCATCGACTACGACGAAGAGGAATCGGAGGAGGACGGCAACGAAGCCGGGGAGGGGGAAGAAACCGCGGCCGAGCCGGAGAAAGCCCTGAAAGCTCCTTCGCCGGAAACCCTCGAAGCGTGGATCGACCAACTCGGTGACACCAAGGCAACGCTTCGTGAAACGGCGATTCGACGATTGATGCCGTTTCCGCAAGCGGCGTCACAACAGATTGTCAAGGCGTTTTCCGACGGCAATCTTTCGACCCGCCTGGCCACCTTGGAGCTGTTGCGGGAATGGAAAGCACCGATCGACGACCTCGATCCCTGGCAACCGCGGACCCTGTCACCGGAACGATTGGCGGCTTTGATGGAATGGCAAGAGGAGACGTTGCAGACGGCTTCGGCGACGCTCCCCATGGCGTCGCGGACTCTCACGCCTGAACAGGAAGACGAAGCGGCGGAGGAGATCGCACGTCTGGCGGCCGCTTCGGATTCGGAGGCGGAAGCGATTCGGGAACGATTGGCCCGCTGGGGGACTGCGCTACTGCCACGGGTTTACGAACGGCTCAAAACGACGACGACCGACCGACAGCGACAACAGCTTCAGGCGTTACGGTACCGCTTGGTCGCCGGCGAGAGTTTGTCCGAGCGTTGGCCCGGCGGGCTGTCAAATCTGGCGTCACCTGACACCGCACAACGGCGTAAAAGCGCGGAAGAGTTTGCCAATCTCGCCATCGCCGAAGACCGATTATTGCTCCGGGAATTGTTCGGCGATCCCGATCCGCTGGTCCGTGAAATCAGCCTTCGGGGAATGCAGAAAATCGGCACTGAAACACAATCGATGCTGCTCGATCTTCTCGCCGATCCGGACCCGAACGTACGTGCGGCGGTCCTGAAGCAATTGGAGGAAAATCCCCCGCGAGGCACGAGTGCGAAAATCACCGAATACGTCAAGACGGAAAACGATGCGGACCTTGTCGGCCACGCCGTTCGCGTCCTTCGCAAGCTCCATGAAAATGAAGACACCAAGGCGTCACGTTGCCTCATTGAACTTCTCAAACACGACAGTTGGCAGATCCGCGCCGACGCCGTAGCCGCTCTCGGTAAAAACAACCGCTACCACTCCTCTTATGACACCGGCAAGCTCAACCCGAAAGAACAACTGCAAGTCGACATTTACGTCGCGATGATCGAACTGCTGAAAGACGAGGACAGTTTCGTCGTGGGCAAAACCGTGGAGGGTTTGAAGAATGTACGTATGCCCGCCGCCGTCGAGCCACTCGTCGACGTGATCCGACGATTTCCCGAGTTGGCGGTGCATGTGATACCGGCTCTTACCGGCAACAACGCAATGCAAACAAAAGCCATGCCGCATTTGCTGGTCCTTGCCAAACATGACGATCCCCGGATTCGCGCCGCCGTCCTCAATGGCATCACCGATTTGCAGGAGGATTTCATCATCGCCGGACTCAACGATTCGGACACTCAAGTGCGGATCGTCGCCGCATCGGCCCTATTCCGGAATCTCGATGCGATGCGAAACAATGCAATCAATAACGACGACTCCTCCGACAGTGACATACGCCCTCCCGTGGCGCCGACGCCACAGGTCGCCGTGTTGTCCGGTTTCGCTCGCCTGTTTTCCAAATCGAAAAAGTCGAAAGACAGCGAAGCCGACGCTGAGGTGATGCCGCTCCCCTCGTCCGGAACCGTCGATTTCGATGACGAACCGCAATCCGAGGAAGCGACGGTCGCAGAATCTTCATCTCAAGACACCACCTCGACGGAACGGGCGAATGAAGACGAGGTTTTGCAACGTCTGATCAGTTCGAAGTCTTCCATGGCCGCCTCCGACGAATATGATCTTTGGTTGACGAATTTTCAAGCGGGCCAAGAACGTCCGGAATGGACCAATGGCGTCATCGAGCCGTTGGAAAAGATGCTTACGGCAGAATCCCTGCAAGAGCGTGCCGCCGCCGCGAAATCGCTCGCACCGCTGGGCAGGTCTTCGGAGATGGCGTCACTCCTCCTCGGGCTTAGCCATGAGAATCCGGAGCTGTCCGATTCATTTTTCAGCGTCGCTCCCTGGCTGGTTCGTGAAAAGCGAATGGAATTGTTTCTTCAGCTACAAAAACCGAGCACCCCTATAGAATTGCAGCAGTATCGGTTGATCAATTCATTTTTCGAGCCGCCCGATCTTCGGAATGAACCGCTTCTTTGGGGGATGCTCGAAGGCGAGGTTTCCGACGAGCTTCTCGACGGAATTCATACCGCTTTGTGCCAGTTGTACCTGGTCGAAAGGCACTCCTATTACGACGACGAATCCGATTTGCCGCCGAAAAAAGTTCGCGCGAAATTGGCTGAAAAGCTTCTTCCCCGAGTTGAAACAGGTTCCGATTATCAGCGATTGTTGGCGTTGGCGATGCTTGTCGCGGTCGATCCGGAAAAGGCGAAAGAAGCTGCCCGGAAGATCGATGCTGACGCCACGCTCGACGACAAGATTCGGTTCGACGCGTTCCAGGTGCTGCTGCTGTTGCAAAAAACCGAAAAAGCGAAAGTCCAGTTCGTCCTCGACACGCTCCAACAAAAAGATCCAAAGCGGAGCGGACTGGCCGTGCGGGCGCTCGTCGGTGATCCGTACGACCTGCGACTTTTGCGAGGAGGTATTTACCTTCCGGTCAACGCCATGTATCATATCAGCGACGTGCAGGAGGGTGTCAAGACGCTTCCGAAGGGACTTGAGCTGGATTCGATCAAGCCGTTGATCGACGACGAAAACGAAGAAGTCGCTGCGTATGCCGGTTATTTTACGGCGATGCTCGGGGACCCCGACGGAATGACGCCGCTTCTGAAATACTGGCGTCAAACCAAAGGAACGAATGAAACAGTCGGCGTTTTATTGTATAACGCCATCGCAACGCTTGACGATCCGCAATATATTCCGCAACTGCGGGAAATCTACGCAAAGCTCGACTCCTCCGACGTGAGGAATTTTTACTGGGCCATACGCTCGATGACCGGCCCGGAGATTTTGAAATTCCGCAAGGAAATCCGTGACACGCACGGGATGGAGAATTTACGATAACGATTTTCACGTTTCAACACTTTCAATCAGGAGAAACTCGAATGGATTTCAAGAGATGTTTTACGGCAGTCGCGGCATGTTTGGCGTATTTTTGTGTCGTGATACCGGTCGAGGCTCAGCCCAGCGTCACGCAGCAGGCTCCGTCGGTTTCGGTATCGGGATCGAGTACCATCAAACGCCTGCCGGACTCGATTCGTGTTATCGTTACGGTCCAAGGCAAAGGAAAGACGATCGACGAAGCGCTTAAAAACCTGCAAAACGAGGAGAAATCGGCGATTGCGAAACTTCAAAAAATCGGTTTCGTCAAAGACAAAATCAAAATCGAGGATTACGATTTTGATGATTCGCAAGAAAACAAACAGCGTCAGATGCAGATGATGGTCGCGCAAAGAATGAGAAAGACCGGCCCACAAAAACCGGTCGAGTCGGAGACGGTCTCGCTGCAATGTTTCCTCTTCGCGGAATGGTCGATCCCGGTGAAAACCGTCGAAGAAATTCTCAAGGAAAGTTACACGCTGAAACAAAAAGTCAAAGCCGCGAATCTCGTACCGAAAAAAGAGGAATTGACTCCCGAAGAGGAAGAAATGGAGGAGGAAATGGAGTCGATGCACTACCCGGGCGAACCGGAATCTAGTCGCGAACCGCGATTTGTTTACGTCTCGAATATTACGGAAGAAGAAAGACAACAAGCCTACACCGAGGCGTATGGGAACGCCCGTAAGCAGGGACAAATTCTTGCCAAAGCCGCCGGCGCGAATCTCGGCGGGTTAATCAATCTTACCGGATTTTTTGCCAACACTCAAAGGTCCACGCCGAACTCCTATCGCGGGAACGACGATTATTTCCTGATGCAGATGATCCATTCACAACGATTCAACGACGGCAACACGGAACAGACGGAGAGCGTCGGAACGACTCCTGCCGAGATCGAGTTTACTTTTTCCGTCAACGTGACTTTCGGTATCCAACCGTGAAAGTACTACCGAGGTGGTATAACGGTAATCCTGTTTTCGGGAAAGCATTATCGTTATCCTTGGCATATTTTCTTGAGTTTTTCTTTTTTCGTCCGAAACTACAAGCGATAAGTTGCTTTTCGTTGAAAAAAATGTAAAAATAGAGAGACTTGAGAATATGCGCGAACTGTACCGCGGTTTCTCTGCTTTTCAAAGATCAGCAAAATCATTACCAAACAAGGGTATTCCAATGAAGAATCTGAATTCGAGCTCCTCCCCGGTGAATCGTCTTTTCGTTTCGTTCACTTTCCTTCTCGTCTCATTTTTTCTACTTCCGTTCTTTCTCTTGACACTGCCGGCCGCGATTGGTACTCAAACCGGCGTCTCCAAGGCGGACGAAGTCGCAAAAGAGGACGAAACTAAAGACAAAGAAAAAGGAGAACAGAAAAAAGGTAAAAAGAAGGGAGAAAGTAAGAAGGAAGGAGACAAATCCGAAAAGTCCAAAAAAGAAGCGGACAAAGACGAAGCGAAGAGCGGTGATGCGCAAGAAGAAGACAAAGCGGAAGAAGTGAAAAAAGACGAACCCGCCAAAGAAGAACCGAAAGAAGAAAAAACCGCAGCGGACGACTCGAAAAAGGAAGAACCCAAAAAAGACGAAGCGAAAAAAGAGGAAACAAAACCGGCCCCCGAATCGATCGAACTGAAAAACGAGCCGCTGCGAATCACGGTTAAGCTGCCCGGGACGTTTGAAGCGAAAGAACCGAAACAGATTCAACTGAAATCGGAAGAATTTAACGACTTCAAGGTCGCCGAATTCGTCAAACACGGTCAAAAAGTGAACGAAGGAGACACGTTGATCCGCTTCGACCAAGAGAAATACGACGAAGCGCTTGCCGAGAAAGAGCGGGCGTTCCGGTTGAGCGAAATGTCGATTCAGGAAGAAGAAATTTCCCTGAAAAATCTCGAAGAAAAGACGCCGCTGCTCCAGGAAGCGATGATGCTTGCCAAGCGATATTCCGACGAAGATTTTGCCTACTACTACAATGTTCTGGAAGCGATGCAGGAAAAAGCACGCGACTTCAGCTTCAAATGGTCGGAATTCCGCGTCGATCTTGCCCGGGAAGAACTCCGACAGCTTGAAAAAATGTACGCGTCCGACGATCTGGTCGAAGAGACCGAGGAAATCATCCTGAAACGGACCCGGATGGAGCTCGAAAGCGCCGAGCGGTACTTCGAAATGTCGAAACGGGACTATGAGCGAGAAAAAGAAGTGATCAAAGCCCGGGACGATGCCGCGAGAAGACGTCGAGCTAAACTGGAAGAAATCGACTTCCAAAAAACGAAAGAACTCTTCCCGCAAACGCTCGAAAAAGCGAAAATCGCTTTTGCTCGCAAAAAAGTCCAGTTCGAGAAGGAAAAAGAGTCGCTCCAAAAACTGAAGGAGGATCGTAAATGGATGACTGTTCGCGCCCCCTCTGGAGGAATCGTCTACTACGGCGAATATAAGGACGGCAAATGGGGCGGTGCCCCGTTGATTTTCGGGCAGCTCAAAGTCGACGAAAACATCAAAAAGGACACCGTCTTAATGAGCATTGTCGAAACTCGTCCTTCGCTCTTTCGATCCACGGTTCCCGAGAAGGAGCTCCACTGGGTCAAGTCCGGGACAGCGGGAAAGGTCATTCCGACCGCGTATCCGGAGCTGAAGTTCGAGGTGAGCATCTTTGAGCTGAACGAATACCCGGGCGTTGCGGGAGATTATACGGCAATGATGAACATCGACGTGAAGGAAAGCATGATCGTTCCGAACATGAGCGGAAACGTCGACTTCGTCGTTTATGATAAGAAGGAAGCGATCCTGGTTCCGAATACCGCTCTGAAACGCGTCGAGGAGGAAGAGGACAGTGATACACACGGATACGTGTTCGTCGTGAAGGAGGACAACGGAACCGAAAAGGTCAAAGTCAAAACCGGCAAAACCAAAGGAGACAAGACCGAAATTCTTGAAGGAGTGTCCGTCGGCCAAAAAATCCTCAAAACGGCGGAGAAATAAACCAAGGATGGGAGCATTTGCGAAAAAGGGGCGGAGCAAGAAATCAATTTTATGTATTCGCCCGAAAGGGCAGCGCATAACAGTCCAGGGCAAAGCGAATCGCCGCCCTGGGTAAAAGATCAAATATCAATTTCGCCCTGGGCAGTGCAAAACCGATTTTCCACTGCTTCAGGGCGACTTTTGTTGGGGTGAACGGAACCCAGGACCTTACAGCGGATTCAAGCGGAATTCGTGAAAAAGGTCAAAATAATGAAGACGGACTGAAGGCACAAGGTGAGCAGAGGTATAGCCGAAATCTCCTTGATCCGCTAGAATTCAGTTTGGCGACGACATTTCCCATTTCCCATTTCCCATTTCCCATTTCCCATTTGAACGCTCGCTTACGCTTACCGCTCTGATTTGTTATTTGTTATTTGTTATTTCCCCATGCGTTTCTCGATTTTCAGCGTTGTTTTCGGATTGTTTTGCGTTGTTCCATTCCAAAGCGGTTGCGATCGACCGGCCCATGAACCAAATTATTACGGGAAAGTGATCGACCACCTTCCCAACGTCCCGGGAGCGAAAGAGCCGTTCGAAATTCCCGAAATTGAAGGAATCGACCGCGAAGAATTAATGAAACGCCGATTTTAATTCAATGATATCATGCGAGTCCTCTCCCCCCTACGATTTAAAGGACTTGCCTTAACAATCGTTCTGGCATGTTCCCCTTGTGTTTTCTGCGCGGAGGAATCCGGTACGGCAAAAGTCTCGGAAGCGGAACTTGTTTGGACCGTTCCGACGACCGAACAGCTCCGTGAGGATCTTGTCCGTTGGTTTGATACCGCTGCGCTCGACCCGACCGTAAAAGCCAATCTGCTGGCACCTTGGCCGGAAAATGAAGCGTCCCGCTCGATTCCGCCGGAGATTCTTGCCCAGCGGGTTTTGGACACGCTTCGAGCCGCTTCGCCGGAAGTCGCGCAGTTTGTCGGACAGTGCGACGCAATCGAATGGACTTCGCTTCCGTTCGGACAAAAATTGCGGCAGCCGGAACTTCCCCTCCCGTTTCGCGGGGAAGACGGAGCGATTTCCCCCCGTTTGAGCGGCGTGCTGAAAATGTACCTCGCCCAACGCTTGGTTCGGGCGCATTATTACGATGAAGCCCTGCCGCTGCTCCGCCAAATGAGGCCGGAGAACACGGTCGATCCGATCGCCGTTCTTTTCTGTTTGGGAATCGCGAACAACGAACTGTCGAACAAAAAGGAAGGACTCCGTGCGATGAAGCAGCTTCGGGACTCGTTTTCTTCGGAATCTCCCTATTCCCGACGTTTCCTCGAAGTTGCCAAGCTGCTTGAAAACGAGCTGAAAGAGCTCGACGACGATGAGAAAAAGCCGGAAAACATCGCGAAGAAAATGGAGGATATCCAACGTCGGCTCGGTCAAGGCAATACGGATAAAAAGGTCCAGGATGTCGAAAAAGACGTTCTCGAATCGTTGGAGAAGCTGATTGAAAAGCTGGAAGAGCAGCAGAAACAATCCGGCAAATCCGCCCAGGGAGGGCAAGGAAACAAGCCGGCGGATGAGAGCCGAATCCTGCGACAAAAAGGGCCCGGCAACGTCGGGGAAAAGAATATCGGCGACCAGAGCGGTTGGGGAGAACTCCCCGCCAAGCAGCGGGAAGCGGCCCTGATGCAAATCGAAAAAGAGTTCCCGTCGCATTACCGGGACATTATCGAACAGTACTTCCGGCAAATGGCGAAATAAGGTCGTAGTAGTCAGTAGCCGGTAATCAGAGTCTGTTTGAAAATTCACCACTGAAAAAAGGTGCCGAACTGTCATTCTGAGGTACTCCGAAGAATCTGGTTTCTCAAGTTGACGTCCTCGAAAAACCGGAACGTCTTGATTCGGGAGCCAGATGCTTCGTTTCACTCAGCATGACCAATCCCTCGCTTTACGGTGTTTAATTATCAAAAAGCCTCTCTGTCGTCAGAGGAGCGGAGCGGGAAGCGAGCGAAAATTTCGTATATATTTCCCGCTCCGTTTTTTATTTCTTATTTCTTATTTAAAAACGCTCGCTTACGCTTCCCGCTCTGATTCAGGTTCAGATTCTGATTCAGGTTCAGGCTCAAATTCCTCGACCGCCGCCATTTTCTCCAGACGCATGTGCGCGGTCAGGTGTAAGTCGCATCGGTGTTCCGGTTCGACCGGAACCGGCGCCGCGAAAGCGGTTTGCATCGCCAGAACGGCGTGGTCCGTCTTCAGCGCGGCCAGAAGTGCAAAATATTCCTCTTGTGTGAACGCCGTCTCGGTTTCGACGGCGAGAATCGTCAAGTACGTGCCTTGCGTTAAGCCGGCAATCATTTCGCTTTGCATTCCACGTCGATTCTGTAATTCAACGCGAGAAAGCTGTTCTTCCTGGGCGGTCAAATCCTTGGGGAGAGCAAATTCGTCAATCGGCATGTTTTTTTTGGGGAGAATTTTTTTGTGAGGTCCGGACGTCGAACGAAATCGACATCAATCGCCGGAATGGTAGACCGAAACGACATTCTTGGCAATCAAAAATTGGCCGCTCCTTCTTTTGACGGTCCTTCAAAATTTGCCCAAACCACTTATTTTTGCGGAAAATTCCATTTTTCTCGCCATTTACATTTACTCTAAATTTCTCATTTTGTTTTATCGCTTCTTTTTGCAAAAATAGATAATGTTTTGAATTCGTTTTCTTTTACGCGACCGTAGAATTTGGCAAATATCCCTAAACCCTCACAAACGGAATGGACGATACTTGCTGAGAAGACGGGAAAAGTCTTTTTTTAAATGAGAAATGTGAAATGAAAAATGTGAATTGGGAAAAACGGTGCGCCAAAATCCCATTTGCCACTTTTCCCTTTTTCCTTCCCTCCCTCCATTAATTAATAATTCGTCATTCGTAATTAGTAATTAATCAAATCTCGCTTTTTTCGAAGGAAGCGGACCATGTTGAACAAAAAAATATTCCCCCTCGTTCTCGGACTTTCTCTCGTTGGCGGCTCCGCCGTGTTGGGGCAACACTCTCCGCAGCAGCAGAACACACAGCCACAAAACCCGCCGAAATCGACGTCGTTCAAAGATCGGGTGAAAAATTGGTTCGGCATCGACGAACCGATGCCGACGTCGAATCCGAATCCGAATTCGCACCAACAGCATCAACAACCCGGCGGACAGCAGCAGGTTCACAACCACGGTCCGGCTAACGGTGGGAACTTACACGGAAACAATGCCAACGCACAGCAGCAGATGCAAGCTCAACAGCAAATGCAGCAACGGCAGGTTCAACCGCAAAATACGACCGCTCCCTTGGCGCAACGCCCCGCGACGAGCCAAAACGCGGCGAATTCGAGCAATCTCGCCGCAAGCGCAAGGGTCCAAAGCAGTGCGATCGTTCCCAATGCGGGACAGAGTCGGATCCCCCCGGTTTCGCGGGGTACGGCGTTTGCGTCCAGCACCGACGAATCGCCCCGAATTGCGAGAGCCGCTTCGAGTGAGTCGGATGAAACCACGCTCAATCGCCTGGATCGCATTCGCGGTTCGATTTTCGAGAAAACCGCCGAATCCCGGGAACAGATGCTCCGTCGAAAAGAAGCGACTATCGTTTCGAGAAACGATCTGTTCGACTCTACGGAACCGGAAAAACCCGCGGAAGATTCGAAAGTCGGAATCAGTTCGACGCGAAAAACCTACGTCGCCGAAATCGAAGAGGAGGAAGGCGAACCTGAAATCGAAGAGCCGATCGCCAGACGCAACGCGGCTGCTCCGAAAATCGCTCTGCCGAAAACCGTTGCTCCGCCGAGCGAATCGAAAAGCAAATCGGCCGTCGTCGAAACCGTCGCGCCTCCGAAAAACAACGAAAAGAAAAACGAAGAGAAAATCGCAGTCGCGAAAAAGAAACCCGTCGCGAAAGAACCGGTGGACGAATCGGAAGAGGAAGAATCCTCCGACGCCGATCAAGCTGTTGTGAAAACGGAGGAAATTCCCTTGGACGACGCGAACGAATCTTCGGAAGAGGATGGTGAATCAATGGTCGTTTCCACCGAAAAGGGTTCGGCGGATCTCGAACTTGAAACTCCCGAAGAGCAGCCGAAAATGCGGCTTGAAACCGGCCCGAGAAAGGTCGCGTCCCGTAATCTGAACGCCCCGAGTGAAAAACCGAAAACCGAAGACGCCCCCGTGGAGCCCTTGGCCGCCGAACCGGTCAAAGTGAGCACGGCTTCCGCGGTCGCGGTCCTCGAAGTCAATATGAACGGCCCGAAAAAACGGGTCGTCGGACAGGAATCCCCGTACCAATTTACGATCAGCAACAACGGCGGCGCCGTTGCCGAACAGGTCGAGTTGACCGTTGAACTCCCGATTTGGGCCGAAATCCAGTCGTTCGATCCGAAGGTCGGTTCAACGTCCGTCGAAGAAAAGGACCCGGAAACCAACGTGGTCAACTGGATCATCGACCGTTTGGAAGCGGGGGAATCGCAGCAATTGGTGATCCATTTGATTCCGCGACAGCGTAAATCGCTGACAATGAGTTGGGACTACAACTTCAAACAACCGGTTTCTCAAATGGTCGTCGATGTGCTTGAAGCGAAACTCGAAATGTCGCTCGAAGGACCGTTCGAGATGATGTGGGGAACCGAAGAGGAATTCCGGCTGCGTGTCCAGAACACCGGCAACGGCGACGCCGAAGACGTGCATTTGACGCTCCTCGCTTCGGAAAACGAGCCGGGTGAATCGGAAACCGTCCCGATGGGAACGCTCAAGGCGGGCCAGGAAAAAATCCTCACCGTCAGCGCGTTCGCCAAACAGCAGGAAAAACTCGAAATTTCCGTCCAGGCGACCGGCCCGTTCGGATTGCAGGCGGACGCGAAACGGACGGTCAAGATTTTACGTCCGAAATTATCGACGGTCGTCGAAGCGCCGGAGATGCAGTTCGTCGGCAACCAGAGTGAATATCGTATCGTCGTGCAAAACACGGGAACGGCGTCGGCGCACAACGTCGAAGTCAAAGCGATGATCCCGTCCAGCGCGAAGTACGTGTCCCACCGTGGGAACGGTCGGGTCCTCCCGTCGCTGCAAAATCAGGTGATTTGGACGGTCGACACGATTCCGGTCGGGGAAGAGTTCTCCTGTACGCTCGTTTGCGAAATGAAACGGGACGGAGTCTGCCAGGTCGACGTTTCCGCAACGGAAAAGACTGGCCTGTCCGCGACCGCCGTCGCTTCGACGCAAGTGGACGCGATCGCCGACCTGACGCTGCAACTGAAGAATCCGGAAGGACCGGTCGAAGTCGGAAAAATCGCTTACCATACGATTACCGTAACGAACCGGGGGAGCAAGCCCGCGGAGAACGTCGAGATTATCGCCGCGTTCGCCGAAGGGGTCAGCCCGGTCGACGTCGAAGGAGGCAAGGCTTCGATCGACGACAGCTCACTCGGCGAAACGGGCGGGCAGGTCTTCTTCGACAAGATCCCGGTCGTCGGTCCGAAACAGTCGGTCGTTTTGAAAATCAAAGCGAAATCGGACGTGTCCGGCAAGCAGAAAGTCCGTGTCGAGATGATTTGTTCCGGAACCGATACGCACTTGATCCACGAGGATTCGACTCACTATTACAGCAAAGTGAAAGGGGAAACCCCGTCGCTGCGTAAATCGAATCGAGAAATCGGCGCGGAGGAAAAACGGGTTGCGTTGAATCGTCCGACACCGACAACGTCTCCCACTCCGACGACGCTTTCCCCGAAACCGGTGGTCCCGTCGCTGAGCGTTCCGGAAGCCCCGAAGTCGAAACCGGCTCCCAACGCCGCTTCCAAAGCGAAACCGGAGCCGACCGCACCGGCGTTTGAACCGCTCTCGGAAAATTTCGAGGATTTCGTCTTCGAAGAGTTCAAGTGAAAATGTGAGCCGCGAGACTTGTCGATCAATAAGCCCGCGGCGACACTTTTCCCTGAACCCGGGACGGCAGACCTTGGATCCGCAGGAAACCGGTCGCGTCGGTTTGGTTGTACGCTCCGCCCCCTTCCATCGTCGCGATCCCTTCGTCGTAGAGCGAATTCGGACTCTTGCGACCGGCGATCAGGATGTTCCCTTTGTAAAGGTTCAACTCGACTTCGCCGCTGACCGGCTTTTGAGCGGTTTGGATGAACGACTGGAGCGCGTCCATTTTCGCGTGATACCAAAAACCGTAATACACCATTTCCGCGACTTCCGGTGCGAGTCGGTCGCGAAGGTGCATCAAATCGCGGTCCAGCGTCAGTTGTTCAATGTAACGATGCGCGTCGTACAGAATCGTCATTCCCGGCGATTCGTACACTCCGCGGCTCTTCATTCCGACGAAACGGTTTTCGACCATGTCGATCAGCCCGATCCCGTTGCGACCGCCGATGTCGTTAAGCATCTTGACGATCCCGAACGCAGAAAGGTTTTGGCCGTTGACGGAAACGGGTACGCCGGATTCGAACGCGATCGCGACCCGCTCGACCTTATCCGGAGCGTCCTGTGGACGAACACACATCCCGAACTCGACGGAATCGATGCCGCAAACGTCCATTTTTTCCAGGATCCCCGCTTCGTAACTGATGTGGAGGCAGTTTTCGTCGCTGCTGTACGGTTTGGCAAGCGACGCCTTGACCGGGATGTTTCGCCGGTGACAATATTGAATCATTTCCGTACGACCGGGAAACTGTTGCCGAAACGCTTCCAACCGCCAGGGGGCGATGATCTCGACGTCCGGATCGAGCGCTTCGGCGGCAAGCTGAAACCGACATTGATCGTTTCCTTTCCCGGTTGCACCGTGCGCGAACGCCGTTGCGCCGACTTCCCGGGCGACCTGCAAGCACGCTTTGGAGATCAACGGTCTGGCGATGGAGGTTCCGAGCAGATAGACCGCTTCGTATTTCGCCTGCCATTGCAGTACGGGAAACGCGAAATCGCGGCACAATTCCTCTTGAACGTCGACAATACGGGCCGATTTGGCGCCGATGTTTTCCGCTTTGCTCAAAATCGCTTTCCGATCTTCGCATGGCTGACCAAGATCGACGTAAACGGCGTGGACTTCGTATCCTTGATCCATCAACCAGCCCAACAGCACCGAAGTGTCCAACCCGCCCGAATACGCTAAAACGCAACTTTTCATGAATATTCTCGAAAGAAAGTAAGAGGACCCGGATCATTTCCGGCGAATGTGATCAACCGAACGCGTTCGATTTTCCCGTGAACGGCGCGGGCCTGCCCGGTGTTTTAAGGAAAATTATGACAGAACACGAAAAAAACAAAGGTTACCATTTTTTACAGCGGGGCACGGATTTGTCAACTTGTGGTCCGGATTTCCTCGTTTGAACCGCAGTCCGTCCCCACGTCTCACCAACAGAGTCCCCATCGCTTGACGGCGGGGATCGAGTCGTTTTTTCATGGTTTCTCCGATTTCTTAAATTCATCCCGAATATCGTGTGGTGTCGCGCCGATTCCTTTTTGCAGTTCCAACGTATCCGAATCGATCAAATAAAATTGGAACTTGGAGTCGTCGAGAATCCGCAGGTGCATTCGCGGATACCAGAGTTCCGACGGGCCGTGGAGGACATAATCCCAGGACTTGAATCGGATTTGATTGATTTCGCCTCCTAAATTGTATCGCTCGACGGAAGGGCAAATATTGTCCCTGGCCGGCACCGTCCTGATGTGAAATAAAAGAAATCCGCCGGTTTGGCCAGGAACTCGTTCAATTGCGTCAAGCGGATACTCGACGTCGGAACTCGGGCTATTATCGCCGGGGAAAACCATTCGAGCGCTATCGTTTTTTTCTTCGTAGTCTTTGGTCCTTTGTTTAATGTCGCCGGTAAATCCGAACTGAAACCAGCTTTGGAGCCGACACATTTCCGTTTGAAATTCCAATTCGAAACGACGCCCCGTCCAGGAACTCAGGTCGTGTGACACCCAGTACGTTTTGTCGTAAAGAAACCTGTCGACCATGTCCCCCTGCATCCGGCCGAACCGTTCGACGTCGCAATAGAAATCCGACGGGTTTTCGGAGACGCTCGCATTCAACTCCCCGTCTTCACCGTAAACATTCCTTCGGATCGTATCCCGGCAGTCGAGAAGCGTCGATTTTTTGACGAGATAAGTTTCCTTCAGTTCATCTTGCGGTTTGCCTTCGTCGTCCAGCGGAGTCTGGAAAACCCGGTAATAGCGGTTGAAGTTGACACCGTCGTCCAAATCTTCCCGTTGATACTCGATCGTTTGCCGGGCTCTATGCACGGTAATCAGCGGATCGACGAGTTTGTCCGGCGTTTGCGTTTCCAAATCTTTTCCGGTCGCGAACAGCAAGTCGGCGATCTCTTGTGATCGAAAGCCATTCGCGTTTTGAAATTCTCTGGGGATATGCAATTCGACCAACACGGCGTCCACCTTCGCGGTCCGGATCGCCTGCTTGGGATCGGTTGTTTTTTCGATCGCCCAGGTCAGGTTGAGCGTGTCCCAATCGACGTTCGCCGGGCTGACGGTGAATACCCGTTGATACGGTACCGTTAACGCCGTCGTCACCAATCCGACGGCCAGAAGCACCATGCCGCCGCAAATCGCCATGCCGAACGGGCGGCCGAGATTGATGCGAATGTCGAGCCCGTTCGATTTTTTCGCGAACAGAGCCGTGTCCTCCGGGTCCCGGTAGAAGAATAACGTTTCTGTCGGGACGTTCGGCGAACGAACGGTGACGCCAAACGAAAGTTTCAGCGCCAGCCCGATCAGGAGAACCGATTCGCATAAACAGAACATGCTCGTCAACACCACTGGAGCGACTTGGATGACGGCGCAAAAACCGAAAAGCCCGAGAAGAACCAAGACAATCGAATAACCGAACAAAATATACCGCGAAACACAGAGCCTGTAACGCAAATCCTGCTCGGCGCTTTCTTGCGGATCGTTCGGACGGAGCGATTGCCGGGCATGACGGTGTCCCCAAAAAAGAAGGGCCGCATTAACAGCGAACCAAACCTGAAGAGACAGCGCGAGAATCTTGAATCGTCCGACATCGACCGCGTCGTGATAACCGCGATGATCGAAGCTTTGCAGCAACGTCATGGAATTCGCAACGGAAACGCCCGGCTGAATTATGTTATAAAAAAGGAGGTTTCCTTCCGGACGCAATACGTTGTACATCAACCACGTCGCTCCGATGATTGCGGGAAAAAGCAGCAACCAAAGCGCCGAAGGAGTTTGAACGCGGGAAGCAAACGAGGTGTCAACAATCCGCCGGGACGTTTCCTCCGGATACCAGCCCTGTTCTTGGGCGAATCGAATGGTTTTCTTCTGAAATGATGAAAAGCCTATGAGAACGGCGATGCCGTAGAAATAATGGAATGATGCATAAATCAAAACGGAGAAGATCGCATTTCGATCCAGACCGCCGAAACATTTCGCGAAAATCATGACACCGCCGGCCAAAGCGCCGAGGATCGTGATCATCCGCACGTATCGGTGCCGGATCGCGAGCAGGCCCGGATGATCCGTCTGCTCCAGCGGCACGCCGACCCCCATGCAGAGCCTCGGTCGACGCCGAAGTGCCAATCGCCGCACAACCACGATGAGAACCAGCAAAATCGTGAAATGGAGATAAAACGAGGAAAGCATCGGAATAAGGGATAAGTAATAGGTGATAGGTGATAAAATAATCCCCGCTTAGCCGGAGCGTCCTGGACGCCCGCTCTATCGCAGGAAAAAATGCAATTATGAATCTGAAGCCTGAAGCCTGAAGCCTGACGCCTCCACAAATAATTTTCTGATTTGGTCCGGTTTGATCCCAAGCGCTTTGGCTTCGGCGACCAGTTGGGCGAAGCGGGATTTCAGGTCGTCGAGGTATCCCGCCAAATCCGGCGGGCACGGGTGTTCGGCAATCAAAACGCCCCGCTGCCTGTGGATCACGACGAAACCCTCGTCGCGGAGAATCTGATACGCTTTGTTGACCGTGTGCAGATTCACGCCGATCTCCGACGCCAACTGCCGAACCGACGGCAACGATTCCCCCGGCGCAAGCGCCCGCGAAGCGATTCCCTGAATCACCTGCAAACGGATCTGTTGGTAAATCGGAACTTCCGATTCGAAATCGAGCGAAAGGAACATGGATGTCTTTGTTGTTATACTTCAACTATAACACATAGCGCAAAAAAGACAAGCGTATTTCGATTTTTCCAGAAATATTTTCAATCTCTCATCCGACGGGGAAAATTTGCCATATTCGGCAGCGGTTGCGAAGTCGTTCGGCGTGGGGTACGATGCGAGAATTGGGGACGTCCCGTTAGCGGCGTGGGCTTGCCCCGCGTTTGTGAGGTGAAATGTCGCCCTCGGTCATCCTATTCCCCGAAATTATAATGAAACGAATATTCCTGATCGCCTCTGTCCTAGTATTACTCCTATCGACGGGAAAACACACCGTCGCGGAACTCCCGCTCGGCTCGCATCCCCCGGCGATCGTCGACGAGCATTTCCCGTCGCGGCTTCATGCGTTTGTTTTTCGAAACTGGACGCTCGTTCCGATGGAAAAACTTGCCGCCGTTTTGAAAACCGATACGCAACACGTCGAAGCGGTCGCCCGATCGATGGGATTGCCGCGGCAACCGGAGATTCCGCCGGAGATGAAGCAACGCGGCTACATCACGGTGTTACGCCGCAACTGGCATCTGCTTCCGTATTCGCAACTCCTGGAATTGCTCGACGTTACGGAAGACGAACTGGCGTTCGCACTGCGGGAAGACGATTTTTTGTTCGTCAAACTCGGCAACGTCAAGCCGCAATGCGACGCACTTCTGTACGAAGAGCCGACGGAAGAAATGCAACGCAAAGCCGCGAAAATCAAGGCTTGGATCCGCGAAGATTTCGGCGAGGACTTTCAAAACCCGGGCGAGCCGCGTTTTCGGTTCATCCGAAATCTTTCGGAGCCGTCGGACCGCCCCGGCTTTCCGCTCGGCAAACCGAAGTTGACGCCGCGATACGCCTATTCCTACTTCGCGCTTTTCGGCGATCCGCTAATGGACGAACGGCTCGACTCGTTTCCCGACGGATATCTTCAACGGCTCTCGCAAGTCGGCGTCGACGGAATCTGGATGCACATCGTTCTGCATCAGCTCGTCCCCGGCGGGGAGGAATTTCCGGAGCTTGGCAAGGATCACGAAACCCGAATCGCCAATCTCCGTAAACTCGCCGATCGGGCCGGGAAGTACGGGCTGAAAATCTACCTTTACCTGAACGAACCCCGTTCGATGCCGCTCGCGTTTTTCGAGAAGCACCCGGACGTTCAAGGGGTTCGGGAAGGAGATTTCGCGGCGATGTGTACAAGCGATCCGGACGGTAAAACACTCCGTTGGCTTGAACGCTCGCTCGAATATCTGTTCCGTGAAGTCCCGGACCTGGGCGGCGTCTTCACGATCAGCGGTTCCGAAAATCTGACCTGCTGCGTTTCGCACGGCGGCTGGAAAGCGTGTCCGAACTGCAAGGACAAGACCGACGTGGAGCTCATCGCCGAGCTTCACGAAGCGATCGAACGCGGCGTTCACAAAAGCGCCCCGGCGGCGAAAGTGATCGCATGGGACTGGGGTTGGCGCGGACACGGTGATGCGACGGAAATCATCCAAGCGTTGCCGCAAGGCGTCATGTTCATGTCGGTCAGCGAATGGGCGTTGCCGGTCGAGCGGGGTGGTGTCGCGAGCGTGATCGGCGAATATTCGATTTCCGCCGTCGGGCCGGGACCGCGTGCGCTTTCCCATTGGAAAACGGCGAAAGAGCACGGGCTGGAAACCGTCGCGAAGGTGCAGTTGAACAACTCGTGGGAAATCTCGGCGGTTCCTTACCTACCGGTCCTCGAATTGACGGCCCGACATTGTAAGAATCTGTCCGAAGCCGGAATTTCCGGAATGCAGCTCGGCTGGTCACTCGGCGGTTATCCGTCGCCGAATCTGGAAATCGCGTATCGTTTTGCCGTCAAACCGCAAGCGACGGTCGACGAAATTCTCGACGCCGTCGCCGAAGAGCGGTACGGAACCGAAGGAAAACCGTTGGCCCGCAAAGCGTGGAAGTCGTTCAGCGATGCGTTCGCGGAATACCCGTACGGGAACGGGCTTTACACGACGCCGACGCAGGTGGGCCCGGCGAATCCGTTTTACCCGAAGCCGACCGGATACGCTCCCACGATGGTCGGGATCCCTTACGACGGCGTTGCGAGCTGGTGCGGCCAGTATCCGCCGGAGATTTTCGCGTCGCAAATGGACAAAATCGCCGACGGCTGGAATCGCGGCATCGCCGAACTGCGTGAAGCAATTTTGCATGTTCCCGAAGAGCGGAAAGCGGACGCGATCGCCGAACTTCGTTTCGCGCAAACAGGGGCGATTCATTTCGCAAGCGTTGCACGGCAGATTCGGTTCGTACTTCTGCGGGACAAAATCGCGGTCGATCCGCAACCGGAGGACCGGGAAAAGCTGCGGAAAATCGTCCAAGAGGAGCTCAACGCCGCCAAGGAACTTTTTCCGATCGTCAGGGACGATTCCCGAATCGGATACGAAGCGTCGAACCATTATTTCTACGTCCCGCAGGATTTGGTTGAAAAAGCGATCAACTGCCGGACGATTTTGGAGTTAGCCGGTTCGCCCGCGAACCGCAGTGAACAGTGAACAGCCTTTCTCGGGCGGTTGTCTTTTTTCGGCTTGGTGTTAGAATCGTCGCGACTTTTTTTGTTGTTTGTCAGAGGGATTCCTTCTTCGTGCGACATGGCCAAAGACGATTACTACGAAATACTCGGGGTCAGCAGGACCGCGTCGAAAGATGAAATTGCGTCCGCTTACCGGAAGCTGGCGATGCAACATCATCCGGACCGTAATCCGGGCGATCAGGAAGCGATTGAGAAGTTCAAACTGTGCGCCGAAGCGTTCGAGGTGCTCAGCAGCGACCAGAAACGGCCCGTGTACGATCGGTACGGACACGCCGGTTTGGACGCGGGAGCGGGCGGCGGGCCACAGTTTCGTGACGTCGGCGACATTTTCAGCGCGTTCGGCGACATTTTCGGCGATTCGTTGTTCGGCCAGTTTTTCGGCGGCGGTCGCGGTCGGGGACGACAATCCCAGCCCGGGGCGGATATCCGTTGCGATTTATCGCTTGATCTTCACGAAGCGGCTCGCGGAGTGAACAAACCGATTACGTTCCGGCGGCATGAAACGTGCAATACCTGTAAAGGAACCGGTTCCAAGCCGGGCGTGACGCCGCAAAACTGCAAATACTGCGGCGGTTCGGGTCGGATTACGCAGTCGACCGGTTTCTTTTCGATTCAAACGACCTGCCCGCAATGCCGGGGTGCGGGCGTGCTCATCACGGACCCGTGCCGCGATTGCAGCGGGCGCGGCATGGTCCCGCAAACCGTGACGCGGGACATCAAAGTTCCGGCCGGCGTGGACAACGGAACGCGGCTCCGTTTGCAGGGGGAAGGCGAAAAGAGTCCCGAAGGCGGCCCTCCCGGCGATTGTTACGTTTTCATTACGGTCAAACCGCATCCGCTGTTTCATCGGGACGGCCAAAACCTGATCTGCCGGGTCCCGATCGGATACGCGCAAGCCGTTCTCGGCGCGGAAATCGAAGTTCCGACGCTCGACGGCCCGGAAAAGATCACCATTCCCGCCGGAACGCAAAACAACGACGTGATCACGCTTCGCGGTCGCGGAATGCCGGTTCCACGACGCAGCCTCGCCGGGGATCTTTTGATCCAGGTTTACATCGAAGTCCCGCGAAAGATCAAGCCGGACCACGAGGAGCTTCTCCGAAAACTCGCCGCGATCGAAAAAGAGCACGTCATGCCGGAACACAAAACGTTTTTCAGCAAACTCGCGGAATACGTCACGGAATTCTTCACCGACGGCAAGGAAAAACCGACGGAAAAGAAAAATGAAGCTTCCGCTAGAAAATAAATACCCGTTTTTTAGATCACCGAAACCAAAACGCCGGTCCCCTCTCCCCCGTACTTCAAGGGTTTTCCCCGTCCGTTCCGACAATCATTTCTCGTTGTTTGCCGGCGTCGATCGTATCGGAAATGAACCGGACTCCGCCCGCTTTCATTGCCACGTTGATACCGCCGGTGTGAAAACTTCCGAGGCCGGATGATGTTTTATTCGGTGGAAATTCCGCGTCGGTTTGTGAAATCTCTTCGTCCGGTCGCATCCAGCAGATCGCGTCTTTTCGCTCGGAAATCAATATCATGTTCTTCTTGAAGTCGTTGGAAGAGCGTCCTTGGCCGTCGGTTCCGAACGCCGTTTCGTTTCCGACGACGACGGTGTAATGCGTGCCGCCGTCGACCTGCTTCTGCTTGTTCGCGCTGGGGCACTGGAACACGCCGAGCGTCGTCGTGTGGAACTGCGTGTTGTGTTCGCTGTCCCACGGCTCGTCGAGCCGGATTTGATCGTACAGTTTCTTCGCGTCTTCCCCGAGATACGGTAATAGAAGCACCCGCCAGGAGTGCAGCGGCTTGCCGTTCGCGTCGACCGTAAACGTCGGCGGCAGCGTTGCGTGTTCCTTCTCGTAAATCAGCATCGCCAGTACGAGACGTTTTAAGTGGGAAGAACACTCGACCCGCGTGATCGCTTCTCGCGCGGCGCCGAGGGCGGGAACAAGCAACGCTTCAAAAGTGTGCGCAATGAGTTCGGATCGGGCGTCGAGCGTCAACAGTTTCCACGGTTTGAAATCAAAAGGAACATCCGTAGTGCTTCCAGCCAACAACTGGTCGTATCTTTCGTTGATATGCTTGAATACAACATTCCAGTTGACGCCGATAACGGAAATAGCCATAGAGATGGGGGCTGTGTCTGAAAGATATTCCGTGTTAATTATTCCGGAATCGCCGGCAGCACTCCGCTTAATCGATAGAACGGTTTCCAGAATCCCGAATCTTTCCGTTTCAATAAACAATTCGACCGCGACCCGAGGAAACAGGTTGTCGATTTCGTCCAGAAATCGCCGCAGTTGCTCGGCCGTCGGTTGTTTTTCGCCGGGGAACTGAAAATCGATTGCGCAGGCAATCCCTTCAATCGCCAAACCGACGAGCGCGCCGACCGTGGTGCCGTGGTGTCCCGCACGGCGTCCAAGACGGTAACACGCGATGATATCCTCGAACGCTCCGTCGAAATCTCCCTGGGCGATCCGCGAATTAGCCCGGGCCGAAAAGCCGCGCGCGTAGGAGCGTACGGCTTGAACATCCGGCATGAGCATGGCGAGCATCGCGAATTTGTCGTCGTCGCGGAGCCGGACCCATGGAAACATGAACGCCGGCTTTTGAACCGCTTCGGCGATCAGGTCCAGCGCCGGCGAACAGTCGTTGAGCCAATCTTCCATGAGCGGGTTCTCTTCGACCGTCCAAGGTCTGGAGTAGAATTGGAGATCGACGTAAAAGTTCGGCTCCCAAGCGGCGTAATCCTGCGGCAGTTCGGGGCCGCTGGACATCATGCCGCCCCTCATCGGCAAGGGGAGCGTTTTCTCCACTTCCGCGTCTATGTTTTCCGTTTCTTCTTCGATTGCGGAAGGGCTTTGACTCGATTCCCATTCTTGAATCAAGCGTTCTTTTTCTTCTTCGGCAAGAAAGGTGTTATTCCGGAAATCGTCGAGGGCACTCACGACGTACCGGTCGTACATTTTTTTCTTTTGGGCTTCGTACAGATCCGGCTTGTACGTTTGCGCCCGTTTAAAATACTCTTCCGGTTCGAGGAAAAAATGCGTCGGCGGAACGTTCGGATTGAGGTCGAGTTTTTCGTAGTAGATTTTCACGAACTCCGGCGAAGCAGTTTCCTGCCCGAACCCGAGGGCGCGGGTCAAAACGCGTACGCCGTTGTCGTCGGTTTTCATTTCCGGCGGATAGAGTTTCAGCTCCATCGCCCGGAAATAATCGACCCACTTCCCGGTCGCGTCGAGCGGCTCGGTGATGTACGTCGTTTCCTTCGAGATTCGCAGCGGAATCGACCGAAACAGGCAGGACCACGCGACGTAACACAAAATCGCGAAACAGAGCGCCGCGATAATGAGATAATGGAAACAGCCCCACTTTTTCGGTTTCTTTTCGGTTTCGGACATCGGTTACGTTATTGTTGAAACAAAGGGCGGCTTTTCCTCTCATACTTTTCATTGTTATCACAAAGGCACAAAGCTCACAAAGATTCTGGAATTCAAGCTCTTTGTGCCTTCGTGAGAGAAAAAAATCGCTCTCCTGCATGGTACAGCGTCAAAAAACTCAAACGTTTTCCCGCGGCAAAGTAAAACTTAGGAAAAACGAATCCGTTCAAAAGCTTTCCCGCTCCCATTTTGCCGGAGTAGTGCTTCCGTCCGCGTTGGCCGAATTTGCCCCAAGTCGAGTCGGACGGTTCACTTCAGTGCCTTGGCAAATTCGTCCAGGGATTTACAGGTCGCGGCCAGAACGACCAGCGATTTCATGGCCGTCAGGTCGGTTCGTTTGTTCAGCGATTCACCGATTGACGCTGGGACCTTTCTGAACTTGTCACCGAGAATCGCCAAAATCGCTTCGATTTGACCTTTCAATTCACCTCTTACTTCGCCCTCAGCGATCCCTTTCGCTTCACCTTCGGCCATCCAAATTTCCACCATCGTTTTCATATCTTTGTCTCCAGTCGCTTCTTGAACAGCGGGAAAAACCAGTTCGTAATCTCGCTTCAAAAACTTCGCATTGTACACCGAATAAAGCCAAATCAGTCGGATCAATCGCCGATACTCCGGCACCTCCGAAAGCGGTTTGAGTAATTCGATTATCTCCTGTAACTTCGTACCGTAATCACGACGAAAAACGGCCTTCAAAATCGTCAGCACCGCTTTCAACTCCGGCACGTCCGGGTCGCTGGGTATTTCGCTGTCGTCCAGACGACTCAAATCGAACAGCACCGCTTCCATTGTCGGCAGATATTTTTCGATCTCCGGCAACCGGACGAACAACTCCGAAAGCTGTGTTTTTCCGGTGAACGCCGACGTACCGTGATGGATGATCACAGGTATCACCGGCGGCAAACGATACGTCCTCGGATTGAACCCTTCCACGACTTTCGCTTCGCGGAGATTTTGTTCGCATATTCGCTGAACGTAACTCCACAATTGAAAAATCGTCAGAAAATCGCTCTGGCTCTTGTGCTCCAAAACCGCGAAAAAATCGATATGCTGCTTGCTTTTACGGATCGGAACCCGATAAATCACGTCGGCGATTTTGCCCTTGAACAGGTCGTTCGTCACATGCCTCGGAATGATCGTTATTGCTTCCAAGTCGAGCAGTCTCACCGTTTTTTTCGGCAACACGACCTTTAAGAACGACTTCGCGAACCGCTCCATTTGAAACGTTTCGATAAAAAACGTATCATGCGTGACTTTCAAGGATTTGGTCGATTTGGCTCTTTCGCTCATTGCGATGATTGTAGTCGAAAACGCACCGAAAAACAAGAGCCGAATTCGGCTGAGAACACCGATCTTGAAGGATGAATTGGTGTCATCCAAAATAAGATTGCGGACAAGGTTGATGAAAGCCTAACTCCGTTTGAACATTTTATCGAGTTCGTCGCAGGTGAACACGAGCATCGACGGTCTGCCGTGCGGGCAGTGGTGTGAGTGGACCTCGGCGTCGGCAAGTTCCAGGAGCCGTTCCATCGCGTCGGGGCGGAGTTTGTCCCCCGCTTTGACGGCCGCTTTGCACGACATCTGGTGCAACATTTCGTCCCACAAATCGGCGGCGTTCGGCTTTTTCGAGGCGTCCAAAAGCATGTCCAGCAGACCGAGCAACAAATCCTGCGGGTCCGCCTTGTCCAGGATCGCCGGATAGCCGGTCAACAGGACCGTTTCTCCGCCGAACGGCTCGAACGTCAATCCGAGATTGGCGAGCAGTTCCTTGTTGTCCTGGGCACAAGCGTATTCCGTCGGGGCAAGATCGAGCGGCGTCGGTACCAAAAGCCGCTGCGAATCGATTTTGCCGGACGCGAACCGGTTTTTCAACTGCTCGTACAAAATCCGCTCGTGCAAGGCGTGTTGGTCGATGATCCCAACCCCTTTTTCCGTTTCCACAATCACGTATCGGTTATGAATCTGGACCGCGTTTTTCAGCGTTCCTCCCTTTATTTCCAAATTCGTTTCCACCCCCGTTAGCGGCGGGGCTTGCCCCGCGTTGGGGTGGGTCAACGGTCGCCTTTCATTTTTTGCCGATTCCGCAACGGGCGACGGCGTTCGACTCACGCTGTGAAATTCCAACTTCGGCGGTTTCGGAAGCCCCCATTCGCCCGAGGATTCCAGCTCCTTCTCCGCTTTCCTCGAACCGGCTCCCTTTTTCTCGGCGTCGTAAAAATCGTCGAAAAACGAATCGCGTTGGAACGATTCTTCCAGGGAACGATTCACGTCGTATTTTTCATAGGATCCCTCCACCTCCTGACTCCCGACTCCCGTCTCCTGACTCCTGCTCTCAAGCGTTTCGACTTTCTTTTTGGCCCAGTCGGTGATTTCCTGACGCCGCTTTTGGAGCGTGTCCTCGTCGATCGCTTGGCGCGGGTCATGAGAAATCGATTCGGCCCGCTTCGGCAAATCCGTTGCGGAAATATTCGAATTCATGTCGATCGTCAAAAACCGTTCCCGAATCGCGCCGAGGAAATTCGAGTAGATTTTCTGCGAATCGAGAAACCGGACCTCCATTTTCGTCGGATGGACGTTCACGTCGTACATTTCGGCGGGCATTTCGATTTGCAGAAACGCGATCGGAAAACGTCCGACCGTCAACACGCCCCGATACGCTTCGGTGAGCGCGTGTTGAAGCGCCCGATCACGGATATATCGCCCGTTGAGAAAAAAGTATTGCAGCTTATTGTTGCTCCGGGAGACTTTCGGATGTCCGACATAACCGTACACGTTGATATCGCCGCGCCGGCTTTCGACGTAAATGAGATTGTCGGACACATCCGCCCCGAACAGTTTGCCGATCCGGTCCGTTCCTTTGGTTTCCGCCGGGAGATCGTGGACGATTTTCTGGTTGTGTTTGAGTGTGAAATGGATCTCCGGCTGCGGCAGCGCGACCCGGATCATCGTTTCGAGAATATGCCCGAACTCCGTCGAAATCGACCGCATATATTTGCGTCGGACCGGCGTGTTGAAAAACAGATTGCGCACTTCGATCGCGGTTCCAATCGGCATTCCACACGGAACGGACTCGGAAAGCGTTCCGCCGTCGCTTCGGATCTCGGCCCCTTCGTTTTCGCCGGCTGAGCGGCTTTTGAGAACGAGTTGGCTGATTTCGGCAATCGACGCAAGCGCTTCCCCGCGAAAGCCGAAGGTTCGTATCCGGAAAAGATCGTCACTGTCGGCGATCTTGCTGGTCGCGTGCGGGGACAGAGCGAGCAGAAGCTGATCCCGCGCGATTCCGCAGCCGTTGTCGACGATCCGCAAGAGCTCGGTTCCCCCTTTTTCGATCTCGATATCGACGCGTTTCGCTCCGGCGTCGACGGAGTTTTCGACCAATTCTTTCACAACGCTCGCCGGCCGTTCGATCACCTCGCCGGCCGCGATCTTGTTGATCATGCTTTGCGAAAGGAGTTGGATTTGAGGCATATTCGATCGGGAGTCAAGAAACTCGGGCGGACAAGGTCCCCATTTTATCGCGGCTCAGTCGGGAGGAAAGCCCGCGGAGTTTATTTTCCCGTTCTCATTCCGTTTTTGAAGGTGTGTGTTATGATTTTTCTTGGAATCGTTCGATCCCGAAACCAACATCTTTACTTACCATGAAGTACGCAATCATCATTCCGGACGGCTGTGCCGATTGGCCGGTCGAAACGCTTGGCAATCGAACGCCGCTCCAGGCGGCTCGGACTCCGAATATGGACGCGCTCGCCGCTTCCGGGATCGTCGGCTGCTCCAAAAACGTACCCGAAGAGCTCGCTCCCGGATCCGACGTCGCGACGTTGAGCTTGCTTGGATTCGATCCGCTCGCTTGCTTCACCGGCCGTGCTCCGCTGGAAGCCGCCGCTCAAGGAATCGAACTGCAACCGAACGATTGGGCGTTTCGTTGCAATTTGGTTTCCCTCGGCCCGAAGTCGGAAACCGATGCGACGGAAATCATGCAAAGCTTTACGGCGGGACACATTTCGACCGAAGAAGCGGCGCTGCTATTGGAAACGACTCAGGAAATCCTCGCCCCGCTCTGTCCCAATCCGCTTCGGTTTTACAGCGGCGTCGGATACCGCAATTTGATGCTCTTCACCGAGAAAGAGGGTGAATCGATCTTTTCCCGGGAAACGCGAACCTTTGCCCCACACGATTACACTGACCAGCCGATCGAACCCGCTTTACCGCAAGGGCCGGGCCGGGAAACGCTGCTTCGATTGATGCACGAAAGCCGAAACGTGTTCGCCGATCATCCCGTCAACCGTCGCAGGATCGAGCAGGGAAATATCCCGGCGACGCAGTGTTGGCTCTGGGGACAGGGGCGCAAGCCGAACATCGAACGATTTTCCGACCGTTTTTTCGGGGCTGCGGGGGGCAAATCGCTTCGCGGAGCGATGATTACCGCCGTTGATTTGCTCCGCGGAATCGCGAAACTGATCGGTTGGTCGATTCTCGACGTGCCCGGAATCACCGGTTACGTCGACACCGATTACGCCGCGAAAGGCCGCTTTGCCGTGAACGCTTTAGAGCAGTACGATTTGGTTTGCGTTCACGTCGAAGCGCCGGACGAATCGGGTCACGAAGGTTCGGTCGAAAAGAAAACCCGTTCGCTGGAAGAGATCGACGAGAAAATCGTCGGCCTGATCGCCGGGGCGCTGAAACAGTACGGCGACTGGCGTCTTCTCATTTCCCCGGACCATCCGACGCCGGTCGCCCTGAAAACGCACACCCGCGGCGCGGTCCCCTGGCTGATTGCCGGAAGCGACATCCGAAGCGACGCCGCAACTCGATACGACGAACCCACCGCCGAGTCGTCCGGCGTAACATTCGAACCGGGCTGGAAATTGATGGAACGGTTTTTAAATAAGAAATAACAAATAACAAATAACAAATAGGAAATAGGAAATAGGAAATAGGAAACAAGGCTTTTGCCAGAAAATAAAATGCCGTAAATACCCGAGTGAGAAACGATGTCATTCTGAGCGCAGTGTACTCACGGAGCGAAGAATCTGGTGTATCCGGCCAACACGCATTGTGTTGCGAACACCGCTTGATACCAGATCCTTCGGAGTACCTCAGGATGACAAAACCGGCATGGAACTTTCATAGAAGCCTAAGAGGAGCCGGATTTTTTCCCTTCCTCTCTTTTCCCTCAATTCATAATTCATAATTCATAATTAACTATGGGCCGGCGGGCGTTATCTCGGGTTCGGATCAACGAACAAACCGACTTTTCAAGGTATTTCAAGCTGTTGGAAGATGTTCCGAAGCCGCTGGATGTTGCGCAAATGTTCGGAAGGACGGCGCCGCTGGAGCTGGAAATCGGGAGCGGGAAAGGATTGTTCATTCGAACCGCGGCCCGAAAGCAGCCGGAACACGATTTTCTCGGTGTCGAAATCGGCAAGAAGTACGCGATCTTTTCCGCCGCCGGAATCGTTCGGGCAAACTTGACCAACGCGTCAATGTTCTGCGGCGACGCGGCTAAATTTCTTGAAGAGTGGATCGAACCGAACTCGCTTCACGCGGTCCACGTTTACTTCCCGGACCCGTGGTGGAAACGCGCTCACAAAAAACGCCGTATTCTTCGGGCCGAAGTCGTAAAACTGATCGAACGTAATCTCAAGCCGGGCGGAACTCTTTATTTCCGGACCGACGTCCAGGAGTATTTCGAGACGACGCTCGCCCTGCTTGCCGAAGCGACAAAGCTGAACGGACCGCACGACATCCCGGAAATCGAGCCGGAGCACGACATGGATTATCACACCCATTTCGAGCGCCGAACCCGACTTCACGGCGAAACGGTCTATCGGGCGCAGTTTGTGAAATAGCGTTGTGTTCGTAATGCTGAGGTTGTCGGTTCAACTCCGACCGGGGGCTTCTCATAAGGCGTTGTAAATCAAGCATTTACAACGCTTTTTCTTTGCGCCGAATCGGAGCAGGTCGCCCTTGGACATATCCCTGGACAAGTTTTCACGGCAAAATCACCCGGCTCTACAACTTCTGAACAACTTTTTTTCTACCAAAGTCTTGACTTCTTGAATCATCTGAAATATCATGATAATTAGAATTACTAATGTAATTAATACAAACAATTTATTTGGAAAGAAAAAATTATTATGTCTACAAAAATGATGATGAATTGGGTTAAGTCGGTCAAGCGTTGGAGAATTCAGTATCGCGGCAGAACTTATTGGTGGAAGGTTTTGTGAGGAAGAACACGAAGAGGAAGCTGGAAATATTATTGCTATCAAAAGAATGATGTTAGAATTACGAGCTATAATCGTATCTGGTGATCTGTTCAAAGCAAGGAAAATGTATCTTCTTCTCAAAAAATACATTGAGCTGACTTTCAGCGACGATAATGACAGTTCATTGGTCAGCAAGGTCAAGTTTTTGCTGACGCTCTACCAATTAAAGCGAGATATGGACGATCATATTGAAGATATATGCATTCGGAGAATTGTTGGGTACATCGAAACGACAAGCACCTTTAAACACAAGCATGACCTTTATATAAGCCTCTATTATGTGATCAAAACTCTGGATGAGAACATCCTGGGGTACTGCACAACAGTCGAATGCATAAAAAATTCAATAATCGACAATTACATACTAGATAATATGCGCACAATTGACGAAGGTGAAGAAGCTGGAGAAATGATTATTATATGTAAAGAACCAGAAGAAGATGATGAAAAGAATCCTGAGTTGAATTGATCTCTTCGTTAAGATCATTTATATATGGGAGTCTTGCCGAAACAATCCCTATTTGTTTCGGCTAATATTGATGGAATAATTGACTTTTTCAGAATGCTCATCTATTCGTGATTCCACTATTAGAAGAGGTGGTTATATTCTGCCTTTTTTCGGGCTGAATTTTTATTGCTAAATAATTTACAAGCTACTTGATATCTTCGTATTTCAATATAATATGTAGTGTATTGTGTTCTTCGAAACAAAACCACTACATATTTTATTAAAATGAAGAAAGCAGCAAAGAAATCGGCTAAAAAGGCAGTTGTAAAAAAGACTGTTGTTGAAAAATCGGCGCAGAATAAAGATGTTCTTGTCGCCTTTCGGCAGGAACAAGGGTATTTTTCTGTCCGTGAAACAGCCGACAAACTAAAATACAGCTATATCAAATTCCTGAAATTGATCGGGGACAAGAAAATTCCGAAGCCAAATCATGGAATGTACGGCAGTACGCAATTATTTTTCGATCAGAAAGATATTGAAAAGATTGAAAAAATCTTGGTAGACCACCCAATCCGTGAGCGTAGAACCGTAAATTTCAAATTTATGGCAGATAAATTGGGCATGAATCTTGCGTTTTTTAAACGGGCAGTCGCAACGAACAAAAAGCTGCTTCCTGCCAACGGGAAAACTTATGAAGAAGGCGAGGAAAAACGAATCGCGAAAGAATTGTTCTTTGTTTCTAAAAAATAGAGAATTGATGCGGAAAGGGAGGGTAAAACCTTCCTTTTTTGTTGGAGCGACATGCGATACGATGTTTTACGATTCAACAATCACAACTGGGAAGTTGCGTTGAATAAGGTATTCTCCTTTCGAGACCAAGACGACCCGTAAAAACCAATCATAACGATCCATGCCCGAATGTGTAAAGGAATGCCAAACAGATGGAACATAATCGTTACGCGAAAGGAAAACCGAGAATGTGTGTCGCATTGGATCATCCGGCGTGATATCCTTGTCGTCGTCCATGACTTCCACAAGGTAGTTGACGCATTCTTCTTGAAAATCCTGTGTGCGAGCGGAATGTTTTCCACCCGAAACATTGTAGCTCTCCGTTTTGATCATGACGAGATAAATCTGAAGGAGGCATTGCCCAAACAATTCTCCAATCTCCGACAAACTCATAAATTCTTTCACTAGCTTCCAACACTAGCTTCCAATCATAAGTCGATTAACAACAAAAGGTTACGACAAGGCACCACATCATTTATGTATATTTAACCAGAAAGCAACGCAAAAACAAGTGTTTTATCGATATCCGTCACACTATAAATCTGTAATATTTCGTAATAATTCTGTGAACGTGAAATACCTACTTTCGGAATCGAAATCAGGGTATAAACACACATACGTGGGCGAAAACCATTTTTCCTTTGTGCATTTAGTCTGTCACCAAAGTGAAAAACCGAGAAAACTGGGTTTCAAATTGAAGTCGATACAGTTCAGTTATCGTTGCTAAGTCTTATTTA
>JAVBPO010000176.1:0-4959 GCA_031549565.1 Thermoguttaceae bacterium
ACGAAATATTACAGATTTATAGTGTGACGGATATCGATAAAACACTTGTTTTTGCGTTGCTTTCTGGTTAAATATACATAAATGACGTGGTGCCTTGTCGTAACCTTTTGTTGTTAATCGACTTATGATTGGAAGCTAGTGGTTTATTTTATTTTTTGGGTTGTCGCTTCCCGGTGGGATGCCGTATAAGGAGATCACTTTGTTTTTCACGGAAGAAAAGCTGTCGATCATGTACCGTCTTGGCCCCTTCTCGTGGACTCGGTGGATTTCGCTTGATCAAATCGGAGAAGCTCGTTTCGAACTGATCGACGATTTATACCTCGATATCGTTTCGTTTCAAAAGTTGTCAAGAATTACACCGATTTCATTGTCAGCGTTTTTGCACGACAAATTAAAGTTGTCAAAAAATTGTCAGATTGTATCGAGTCGGGAAATGGCAATTATTACGACTGTTTTTATCGTCACTTCAGTCCCTCCAATCGCTTGATCTCGCGGTCGAAGTCGGAGATATACTCCTGATCCTGCCGTTTGCGAAAGACCTCGTATTCGGCTTCCGCTTTGAGTTTGGCTTCCAACGCCGAAACCTTCCCTTTGTCGATCAGGATTGGATAGTCGGACAATTCGAGAAATCGGTTCAGAAAATCGATCCATTCCGTCATCGTCGTGATGACGCCCCGCTCGGCACGATTTTCCGCGAGATCAAGATACGCGGAAACAATCCGATTCAGTTCCTTGACGTAGGCTTCGTTCAAATAATTCTTGGCGATGCTGACATCGGATTTCAGAATCTTGCCGCTCGGAGCCTGCTTCCACGTCGTCAGGCCCATGTTGACCTTCGCGGCGTCAGCGGTGGAGTAGATCAACTCCGCCGCCGTTTGGCCGTGAATCGCCCAGTGGAGCTTGTTCTGGACCGTCGCGAAAAAGTCCTTCGTGGTCGGCGACTGGGGATCGTAGTCCGCCGAAAGTGCGTAGATGTCCGTGATTTTTTGATAAAAGCGACGTTCGCTGGCCCGAATCTCCCGGATACGCTCCAGCAGTTCGTCAAAATAATCCCGCCCGAAAAGCTGCTTGCCCTGCTTGAGCCGCTCGTCGTCGAGCACGAATCCCTTGACGATGAATTCCCGCAGAGTCTTCGTCGCCCAAATCCGAAACTGCGTTGCCTGATAACTGTTCACACGATAGCCAACGGCGATGATCGCGTCAAGATTGTAAAACTCGACTTTCCGTTTAACAGCTCGGGCTCCTTCGTTTTGAACTATTTCCAAAATGGAAACAGTTGCGTCCCTCTGCAATTCTCCGTCGTCATAAATGTTGGTCAGATGTTTATTGACCGCAGGAATCTTGACTCCGAACAGCTCGGCGAGCGACTTTTGCGTCAGCCATACCGTTTCATCCTGGAAGACGACTTCGACCCGCACCGCCCCGTCCGGGGCAGTGTAAAGCAGGAATTGGCGGTTTTCGTTGTTATGTGATGTCATGCTGTCGATTCGTGTCAGGAAGCGATTTTTGCGTATCTCTGTAATGCGGCGTCCTCATTTTTTCTTTGCCGACGTGTCCCACTGTTCGATCGCGTCTTTCAATTCGTCTGAACCCGACCTGGGCGTCGTGTTGTTTTTCAATTCGATCCGCTCTTCCGGCGTCGAATTGTACCGGATCATCGGCACCCCCTCCGGCGTGGAAAGCACGTTGTCCTTGACGATGTTTTTGTACGCCTGATGAAAACGCAAGGAAGACTGCTCGGTGTCATAGATGACATTGCCCTCGATCATGAAACCGGAAGAGCCTTCGTCGATGAACATGCCGTTGCTTTCGGCACGGCCGGAGCAAGTCGGAATGTCGTGGATCCGATTGAACGAAAGCGAGCTGTCCGGTTGAAAACCGAGCGTGTAAATCCCGCCGCCGTCGGACAGGATTTGCATATTGTGATGAATGTGATTCCATTCGATTCGATTGTTTTTCGCAACGGTCGGCTCCGGACTCCACCGCCAACCGCAGGAAATGCCGGAGTACGGGGTGCTCCAGACATGATTGTTGACAATTCGATTGCCCGAGGAAAGGCCGATCCAAATTCCGACCGCTCCGAACAGCGTCTTGCCGATCTCCTTGACCTCGCAATGCTCCACGGTGCAGTCGGTCGCGGTATTCTCGCCGTCGTGAGTTCCGATCATGATGCCATTTCCGCCGATGTCCTCGAAAAGACACCGTGAAACACCGCAGTGGAAGCAGTTTTTCGCAAACCAAAGTCCGCTTTCGCCCAAGTGCGAAAACCGACAATTTTTGAAAACCGCCCTGCTCACATTCTCGAATTGCAAAGCGGCGGGATCGGTCGATTGTTTTTCGCCGCCGTTTTCAGAAGGACTTCCGTGACAGGTCGCCTGGATTCCCCAATAAGTGTTTTCCGGCTTGGGAAACGTGCCCGCGGAATGTTGAAATTGCAGGTTTTCAAAGACAAGCCGTTCACCGGCGGTTGCCTTGGTGTCACTGCCGCTGACCAACAGGAGCTGGGATGTTTTCGGAGCGATCGCCTGGAGCGTTTCGACCGATTCGCCTTCTTTGAGGCGATAGTAGAGCGTTCCGTTTTTGGTGTCAAGAAAAAATTCGCCGGGAGCATCGAGAAATTCGAGGGAATTTTCCAGGAAATAACGGGGATGCGGTTCCCAACCGTCGATGGCGAAGAAATCCATGGAGCAACCGATCCGCGTCGTGACCGTCAAACGACGGGCCTGTTCGTCGATTTCCTTGACCGGACAGCGGGTCATCGACCAATCGTGCAGAAAAGCGAGTTCGATGTTTTCCAGGTCTTGATACCGCCTGAGATCACCGTCTTTGTAGAAGAAACTTGTCCGACGATCTTCTCCCGACTTTTCGACGAGAAAATAGCCGGTGTTGGGGTGACGTGCCCGAACGGCCCGAGCGTCGTTGACGTAGAGATCGCGAAACGTCCAGGTTCCGTTTTTGACTTCGGGAATTTCCGTAACGGCGAGTCCTTTCTCCTTCTCTTTCCATCCGGTGATGAGCTTTCCGCCACTGATGACGGGCGGTTTTTGATCTGCCTGACCGCGAACGGCCAGTTTGACCGGCGGACCATCCAGCGTGATTCGGAGCGGCTGATCGATATAGTAAGTTCCGGTTTGCAGGATGAGAGTCCGTTCTTGTCCGGTCAACGAATCCAAGGCTTTTTGGATATTAGCCAAGGGTTTTTCTTTCGTGCCGGGATTGGCGTCATTGCCGTCCACCGCGACGTAAAGCGTCTCGGCGGAATGCGCGGAGCAAGCGATGAGAATCAAAAGAGAACCGAAGAGTATAAGCTTTTTCATGGAAACCTCACGTAGATGTTATTGGATAGTTCAGAGAGGGAACGCCATGGTACGACCAGCAATCAAACTATCACGGGGACAGGCGGAAATCAAGATCGAGTTTGGAGAAACTGAGCCTTTATAGCCAGCGGAATGGGCGAGTGAGCTGGATTCCATCGTATGGCATGTTGTCCAATCCATTCTCGCAATTCGCAAACACAAGGTTTTTTTTATGGATCACATCGTTGGCACCATGCGTCTCTCGAAGTGACTCTTCAATCGAGCAGAAGGTGGAATCGCTCAATGGCGATCCAATTCAAGGTTCAATTCTGCATCGGGACTATGGAACCACCGCGATCCCTCCAGTGAAAACCGTCCTTGACATCTCCCGACGGTCGTGGAATGTAGTCGAATCGATTGTCCGTGATGACCGTGCTGAGAAAATAAAACGAATCGTAAGAATCAGGACAGACGATAATGTCCAAAGCAAAACGGTCCGGGGCAAAGCGTTTCAAAAGGGCTTCGAGTTTTTCTTCAGATTCATTGGATTGGTCCAGCGGAATCCCCGCAACGGGGTTGGGCGTTGTTAATATTCCTTCCGAACTCTCTCCCAAAACGAACATGTCTTCGCTGTTCATTCCTTTTTGGTTCCCATAGGAATCGTACTCGTGCCAGAGATAACCCGGTTGTATCGGACGATTAACGCAATCGCCGGTTTTTCTCCAAGCTTCGTTTGCCGAGGTAGGGTCAATCGCCGATTGTGCTCTTTGTCGGCTTTTTGGACTTCTTCCGACATTTTCAAGAGCTCTTTCTTCAGGTGGTCGTTGTCCTTCGTTACTTTTTCTTTTTCGTCTTCCAGATAAGCGATCTGTTCGGCAATGTCAGCGACTTCCTTGAGGTTCTTTGTTTCCAGAATTGATTTTTCGTTTTCGGCCTGCGTCAGTTCGGTCCACTTTTGCATCAGTTTTTTTCGAGAATCGTTTTCGTCAACCTGGAAGGAAGTTTGCTGGACCGTGAGAATTTTTTGCTCGCGATCCAATTGCCGTCCAAGTTCTTCGATTTCTGATCGGATTTGTGCGACTTCCAGAGCCCGACTTGACGGCGATTCCGATTCCAGTTCCTGAATCTTCTCGCTCGATAGACGAATCAGAATTGTCACGAGAATAGCGATGAAAAGAATACCACCGAAAGTATTGCAGATCGTGTCGAGAAAAAGCTCCAAACTCGTCTCTACTTGCTTTTTACGTCCCATCTTTTACCGCTCCGATGCTTTTCGTTTCACTGACAAGGCCTGTTCCGAAAGTCGTTCCTCTAATCACCAATGCTTGAAAAATCTCGTTGTAAAAGTGAACTCCGGATGGCCGAACGATCAAGTAAAAATAATCGTCGGGATATTGACCGACCCAAATCAGAAAGGAGGCGACGCTCGAGAACGATTTCGAGTTCCCGGTTTTCATTTCTCGAACGCGAATCGTTTTTTTCGAAATATCCACGAGCCGCGGATTTTTTCCGTCCCACTCTACAAGGGCACTTCTGAAAATTCCTCATGAATCGGGAAAAACAGGCATTCGGGCACTCGACAGGGGGAAAAATCGCGCTATGATAATCGCACATGTCGCGTTTCCCCCTTCGACACCACCCGTTTCCGTAACGATAATGGCAA
>JAVBPO010000124.1:0-9218 GCA_031549565.1 Thermoguttaceae bacterium
ACTTCCTGCCGGAATTTTTGAACCGGATCGATGATACCGTTTTGTTCCATTCGCTCACGAAAGAGCAGATCGGCAAAATCGTGCACTTGCAGATCGACCGGTTGAAAACGCAACTGGCCAAGCAGGGGATTTCGATTTCCGTTTCGGACAAGGCGTGCGCCGCGATTGCCGAGCAAGGCTACGATCCGGCGTTCGGAGCAAGGCCGCTCAAGCGGGTGATCCAGCGGAAAATCCAAAACCCGCTCGCCGTGGAACTGCTGAAAAATCAGGCAAAATCGGAAACGCAACACCTGTCGATCTCCATCGATTTCGACGGCGAAGAGTTTACGTTTCAACAAAACGAATAATCCCTAAGTTTTTCGCCGGAAAATATCAGGTAAGACAAAATTCATTTTTAAAACCACAGAGAGCGCAGAGAACACAGAGAGTCGATGAATTCAAACTCTCTGTGATCTCTGCGTTCTCCGTGGTAAAAAATCCTCATCTCTTTTTTGTCGGTTATTTTTCAGCGACTGTCTAAAAAACAAGGCGGGCGGGCGCCCAACCTCCATAAAAAAACAGTTAACGGCGTAGGGTGTCACCCCCCCTATTGCGGATTTTCGCGACCTGTTCGTCGAACAACTTCAGCAGCTCCGGCGAATCTTCAAGCTGCTTACGCAAGTTCTCGCCGCGCGGCGTGAGGGCAAGGTTCATTCCTGTACCGGTGTTGAAATAAAGTTCAAGCAGAAATACTTGACGAGTGCTTTGCATTGCCGGCCCTCTGGTTCGCGAAGGGCGAGACGGTCCCGCTTCGCCTTGCCGCTCCTGCCGTCCCATCGCGAAAAGAAGTTGGTCGGCAAAGATTTCACGCACGTTTTCCGGCGTCTTTGCGTACACTCCTTTGAGAAATTTCGCAGTCTGGACGCCGCTTTCATCGAGGTACATCATCGCTTGAACGATTTGACGCAGCAAATCCTGATCGGTTTCCAGCGTTCGATCCTGTTCAGACAGTACCGAGTTGTAGAATTCCGCCGCGTCCACAGGCGGCGATGCAACATAGAGATTATCTTCCCAAGTATAAGTTTGATATCCCATTCCAAAAGCGTATAATCGCACGATTTTTCCGGCGAACTCCTGATCCGCTTTATCATCACCCAACAGCAAATCGACTAATCGCGGCAGGTATTTTTGAAATTCCCCGCGATCGTAATACCCCAGACTTCCGGATCGCATCAAGATATCGAACGCGAATTGTCGTTGATGGAAACTCCCTTTACCGAACGCCGTTTTTTCCATGACGTCGGGAATCTCCTTGTCGTGATTTGAAAAGGCGATCAACGCATTTCTCATCCCGATAAATGAAAAGGGCAATGTTTTTTCGATCATGACCGGATCGTTTTGAAATCGCTTCAGCAGGATCGCGATAAACGGCTTAAAGCGGGCGACGTCTTCGTCGGAAGCATCCTCCGGCAGTTTCAAGACGAGAACGAGCATGATGTCAAATGCGGCTCTATTCGACTGATCTTTAGGGTTTTGGCATCGTTCCAGCAAAATCGGGATCGAATCCGTTACGGGAATATCGTTTTTAAACGCCGTCATGACCGTGGTACCGAAGTCGGGCGGATTGCTCGAACGGGAGACGTCAACCGTCGGATAATCTTCGCACATTTTCAAAATCGCTTCGATCGCTTCTTTTCCGAAGCCTTTGCGGGCGAAGGCGCCGAACGCTTTGACGATGTCGATGTGCCGGTCCGGGTTCAGTTCCGTTTCCGCCTGCTTTTTCCACTCCCAAAACGTCCGATTGTCGTAAAGAAATTTCTCACGCTCGGGAACGGTAGCATCACTTCTTTCCTCGGTTTGGGGAGGTGTGAGCCTTTTCGGCCTGGCGTCATCTTTCTCGTCTTTCGCCTTCTTCAATTCAAACTCCGCCTCGGCGAGCGTCTGTTGGGCTTCCAGAAGGGCGGTCACTTGAACGGCGCCCGCATTGAATCCATTTGTCGTGGCGTCGACCAGTTTTTTCGCCGCGTCCGTTTTCCGGGCCAGCGCGTCAATGTGGTTCGCACGATCTCTGGCAGAACGATACAAATTCGCTTCGGCACCGGCCAAAGCCGCTTGAGTGAACCAGTAATCCCAGCTAGTACCGCCTTTTGCTCCAATCTCGTACGCATGTTGTGTGATTTCCGCTACTTTTTTGGCGTGGTCGACTTTGAGTTTCAGAAGCTGTAACTCCTCAGGATCGATTTTCGTTTCGGTCGGCGTCGGTGCGGCTTCGGCAGTCAACGGTCCGTTGTTCAACTGTCGCAACTCGTAAAGCTGTTCCGCTTTCTTCAGGGCGTACGCCGCTTCCATCAGCTTCAGACGGACGTCATCCCTTTCCAAATCAGACACCACTTTCGCTTCAAAGAGCTTTTGCGCTCGCTCCATGTTTTTTTGTGCGATCTGCAACCGGAATTTCAACAGCTTGATGTAATCTGGATTGACATCATCATGGTGAATGCCTCGATTCCGGGGATCGCCATCAGGAGAGCGGGGTGACGCCGCCGCTTTGTAAGCGTAATCCGCTTCGGCAAGCAGCAATTCCGCCTGATCGAGCTGCTCGTCCGAGATTTTGTTCTCCGCTCGCTGTTGCTTCGCACGCTCCAGGTTCTTTTGGGCAATCTCAAGCCGTTTCTTTTGCAACTCCAAATAATCGGGATCCGGCTTGACGACGTCATTGATCAGTGATTGACCAATGTTGTTTTTTAGAACGAAATCTTTCTCCTCGCCTTGAAGACGCATTTCCTCCTTGCTCGGGGAGGGGAGTTCTTTCGGCATCGCGAGGATGGTTCCTTCCGTTTTTTCCTCTTGTGCCACCAGTTGTATCCTTACGGCGCCGCAAAAAAACAGCGTCGCGAATAAGAGAATAAGGATCGATTTTTTCATGAGTGAATCTCCCAGGGGTAAGGTGTCATAATGAACGAGTCGTGCGATCCGCTGCGAAAGCCGTCGTCGATTCACGGCGTGTCCGGCCGCCGACGAGGTTTTGAATCGCTGGAGCAACAGGAGGGCGTCACAGTAATCCGCCAGGTCGGCTTCCCGGCGTCCGTGCGCGAAATCGTCGCACTGAAGTTCCGCCGCCGCTTCGAATCGGGCCAGCGCCAGCCAGGCCAGCGGATTGAACCAATGAGCCAGCACGATCAGGCTTGTGAAAAGCGAAACGGGAATATCGCGGCGCAAATAATGGGCCAGCTCGTGTTTCATCACGGTCCGCCGCCCCGCTTCGCCGAGCGAATCCCAGGCGTCACGCGGCACGACCAGCGCGTACTGAAACGGCAATCGCACCAATGCCGGCCCGATGTCACGGGACACATAAAGCGGCACTTTTCCACGAACCCGGTATTCGACCAAAAGCGATTCCCACTGCGTACGCCAATTCTCCGGCGGGGTGTCAAATGAACGTACACGCCGCAAAAACCGCCCATACCCGATGCCCCACCGCAAAAGAAAAAACACGACACCACCGATCCAAATCATCCCGATGTTTCGGCGCAACTCTTCCATAACGCCGGTCCCCTCGCCCCCGATTTTTCGGGGGAGAGGGTTAGGGTGAGGGGGCGAAGCGGCTTGGGGTTCCCCCTGGCTCTCAAACGTATTCGGGGATGCTTCGACCTCGTTGATTAACGTAAACGGTTCGGCCAACTCCGCTTCCCGCGGTTCTTTGTCAATCCCAATCGGCTCTTGCGGGACCACAATACCGCTGACTTCGTGTGCGGCTCTGATGGGATGCGGCTCCCAGCTTACGATTACCGGTTCCGCCGGCGACGACCTATTCCACGGAATATTCCATGACACCTCGCCGTAGAGCACGCCGAGCAGGATCACGGCGAACCAGGCTGTTCGCTGCACTTTCGCACTGCGGATCGGCAGCAGCCGTTGGAGCAAAAGGAGTATGATCACGCCGGCGGAGAGGAGCAGCGTCGAACGGAGTAAAATTTCCGGTGTCATGGTTTTTCTCCTTTCGTGCGAAGATTGCCGACCAGCGATTGGAGCGCGGCGATTTCCTCTTGCGAAAATTCGTGCCCTTCGACCAGGTGCGCGATCAGCGGGAAAACGCTTCCGCCGCCGACGTTGCGAACGAGCGATTGCAGCGGTCGAGCCGACGCTTCTTCCGGTTCGTGCACCGCCCAAGACCGGGCTGGTCGATCCGAATTCCGACGCACTGCCCCTTTGTCGATCAAGCGATTCAGCTGCGTCTGAACCGTCGCGAGCCGGACCGATTTGTTGAGAAGGCTCTGCGTTTCCGCGATCGTCACGCCATTCTTTTCCCAGAGAATTCGCAGAATTTCCAACTCCGCTTCCGAAATTTTCGGCTGTTTTTTGAGTTTTGGCATTTTGACCTCCTGATAAAGACAAATGTCTTATCCAGGATTGTAAGACATCTGTCTTCATTTGTCAAGAAGTTTTTTCGAAAAAATCAGAGCTGCGCACGAAGTAAGCGGTAATTCGTTTTCACAACCGAATGATTTTGATCTTGAAAGTCGCCCACCGCTTACTGTGTGCGCGGCTCTGATTCGTTTCGTTCACTCATTGAACAAGCGAACTCGAATTGCAGGACGGTTTTGCCGGCGAGCGTGATTTTTCCATGCAGGAAATAGACGGAGGTCATTTTTTCTTTGAATTTGACCTCAATTTGAACGGTGTCGCCCGGTCGGATCATCTGTTTGAAACGGACCTCTCCCATTTTCGCGACAACGGGCATTTTTTCCACCCCGGCTTCGGCGTTTTCGTCTTCCCGGGCCATTTTGGAGAGCAGAAGCGCCCCGGCTTGCATCGCGGATTCACAAAGCAGCACGCCGGGAACCAACGGAAAACCGGGATAATGGCCTTGGAAGAACGGCTCGTCTTCCCGAAACGTCTTGCGGCAGAGAATCCGCCCGGATTCGTATTCGACGATCTCGTCGAGAAACAAAAACGGCGGACGGTGCGGAATTCCGTCTAAAATCGGTTGTAAAGCGGTTTCGTTCATCAGTAAGCGTCGAAAAATCGGTTGCTCGTTCCCCCTTCGCCGATTTTGAGTCGGACCGGTTTGGCACACTTCGGGCAGCGTCCTTCGTAAGCGGTTCCGTCTTTGTTAACGTAGACCCGGACATAGAGGCTGCAACAGTGAAAACGGACCCCGACGAACTTTTTTCGATCCACTTCCGGAGCCCGGGCGTTTCCGGGAACCACGACCGGCGTCCTAGACACGAAATTCGGATCGCTTGTTAAATCCAGCCTGTCGATGGACATGTCATTGAAATGAGAAATAAAAAATAAGAAACAAAAAACGGAGCGGGAAGTGTAAGCGAGCGGTGATTTTCCATCACACATTCATCCCTTCTCCCCTTTTACCCTTCCTCCCTTCTACCCTTACCAATATACTTCACAAACCCGTAAAATGCAAGCCGCGACAGACACTTGGCTGATCTCACTTTTTGAGTTTTGCGGCGATTTCGGCGACGTGTTTACCCTGAAATCGAGCGATTGCCAATTCGTTTTCGCTCGGCTGCCGGGACGCGTCGGAATCAGCGAGAGTCGTCGCTCCGTAGGGGGTTCCGCCGGTGATTTCGGTCATGTTCACGAGCCCTTGCATGGAATACGGGACTCCGACGACCACCATGCCGAGATGCAGCAGGGTCGTGTGGAAACTGGTAATCGTCGTTTCCTGTCCGCCGTGCTGCGTTGCCGTGGAGGCGAAAACGCTCCCCGGTTTGCCGATCAGCGAGCCTTTGAGCCAAAGACCAGTCGCGCGGTCGAGAAAATTCTTCATCTGGGCGGCCATGTTTCCGAATCGGGTCGGCGTTCCGAAAATGATTCCGTCGGCTTCCGCAAGATGCTCGATCTGGGCGATCGGAATATGCGCGAATTTTGCCCGTTTTTCCGCCGCGCCCGACTTCTGGAGCGATTCCTCGGGCACCAGCTCCGGGATCTGGAAAAGCTGCACTTCCGTTCCGGGAACGCCCCGGGCTCCTTCGGCAACGGCTTCGGCAAGCTGATGAACATGCCCGTACATGCTGTAAAACACGATCTGGATTTTCGTCGACATGATAATCTCCGGAAAGAGTCTGAAAAGCGAAAGAAAAACCTATCGAGCAATTATAGTCTGTCGGCAAAAAATGGCATGATTTGGGGGACGGGCTGGAAACCCGTTGACCCAGGTGCAGGCAAGATGCCTACGGTCCCAGATTCGCCCCTTTCATCCGATCACTTCCCTTTCCGTTTTTCGAGCCAGGTTTGGTAGAGTTTTTGGACTTCCGCGACTGATTTTTTTCCGTCCCACGCGGCGACGCCGTACTCGAACGTCAACGGTTTCCCTTTTTCCAGCGTGATCGGCTCCTTTTCCAAGTCGACGGTCGCGGAGATGTAGGCAAACGACTGTCCGGCTTGTCCCATGGTGAACGCGCTCATCGGGCGGGGATTCTCCGGGGCGTCGAAAACCGCGACAGTCGCCGGTTTGCCGTGAAGATCCGCCGTGTAGGCCATCCACTTACACGTCGTTTTTTTCTCGTCCCCGCGGACGTTGTCGCCCGGGATTTCCGAACCGGTATCGCAGAAAAACGTCCCGTTTTTATCCATCGTCTGGTCGAAACGCATTCCGAGTCCGTAATAATGCGAACCGGACAATTTCACGCTTTCCCGATTCGGACCGACGGAAAGTTTCGACGACCAATCCAGAAGTGTTGCGTCGAGATCGTTTTCAATAAACACACGGATCGTTCGATCCTCCCGAATCGCGATCGACTTGTCCGGTTTGAACCAAGCGACATTCTGGTCGATGACCGCTTCGCCGATTCGCTTTCCGTCGGACTCGACAACATTGGAATGAATCGCGAAAGTCGGCGCAAATTGCACGCCCGCGTTTTCCTTGCCCATCTCTTCCCAGAAATTGACATCGTCCGCCGAGATCGCGAACATCAGGCTGTGATGGTGGACGTGATCCGCCGGGGAATCGCGGAGCACATTCCGACCTTCCGGAGTATAAAGCTGGGAAAGGTAGGTTTTGTATTCGTTGACTTTCAAATCGTCGAAAGCCGTCGGCGACTTGACATAGGTTAGCAGCGGTTTTCCGTCGACCTTCAAGGAGACGGTATTTTCACCGCCCGACTCAAATTCGATTTTGGACGGCGCTTGAGACCAGACTCGCGGGCAAAGCATCAAAACTGAGACGATACAGACGCAAAGAGAGGGGATTCGATTCAACATGATCATCTGCGGTTGAGGGTGATAAGGAAAGGAAGTCACACGAAACTTTTTCTTTCCATGAATCTATCTTCTTGCGGATCAAATTGCTAGTGGAGTGCCGGGTTGGAGCTTGTGTGAAATGCGTTGTCGGGTTTCCGGGGGCTTGAAATCGGAGTTGGGAAGATTTATCTTGGAACGTTTCCAAAAAGGCGAGGTGAATCTCGCCGCATACTTGCTGGGGAGTTGATGATGTATCTGGGGATCGACTGCGGTTCGACCGTCGTGAAAGCGGCGTTGTTCGACGAAAAAGGAAAAGAATGGGGCGTGTACGGAAAAAAGGTACGACATATCTACCTGCACGACGGCTGGACGGAAAACGACGCGGACGAACTGTTCGAGAACGTCTGCGAAGTGGTCCGCGGCGTGATCGCTCAAACGAAAATCGCTCCGAAATCCATTCGCTCCGTTTCCTGCTGCGGACACGGCAACGGGTTGTACCTGACGGATCAACATGGCCGACCGACCCGAAACGGTATCCTCTCCTCCGACGGTCGCGCCCGAAAATACGTCGAACAATGGGCGGCGGAAAACGTACTCGACCGAATCCGTCCGAAAACGATGCAGGCGATCTGGCCCGCCCAGCCGAACTCGTTGCTCCGCTGGATTGCCGAATACGAGCCGGACGTGCTCGCGCGAACCCGCTGGATGTTCATGTGCAAGGATTACGTCCGTTTCCGCTTGACCGGGCAGCCGTATATGGAACGAACCGACATGTCCGGGACGAGTTTGATCAACGTCGCAACCGGGGACTACGACGACGAAGTGCTTGACGCCTGGGGATTGACGCCATTGCGCAACATCATGCCGCCGCTGAAAAACTCCTCCGATCTTTGCGGGACGATTACCAAAGAAGTCGCGGCGAAAACCGGGCTGCTCGAAAATACGCCGGTTGCAGGGGGCATGTTCGATATCGACGCGTGCAGTCTCGCCGTCGGAATGGTCAACGAAACGCAACTGAGCATGATCGCCGGAACCTGGGGCAATAATCAATACGTGTCCCGCACGCCGATCGTCAGTCCCGACGTTTTTATGACGAGTCGGTTTTGCATTCCCGGCTATTACCTGATGCTCGAAGGGAGCGCGACGTCGGCGAGCAATCTGGAATGGATCGTTTCCCACTTTTTTCAGGCGGAACAGGAACTGTTGCGTCAAAGCGGCAAAATTACGGACGAGTACAATATTTACTCCCATTGCGTCGATTTGGTCGGCGAATCGAAACCGACGGACACGGGGATCATTTTCCTTCCGTATTTGTACGGTTGCCCGACGTCGCTGGACGGAAAGGGTGTCCTTTTCGGGATCGACGGGCGTCATACCCGCGCCCAGGTTCTCCGCGCGGTACTTGAAGGAATCGTGTTCGGACATTTTTGGCACGTGAAACGACTCCTGAAATTCCGGGACAAGCCGCAAACGCTCCGCTTGACCGGCGGTGCGACGAACAGCAAGGTTTGGTCGCAGATGTTCGCGGATATTTTCCAAACGACGGTCGAGATTCCCGCCGGAACGGAGCTCGGTTGTTTCGGAGCCGCGATTTGCGGAGCGGTTGCCGTCGGCGATTTTCCAACCTGGGAAGCCGCCGTCGATTCCATGGTCAAGATCGACCGCGTCTATTACCCGAACCGCGACATGGCCGAGCTTTACGAACGGAAATACGCCCGCTTCGAAAAACTGATCGCAACTCTCGACCCCGCTTGGGCGGAATTGGCATGGTAAAAAATGATCTTGAATGGTTTTTCGGTTGTTCGTAAAATGGAATGATCGAGAACTGGAAGGACCATTGGCTACTGGTTCGTCAAGTCTAAAATTGCATGTTGACTCTTTTGGTGGTAATAGAGGACAGAGGACAGAGAACAGAAAGAGAATTACTATGCAATCCTTGGAGCTTAACGAGACATGTGTTCCTGTCGACTGTCCTCTGTCGTCTGTCCTCTTTAACAACCATTCAGGTCAACATGAAATTTTAACATTGACGAACCACT
>JAVBPO010000131.1:0-47581 GCA_031549565.1 Thermoguttaceae bacterium
CCTTCCGGCTTGACGATTTCGTAGTCGTCCTTGAGCCCTTCGTAAAGCATGTCCCGTTTTCGTCGGTACGCTTCGATTTGCGGCGTCATATCGACGTCCAACGCGGCAATCGCGGCAAGCTGCCCGACGTGCGGGGAGCAAACGAACGTGTATTGCTGGAACTTGAGCATCTGCTCGATCAGGGATTGCGGGCCGTGCGCGAACCCGACGCGCCAACCGGGCATTCCGTACGTTTTGCTGAATCCGTCCAGAACCAGCGTTTCCGGATTGTACTGCGCCGGAGAAACGAACTCTTTATAGCAGAATTGATTGTAAATTTCATCACTGATCAGGAGAATTCCCCTCTTTTGTGCCAATTCGGCGACGGCTTGGACTTCTTCCCGGGTCGCGACTTTTCCGTGCGGATTGGCCGGCGAATTGAAAACGATCGCTTTCGTTTTCGGCGTGATCGCGTCCGCGATTTTTTGGATATCGAATTTGAAATCGGGATAAGTATCGATCACGACCGGCGTTGCGCCGACCATCTTGATGATGGAATCGTACATCACGAAAAACGGATCGAAGAAAATCACTTCATCCCCCGGCTCGGCGACGACCATCATCGCCAGGCAGAGCGAGCCGCTCGTTCCGCTGGTAATGAACACGTCCCGATCGGAATGGTTGTACTTCTTTTGGACCTGTTCCCGAATTTTGTCCCGCAGCGGAGCGATACCCTGCGTCGGCGTATAACCGCTTTTTCCGGCTTGTATCGCGGCACAGGCGGCGTCTTTGGCGGCTTGCGGCATATCGAAATCCGGCTGGCCGATCGACAGATTGATCGGATCGGTCAATTTCGCGCCGAGATCGAACACTTTACGAATGCCGGACGCTTCAAACGCTCCGGCCCTTTGAGCTAACCAACGCTGGGACATTTTTGAACTTTCAATAGACAAATAAGCGATGCAACACAACCATTAAGTGAAAACCGCCAATATTTTATTCGGGATACGATTCCAGTCAATCCGCGGAAAGGTTGGATACGACAGGTCATTCGGGCGTTTTCACGGAATTTCCGGGCCCGGGCAGCGGGATTTCATACCGGGAACTTTCATCGGGATTCCTATAAACTTATCGGCGGACGTGATGTAAAGGATCGAGAAATTCGGCCCGCCGAATGTGCAGTTGGACGCGTACGGAACGTCGTGATCTTTCGACAAGGTCCCGATCGCTTTGCCGGCAGGATCGTAAATCTTGACCCCCGCCGGACCGCAGGAAATGTAAAGATTCCCCTTGGAATCGAGCGACATACCGTCCGGGTGGGCGCCGAGGTCGATCCAAAGCTTTTCGGCGGACAGCTTGCCCGGTCCGTCGACGTTGTAACGGTAAATCGTTTTCCCGGCACAGTCGGCGACGTAAAGAATTTTGTCGTCCGGGGTCAACAGGACGCCGTTGGGCTGCTTGCAAACGGTCGAAACGCGGCTCACTTCGCCGGTTTTTGAAACGTAATAAACGTCTTCCTTGCGGACCGTTTCCTGTCCCCGATGCCGGTAATTCGGGTCGGTGAAGTAGAAACCGTTCTCCGCGTCGAGCGATAAATCGTTCGGTTCGTTGAAGCGGCCCCCTTCGATTTTGTCGACGAGCACCCGCTTGGCTTTGGTCCTGGGATTGATCGCGACGACTTGGAACGCGGCCCCTTCGCAAACGCAAAGCTCGCCGAGTCCGTTGAACATCATCCCGTTGCAGTCGAACGAGTCGGTCACGAATTTCTCGACTTGCCGTCCGTAGGGATAAAAGTGGATCGTATCATCTTTTCCGTCGGAGAAGTAGATGTTCCCGACGGCGTCCGCGGCGGGCCCTTCGCAAAAACCGTAACCTTCCCCGAGAACGACGGCTTTCGGTCCCGGAGCGACCAGCTCGTTCAAAGCCGGCTGCGCAAACGCGGCGGTCGTGAAAAACAGAATCGAGCAATAAACGAGGTATTTCATTTCATGGAAGTGGGTAAAAGGAAAGAAGGGCCACAGCCGTTGATTATCGCCGTAACAGGATTAGACTACAAGTATTCACAAAAAAACATCAAAAACCGTTTAGCCGAGCGTCCTGGACGCCGGCGCGGAACAACCATGAACACACGCCTTCGAGCATTTTTCGATAAACAGGTCGATCGGGTCCTAAAGCGGCTTCCGCCCCGGGTCCATCAACTGCTCGAAGAAGTGCCGCTGTACGTCGAGGATTATCCGTCCCGAAAGCTGATGCGGCAGATGAATCTGAAGCGGCGCGACGATCTTTGTGGGGTTTTCGTCGGTCGAACGATCGGACATCGGTTCGACGACGGAAGCGGTTCACCCGGCTTCATCGCGGTTTATCGGGAAGCGGTTTACCAACAAGCGCTCGACGAAGAAGGTTACGTCGACACCGAACGACTTCGCGAAGAAATCAAGATCACCATCCTGCACGAACTGGCCCATTACCACGGCATCGACGAGGAGGAACTGCAAGCATTAGGGTACGGTTGACACCTTGATTTTTCCGCCGCTTCACGAGATTTTCCCTCCTGTTGAAAGTCCCAAGACGAAGGATTATATTCGGTGGAGCATTTCCACCATTTCCTTCGCCTTTTACAGGGACATAAAAACTATGACATTGAAACACAGTGAAAGCCAACGGGATTCGCGTCGAGACTTTTTGAAAAAGAGCGGCATGCTCGCGGCGGGTTTGACGGTCGCGGCGGGAACCGTTCCCCGGGTCCACGCGGCGGAAGACAACACGATCAAGATCGCCCTGGTCGGCTGCGGCGGTCGCGGCACCGGCGCGGCGTTCGACGCTTTGGCGACCGAGGGACCGAAAAAACTCTGGGCCATGGCCGACGTTTTTCCGCACCGGATCAACGGGAGTTACGCCGGTTTGTCCGACGCGCATCCGGACGAAGTCGATGTTCCCGAAGAACGGCGATTCCTCGGACTCGACGCGTACAAAAACGCGATCGATGCGGTCGGGCCAGGTGGTGTCGCGCTGCTTTGCACCGGTCCGGCGTTCCGGCCGATCCATGTCGAATACGCCGTGGAAAAAGGGGTCAACGTCTTCATGGAAAAATCGTTCGGCGTCGACTCGCCCGGCGTTCGCAGGATCATGGCCGCCGGCAAAAAAGCGGACGAAAAAAATCTGAAAGTCGCCGGCGGTTTGATGAGCCGCCATTCGATTCCGCTCCAAAACTGTATCGAGCAGATCCGGGAGAAAAAACTGATCGGCGATGGCGTCACCTGCTGGACGTATCGCGAACATGAAAACGTCGGTTTCGCCCCGAAACAGGCCGGAATGAGCGAATTGGCGCACCAGATCAACAACTACAGTTGCTTCACCTGGATGAACGGAACGTTCTTCCTCGATTGGCTCATCCACAACCTCGACATCTCCTGCTGGGTGATGGGGGATTGGCCGGTTTCCGCGCAGGGGCAGGGGGGGCGTCAAACGCGGCATGATCCGGACCAACTGTTCGATCACTACGCCGTCGAATTCGCCTTCCCGAACGGAACGCGGCTCATGGCCCAGGGACGACACCAGAACAACACGTGGGGTTTTTTCGGAACGATTTTGCACGGAACGAAAGGTTCCGCGGTCTTCGGCGAAGGGATCACGCACCCGAAGATTTTCAAAAGCTATAATCAAACGCCGGAAAATCAAATCTGGGAACACAAAGGGGAGTTCAACAACCAGTACCAGACGGAGCATGTCCTGTTCTTCGACGCGATTCGCAACAACAAAAAGTACAACGAGACGGACCGCTGTGCCAAAGCGGCGATGGTCGGCGTTCTCGGTCGCATGGCCGCCGAATCGGGTCAAAAGATCACTTGGGACGACGCGATGAATTCGAATCGCGAACTCGCGCCGGGCCTGGACAACCTCAAGTGGACCGACGACGCCCCCGTGATGCCGGACGCCAACGGCAACTACCCGATCGCCATGCCGGGTATCACGCAGGTGTTGTAAACGGTTTGATATTTCGAATCACATCAATCCCCCCATTTTTCGGAACAATGATGAAACGCCTCTTGTTGACATTGCTGGTCTCGTTCCTGTGCGTGCAAAACGGTTTTCAAGCGGCGTACGCCGACGAATGGGACGATCTCAAAACGAAAATCACCGCGATCACCGAGACGCCGTTCACCGGGACGGTCGAAGAGTATCCGGCTTATGCGAACCGGCTCGGGGACGAAATCCTCGCGCTGGTCGATCCGCTTTTCAGTACGCCCGACCTGTCGCCGGAAAACAAGAAATACCTCGTCGACATGAAACGCCTCGGTCTGCTACTGCGATACGGATTCGACGACGCGGATTACGAAAAGAAATACGAAGCTTTTCTCGAACAAGCGCAGGATTACGAACTGTATCGACAATGGATCGGCAGAAACTTCGACACCGATTACGTATGGAAATCGGAACTGACGAACGAAGAAAAACAGAAACGATTTTCCAAAGAACTGGACCGTTTTGCTCCGCTGATCAACAAATATTTCAACGACGAAAAAAGAATCAGCAATCAGCAGTTACCGTCCATTACCGTCGGTATGGCGGAGCACATTGATCCGGACGGTTCTTTGGGACTTGTTCGTGAAGCCGTCGAAAAACTTCGACCGATCCTCGAAGCCGACGCCAAAAGAGAAAAATATGATCTTTTGGGAAGTTGTGCACGGGGAGCTTTGAACTCGATTCGGCGTCTCGACATGGTCGGCAAACCGATGGAATTCAAGTCTATTGATCTCGACGACAAACCGATTGATTTGAACGACTTGAAAGGAAAAGTCGTCCTGCTCATTGCCGCTCCTTATCAGTGGGACGAGAAGAAGCTCGTTTCGCTCAGGGAGATTTACACCATTTTAAAGAGTCACGGATTCGAAATCCTTCTGTTTTGCCAAGATAATCCGGAAATATCAAAACAAAAACTTCAAAGCCAGGGGGAAACATGGATCATGACCCCCCGCTCACACCACGAAACGGATTACTTCACGGAATTCGGTTCACATACTTTCGCGTTTCTCGTGGATCGCGAAGGGAAAGTCGTCTTTGCCCGAACGGATGGAATCACCCCGGAGCTGTTCGAAGGTATGAAACCGCTCTTTCCGGAGCAAACGGATGCGATTGCGAAAGCCGTCGAACAATCGCGTTCCTTGCAAGAAGAACTCAAAAAGAAATCCGATGAGCAAACGAAAGTTTGGCTTGGCACCACAGAGGAAAAACTTTCGGACCCGTTGCAAAAATTGGTGACGTTCCAAGGAAAGATTTATGACGCCGCCCCGCCTCAAATGCGATTGACGCTTACCGATCTGATCCTTTCCTCCGACGATCTTCCGGAAGCGAACCGACCGCGGCTTCTGAGAACCAAGGTCGATATCATGGGCGACTTGGCCCGGGAAACGGTACGGAAAAACCCGGACACGCGACCGGAAATTTTCTATGAAGAAATCAACGCACTCGCCGACGAATTGCTCGAAACGCTTCCGCCGATTTTTCACGCCAACCTGTATTATGCCAAACAAGAGGGGCTCTATCAGATGCGGGAATACCTGAAAAAGATGGAGTCCGGCCAAAAAGAGTATGCCGAGGAGATTACCCGCCGCTATCTCGATATCACCAAGCATGCCCCGGAGGGTTTTTATCACAATTCCAGCATGTTCGCGATGTTTTACCAGCGCGATCTCGAAGAGATCGATGAAAAACAATCGACGCAATTAACGAAATCGTTTCTGGAGCAGGTGATGCCGATTTTCGCGGCGTCTCCAAGCCGGGAATATCAGCAGGAAGCCCGACGGATGGAAGGGATGCTGCGGCGTCATTCGCTGATCGGTTCCGAACTGGAATTTGAAACGCTCCTGCTCGACGGCTCGAAAATCAACGTGAAAGACTTGCAGGGTAAAGTCGTTGTCGTCAATTTCTGGAACACACAATGCGGCCCTTGCTTGCGGGAATTTCCGCACATGAAAACGATGTATGAAAAATTCAAGCCGCAAGGCTACGAAATGATCGCGTACAGTTGCGGCGACGACAACGAATCGCTCAAGGCGTTCGTGGAGAAAACGCGATATCCCTGGCTCACCGGCTCGCTGGTCATGTCGACGGCGGCGGGCCTGACGGATTACAACGACTTCTACGGTATCACCGGCGTCCCGACGACGATGATCCTCGACCGAAGCGGTGTCGTTCGGTTCATGATGGTCGGCTCCGACGACGACATTTTCACGAAAGAACTGGAAAAGCGATTCGCCGAAGAACCGGCGGAGTAATGGTGTGTGGATGTCTCGACCGTACTGCCAACAAACACGGAGTGGATGGACGAAATGTACGACCACGCATTGAACGAAATCGCCGAGCGGCTTCGAGATTCCCAACGGGTGCTTTTCATCACCGGGGCGGGAATTTCCGCCGACAGCGGTTTGCCGACGTATCGTGGTGTCGGCGGGCTTTACAACCAGGAGCGCACCGGGGAAGGGTATTCGATCGAAGAATGCCTTTCCGGGACCATGTTCCGCGTACGGCCGGAAATCACTTGGAAATACATGCTCCAACTCGGCCTGGCGATCGCGGAGCACGGTCCGAACGAAGCGCACAGAATTCTCGCGAAATGGGAAAAAGAGTATGACGCCTCAGGCGGCAAGGTCGTCGTCATGACGCAAAACATCGACGGGTATCACCGCGCCGCCGGATCGCGGAATGTCTACGAATTCCACGGCTCGCTCGCAGCGATCGACTGTACCGTGTGCTCCTGGACGCAGCGGTTCGAGTTGGACGAAAACGTACGGGAACGGCTTTTGGACATGCAGAAGTCGCTCCCGCCGCGATGCCCGGAATGTGACGCCGTGATCCGGCCCCGGATCGTTCTGTTCGAGGAAATGCTCCCGGTCCGGGAGCTGGAAGCGTTTCAGCGTGAATTCGAGTCACCCGGTTTCGACGTCGTTTTCGCGATCGGGACCTCGGCGATGTTTCCGTACATTACCGGCCCGATTCGCATGGCGGCACGCGCCGGAATTCCGACCGTGGAGATCAATCCGGCGGAAAGCGAACTGTCCCGTTCGGTGCAAATCCACCTCCCGATGCGAGCCGCCGAAGCGCTCTCCGAAATCGACAAACGGCGTTAATCGCACAATTGCAGGATTTCGCCGATTTCCTTCGCGCCGAGATTGCCGTGTTCGCCGAGTTTCGTACCGGTTTTTTCGAACCGTTCGACGATCTTGCGGCACACGTCGTCCGTGACGCCGTAATTCTTTTTCGACGGCTCCATACCGACCTCGCGGAAGAACGCTTTCGTTTTTTCGAGAACCAGGTCGATCATCTTTTCCCGATCCGGCTCCGTGAGACCGAACACGCGGCGTCCGAATTGAACGAGTTTCTCCGCTTTCGCCTGACGCTGGTGATTCCAGACCGCCGGGAGGACCAAGGCGAGCGTCTGTGCGTGATCCGTTCCGGTAAATGCCGTGATCTCATGCCCGATGCCGTGGGTCGCCCAATCCTGCGGGACGCCGCAGTTGATCCACCCGTTCAAGCCCCACGTCGCCGCCCAACAGATATTCGCCCGAGAATCATAATCGTTCGGGTTTTTCACGGCTTTCGGCCCCTCTTCGAGCAGAACCTGGTAGATCGCTTCCGCTTGCCGATCCTGAAGCGGCGAGTTAACCGGGTAGGTCATATATTGTTCGGAAACGTGGACGAACGTATCGACGATCCCATTGGTCAACTGTCGCATCGGGAGCGAGAAATTCGTTTCCGGATCGATGATCGCGAACTGCGGGAACACTTTCGGCGAGGCGAAAGCCAGTTTTTGCATCGTCGAATCACGTGAAATCACGGCGAACGTATTCATTTCCGAACCGGTCGCCGGAAGCGTGATCACCGTCGCCAGCGGCACGGCATCGACAACCGCGGCTCCTTTTTCGAGGATGTCCCACGGATCGGCTCCTTGATACCGCATCGCGGCGGAGATGAATTTCGTTCCGTCAAGAACCGATCCGCCCCCGACGGCGAGCAGGAATCCGACGTTTTCTTTTTTCGCCGTTTCGACCGCTTTCATACAGGTTTCGTAACGCGGATTCGGCTCGATTCCGCCGAACTCGATCACCCGATGGTTTTTCAACGCGGCGAGAACCTGATCGTAAACGCCGTTTTTCTTGATCGAGCCACCCCCGTAGGTCATCATCACGGCCGTTCCGGCGGGAATCAGTTCCGAGAGCGTTGCGATCGTTCCTTTGCCGAATACGACTTCGACGGGATTTTTATAGCGAAAATTATTCATGAGTTTGATTCTTGAAAAAGTGGAGCGGATGCTGGAGGCAATAGACTTTCAACGAAATGATTTGACGAACCATTTCTCCTCGGCTCATCCTACCGCTTCGCTTGAGATTGTCAACACGAAATTGATTCGTATTCACTCACCTTTCCAGCGAGAGCCTTAATCCCATTGCAGCGCCAACGCTTTTGCGGGATTGACGAGGAGAAGAAGGTCAACCTCCTCTTGCGTCGCTCCGGCTTGCCGCAATCTCGGAATGAACGTCTTTAACAGATAGGTCAATCCCGGTCCGTAACCGTAATGCGTCCAGGTCGTTCGCGTCGCGGCGTCCATGGCGAGCATGATCCGTGAATCGTAACCGGAATCGATCATCTCCAGCAGCAAGTCGAGGATCGTCGAGTCGGGCCAGTACTTCGTCCTCGCGATTCCGTCGTAAACGAGAAACGCCCCGGTCGAAGCGATCTCTTTGTGCAAATACGGATCCGGATTGCGGTCGAGGTGCGACAGGACCATCCGGGACGGTTTGACGCCATAACGCCCGGCCAATTCGATCTGTTCAAGACCGCAGGTTCCCATTTCCGTGTGGGTGAGAATCGTCGCTCCCGTTTTGTGTTGCGCGATCGCGGCCGCTTCCGCCGCCTTTTGCGAAAGCGGCGGGACGTAATGGTATTCGCTCGTAAACTTGATCAGCCCCGCTTTGATGTCCGTCGCTTCCCCCGTGGTGTCGTCGATCATGCCGCTTACGATTTCACGCTCGATGCGCCCGGCAAGCCGCTCGGCGGAATCGGTCCTGAGGAAATGGTTTTCCGGATAGAAACAGGGCCGATGAAACCCGGTACAGGCAATGATATTGACACCGGAATATCGTGACACCTCTTGCATCAGTCGCGGCGAACGTTCCACGCCGATCGGCTGGGCGTCCACGACGGACATGCCGCCGGACGCCTTGAAATCGAGCAGTTCGGCGGTCGTTTTTTCCGGGCTGTCGAGCAGCAGCGACGGGTTGAGGCGAGAGCTTTCCCCCGGCAAAATGATCGTATGCTCATGCGCGTGCGTGACACCTAGTCGGTCCGGCGGAATGTCGCCTAAAACGGTTCGAATCGTTTCCGACATGGTCGTTCACTCCCGGTCGATGATTGTCGGCTTTCCGTCGATCTCGACGACCCGTTTGCGAAATCCCGAGGTTTCAATCGACCCATAGTCGTGTCCGGCATGACCCGGATAGACGCAGAACGAAATGAGCGGCTCGTTTCCCGTGTTGATCGAACGATGCGCCCAGCAGGCGGGAACGTAAACGCAGGTGTTCGGCGTCATGATTTGCGCATCGACTTCGCCGGCCTCCGTCTCCATGAGCATATAGCCGGTCCCCGCGACGCACAGGTAAATCTCGGCGGTCTCGCGGACGGCGTGAAAATGCCCCTTGGTCATGTAGTATTCGCGACCGATCTTGCCGGGAAGCGTTACGCTCATGCACCACTGAAGCTCGCCCGGCAGATTCGGGAGTTTCTTTTCATAAACCTTATAAATGACGGGATCTTCGGCGAGGAGATTTTTCGCGGCGTCACGGTCTTCATACATTTCGTACATTTGAGCGAGCTTGCGTTCGTAAACGTTGTCAGGCGCGTCGAGCTCGCCGGTACGCATATCGATCTTGACGCCGACGGGATGGGGGAGGTAGTTTGGTGTCATTAAATAAGAAATAAGAAATAACAAATAAAACAGAGCGGGAAGCGTAAGCGAGCGTTATCCTACAGTCTACAGCCTATAGCCAAATCTCTGCATCTTGAGGCGATCAGGTCCCATCGTTTTTCGGCGATGTCTTCCTTGGTGGCGATCCAGGTTCCGCCGCAGGCGGCGACGTTGGGAACCGCGAGGTATTCCAACAGGTTCGAAGGGTTGACGCCGCCGGTCGGCATGAACTTGACGCCGGTGTGGCCGTAGGGTGCGGCCAGGGCTTTGAGTAGCGGCAAACCGCCGATCGCGCCGGCGGGAAAAAATTTCAGAAGCGTGCAACCGGCGTCGAGTGCCGCTTCGATTTCCGTCGGTGTACAGATACCGGGAACGAACGGAAAGTCCGCCTTTCGGGCCGCTTCGACGATCTTCGGATTGAAGCCCGGCGCGACGCCGAATCGGGCCCCGGCGTCGATCGCGGCTTTGAGATTGTCGAGCGTGAGAATCGTTCCCGCGCCGACGAGGATTTCCGGACGTGTTGACACCATCGACCGGATCACGTCCGCCGCCGCCGAAGTCCGGAAAGTGATTTCGGCAATCGGCAGGCCGCCGGTGATCAGCGCATCCGCAAGCGGAACCGCGTCCTCAGCCGATTCGATCGCAATTACGGGAACGACCTTGAACGTGGAGATTTGATCAAATATCATTGATTTTACGAAAAGTATGAAATATTAAACGAATATTCGACTTGAGGCTCTAGCCAGAAATCAAGCGGCAAACTTATGTTTGTCGTACAGTTCATGTCATGCTGAGGTACTCCGAAGCATCTGGTTTCAAGCCGTGCCCGTTTTGCAAGGCGAGTTGGCCAGATATACCAGATTCTTCGCTTCGTGAGTACACTGCGCTCAGAATGACAAAACTTGCCCATTAATTTCTGGCGAAAGCCTGAGATCATCTGTCATTGGAAAAAACGTTTTTCAGTGTTTCGAGTTTCATTGTTTTTTCTTCGACGCTCGGCGCGAGGAAACCGCCTTCGCCGAATTCGTTCCAGGCGTAAATCGTGAAGACCTTCTGATTTTTTCCGTCTCCCAAAGGAACTCCAAGATTCAACGACGGATTCTCAAGATCGGCCTTGAGCGATTGAAATTCCTGCGTCAACTGATCGCGGGTCGGGAATTCGAATCTGGCACGGGTATCTCCCCACGGTTCGGCGTTGAAATTCAAACCGAAAAACGGAAGGTAAGGAAGCGCGTCATCGCCGTGCTGTTTCCGGGAACCCCGCATGAATTCGGCCAGCTTTTCGTAAGGATAAACTCGTGCTTCCCCGGTCGGCAAATCGGGAGGGAGCTCCATATACGTCGTCGTATAATCGAACAACAATGGAATGCGTCCTTCGGCGGCCGGGATTTTCTGGTACGAGCCGATTCCGGCGCCGATCACCGGATTCTCAAGCCCGGCCTCGCGAACGGCGTTACGGAGCTGTTCCAACCTTGCGGCGCAACGATCGAAATCCTCGCCGTTCTCGAACCAGAAGTGGTGCCAACTGTGCACTTTGAAAAGCGGACGCCCTCCGATCCGCAAGCTGCTCGGATGCTTCATCGCGTCCACCCAAACCTTGACCGCCCAATCCCAGTCGGTTTGTTCGCGGATTTGGTACGGTTCATGGTTACAGTATTCGACGGCGAACTTCATGAGCCCGGCGTTCGGCGATTTCATGAATTGTTCGACGCCGACGTTCAGGAAGCGGGCGTTTTTCTCCCGTTCGGCCTTGTTGTCGATTCCGTTGAAATACCACAAGAACTGGAAAAAATCGACGCCGTACTCGGAAGCGACGGCGATTTCGCGGTCCATCGTTTCCTGTTCGTTATACTGACCGAGAAGCGGAACGCGGCCCGGATACTTTTCACGCCAATCATTCCCCACGGGCACGTTCCATTTATTCGGCAGCGGCTTCCACCAGCCCGCAAAATAATTCACACCGACCAGGATGCGGTCGGTGTCATCGCTCCGTACCGTTTCGCCTGCATCAATCGCTCCGGAAACGCAGAGCAGGGCAAGAATAATCAGACAACGGAAAAAACAGCGGGGGTTCATCATGGTCTTTTCGGCAACGAAGGACGCGGAGTCTATTTTCGCAACAATGACACGAACGACCATTATCGTGCCGGCGGCGCGCAAAATCAAGGCGTATCGCGAGATTTTCCTTCTTTTGCAGAATCTTTTGGAACCCCAAGTGCAGGCAAGATGCCTGCGGTCCCAGGAAGAAGATGTTTAGTCTTTCAGCTCGAACGTCAAATCCAACGCTTTCGGGCCGACGACATCAGCCTCGAGGTCGGTCGTTTTCGAGGAAGCGTACTTGACCGGCAGTTGATGTCGGGCATCGACTTTCATGTTGGTCTGTTTCGCGTTTTGGCTCGCGGCCAACGCTTCGTCGTACGATTGCGGGGGAGGAGCCGCCGGAGCGTCTTTTCCGCTTCCGCCGATGGTCGGCGTTTTCATGATCGTAACCTTGTACTTGCCCGGAACGACGCCCTTGACGCCAGGTGGTGTCAATGGTTTCACGATCCCGGACGCATCCGTCATTCCGGACGCCGAACGATTTTCCGGGCCTTTATCGATCGGGTTGAACGTCACCAAAGCCCCTTCGACGGCCGCGCCGTTGTACTGGACGGTCGCGGAAACGGGAACGGTTTTGATCGGCGACTTATTACATCCAAGATAAAAAACGAAACAGAAAACAAGTCCTGAAATTAAAATGGAATATTTCATTGTGAGAACGCCTTTGGAGTTAGACTGTCTGAATTGTGGATCGAGCACAGAAACCTTATTTTTTGGACGAAAACAACCTCAGTAGCTTCGGGGCCCCCTTTTCAAACACCTTATTACCTTATTCCGAGAGTGTGAATAAGGTAATAAGGTGGGTTTTTTCGTCGTAATTTTGGCTACTGAGGTTGTTTTGTAAAACAAAATAAGGTGAAAAATAAGGTTTCCGAATCATGTCCGTAAAACTTGTGTGGTACGGCGAGAGCTCAGCCCGGGGCAAGCCCCGGTGCTAACGGCACCAACATCACGGTAACGTCACGGATTCGCCGTGGGCAATCGTCGACATGCCGCCCCAAACGCCATAGGGGCTCCTTTTACCGCTGTCGTCCCAGTTGACGCCCGGTTCGGCGTAAGGGGACGGTGCGCTCATGTCTCCGGAATCAATCGTATCGGAAACGAATCGAACGGATCCGTCGACGAGCGCCACGTTGACGCCGCCGGTATGCCAACTGGAGGCGGCGCGGGTGATTCCCGTTCCTCCCGCACCCAGATCGGAATTATCGAAACAGGTCGGAGAGTTCGGCGGCAAAATAGCAAAAAATCCCGTGCTCATCGGCAAACCGTCGGCCCAGCGCGTTCCGCAAAAATTCTGATTACCACCTTCGAATCCGACGGCGTAAACGGGGTCTTGAACGCGGTTGGAATCTTCGGGATCCAGAGCCGCCCAGCACGCCGCGGCGGTTCCGACCTGGACGTTTCGATTCAAGGCGATTCCTCCTTTCCTGGCGTTCAGATTTCCGCTGAAAATCGCGCCTTCCGAGGCGAGCATGGTATTGGACGTTCCATCGGTGATGGAACCGAACGATCTGTGTTTAAGGTCGATAAACGTCCCCCGTCCACGCGGATCGCCGGCCCAATACGTCAGGTCGCCGCAGTTACAACTGTAGCTGGAATTCCCCAAGCCTTCCGGGCTCGGAGATTTTCCCGCCCCGTCGGAGGGACATAATAAGGCATCAATGACCGTGTACCAAGGGAGGAAATTCCTGTCCCACGGGTGACAGGCCAGTTCGGTGTAGGTCTGCGAACCATCTTTCGCGTTGACGGTGCCTGCCGTGTGGATCTGTGAGTACAGGGCGCCTTGCTCCATATACGGCAGGACGGAGTAGAGCCAGCTCAATCGCGAAATGGTGACGGCCGGTCCCGTCATGCGGGCCGGAAGACAATTCCGCGTGTCGTGATAATTGTGACATGCCAGGCCGAGTTGTTTCAAATTGTTGGTACAGCTCATACGTCGGGCCGCTTCCCGGGCCGCTTGAACGGCCGGAAGCAAAAGAGCGATCAAAATGCCGATGATCGCGATGACGACGAGAAGCTCCACGAGAGTGAAACCGAGACGGTTTTCAGCTCTCCCGAAATGTTTTTTTGTAGAATTCATCATGGTAGTCAACCTCTCGAAAAGAGAATGAAGGGGAAACAACAACAAACGAAAATTTCGAGGAATCGCTTTTGCCCCGAAAACACCCCTCTTGATTGCTTTCAAACTATGCCCTACGATCATTCAATGCAACAATAATAATGCGTCGAAGTGATGCGCTTTTGCGACAGGGGGGATTGAGACGAGTTCCTCGACTCGCGGTCCGGCTCTGTCGTGTTTTGACACCATGAGAAAGAAAAAAGACATTCTCGTTTTGGTGGAAACTTCGACCCTCAACGGGCGGAACATGCTTGAGGGAATCGCGAAGTTTGCCCGGGAACAGGATTGGGAGATCGAATTCGAGCAGCGGGGAATCCACGATCCGCTCCCCTCCTGGTTTTACCAATGGCAAGGCTCGGGAATCATTTCCCGGACCGTGACGCAGAAGAATGCGGACCTGCTCCGCGCCAAAGGCTTGCCGACCGTGGAATTGGCCGGTAACGGCAGTTCGCGACAATTCGATGTCGCCGTCGACGATATGCTGTTGGCACGGATGGCGTTCGATCATTTGCGGGAGCGAGGGTTTCACCGATTCGCCTGTTATGCGTTCGGTCACGCTTGGTGGGCGGAAGCGAAGCTCGATGCGTTCGTCCAGGTCGTTCGGTCGCAAGGGTTTTCGTGCGAGCGGATTACCCCGGACGGTCGAAAGGGGAAAAAATCGGCGGAATGGCACGTTCCCCAATGGGACGATTCGGAACAAGAGAAGCTGGAGCGATGGCTGAAACGGCTTCCGCGTCCGATCGGGATTTTCGCCGTCACGGACCGCCATGCCAAACGCGTCCTGGATGCGTGTCACCGTTTCGGAATTTCCGTACCGGAAGAAATCGCGGTTTTGGGAACGGAGAACGACCAGTGGTTTTGCCGGACGCTCGACCTGCCTCTTTCGAGCATTGATGTCAACGGCCAACGAGTCGGCTACGAAGCGGCGCAGATGCTCCATCGAATGATGCACCGGAAGGGGTTCAAGCCGACACGGATACTGATACCACCGGCGTTCGTCGCCGCGAGACGCTCGACCGACGCCGTCGCGGTCGAGGATCCCGACATCGCTCAAGCGATGCGGTTTATTCGCGAAAACGTGTCCCGACGAATCGGCGTGGAGGACGTCGTTGAACATGTCGGGCTATCCCGTCGGACGCTGGAGCGGAGATTCCTCCAGAGCCTTGGCCGAAGTCCTTACGACGATATTCAAAGAGTCCGAATGGAGTGGGCCAAAGAACTTTTGAGGGAAACGGACCTGACCGCCGTCGCGATCGCCCGGACGGTCGGCGTCTCTTCGTCCCGATATCTTGCGCGAATATTCGCGGAGCAGAACGGAATCTCGATGAACAAATACCGGCTCATTTACTCCAGGCGGGATCAAGGGCGAAGCGGCGATTGACCGGAAAGTGTCGGGCGGAACAAAAAACTCGCCACATAAAATGTGAAATAATCACCAGTTTGAGGAAAGGCTTAGGATTAAGATTACGTCCTATCGTTTACAGTTTGAGTAATCAGAAAAGATTTTTCACACCCCTGGGCTGCGGGCAACGGACTCATTTGCGCCGGCTTGTTTTTTCCGCCGATCCTGTTTAAAATAGGGACCACCGGACTCGGTTTCCCCCTTTTCTTTCCGACATGACACATTCCTTCGATTTTTTTCCGACGGCTTCGCTTCGCAATCTGGCGGCCATGTCCGGACTGTTGCGTCGGATACGAAATTATTTTGAAGATCGCGGTTTCATCGAAGTCATTACGCCGATCCTTTCGGAAGATACGATCGTCAACCGCTATTTGGAGCCGATTCCCGTTTCGGTCGAACGGATTCCGAACCGATACCAGACGTATTACCTCCAGACGTCGCCGGAATTTTGCATGAAACGGCTCCTCGTGGCCGGGGCGAAGGCGATTTTCCAGATCGCGCACGCGTTTCGCAGCGGCGATTTCGGACAGATTCACAACGTCGAGTTCACGATGCTCGAATGGTATCGCGTCGCCGACGATTACGAACAGGGAATCGCGTTTCTGACCGACTTCGCCGAACACATGTTCCAGCGGTGCGGCGTCGAAAAACATTCGTACGGCGACAAGTTTTTTCAATTCACCGGAATGAATCCGCACACGGTTCCCGTCGAAACGATGCGGCAGTTCGCGGACGACAATCGAATTCCCTACCCGGAAACCTACGGCGTCGTCCCGTTTCGACGCGACGTTGCGGACGAATATCTGCGGGAACCCTGGGTCGATCTCTTGTTCGCCGAAGTCGTCCAGCCGAACCTCGGCAATGAATTTCCGACGATTTTGTATGACTTTCCCGTCTGGCAATCGCAGTTGGCGACGACCCGGCTCGTTCAGCAGGAAGCGGATCAATTCGAGGTCAGCGAGCGGTACGAGTTGTACGTCGACGGAATCGAACTGGCCAACGGATACGCCGAACTGACCGATCCGGAACAGCTCCTGAAACGAAATCGTGAGACCAACCAGTTCCGAATCGCCGACGGTAACGCCCCGCTCCCGGAATACAGCCGCCTCATCAAAGCGATGGAAGCCGGTTTACCCCCCTGCTGTGGTGTCGCGCTCGGCGTCGAACGGCTCCTGATGGTCCTCCTGGAAGCACGATCGATCGACGAAGTTTCACCGTTCCCGTTCGATCGAGCGTAAAACTTTGCGTAAATGATAGACTCGTTTTATTAGATAATCGCAACCAAAACGCGGTCCCCTCTCCCTCTGGGAGAGGGCTAGGGTGAGGGTGAAGCGGCAACAGATCCACCCCCTCACCCTAACCCACTCCCCCGGACTACCGGGGGAGTGGGGACCGGAATTTTCCGGCGAAAGCCGACCCATTTCCCCTTTTCCCTTTTCACAAAAACATGTTGAAACAGCTTTGCTTATCCTTTTTTGCACTTCTTTTGTTCGTTCCTTCGACTTTTGCCGCCGGAGATCCTTCTCCGAAAGAGTTGAACGAATATCTTAATCTGAAGGACGATTCCTACCAATGGAAGCTCCTCAAGGAAGCCGATCAGGGCGGAAGGCAAACGTTCCTGGTCGAGATGACGTCGCAGACGTGGCACGGGATTCCCTGGACGCATTATATGTACATCGTCCAACCGACCAAGGTCGTCAACGAAGGAAATTGCATTTTGTTCATCACCGGCAGAGCAATCGGCAGATTGCCGGGCGCGGACGACTGCATGATGGCGGACCTGCTCGCCGAAACTTCCGGTTCGGTCGTCGCGATGTTGTTTCAGGTTCCGAACCAGCCGCTGTTCGGCGATCACGTCGAGGATTCCCTGATCGGTGAAACGCTCCTGAAAGCATTGGAGTCGCACGACTCGACCTGGCCGCTCCTGTTCCCGATGACCAAAAGCGCGATCCGCGCCATGGATACGGTCCAGGCTCTGTTCCAGCAGAAAAAAGGCAAGGACATCAAAAACTTCGTCGTGACCGGCGCTTCGAAACGGGGCTGGACGACCTGGTTGACCGCGGCGTCACAGGATAAGCGGGTCTCGGCGATCGCGCCGATCGTGATCAACACGCTTAACATGCAGGAGCAGATGGCGTACCAACTGGAAAGTTGGGGCGACTACAGCGAAAGCATCGCCGATTACACCACGAGGAATCTCGTCCAGGATCACGGGGACAATATGCCGGAGTACAAAAAACAACTCTGGACGATGATCGATCCGTATTCCTACCGAACGCGGCTGACTTTGCCGAAACTGCTCATCCACGGCACGAACGATCCGTATTGGACCGTCGATGCGACGAAATTCTACTGGAACGATCTTAATGGCGTCAAATACCAGTTGAACCTGCCGAACGTCGGACACAATCTCGGCGACGAAAAGCTCAAGGCGTTCCAAACGCTCGCCGCTTTTACGCGGTACGCCTGTTCCGGTCAAGCCTGGCCGAATCTGGAGTGGAAGCAGTCCGACGACGGCGATCATTGCGTGGTGTCGATCGTTTCGGACATCCCGGCTAAAGCCGCGAAACTCTGGACCGCTCAAAGCGAGACGAAAGATTTTCGGCAGTCGAAATGGACGAGCAAACCGCTCGAAAAGACGCCGGGAACTCAAGGGAATTACACCGTTTCCGTTCCCAAACCCGCGAGCGGACACATCGCGTATTACGTCGAATTGGAAACGCAGTACGGCGGCGTTCCCTGCTCGCTGACCACGGAAGTCTGGCGGGATTGAGCAAGGAAATCCTAACCGCAAAATCAAGGACCGAGAAACTTAACCTTCGAACTTGGGCCGGCGAATCCCTCGCATCAGCGGGGTTTCGCCGTAAAGAGCCGTGAGCTTCTCGAAACTCGATTCGTTCAGCGTTTGCCGCGAAATGCGGCCCGGGACGACCGTTTCGCGATTCCACGGGCAAGCATTCTGGCAAATGTCGCAACCGAACGACGAGTCCAGGGTATTCGCCTTGCATTCGATCGTTTGATAATTGATGCACTTTCTTGCGTCCAGCCGGTACGGTTCGCCGAGCGTTCCCGTCGGACACGCATCCTGACACCGCTGACAACCGCTACACGGATCGAAGCGGAGCGGTTCGGTCGGTTCAAGCGGTTCGGTCGTCAAAAAAGCGGCGAGGAAAAAACGGGTGCCGTATTCCGGATGAATCAGCATCGTGTTTTTCCCGGCAACGCCGAGCCCGGCGTTTTCAGCGTATTGTCGTTCCCAAAACGGGGCCGTATCGACGCAGCCGCGACAGGAGCCGGTCGGAAAACGCCGGTGATGCCATTCGGAAAGCCGTTTGAGCCGCTCCCGAATCCAGAGATGATAATCCCGCCCGCAAGCGTATGACGCCACGGGTATCGTATCGCCGGCGTTTTTCACGAAGAACCGGTTTCGAACGATCGGGTCGGATTCCAACACGGTCCGAAAGGAGACGCCGAGCATCAAAACGCTTTTCGCACCGGGCAAAAGCCGTCGCGGATCGGCTCGAACGTCCAGATTTTTCGCCAGGTAATCCATCCCGGCGTGAAACCCGTCGTCGATCCATCGTCGAAAGTGCACAAACGCTTCCGAAGGCTTCGCGGACGCGATTCCAACAAGCTCGAAACCGAGATTCCGCGAGAAAGCGGTCCATTCTTCGACAAGCATGAGTGATACGTCTAGCGAATTTGAATTTCCAGAACCCCACCGGAGTAATCTTTTTGCAGTTTCACGTTCACGCGAAGGTCTGTCGCGGTGATTTCGTCGAACTTCGCGGTACACCAGACGTCTTTTTTTACGTCGAACGTCGCTTGGATCGGTATCCAGTCGCCGCCGTTTTTGTAGAAAAGCGTCCAGCTTTCCGGGATCCGGCAGCCGCCGTTCGGCTCATCGTCGAACCAATAAACACCCAGTTCGGAAAGCTTTTGCGGCTTCTCGAACGATAATGCGACCCATTCGTCGGTTCCCTTGTGGTCCCACCAGGTCAATCGCGGAATCGTGTGATCGTTCGAGTTTTTCGGCGCAAGTTCGTCGAACACGGCTTCCGGCGAATCCTTGCCGAAATGGTACGACGCGGTTGCGGTCGTCGTTTCGTAAACCGTGAGCGGCTCCGTTTCGCCGGTGAGCATGTCCGGTTTCAGTTCACGGTACAATAAATCTTTCCACGCCGGATCGTCGACGTTTTTCGGTTTACGCGGCAGTCCTTCCTGCCGAACCCAAACGTCCATCCCTGTCAGTTCCCGATGCGCCCAAGCGTAATACGGAATCGCCGTCAGCTCCTTGCCGCTAACGTCCTTGCATTTGATGATATTGACGCCGCCGAGCAGATCTGGTTTCCACTCGACCTTGAAATCCTGCTCTTTGGCGAGCGTGAGCCGCCGAAAATCGACGTCCGGATTGTCGATCTTTTCGAAACAGTAAACGAGCGGGCCCCGCATCAAAGCGACCCGGCCTAGATCGCTCTTGATATGCGGATTGGCGACCATGCGCTTGACTTTCATGGAAAACGCAATCGAAAAATCGTTCTGTTTGGAATCGGCAGGAAACCACAGATATCCATTTCCATCGGACGTTTTTGTATCGCTAATATTCTGAGATAGTCCGGAAATGGCGTCGCCGTCAGAAAAAGCGTTCGGTACTCTGATTTTAACAAGGATTTTTTCTTTCAAATCGGGAAAAGTGAAATGAACCTTACCGTCCCACGGATAATTCGTTTCCATTTTGATTCGAATAATCCCTTTCGTCGGATGCTTGATCTCGGCTTCTCCGGCCATGAATTGATTGATGATGATCCCATCTTTGTCAACGGCGTATTGATACCCCGGCATGGACGGGATGAACCGGATCAGATTCGTTGGACAGCAGGCGCAGTCGAAGAACGGTTGGCGTCCGTATCCCCCTTTGCTCGACAGCGGGTTCGGATAGAAAAACGAATCGCCGTTCATCGAATATCCGGGCAACACGCCGTTGTAGAGGACCCGTTCAACAACGTCTGCGTACTCGGAATTTCCGTGCAGCATGTTCATCCGCTGCGCCCACAGAGCCAAGCCGATCTGGGCGCACGTTTCGCAGTACGCGGTATCATTCGGCATTTCGTAGTCGTCGCCGAACGCTTCCCCTTCATGCCGGGCGCCGATTCCGCCGGTGATGTACATTTTTTTGTGAACGACGCTGTCCCAGAGCTTGTCGACCGCTTTGATCAAATCCTTGTCGCCGGTTTTCGCCGCGATGTCGGTCATGCCGCAGTACAAATACATCGCCCGAACGGCGTGTCCGACAACTTCGTCCTGTTCGCGGACCGGCTTGTGGTCCTGCGAATACAAGCCTTGCAGCTTGTCGGTCCGTTTCGATTGGTCGCCGCGAAGATCGATGAACAGTTGCGACAGTTTCAGATATTTTTCCTTGCCGGTCAAATCGTACAGTTTGACCAAAGCGAGTTCGATTTCCTCATGTCCGGGCACTTCGCGGATTTTGCCGTCTTCGTAACCGAAGGTGTCGATCACGTGATCGACCGCTTTTTCGGCGACGTCGAGCAGCTTCGTTTTTCCGGTCGCCTGCTGGTATGCGACGGCCGCTTCGATCATGTGTCCGAGGCAGTACAACTCGTGCATGACCGGCGTGTTCGTCCACTTTTTGTCCGGCTCTTTCAGTTGGTAATACGTATTGATGTACCCGTTGGGAAGCTGCGCCGCGGCGATCCAGTCGATCACTTTGTCCGCCGCGTTTTCCAGTTCCGGATCGGGGTTTGACGCCAACGAATACGCGGTTCCTTCGAGCACTTTGTACACGTCGGAATCGTTGAAGTAGATTCCGCGAAACTCCCCTTGCAGCAGCCGGGCGGCTTTGGCGAAATTATCGAACCGGCCCGTCTCTTCGCACCACCGGTAATTGTGCGGGATCGAAACCTTCTGGTTCGTTTCGAGCCGTTTTTTCCAGAACGTGTCCTCGATCTTGACTTGGGTGAACGGAACCGGCTTGAGCGTTTCGGCGGAAAAACAAACGCCTGTGAGAACGAAAAACGCGACGAGAAATCTCATAATGTTCCTTTCGTGAAAATAAAAGAGCCGCACGTGAAGCGAATCGCAACTTGCGGAACGGCTTCAAAATTGAACCCTGTTCTGTTCCGCAAGCTGCGCGTGCGGCTCTTTGGACAACTGGGGCAACAGGGTTTACCATCTCTAAAATCGGTCTTCGCGTCAAGTAGGGGCAACTCTTCTACCTTGCCCCCCCTTGGATTTATGTTAGACTAGGCTCGGTTTTTTCGAGGAAACTCTCATCGCTCCTTTCCTACATTCCTTTCTCTTTCCGTATTCAAGATGCAATCGTCTTTACTCCCGGAATCGCGGCGGGATTCCCAGAACAATGTGATATTCTTCATCGTCATGGTGATGGTGTTCTTCGCGCTGCACTCCTATTTCAATCCGCCGAAACCGCCGGAGCAAAAGGACGTCGTCGCGCAAAAAGACACGGAGAAGAAAGACGAGCCGGCGCTCATCGCCGACGAAGACGCGGAAAACGCCGAACCGTCCGACTCCGAAACTCCGCCGGCGGAAGTGAAGGAGATCGCAACCGTTCCGACCTACGCGACGCTCGGCTCGTTGGACCCGACCAGCCCGTATCGCAGCCTCATTATGTTGACGAACAAAGGGGCGGCCGTTTCCCGGATCGAATTGAACGATCCGAAATACCGCGAAGTCCAGGATTTGACCGGTTATCTCGGCCAAATCGTCGCCGACGAGGGGGAATTAGCCAAGGAAACCACGCCCGGCTGCTCCGTCCAGGTCGTCGGACCGGGAACCCCCGCCGAAAAAGCCGGATTGAAAGTCGGCGACCGAATCGTCGGGTTCTCCAGGAATCCCGGCGGAAGTACGCCGTTGACGCTCGTCGAAAATTTCCGGACGCTCCACGATTTGCTGCTTCAAACCCGGCCGGGGGAAAAGATCGAACTCGAAATTCGGCGGGGCGAAGCGGAAAACCTCAAACTCGTCGCCGAACTCGGTCAAGCCCCGATCAACATCGTTCGGCCCATCGGAACGGTTACATCCTGGGAACAATACCACGACCTGCGCGGTTTGCACGGATACGACGAAAGTTCAGACGACCAGCTTTCGTACCTGTGTACGCTCAGCAAGATCGACGGTCAGGAACTCGGTTTGCCGTCGTGTCTCGATAAGAATCCGCCCAAACATGTCGGGCTCGTTCCGAAAGACCCGACCGTCGATGAGGAGCTTTCCGGCGTCGAATTGCGACATGGTCTTTGGGAACTCGTCAAAAACACGGAAAGCGAAGCGGTCTTCCGGAAAACCGTTCCGAAGTGGAAACTCGAAGTTTTCAAAACGTTCAAGATTGCCGAAAAACCGAACGATCCGACCGGCGTTCCTTTCGCGGCGGCGTATCATTTGACCGTTTCGATCGAAATCAAGAACCTCGATTCCAAGCCGCATACCGTCGCGTACATGCTCGACGGGCCGACCGGAATGCCGCTGGAAGGGGGCTGGTATCCGCGTAAAACCGGGCCCGGCTGGAGCGGGTATGGGATTCGGGACATCGTCGTCAAATTCCGCAACGGAAACGCGGACACGATCGGGAACCTGACCGTTGCCAACGACCGGTTCAACCGCGAGCCGTGGACCGGCGACATGCTCGAATACATCGGCGTCGATACGCAGTATTTCCAGAGCACGCTTTTACCGACTCAGGAAAACGAAGACAACCTCTGGCATGCGCGAACGGTTCCGATTCGGGTCGGCGAACACAATGTCGCGTGGTCCTGTTTGACCGACATTACGTTCCGGACTTATAGCACCGACAAGACGTTGCAAAGCGGCGCGGGGGAAACGCCGGTTCCCGATTCCACGCTTTCGCGAACCTACACGATCTTTGCCGGACCGAAGAATCCGAATCTGCTCGACGAATACGGGCTTGCCGGAACGATTTCGTACGGCTGGTTCTGGTTCGTTGCGATTCCGTGCCTGTTCGTGCTGCATTTCCTGAAAACGTACGTCGTCTTCCATTACGGGCTCGCGATCATTTTACTGACCGTTTGCGTCCGGCTTTTGATGTACCCGATGAGCAAAAAGCAGGCGATCAACGCCGCGAAAAACGCGATGCTCATGCCGGAAATGGCGAAGATCAAGGAAAAGCACAAAGGAAATCTCGAAGCCCAATCGAAAGCGCAACAGGAACTCTGGAAGAAACACAACTTCAACCCGCTCAGCGGCTGTCTCGGAATTTTCGTGCAGCTTCCGGTGTTCATCGGCCTGTACAAATCGCTTTCCATCGACGTGGAGCTTTACGGGGCCCCGCTGATTTCCAAAGCGATTCCGTGGTGCAACGACCTTTCGGCCCCGGACATGATGTACAACTGGAGCGGCTTTTGGAATTGGCTCGGCTGGACGTCGTTCAATACGGGACAGGGAATGCTCACACTCGGCCCGTATTTCAACCTGCTGCCGATGCTCACGATCATCCTGTTCATCATTCAAAACAAAGTGATGATGCCCCCGGCGACCGACGAGAACACCCGGATGCAGCAGAACATGATGAAGTACATGATGATCTTCATGGGCGTGATGTTTTTCAAGGTGCCCAGCGGTTTGTGCATCTATTTTATCGCGTCGACGATCTGGGCTTTGGCGGAAAGAAAACTGATTCCGAAATACGAATTCCAGCTCGACGAAACCACCGGGGACCAGGTGATCCAGGAGAAAAAGCCGGAACGCCCCGCCCGGAGCAAGCATCCGATTCCGTCCGAAAAGGAACAGATCGGAACGCTCGGCGAAATGTGGAAAAAAATCACTGAAAAAGCCGGCGAACCGCGATCGCTCCATAAATCCGATACCGAAAAACACGGCAAGAAGAAAAAGAAAAAGTGACATAACCATGCCCGATTTTACCATCATCTCGCTCGGTTGCCCGAAGAATATGGTCGATTCCGAAAACCTTGTCGGGCGACTCGTCGGGGCGGGTTACGAATTTCATGAACGGTCCGACGCCTGCGACTTTATTCTCGTGAACACCTGCGGTTTTCTGCAAGCCGCGCGGGACGAAGCCCGGGAAATCCTCGACGAGCTGGTCGCTTTGAAAAACGAAGGGCAAATCCGACGGATTTTCGTAACCGGCTGTATGGTCAATTTCGAGAAGGAGCGGACCGCGGAGGAATATCCGGACGTCGATGCCTGGATCGGCGTTTACGACGAACCGCGCATCGTCGAAATCGTCGGCTCGTTTTTCCCGCAGCCGTCCGAAACGGAGCCGCACCGGTTTTATATGACGCCGCGGGACAAAATGGTCCTCGACGACGCGAACCGGCATTTGCTCCTGCCGCAGCACGTCGCTTACCTGAAGATCGCCGACGGTTGCGACCGGCATTGCACGTACTGCGCGATTCCGGCGATTCGCGGGCGGTTCGTGAGCAAGCCGAAGGAGATCGCTCTCGAAGAAGCCCGACAACTCCTCGACGCCGGGACGAAAGAGCTGGTGCTCATCGCCCAGGAAACGACGTTTTGGGGGGCCGATTTGTACGGAAAACCGGAATTGGCGTCATTGTTGCAATCGCTCCGGGATCTGCCGGGCGACTTTTGGATCCGGCTCATGTATTCGTATCCGCTTCATTTCGGCGACGATCTGATCGCACTGTTCGCGGAAAAGAACGGCAAGATACTCCCGTACATCGACCTTCCGCTGCAACATGCGAGCGACTTTATTCTCAAGCGAATGAATCGGCAGGTCGATAAGGCGGACACGGAAACGCTCCTGGAGAAATTACGCACGAGAATCGACGACTTGGTGTTGCGCACATCGTTGATCGTCGGATTTCCCGGCGAAACCGATGCGATGTTCGAGGAAGTGCTCGCGTTCGTTCACCGTTGGGGGTTTCAGCGCGGGGGCGTATTCGCCTTTTCCGCGGAACCGGGAACCGCCGCGACGAAATTCGACGATCCGGTCCCGGCGAAAAAAATTCAAGAGCGGTTCGAGCATCTGCTCCGGACGATGGGTGATATCACGGACCACTGGGACGCCGGCCGCATCGGCAAACGGTACGACGTCTTGATCGACCAGCCGATTTACACCGCGAAGGGAAATGCAATGGACGGCGTTTTCTGGGGCCGCTCCTACGCCGAAGCGCCGGAAATCGATCCGCAAGTCGTCGTCAACGGCCAAAAACTTACCCTCGGCGAGAAAGTCCCCTGCGAAATCGTTCAGGTTCAAGAAGGGAATCTGATTGCCGTCGCGGTTTCCGATTAGTACGCAGCATCCTACGCCGTTTCGTAACCTGGGACCGCAGGCTTCCAGCCTGCCAGTGGGCGGTCGGGCACCGTTTGCAGGGCGTCCTTCCGTTTCGCGCCGCGGGCTGGAAGCCCGCTGACCCAGGTGCAGGCAAGATGCCTGCGGTCCCAGGATTTTCACGTTTCACAACCCTTTCGTTGACACAATAACAGACTATGAATCCCAAAGACGTTTACAATATCGCGGGCGATCCTTCCCAAGGCTCGACCGGCACGCCGCCGGGCGCCGGGCCGGGGAGCGTCGTCTATTATCCGATTTCGGCACCGCCGCGCCGCAATTCGATATTCATGTCGTTTTTTCTTTTCCTCTGCGGACTGGCCGCCGTTACGGTTTTCATGCTTTTCATGATCGGGATCGTGCTCTCGCCCTTTCTCGCCGTCATGCAGCCGGAGAGATTCGCCTTGAATGAAGGGATCCTTCCGGAAAAGTACGTTTCCGGCAATAAAGCCGCGCGGGAAAAAGTCGCCGTCGTTACGATTTCCGGAACGATTCTCGGCAGCGACGACGGTTTCATCAAGAAACAGATCGACTCGGTCGTCAAGGACAAAAGCGTCAAAGCGGTCGTGCTGCGAATCGTTTCACCGGGAGGAACGATTTCCGGGAGCGATTACTACCTGGAACAGTTGAAGCAAATGAAGAGCGAGCGGAAAATTCCCGTGGTCGTGAGCATGGGCTCCATGGCGACCAGCGGCGGCTATTACGTCGCCATGGTCGGCGATTATCTCTACGCCGAACAGACGACGATCACCGGTTCGATCGGCGTGATCGCGCCAATGTATAATCTTTCCGAACTCTGCCAAAAAATCGGCGTCAGCGCCGACCCGATCGTCAGCGGGCCGATGAAAGGGATGGGAAACATCACCAAGCCAATGAGCGAAGAGGAGAAAAAAGTCTGGCAAGCGATGATTGATGACAGTTTCGAGCATTTCAAGGCGATCGTTCGGGAAGGACGTCCTCAATTCGCGGCCAAACCGGAAGAGCTTGACGCCATCGCGACCGGGCAGATTTACACCGCCACGCAGGCGTTGGACAACGGTTTGATCGACAAAATCGGGTTCTTGGACGAAGCGATCGAGCACGCTATGACCGCGACCGGACTCAATTCGAACAATTGCAAAGTCGTCAAATACACCAGCGTCAAAGGTTTGGTCGACATTCTTCTGGAAAGCCGCGCGGAAGAAGCCGCGACGCAAGCGGCGATTTTCAATATGCTCGCCACGCCGCAGCCGTACTACCTCATGCCGGGCGCATTGCCGACGCTCAAAGAAGATAATTAATTTCCCGTTAGCGGCGGGGCTTGCCCCGCGTTTGTGGGGAGAAACGTCCCCCCTCGAATCAGAGCCGCGCACGGAGTAAGCGGTATTGTGGCTCATACAGTGGAAACGTCGCGCCGCAGTCAACTCGAACACCGCTTACTGCGTGCGCGGCTCTGATTCGAAATGGGCCAATTTCGGAATATTTTCTAAGAAATCTTGATTTGAATTGTTGACAAATCCGGGTAACTTGGAGTAGATTAGAAGGTGGTGGGGATTTTGTCGAACCGTTTGTGTCGATCAAAAGCGGTTTTCGCATTGCAACGATAAAATCTTCCGCCGAAACGCCGGATTCTTTTCCCGGTTCGAGTGTTTCCTTGTAATTAACGGGTATATTTAAAGCGCGGAGAAACTCCGTCTTGATCTTGCCCGTTTTTGCGGGTGCATTTTACCGGCTCATTTTCACTGCGGCGCGACTGCGCCGATATCGACGGAGATTGATGGTCCATGGCTAGAGGCGAAACCGTTTGGGGAATCGACATCGGCAATACGTCGCTGAAGGCATTGCATTGCCGTGCGGCGGCGGAACCGGGCCGTATCGAAGCGATCGGCTTCGATTTTATCGAGCATTCGAAAATCATGTCGCAGCCGGGCGCCGAGCCGGCGGAGATTCTCGTCGAAACTCTCAAGGAATTTCTCGCGCGCAACAACACCAAGGGGAGCAAGGTCGCGATTTCCGTCTCCGGACAGAATACGATTTCGCGCTTTCTCAAACTTCCTCCGGTCGATGCGAAGAAAGTTTCGGACATCATCAAGTATGAGGCGAAACAATGGCTCCCGTTCGATCTTCAGGACGTCGTTTGGGATTACCAGCCGCTCGGCAAAGGGCTTCCGAAATCGGGAATCATTCTCGACACCGAAGTCGGTATGTTCGCAATGAAGCGGGACATCGCCCTGAAAACCCTGAATCCCTACATGACGCAGGGAATCGACATCGATTGCATCCAGAGTTCGCAGCTCGCTGTTTACAACTACGCCGCGTTCGATCAACTCAATGCCGAAGAAATCGACCCGGACAATCCACCGGATCAAATCATCGTCCTAAACGTCGGAACCGATGCGACCGACGTGATCATTACTAACGGCGTGACCATCTGGACGCGAAGCATTCCGATCGGCGGGAACCTGTTCACCAAGGCGATGACCAAGTCCTTGAAACTGACGTTCACCAAAGCGGAATATCTCAAACGCAATCCGTCTTCCGGCGACGATCCGAAAGCGGTCATTCAAGCGATGCGACCCGTCTTCAACGACATGCTCAGCGAAGTGCACCGTTCGTTGGAGTATTATTCGAGTTTGAATCGCAAAGCCAAATTCGCGAAAGTGATCGCTCTGGGCAACGCGATGAAACTCCCCGGTCTTCAACGCTTTCTCGGCGATAATCTCTCCCTGGAAGTGATTCGACCGACGCTTTACAACCGGATGACCGGGTCCGAAGTGGTCACTTCTCCCGTTTTCAAGGAAAACATCGGTTCGTTCGGCGTCGCTTACGGTTTGGTAACGCAGCTTCTCGGCGAATCGTCGCTCTCGACGAACCTGATGCCCCGCGATGTCGTCGTCGAACGGATCATCCGGGACAAGAAACCGTGGGTGCTCGCCGCGGCGGTTTCCGTTTTGCTCGGCTTGACCATTTCCTACGCCGGGGCGACCCGGGCACTGGAAACTGTCCAACGCGGCGAATACGGCGAGGCGGAAAACAAAGCCAAGTCCGTCGGAAAAACGTCCAAAGATTTAATTTCCAAAAAAGATACGGCCGTCAAGGAGTTCACGACAACCGACAACGTCGGGAAAAATCTGACCGGCAGCGTCGAGGGACGGATTATTTGGTTGGAATTCCTCAAAGCGCTCAACGCGGCTTTGCCGGCAGACCAGAATAACGACGAACTCCCCGAAAACGCAGAATCGCGTTCCAAAGCGGTCTCGAACCAGAAACGAATTTACATTACGAGTATCGATACGCTTGCCATTGAAGACGCGACCCCTTGGTGGGAAAAAGTCAAGGAAAATACCTGGTACACTCCGAGTCCGGCAGAACTCGCGGAAGCGAAAGCTTTGTCGGAGGGCGGAGATTCGGCCGGCGGTTCGACCGGTTCCAAATCGGGGGCCTCCACGTCTTCTACTTCGAAATCGTCGAGTTCCTCGTCGGGCGGTTATTCCTCGTCTTCTTCCTCTTCGTCCGGTGATTCGGAGATGAGCAAAGAGAGAGCGGAACTGGAAACGCTTCCCGGCCCGCCGAAGGAAACGAAATGCCGTTTGGTACAACTATCGGGGTACCACTACCACAACGACTCCGAAGGAGACATGAAATACTTTGCCGGAGAATACCTGCGTAACACGATTTGTGATTTCATTCGGTCCGGCAAAGTGGAGCTGCCCGTCAGTTTGGAACGCCAGATTCAGGGACAGGCGGACCAGACCAAAATGGAAGAAGTGACGTTCAAGGAACTCGGTTTCATGTATCCGGTCGTGATTTTCCCGGGCCGTCCGGAACCGATCATTGCGCTTGACCCGAAAGCGCTGAAAGAGGAGGAAAACAAGTACAGGATGCAGCAACTCCAAAAAGGAGCCGGAGGCGGTATCGGTGCCGGCGGCATGAGTGGAGCCGGCGGCATGGGCGGTGCCATGTACTCGGGCGGAACCGCTCCGGTCGGCGGCATGGGCATGGGTATGGGACGCTCCGGCGGAGGCGGCATGGGAAGCGGCGGCATGTCCGGCGGTGGAATGTCGGGCGGCGGCATGGCGGGCGGTGGAATCGGAATGGGACGACCCGGCGGCGGTATGACCGGCGGCAGCTATGGCGGCAACTATACCGGTGTGGGCGGTGGTGTCAACTTGGGGCAAATGGCCCAAGGGTTGAACGAAGACCAAAAAATCCAGCTTTCCGTTTATAATTTCATCATTCAATTCATTTGGGTTGAAACTCCCCCGAGTGAAAGGGATCGGATCAAGGAAGAGAAACTCCAGGCCGAACTCGAAAAGAAAGGAGACGGCGAATCCGGCAATGCGGCCGCTCCGATCGACGCGACCGGAACACCGGAGGCGACGGTTCAACCGGTCGCGGTGACGCCGGCCGCGGCGACACCGGAATCCGTGACACCGGAAGCGACGGCGGTCGCTCCCGCCGGCGATGTCGCACCGCCGGCCGACTTGGTTCCGAGCGAACCGGCAACCGCAACGGAAGAACCCGTCCCCGCGGAGCAATAACGGTCCCATTTCGCATCCCTTTTCCCCTTTTCCCTCTTCTCCTATCATGGCTAAAGCAAAACAAAAAATGTCCAAAGAGGACATCAAGAAAAATCTCTTCTGGGTGTTTTGCCCGCTCGCTTTGATCTGCGCGGTCGTCGTCTGTTTCCTCGCAATCCGGTCCGTTTCGGCGGAATTCGAGAAACGAAAAGGCGAACTGGAAGCGGAAAAGACGAACATGTCGAAAATTTCCGGCGACCAGAAGCACCCGAACGACAATACGATCGCGCTGATCGACTCCATGACCGGAGAACTTCGTAATCGCGTCATGCTCGCTTGGGGACTGCTGGCCGACGACCAGAAAAAACGAAATCAATGGCCGGCCGCTTTGGGACCGGATTTCCACCGGACCGTCGAAAAACTGAAACCGGGCGACGATATTCCGTTCCTGATGTGCGAACGGTATTTTCAGTTCGTCGAAAAACAAATTCCGGTCATGCTGGACAAGGTCGGCGCCCGGAAGATGCAGTACAAAAAGTACAAATTCAAAGACGATCTGGGCAATCTCGAACGCGATGAAAAAGGCGACCCCAAGTTCGATTGGGTCGATGTGACCCCGAACTGGGGAATCGGCCTTCCGAAAGGGTTCGGCGACGGCGGCATGGGAGGCGCAAGCGGCGGTATGGGTGGCGGTGGTATGGGCATGTCGGGCGGCGGCATGGGCGGAGGTGGAGCGACCGGGGGTAATCCCGGCGTCGGGAGTGCTCTGGGCGGCGCCGGCGGCGCGAGCGGCGGTGGTATGGGGTCCGGCGGCGGCATGGGTTCCGGTGGCGGCATGGCGGGCGGTGCACGCGGCGGACGCAGCCCCATGGGCGGCGGTATGACCCCGGGCGGAGGCGGCATGGGTTCCGGCGGCGGAATGACCACCGGCGGCATGGGCTCTGGGGGCGGCATGGGGGGGATGGGCGGCGTCGGGGGGGGCGGAGAGAATCCGTTCCTCTCGGACGAAACTCGCTTTGTCGGTTCTGTCGATTGGCCGAATCCGGAAATCTACGGTCTCCTCCTCGAAGGGAGTATTCCTCAACCGCTCCAGGTGTGGTACGGCCAAGAAGAAATGTGGGTCTATGACGCTCTCTTGTGGGTCATTCGGGAAACCAATCTTGCCGGCCAAGGAGATTTCGATCCTGAGAAAGACAACATCTCCAAATCGCCGATCAAGCAGATTCAGAGTCTTTCGATCGGATCGGCGGCGGCCATGGAATTCGCGCAAATGGGACTCATCAGCGGCATGTTGTCCGGCGGGGGCATGGGCGGCTCCAGCTCCGGCAGCATGGGAAGTGGCAGCATGGGCGGCGGCAGTATGGGCGGCAGCATGGGCGGCAGCATGGGCGGCATGGGCATGAGCGGCATGGGGGGCATGGGCGGAATGGGAGGTATGGGGATGGGAGGCATGGGATCCGGCGGAATGGGGGGTGGCATGGGAGGCGGCTCGTCCTTCAGCGTTACGACGATCGGTGGTATCATCGGTGCCGACAAAATTCCCAAGGAAACACTCCAACAAATGATTCTCCAATTTCGTTATGTCGGGGAAGATCTGACACCGCTCGGACCGGACGACACGCCTCCGTTCGCGGAATTCAACCGGATGCCGGTCGTCTTGCGTTTGATCGTCGATCAGCGCCGGATTCCCGACGTGCTGGCCAACTGCGCCAACTGTGCAATGCCGATCGACGTTCTCCGCGTCATTATCAACCCTGAAAAGGGGGAGCCCATCATCCCGCTCGGATTGATGGGCGGCGGCATGGGCGGCATGGGCGGAAGCAGTATGGGTGGTATGGGCGGCGGCAGCATGGGTGGTATGGGCGGCGGCATGAGTGGCATGGGCGGCGGCATGAGTGGCATGGGCGGCGGCATGGGAGGTATGGGCGGCAGCATGGGCGGTATGGGTGGCGGCATGGGCGGCATGGGTGGCGGTGGCATGGGTCGTAGCCGTTCCGGTGGTATGGGAGGGGAAAGCGGCGCCGGCGGGTTCCAAGTCAGCGGCTCCGTCGGGATTTATTCCTCTGAGGCGATTTTGGTGGAAATTTACGGGATCATCAACATTTTCAACCCGCTCGATTACTCCGAACTGGCCGCCGCACAAAAAGCCGCGGACGAGAAGGTCAAAGAAGTTGAAGCCACGGAAACGAAAGAAGGGACGACGGAAGAGACCACGGCTGCGCCGGAAACCGAAACGACGCCGCAGCCTCCTGCCGCGGTGACACCGGAAGGGGAAACTCCGGCGGATATGGAAACGCAACCGGCGCCCGCTCCCGAAGACGCCGGGACCGAGGAACCGGAGCCCGTCCAACCGGAACCGGCTTTGGACGAAACACCGCAACCGGAGCCGGCCTTGGATGAAACGCCATAACCCGGAAAAGCCCGGGCCGCTGCGGGACACGGTGCAACCACTAAATGACGACACGAGATTCATCACTGACGATCGACGACCGAGGAAAGAAAAATGAAAGCGAAATCGAAAAATAAAAGCGGGGCGGGGCTCAAAGGCTTCTTCATCTACCACGGTGAAAAGCTGTTGGTCGTGGCTTTTGTTTTGCTGGCCTTGTGGATGGCTTTTTCCGGCTTGACCGGTTACAAGCCGCTTGCCTGGCAACCGCAGGAACTCGTCCAGGCGGCGAATCAGGCGGATGAACACATTAAAAACTCCAAGGTGACGCCGAGGGAAATCGATGACAAACTGTTCATCGTCCCCTACGACGACAAAGCGACCTGGATCAAAAAGGACGTGAATTCGGTCGCGTTCGTGACGGATAAAAAATGGGAACCGACCCTGTTTCCGGACAAATTCAAACGGGAAGTGCCGACCATCTACGCCGTGGAGTCGCTCCGGGCGATTCCCGGCTGCGGTCCGATCCTCTCGATCGACCGTACACCGAAACCAACCGGAGCGGCGGCCGGTCGTATGGGCGGTATGACCGGGGGAATGACGGGCGGCGCCGACATGATGGGGGGAATGGGCGGAACCTCCGGTACGAAACTCGTCGCGAAAAAGTGGATCGTTCTCACCGGCCTGATCCCGATCAAAAAACAGTTGTCGCATTATTTGAGCAAATTTTCCGAGTCGATGTTCACCAGCCCAATGATCGACACGCCGCAGTTCCTGGCGTACCAGATTGAGCGGAGCGAATACGATCCGGCCAATCCCGGGAAACTGGATTGGAAGAAAATCGATGCCGTGCGTCAATACACGACCGAATTGAACGACTGGGCCGGAATGGGCTCCGAGCAGGTCGACCGATCGTACCTCGCCCCCATGATGTCGGGAACGGTCCCCATGGCGTATCCGCTTCCGCCGATGCCGACCAAACTCTACGGGGAAGAAATCGCGTATCCGCCGTACGTTCCGCTTCTGTCGGATTCGCTCGTCGAATCGATGGAGAAGCAGGAAGCACTGTTGGAAAAATATAAAGAATTCAAACCGGTCGACGAGGCGCAGTTGATCGAAATGCGAACGAAAGGCGGCATGGGAATGCCCGGCGGCGGTATGGGAATGCCCGGCGGCGGTATGGGGATGACCGGCGGCGGTATGGGGATGACCGGCGGCGGCATGGGGATGTCCGGCGGCGGTATGGGAATGTCCGGTGGCGGTATGGGAATGTCCGGTGGCGGCATGGGCATGACCGGCGGCGGTATGGGAATGTCCGGCGGCGGTATGGGGATGACAGGCGGCGGTATGGGAATGACCGGGGGAGGAATGGGGATGGGGACCCGACGCGGCGTCAACCCGACCGGTATCATGGCGGAGCAGGATGTCTATGAATACGAACCGCCGTCTCTGGTCGATTACTACCTCTTCCGGTTCTTCGATTTCGATATCAGCGATGAAAAAAGCTATGTTTATCGAGTGAAGCTCATTGCACTGAATCCGAATTTCAAATTGAATCCGAAATACCTTGAGGATGAGAATTCCAACAAGGATCCCGTCCTGTATTCCGAATTCAGCGCCCCGTCGCAGCCGATGTCGGCCGGGCGGATGTCCCGGGTTCTCGTGAAGGAAGTGATCGGCCCGGCGACGAAGCGGGCGTATCAAGAAACGTATGCCCGGCTGCTTCCGATTTACTTCGACTTGGATGACGCCAACGAATGGGTTTCCAACGACGAAAAGCCAGTCTATCCGGGCATGGTCGCGAACTTCCGTTCGACCAGTTGCTTTAACTCCGGATCCAGCCGTACGCAAACCGGCGGTCTAGGGGGGATGGGCCCGGGCGGCGGTTCCGGCGGTACCCTTGGCGGCGGGCGCGGCACCGCCGGAGCAAAAAAAGGTCCGGAAAATAAAACCGTCGATATCGTTTCCGACGTCTGTTTCCTCGGGTCTTACGGTGGGTTCCTGGTGGAAGGCTCCGATCGGTCCCCCGCGAAAGTGCTCCTGATGGACGCGAACGGTACGGTCATGCTCCGCGACCTTGGTAAGGATCTCGATGAATCGCAGAAGTACACGAAAACTCCGACCGGTCCCCGAGGGGGCATGGGCGGGATGGGCGGAATGAGCGGCGGCATGGGGAGCGGGGGCTCAAGGTGACGCATCCCCGGCGGGAAACATGGTTCCTGGGATGGGAAAATCTTCCCCTTCCAGGATTCCTGCGCTTGGCGATTGTCGCGTTGTTGGTTCTGTCCACGTATGGTGTCGCTCCGTGTGCGGACGAAACGCCGTGGGAATGGACGCCTTATTCGATTCGCCTTTCTTTCGAGGCGAGCGAGAAGGCCCTGCTCCGGCTTCGGATGCGGGATACGCGGGAATTGGTTTCCTATCTGGCCCCTTCACTCCAGGAGGTGTCTCGAAATCGGATCGAAGGACTTTGGCGACTGACTTTCGAGATCGGTTCGTTCCCGGATTCTTTGTTTCACGACGAACAGCTCGACGATTCTTTGACGCCGCTTTCGCCGGAAGTCCGTTCGATTCTCGAATCAGGATTCGATAAATTCGTCTATGTCCGAATCGAAACCGTGGGGGAAGGGCTTCGCATCGAAGCTCGTGAACTCGACACGCGAACCTGTACCGCTTACGGTCGCGGCATCGAACGGATCGGGTCTGTTTCCGAGCTGCCCGACGCGATTTTGCGGGCCGCGGAGGAAAGCTTTTCCCCGATCGCTCAAATCGAACAGGTCTTGCCGAACAGCGTCGTAGCGCAGATTCTCGGAGGGGAACTCATTCCGGCGAATCTTCAATCCGAACTGATCGGTCCGGGAGCCTTGTTCGTTCCGTTTCTTCGAACCTGGAACCGATCGGGACAGGTGGACACCATCAAAGCGATTCCCTGGACGGTGCTCCAGGCCGAAACGATTGAAGGGAGCCGTGTCGAGTGTTCCCTGGAAACGGGGATTCGAAGTCCGCTGAGTATTCGTCGGCGTAGTCGTTCGGAACAAATCGCGATTCTCCCCCGTTTGCCGCAGCGACCGACCCGACTGCTTTTGACGCCGCGAACAGCCGGAAAAGGAGGCGAGAACGAAGCCGGGGAATCTTCGCCGTTTTTGAGCAAATACGGTATTTACGAGCGTACTCCGGAAAACGACAAAGGGGTTTTGCTCGGCGAATCGAATTTCCAGGGGGAATTCACGGTTCCGTATTCGAACGATTCGCCGGTCCGCCGCCTCGTGATTCGCGAGGGGGATCTTTTAATCGCAAGACTGCCGTTGATCCAAGGGTGGAAATCGGATTACGCGGTCATGGTTCCCGACGACGAAATCCGTGTCGCCGCGGAAAGCGTGCTCATGGGAATGCAGGAGGACGTGATCGATCAGCTTACGCTCCGCATGATTCTCAAAGCCCGGATCGAAAAATACGAGGCGACCGGCAACACGCAGGGCCTTTCGAAAGCGAAAATGGAATACGAACGCTTGAAAACCCGGGACCAGTTTCTCACTCAATTGGATCTGGAGCGACGCAAATTCCACTCCCCCGATCCGATCGTCCAAAAACGGATCGAAAAAATGTTCGAAACCACCCGGAAGATCATCGATCAGCATTGGAAGTGAATAATGAAAGCGTAGAGTGGTGCACTGCCTTTACAGGGCAACCGTGAGGGAACGTGAACCGTGAACCCAAGGCGTTGCCCTCGTTGTACCACACATCTTTTTTATGGGTTGTGTCCGTCAAATAGCTCAGGTCACTCACGGAAACCTTATTGTTTGAGGGAAAACAACCTCAGTAGCTCCAAAGGCCCCTTTCAGGCCACCTTATTACCTTATTCCATGGGCGTGAATAAGGTAATAAGGTCGGTTTTTTTTGTCGAATTTCGGCTACTAAGGTTGTTTTGTCAAACAAAATAAGGTGAAAATAAGGTTTACCGAATCTGTCCGATAAACTTGTGTGGTACAACGAGGCCACGCGGTGCAGAGAACGATTTTCCCTCGAAAACGGCTCTTAACACTTTCGCGAAAAGGGAGTATAATGATTTGCAATTCATTGAAAAATTGACGTTTTTCGTAGCGTTTTTGAAGCGACTTTGAAGCGGCGAAAAAAAAATCGTTTGAAAATATCACTAATGCTGAAAACCATGAGATTCCCGATAATCCTGCTGCTGTGTGTTTTGTGTTTCGGTTTGGGGCCGAAAACCGGTTTTTCCGCCCAGGAAACGCCGTCTGCCCCTTCCCCCTCTCCACCGCCTTCCACGACGCTTCCCCCCATCGTGACGGACACTCCCCGTGCGACGGAGTTGACGAACATGATCACTCCGCTGATCGACGATCAAGTGGTTCTGATCGTTCACCTGAACCTTCAAGAGCTGGATTTCGATTTGCTCCTGGAAAAGACGCTTCTTTTCGTCGAAAACAGCTTGAAATCGGTCACTCCTCCCCCGGGCCAGTCGATCGATGCGAGGGCTTTGACACGCATTCGTATCAATTTTCAATCGCAATTCGACTACATGTTCCGTGAGTTTCGGGAAATTCGGGACCGAATGATCCACGAAGCGGGAATCAACGATCTTTTCCTGATCGTTTATCGGGACATGACTTCGCTGACGCCGATCGTCGTCGTGTCGCCGCAAAAAGATAAAACGCCGGAACAACGAAAAGCCTTCGCTCGAATCGTTCGAGGTGCGTTTCCGATCCTGTTTTCCGAACATGGATTCATGGTCTGCGCCGCTCCGGTGCAGATGGGCCAGAAAGAGGAAGCGGACCAGAAACTCCGTGAAAAGCTGAAAAATTTGAAACCGTCCGACACGGCCTACCTGAAAAAAGCGTTTGCCCAACAAGAAGGTTCCGCCGCGACGATCATCGGAGTGATACCGCCGAAAACGTCCGAATATCTGGCGACCTTGCCGAAAACGTCGGTCCCGGAAGTGTTTCTCAAACTCGGGATTTTCATTTCCGAACGGGTCAAGTGGATCAGCGCCGGCCTGAATATTAAGGACTCTTCCATCAAGATCATCGGTCAGACGACGTCCAACGCCGAAGCGGCCCTCATCGTGACCGCGATCAAACGGGCTTCGGACAATTCGCTCGACGATATGCTCAAGCAAGCGGAAGCGGATGCCGCCGCCGATCCGAACCGACCCAAATTGACGCCGGAACTCAAAGCGAAAGCGACCGAAAACTTCAAAAAACTTCAAGCGGAGTATCTCCCGGTCGTCTACAACGACAACCAGTTGCTGCTTTACCTGGACGCCGCGACCAAACCGCAGGTGTTGGGGCTCGCACTCCGACCGCTCGTTCTCGGTTTCAGTGCTTCCCAACAAACGATTTGGGGGAATCAATGCTCCCTGAACATGCGAACTCTCGTTGGCGCCTTCAAGAAATACGCAGAGGAAAAAGGAACTTATCCGCCGGCTTGGACCGTCGATGGAGAAGGAAAACCGTTACACAGTTGGCGTGTTCTGATTTTGCCTTATTTGGACGAAGAGGAGCTCTTTCAATCGATCAAACTCGACGAGCCGTGGGACAGTGAGCACAATCGTCAACTTCACGCGAGAATGCCGACGATTTTCCGCTGCCCGGCCAGTCGTTTCGCCAGCAATGCGACGACGACCTATTCCCTGATCGTCGGGCCGGACGCTTATCCGTCGGGGCCGGAGACGCTCAAGCCGGACGAAGTGACCGACGACCCCAATTCGACGATACTGTTCGTGGAGCGGAAGAATCCGATTTGCTGGATGAAGCCGGAAGAAATCTCCGAAGAAAACGCGCTCAAAGGGATCGACGTCGATCGTGGAATCGGAAGCGACCATCTGCGCGGCGGAGCTAACGTTGCGTTTTTCGACGCCGCGATCCGATTCGTCTCCAACAACGCTCCGTTGGACGCCTTAAAAAAGATCATCACCTACAGGGGGGGCGAGGAAATCAGCCTCCCTTGATTTTTCGGTTTAGTACCTATTCCTTTTTGATTTGCCTTGGAGCCGCAGGAGCCGGGGCGATTTTACCCGTTTGATTCATGCAAAACGTTATTGTACTCATTTTGGGCGGAGGCCGGGGGACCCGGTTGTATCCATTGACGAAATTCCGATCCAAGCCGGCGGTTCCCATCGGGGGGAAATACCGCTTGATCGACATTCCGCTTTCCAACTGCATCAACAGCGGCTTGGAGCAGATTTACGTCGTCACGCAATTCAACTCCGTCAGTTTGCATCATCACGTCCAGTCGTACTCGTTCGATCATTTTCGCAACGGGTTCGTCGAGATTCTCGCCGCGCAGCAGACTTCCGGCAACGGGACATGGTATCAGGGAACGGCGGACGCGGTTCGGCAGAATTTCAGTTACCTCCGTCAGCGGGACGTCGATTACGTTTTGATCCTGTCCGGTGACCAGCTTTACCGGATGGATTTCCGCAAGATGATCGAAACGCATATCCAAGCGAACGCCGACGTTACGATTTCCGCGGTTCCCGTCGGGGCGGAGCAGGCTTCGGGACTTGGTATCATGCGGCTGGACGATACGGGACGGGTCGTCGGATTTCTCGAAAAGCCGGAAACGACTCAGGAGCTCGCCCATGTCCGGACCGATCCCGCCTGGATCGCGGCGCAGGGAATCGAAGCGAAAGGACGCGATTGCCTGGCCAGTATGGGAATCTACCTGTTCAATCGCAAGACGCTCATGGAAGTGCTGGAAAAGACGACGTACAAGGATTTCGGCAAGGAGGTTTTTCCGGCGTCGATCCGCTCCAAAAAGGTCCAGGTCCACCTGTTCGACGGCTACTGGGAGGACATCGGTACGATCCGTTCGTTTTTCGAAGCAAATTTGTCCATGACGCATGAAGAGCCGCCGTTCGTGCTCTCGACCAACGACAGTCCGACGTACACCCGGGCGAGGTTTTTGCCGTCGACGCTGCTCAGCGGCGCGACGATCAAGCAATCGCTCATCGCCGACGGCGGCGAAATCGGAGCGGGCGCCGTGATTGAAAACAGTATCCTCGGGCTGCGCTGCAAGATCGGTAAAAACGCGGTGATCAAGAATACGATCATCATGGGCAACGATTTTTACCTGACCGACAAGCAGCGTCGGGAAGACGAGTTGCTCGGTTTGCCGCACATGGGCATTGCGGACAATGCCCGAATCGAAGGGGCGATCATCGATAAGAATTGTCGGATCGGACGTAACGTAACGATTACAAATCCGAAAAACATCCAGGATTCCGCGGAGTTCCCGTTCGGCATGATCCGCGACGGCGTCATTTGCGTCGAAAAAGAAGCCGTGATACCGAACGGCTTCAACCTGGAAAACGTAACCTGATTTTCGTCTTTCCCCCGGGACGACTACTTTTCTCTCTGGATTGCCTGGTTCAGTTCACGGAGTTCCCGTTGAAATCGGACCAGCTCGCCGATTTGCGCGTCGAGCGTCGACGCTTTGGCGAGCGCTTCGTTCAACTGTTTGTCGTAACCGGTCCGGAGTTCAACGGTCGTCGTCGAGTCGCGGTCCCGTCGGTATTTTTCACATTCTTCACGAACGGTTTTCAACTGAGCGTCCAGTTCCCCGATTTTGCGACCGATTTCATCGTTCCGCTTGAGAACCGCCTGGGATTCCATTTGGCGGAATTTCGCGCGCTGATGTCCGCGATCGACAAGAATCGTCGAAAGCGTCAAAATGATGAAAAGGATGAACATCATGAGGAAAACGCTCATGGACATCTGCCGGTTTTTGCGAAAATACCGCCAAGTCCGTTCCAGGACCGTTTCCTTCATCGCGGAAATCGGTTCGCCGTCGAGCCAGTTACACAAATCCACGACCATCTCGCTCGCCGTCTGATACCGCCCTTTGGGGTGGCGGCACATCGCTTTCATGCAAATCGCTTCCAAACCGGGCGGGATATTCCTCGCGACGTCCGAGGGACGCGGGGGATTACTCGTCAGGACTTTCGTGAGGATTTCCTGCGACGTTTTTCCAGTATACGCGTTGCGACCGGTCAGCAGATAAAACAGGATCGCGCCGAGCGAAAAAATGTCCGAAATCGGGCCGACTTCCTGCGAATCGGGGGACGCCTGTTCCGGCGACATGAACGCCGGCGTTCCCACGACGGTTCCCGCCAGAGTCAAGTCCGGACGCGAATGACCGCCGGTAGTGAATTCCGTCGGGTTCGTTTGCGAGAGTGTGATCCCGGTCCCGGACGCAAGCTCTTTATTGTAGGTTTTGGCGATTCCCCAGTCCATCACGAGCGTCTCTCCGTGATCGCTGAGCATGATGTTCGCCGGTTTGAGGTCGCGATGAATCACCCCCCTGTCGTGGACGAACGACATGGTCTGGCAGACGGAAACGAATCGCCGCACGAGTTTTTTCAGTTCCTGTTCGCTCGGATTTTTGAAATACTGTTTGATCGCTTCCTGGAACGTGCGACCGCGAATCAGTTTCATCGTGTAGTACGGATTACCGTTCAGATCCAATCCGAGCGAGTGGATCGGAACGATTCCCGGATGCTCCAGTTGAGCCGTAATTTCCGCTTCCACGATGAATCGATGGACGATCGATTCGTCGGTCGTCGATTCGCGAAAGAGCTCTTTCAGGGCGACTTCCCGTTTGAGAAACTGGTCGTAGGCAATGTGAACCATACCCATTCCGCCCTTGACGTGCGAGCGGATGATTCGATGGATTCCGTAAACGAACCCTTTGGTCGAATCGGCTTTTTCCGTTTTCGACCGTTTCGCCCGCGTAATCCGATAGAACGGATCCGCATTCAACAGCCGCTCTGCATGGGTGCAAAACTTCGACGAATCCTCAGGGATCGCCGTATCGCTCGTCGAGGAGCTTTCGACCGGCGGGCCGCCGACCCGGGCTTCGCCAATTTCGAAGCCTTTCTCGTGTCCCTCATTTTTCGGCGAGTGTGACGAATCGAATTCCGCTGTTTCCCGATCCGGTTGAGATTTCGAGTTGTTGATTTCCGAATAAAACGTGGTTTCCGCGTCGTCCTGTTGGGACGCTTCCAGCGAGGGAGTGGAGATAAAAGGCGTTTCCGTCGGCGACTGCGGGGCAACGCGGCTGTCGATCGTCGCTTCTTCTCCGACGGGAACCGCGAATTCGTTGGAAGCCGACATCATGAGTGGAGAAGAGGACAACGTTTTTCCACAGGCACGGCAATGCGGCTGCGTTTTGGGATTTTCCTCGTCCAATCTCGCCGATTGGCCGCACTGGCATACAATATCGACCGGCATATACTCCCAAACGTCAATAAGCTGAGATTTTCAAATTCCACGCGTTTGTGCTTCCGTCATTGAGTTCGAAGGGCGACACTTCTCCCCACAAACGCGTGGCAAGCCCCGCCGCTAACAGGGCATAGCGGACCAAATCCATCACTAGCGAACACAACCACTCTTAAAGAGTATAATCCAAGTCTTGGGAATATGCAAATCGTGAAAAGAGAATTCGAATTCGCAATTCATGCGATTTCAAAATAACCGGCATGGGTTGAAAAATCGGACCATTTCTGTTAGAAAAGGGGTTGAGTTCCTTTTTTCGTCCGTCCGGTTTTCAGATACAGCCTTCCCATGATGAATCTCTCGTTCCAAAGAATCTGCATTCTCTCGCTGCTTGTCTCCTTTGTCTTTTTGACCGGTTGCCCTCCTCAAAGACCGGCCAAGAGAGACAAGAAAGAGAAAAAGCCGGTCGTCCAAAAAACCGCGAAAGCCGAACCGAAAAAAGCTCCGGCAGCAAAGCCGGACCCGAAGAAGCCGGCTGCCAAGCCCGCTCCCGCTCCAGCGGCCAAGCCGAAAGCGCCGGTCGCCCCGCAGCCGACCGCCGCGGAAAAAGACGTGATCGCGCTGGTTGAAAAGCTCGGTAAGGAACGGAATTCCTACAAAGGAAATGCCGCGAGAGTGATCAACGAACTGAATATCAACACCGACGTCCTGACCTTGGACGACGTGAAATTGATCGCGAAGTTGACCGGCTTGGAAAAACTTGCGTTCACCGATTGCCGCGACTTCTCCGACGAATACACCAAAGAACTGCTCCCGCTGAAAGATTCGTTAACGACATTGAAAATCGGGAACAGCCGCATCACGAACGATTCCGCGGAAACGCTTTCGGAATTTCCCAAGCTCGTCGAATTGAACCTGGAGAAAAACGTCGGGATCAAAGACGGCGCCTGCAAATTCCTCGCGAAGATGGAAAAGTTGGAGCGACTGAATCTGATCTATACCGGGATCACGGAAACCGGGCTGCTCCAGATTCGCAAGATTCCGAATCTCAAAGCGCTCGACATTCGCGGTTGCACGATCATCGCCGACAACGGCATGAAGAGCGTTGCGAGAATCAAAACGCTCAAGTCGTTCCAACACTTCAGCAACAGCGTCTCCGACGCTGGATTGGAGGAATTGACCGCGGCGGAGGGAATCGAATCGCTCTTCCTGCAGGATTTCCGGTTGACGGACCAGGCGGGCCAGTCGCTGAAAAAATTCAAGCACCTGAACAGCTTGATCCTGTTCCGCTGCGGCGAATTCGGTTCGCAAGGGCTCTTGGATCTCAAGGGAATGCCGCTGACCCGGTTGACACTTCGCGGTTTGCCGAAGGTCGGCAACGACGGTTGCGAGGTTTTTCGTGATCTGCCGTCGCTCAAACGGCTTTACTTGACGGAAATGGACGCGATCAGCGACGCGGGTTTCGTGCCGATTGCCGAGCTGAAAAATCTTGAAGTGCTCGAAGTGGAAATCGTCGGCATTACCGATGAAGCCCTCAAGTCGATTGCCAAACTGCAAAACCTCAAGGAACTCAAACTGCGATCCGTCGGTATCACCAACGCCGGTTTGGACGAAATCATGAAGTTGCCGAAACTGACCTCGCTGCAGTTGCTCGATAACGCCAATCTCGACGATGCCGCGGCGAAGAAGACGCTCGAATCGAAGAACTATAAAGTTCTTAAAGTCGGTCAAACCAAAGGGGAGATGCAGGAATAGCGTTTTAGCGTTTTGCTTGGTTTTACCCGGGGATTTAAAATCCCTTCTCCGTAACGGAGGTGCGGGTTCGAGTCCCGCCTCGGCTATCTAAGGGGTCTTTTGACCCCTTTCTTTTTTTCTTGCAAAAGTGTGCAAAACATTGCATACTCTGGAAAATCAAGGGTTTACTGTTGATTTCCTACTGGAACGCTTTCATGGTTGTGCAAGCCTGTTCCAACCTGTACAACGGGAAAAAAAGCGGGAAAGCCAGTTTCCCGTGCTATTTTCGTTTTTGCTTTACAAACATCGCCCGTTGGGTTTGTCCATCCAGATGCTTCTTGGAAATCGGCATCTGTAATCGACAAGTAGTGATCCGCCCTGACTCGGCTGGAATGTCCGATCCATTCCGACTCCTTGAATGCTCCCCAACGTCGATAAACTTCATTGGAACGTGTCATTCTCATGTTGTCGAAAGGGCGTGGAAACATTTCCAAACCGGCTCGTTTGACGATCTTTTTAAAGGTAGTACGCAGATTTTGGCTTGCGTCTCGATATCGATTGACAACGAATTCGCATCCTTCTGAATCAGGGCTGAAAAACGAAGTTTCCAACTCCTCTTTCAGTTCAGGAAACAGAGGAACCCATCGCCCTTCCTTCCCTTTATGATGCTCCGTCTTGGAACTACGGACGTAAAACTTGTTATGCTCCCAATTCACGTCTTCCCATCGCAAGCGTAACACCTCGTTAGGACAACGTAACCCGCCGATTCTTGTAAGGGCGATAATCACCCGCCAGTCTTGGCAGGGGGAGGCATCAAGGAATCCGTGGTAATCATCCATCGAAACGATATGATCATTTTACGGTTGACATACGATCCGGTGCCGATACCTGCTAATGGACTTTTATCAATCCAGCCTTGTGAAACCGCCCAATTGAAAACAGCCTTCACGTCTTTGATCGTGCTTGCTACAGTCGCTTCAGCCAAGCCGCTACGATCAAGTAAATGGTCTTTCCACTGTTGCATTCGATCTTTGGTGAGGCTTTCCAACTGTTCTCCTTCCCGAAAATCTCGAAAGAAACGTTTTCTGACAGCCTCATAAATGAGAGCGGTAGACGCTTTGATGTTCCTGACTTTTTGAGTAAGAAACAAATCCCACAATTCTTTGAGAGTTCGTGACGGCGGAATTTCGATCAAACCGGCCTTTGCAAGTTTAATGCGAATTTCCGGGTTTGTTGTTTCAATCCACGTTTTCGTTCGCCTGTCAGCTTCTGTGACGCCGTTTTCAGTGTAACGTAGCAGTGTTTCAACGATACCTTTCAATTCGTTGGCCGTCTTTTGCGTGTACTTGACGCCAAGCGGAATCGTTTTACGTTGGCCGTTCTGGTAAAAATCAATTTCAAACATGAGGGAACCACCCCTCTTACGTTTTCGGAGTGAAGCCATATTGTTTCTCCTTCCTATTTTGTTGGCTCACCCGCTAATTTTCTACGAATGATTATCGGAGAATTTTCGGGTGAGTCAATAGACATTTTGCTGACGCACGATGCGCAAGCTACAGAGTTATAGAAAGGAGGAGGTGAATCACCGGAGAAGGTTGAAGTTTAATCCCAAAGCCAAACGTACAAGGTGTGAAGAGTTTTGTAGAACCGACTGCAATACTTACGTTTTCAGGAATCCAAATCAAAACCTGAAAAGTGAAAATGCGAGGGCGACTTGTTCAATTTGATGGGATATTGTAAACTTATTAAAAATTTCCCCAACTTTTAGACAAAGGATACATTACAGGCGCACTAAACATCGAGCAATCAGTTTGACGAAAAGTCGAAGTCCGCACCTAAAAACCTAGCAAGTTTCATTCGTGACCAGACCTATAAGTTCCAATGCTAACGCATTGGAATGGTCGTTGATTGACTGTCTATGCTCCGCTTTAAGTCGCTCCTTCAACTGTGGTGAAAACCAATTCTCTCGAACGGCTTTCAGAACAATTGCCAACTTGATCGGTTGAGGTGTATGCCTATTGCTCTGCCGCTTCGGAGGACGACCGCCTAATCCCTTGATTTGGCCTGCCAGTGACTGGGCGAGTTTGACGGACCTCCAATCTCCTCTATGCAGCGAAAGGAAAACAAGGTCTGAAGCCCTCTCGCCAAAACACACTCTCAAAAACTCCCTGAAAAAATCAATGTCTTCATTCAGTGGTTCATACGTCGCCGCATCTTTGGAGTCGAAACGTAACGGACGAAACAAACGATCCGGATAGGCTACTTGAATGATGAGTTTTTCACTCTCTGGAAGCGTGTGGAATTCACCACGGACTCTTTCGTAAAAGGCGTGAAAGTAAGTTTTTGGTAGCAGTGCATCAATCGGACTTGGCGACCATAAAAAGCCGCAATGATTGAGTTGGTACAGCGCCCCGCTGCCGGTGTAACGGAATGGGGGTGCTAATGTTACCTTCGCCAACGGAGGCTGTAAACGAAACGCCTTTTCAAGCTCCTCGAATTTTGCATCATGCTTACGAACATTCTCAGAAACTGAAGATTGCCGATTCCAAAAAATTACCCTGCCGGATATTTCAGTCTGATTCAGATAACCCGACCCCGAAAAAAGGCTGTCATAGCCGCCTTGATTTGGTTATGACATTTTATTATGATAGACATTAGATTTAAGTTTTGTCCCGTGCCGCAGTTGCAGTTTACGGCACGGGATTTTTTACAGGTCAACAAACGAATGAGTTCATTTGCATTGCATCAAAGGTTCAACGGAGTGTATTGCCGGTAGGTTCGACACCGTTGATAAAATCGTGGATCGATTTCATTGTAAACATCAACTTATTACCGGCCTTAAAAGAAGGGATCGTTCCTCGTTTGGCCCAATTGAACAAAGAACGTGGAGACACCCCAAGAAGCGCCGCTGCCTCGTTTTTTGTAACAGAAAGTCTCTCGATGTTTAGCTGTTGAGATTGTTCTTTTCGGGGGGAAATTTTGACTGGCACTGGCTTTTTGTTGACTATTTTAAAAGTCATTGAATCATCTCCTTATTTTGGAATTACTTGGAACCGGCGTGAATAGTCATGCATGTCTGACGGAGAGTTATAGAAAGCAGGCTTTAATTCGCTGGAGTCCCAAAACGCAAAATACGCTGGAAAACATGGTGTTTCCCAATTTTCAGTAGAAAAGATAGAAAAAATATTTCAAAAAAATCCTGAAATACATTCCAATTGCTCTGCTTGCAGCGAATGTATCGATTGTCCTGATTGCACAAAGGCTATGGAGGCGTTCTTTCAGATAAGTTGCGACACTGGATTCGGCACAGATTTTCACAGTAAAGAAAACTGTGTCGCAAGTTGAGGTAGAAAGTGATCGTGTATCAGAGTTGGGGATTATCTGAAACGGCACGAAAGGGATTCCCTTCGGACACAGTAAGGTGGATTTACGAATCACACCATATCATGGTCCAAAAAGCAAAAAGTGTGTGAAAGAAGTTGGTCAGGATTTCTTCACTTGACCACAAACCAAACCAGCCTGACACAGCCGCATCCTCCAAGAATGAAACGGATGCTTTTTTTCTGATTTACATGCCGATTTTGGTCTGAAAATGACCAACAGCGGGAAAATTAGCGGGAAGAGCGGTTGAAATGCTGAAAAATGCCTATAAATTGAGGGGAGTTCTTAGCCCGCCTCGGCTATTGAATGCATTCCAAGCAACGGTGAATTGTTTGGAATGGGTTGTAAAGGACCGGAAATTCTAGGGTTTCACGGTCTTTTCCGTTTCTTGTGGAAGTGAACCATTCCGCTCATTTCCGATCCTGCGCGCCAGTAAATGCGCCAGTAACTTTTCAGCTTCATTTTCTGATAAGTCTTGGATCATGGA
>JAVBPO010000119.1:0-79921 GCA_031549565.1 Thermoguttaceae bacterium
TGTCTTCGGTTTCCCCGACGGCAAGGCTGTCGATATTATATCCCCGGGATGCCAACATCCCCGAGATGTGCGACAGGACACCGGGCACATTCTGCACTAACGCTGAAATGATATGGCGCATTACACACTCACTGGTTTGCAAGGTTGACAAAAAATAGTTAAGCGAGGCTTCAGACGGGAGACATCAGAGAGGCCGTGGTAATTCTGGTAGAATAAACGGAAATAAACAGGTTGAAACCGCCAAAACGCCGGTCCCCTCTCCCCGGAATGCCGGGGGCGAGGGGACCATCTTTTCTGACCGAAATCCTTCCCAGTTTAACTTTCTTTGTTTGCCATTCTACTCATTTTACGACATTCCCTCTGAAGCCTATCGCCTGAAGCCTGCAACCTCTAAACTATAGACACGAAAATCCCTTTATCAAAGGGGGATTGCATATCTCGGTCAATACGATACCGTAAGAGCGGCTTGTTTTGCCGAGGGATGCGGCTTGATCTACCGTCGATCAGCACCACTATGTTCTTCTTTTCTGACTACTGATTACTGACTACCGGCTACTGACGACAACATGAGAGAATACTTCGATTCGGCATTACGCCGGACCATTGAATCGCTGCTCCTTTCCGACGTGCGGCAACCGGGTCAATACATCGGCGGCGAGTTGGGTTCGATCGCCAAGAATCCGAAAAGCATGCGGTTTCGTTTGGCACTCGCGTTTCCCGATACTTACACGATCGGGATGTCGCATTTCGGGTTTCAGCTTCTTTACTCGCTGATGAACCGGAAAGAGGACTGGATCTGCGAGCGGGTCTTTACCCCGCTTCCGGATATGGAAACGGCGCTGCGTTCGCGAAATCTGCCGCTCTTTTCGCTCGAAACTTTTACGCCGTTGGACAAGTTCGACGTGCTCGGCTTTTCGCTCCAGTACGAAATGTCTTACACGAACGTGTTGACGATGCTTGAACTGGGCCGAATTCCGCTCCATCGCGCCGAACGGACGAAAGAACAACCGTTGGTGATCGCCGGCGGACCGTGCGTCGGAAATCCCGAACCGATGTCGCCGTTTATCGACCTGTTCGTGATCGGCGACGGGGAAGAATCGTTGGAGCAGGTTTGCGAGTTTTGGGTCGCGACGAAAAACGATTTTCCGACCGAATCTCGGCGCGATGGGTTGCTTCGAATCGCTCGCCGTTTTCCGTTCGTGTACGTTCCCGAGTTTTACGATGTCGCTTTCGACGCGAACGGTCGCGCTTTGAAACCGAAACCGAATGAACCGGGCGTTCCCGACGTCGTTCGGCCAGCGATCGTTGACGAGATCGAGCGATTCGTTCCGTCGTTGACGCCGATCGTACCGCTCATTGAAAGCGTTCAGGACCGCGTTTCGCTTGAAATCATGCGCGGCTGTCCCGGTCGATGCAAATTCTGTCAAAGCACGGCGATCAAACGCCCGATCCGAATTCGCAGTATCGAATCCATTGCTCAAATCGCTTACCAATCCTGTTTGAATACCGGAATGAGTGAAGTTTCGCTCCTTTCCCTTTCGACGAGCGATTATCCGAAGTTCGAAGAACTCATGGTCCGGCTCCGCGAGCTTTTGACGCCGCTGAAGGTTTCGATTTCAGTTCCGAGTCTGCGGGTCAACCATTTGCTTTCCAAAACGATGCAAAGCTTAACGACGGAACGGACCGGCGGTTTGACGATCGCGCCCGAAGCCGCGAGAGACGATATGCGACAACGTATCGGCAAGCCGATTACCAATGAAAATCTCCTTGCCGGGTGTCAAAGCGCGTTTGAAAACGGATTTCAGCGTGTCAAAATGTATTTCATGTGCGGCCTGCCCGAAGAAACCGACGACGATCTCGATGGAATCACGGATCTGTCGAAGGAAATCGCGTACCTCGGGAAAAAAGTGAGCGGTCGTTTTCCGATCGTGGTCGCGAACGTGTCGAACTTCGTTCCGAAACCGCATACGCCTTTCGAACGCGTCGGCATGATGAGTCGCGACTATTTTCGTGAAGCGCATAAACGGCTCAAATACATCAACAAGGATCGTTCGTTCAATGTGAAGTATCACGAACTTTCGCTGAGTTTGCTCGAAGGGTTGCTCAGTCGCGGCGATCGTCGGGTCGCGAACGTGATCGAAACCGTTTGGCGAAAAGGGGCACGGCTCGATTCGTGGTCCGAACATTTTCAAAGCGAACTCTGGGACGCCGCGATTGCCGAATCCGGAATCGACGTGGAGCAAATCGTTCACACGACTTACCCCGACGACGCGGAACTGCCGTGGGAACACATTCGGTTTTGATGACTGAGGCTATAGGCTGTAGACTGTAGGCTATAGGATTTCGTTGCCAATTCTGTGCGAGTACCAAATAGAGATCAGTAAAAAATCTCACACGTGGCTATAGCCTACAGTCTATAGCCTACAGCCTTTCCCAATCAACCATGTTCGGTGAACCTCCTCGTTCGGAATACGACATTCGTTTCACGCTCTTCGGCTTGCCGGTTCGGATTCATCCGTTTTTCTGGCTTATCGCCCTCCTACTTGGGATGGGATCGCAAATCGGTGACATGTCGATTTGGCTTCTCATGCTCTGCGGCTGGCTTGTCGCGGTTTTTATTTCGATCCTCGTTCATGAAATGGGACACGCTTTACCGCTCGCCCGGTACTACGGAGCGCACACGTGGATCGTCCTGTACGGAATGGGCGGACTCGCTTGTCATGATCCTTATTATCGCAAACGTACTCCCGGCACATGGGGCACGATCGGTTATACGCTGGCCGGACCGTTTGCCGGATTCGCATTGGCCGGCGTGGTCGTTCTCGGCTTGACGCTTTGTCAAATCAAAGTCGACGTTCAAACGATTTCCTTCGGCAATCTGATTCACTTTCCTTTCCTTGGTATCGACGACAAGACATTCGTCGGCGCTTTTCAATCGCTTCCTTTTCCCATACCGGTTCGCTTGATGGTTTTCGTGTATAGCGTATTGGATAACATTCTTTACATCTCGATCTTTTGGGGACTGATGAATCTTCTTCCGCTTTATCCGTTGGACGGCGGTCAAGTCGCGAGGGAAATTCTTTTGGCTTTCGATCGACGCAGCGGCATCGCCAATTCGCTTTGGCTTTCGGTTTTTACCGGTGGTGCCATCGCCGTTCTCGGCTTCGTTCAATGGGTCAACGTCCGGGAAATGCAGGGTATTCCGTTCATTCCGCTCCTGTTCGGATACCTCGCGTATCAGTCGTATCAGATGTTGTTTTATCGATGGTGATGTGAGGCTGTAGACCACAGGCTATAGGCTGTAGGTGTGTCGATACGAACGACAAAGGATTTCATACCGAATGATATTTCAACGAAAGCCCTACAGCCTACAGCCTATTCACAAAATATTTTTGAAAAAATTTCAAAAAAAGTGCAAATTACTATTGATGCTTTTTTAAAATCGTGTAATCTGTTTATCAATGCAAATGAACTTGTCGATCTTTCGAGGAACGAGCGTGACTCCAGAGGTTGTTGAAAGATCGAAAATGAAAAAGCGACATGTTGCATTCCGCTCGACCCGAGCAAAACAAGTTGCCTGATTCGATGAAACGGTAATGTTGTTTTGATGGGATAAAAGTTTTTTACACGGGGACAGGATCGTTGCTTCTATGTTGAATCAGCGCCCCCAAGTTTTGAAAAGACTCGAGTGCACGGAAACCGCGGCGGACAGAAACCGTGAAAGGGAATAACACCATATTCATTTTCATCGCGTTGCTCTCCGACAGGGTTTCGGACCACGGGAGACTTTTCACTCACCTCACTCATAGGAGATGGTTGAATGCCTAAAAAGGGAGCGAAGAAGGCCGCTGTTAAGAAGGTCGCTAAGAAAGCCGCGAAGAAGACGGTCAAGAAGGTTGCGAAGGTCGCCAAGACCGCTGCTCCCAAAAAAGCCGCGAAGAAAACGACCAAGAAAGTCGTCAAAAAAGCCGCAAAGACCGCGACGAAAAAAGCTTGCAAGAAGGGCGCTTGCTCGACTTGCTAAGCTCGAAAGAGTTTCTTAACCGATACGGCGCTTTCGTCGTATGATTGACCAATGAGTGTTTCGATTCGCTCTTGCGACGAGTCGAAACACTTTTTTTATGGATGCTTAAACGAGTTGAATTTCCAACCCATCTTCCCACGGAAAAGCATTCGCGTCCATCTTCGTTTCGCGATTCGTGAAAAGACAAAAATCGATTTCTTCAAGCGCGTCCGGATCGCTCCAAATCGCGTCCAAAAGACGAACATCGTTGCGTTGTCCCAAAACCTCTTGCGAATCATCCAAGTCCAGCATCTGCCTCTGTCGCATCGTTTCATCATGTACGACAAGCGGCTCGTACGTTGCAGGGAAATCGACGAACCATATCGACACGTTGTCGATAAACGCCACATTTGAGTCGGGAGTTTCCGGCAAAGGATTGAGGATCTCCGGAATCGAACAAGGAAACCTTCCGGTCGCTTCGAAGCCGTCCAACGCGGTCGTTGTCACCGTGATCTCAAAGTCGCCCGATGTTCGGTAAAGATGGTCCGCGTAAATCCGGAAGATCGGACCGCCGAGGAATACGGTATCATCACTGTCGTCCCCCCAGTGAACGACCCATTGCATAATCGGATCCCACGAGGAGCTGGAAGCCGTGAGCGTCCAATGAAAAAGTTGACCGGACACGAAGTTTTTGATGCCCTGATGTTCAATATCGTAGGTCGGTGAAACATGCTCGATCGTGATGAGAGTTTCGGCGACTTCGCTTTCGTTTCCATCGGCGTCACGAACTTTGAGGCGGACCGTTTGCGATCCGTGCAGATGTTCTGCCGAAAATCGAATGGAATCGGACGTCGATTCCTGATACACGCCGCTGCCGTCCAGATCCCAAAGATAAATCAAACCACGCCCGACCGGGTCGACGCAACCGGTTGCCGAAAGTGTTCTCGTACTGTCTTGCTTCACGCTTAACCGGCCGGCGTCGTCGATCACGGCGGTCGGTTTGACCGAAGGGCGTTGCTCGACCGAGACGGGCTCGGAGATTTTCGAGCTTTTGACGCCGTTATAAGTCGTTTCGACGACGATCCAGATCAAGCCGGCAAACCCGTTAGGGGCGGTAATACTTGCCTGACGGTCGAGCGACTGCGAAGGATCGATGATGATACCGTCGATGTCTTCGGTGTATTTCGGGACGTCGTCACCGATCTTGTCGTCGTAAGAAATGTAGACCCGCTCGCGCCAGGGGAGATGGTTCGATAAACCACCGGAATTGGTCAACGTCCAGGAAACATCGATCGTGCCGTTCTGATAAACAGTCGTCGGCGCGACGACGGGCACGCTGACGACAAGTTCGGCGGGGGGAACATCGAGAACGGTGATCGACGTTTCGACCGAATCGAAACCTTCGGCGGAAACCGTGATTCGAACGACTTTATCGCCGTCCTTGAAAAAATCCTGGATTGTATTGCCGGTAAAAGAAATTGAATTTTCACCGACCGGGATCAAAACCGCTCCGGGAACGGTCAGCTCACCGGTGTTATTCGAAACGACCGTCAAGACGAGCTCTTCGGACAGATCGCCGGTTCGTGTCACGGTGAACGTCACGCCCCCTTCGATTCCTTCTTCGACGTGAATCGGTTCGGCCGTGATCGTCAGTGCGGGCTTCAAAACGGTGATCGGCTCCGACGCGAGGACGAACGATTCGTCTTCGTACACGGTTTCGACGAGAATACGATACGTTCGCTGCGTGATTTTGGGAATCGCGACCGATTTCACAAGATCGAGAATTTCGCCCGGTTCCAGCACGGCGTCATGTTCGAAGGTTTTCAACAGGATGTCGTTTTCATCCAGTATTCCGTCGATGGAGAGATAAATACGGCTGATCCAATTCGTTCGGGTCGGCAAATCCCCCTGATTCCGAACCGCCCATGCCACCTCGACCGTTCCGCCCGGATAAACGCTTTCCGGCGTCACAACGACGGTTTCGATTTCAAGTTTCGCGGGCGGCACGTCGAGCACCGTGATCGTCGCGGAAACGTCTTCGAATCCTTCAGCGGAGACCGTAATCGTCACGACCTTGTCGCCGTCCTTGACGTAATCCAGAAGCGTGGAACCGTAGAACGTTACGGAACCCTCCCCGGCCGGAATCACAACGGTCGCCGGAACCGTGAGTTTGGTGGGATCGTCGACGGAAACCGTCAGCTCCAGCGGCAAATCCAAATCACCGACTCGACGGACCGCGATCGCGGTACCATTTTCCACACCTTCCGGCAGTGATTGAGGGTCAATGGAGATTTTGAGCGGCGGTGATTTGACGGAGAACGGTGTTGAGATCACCCGAACTTCATTTTCACCGACGAGCTCGACGACAAGCCGGTATTCGCCTTTCAAGTTTTCAGAGAGCGGGATCGAATCGGAAACGGGCCAGTCGGATCGCGATACGATTTTTTGCGTGATATTTTTTTCAAAGACGATCACGTCGTTTCCAATTTCACCGTCGTCGGACAGATAATAGCGAATCGTCAATGGACGCCTGGTGTCAATCCCGGAAAGATTTCGTATCGTCGTCGCCACGATCAATGATTCGCCCGCGACAACGGTTTGAGAGAAAGCAACATTTGGAATATCCAGCAGCTTCACGTTGATTTTGGCATTTTGGGATTCCGTTACCGTATCGTTGGTCTTGGGGGTGTATTGAGGTGCATCGATTGAGGCATATCCCGTGATCGCTTCAAGAATGACAGCCCCCGGCCCAGCCGTTTCCAAAACCGGGAGAGAGATATTGGTTGACACGATAGGGTCCCCAGAGTAAATATACCCTGTACAGTATATCGAGAGGTTTGCCGTATTATTGACGGTTATTTCTTTTAGGACGGGAAATGAAACGTATCCGTTTTCGCAATAAATCGTGTTGGGGCCGTTGAACGGAGAAAAATTTTGCGCTTTGGAGACGTAAGTCGTGAGAGCCGGAAAAACGACATTCAATTTGTAGATACTGATTTCCGTATCTTCCACTGAAACGAGATTGGAAAACGGGGCTGTTTGCGATTCCGCTCCCGAGCCGGTCAGGTAAATCCTTCCCCCGATCAATTTTGTGATTTTTTCCAATCCGATCACTCGCGATGAAGACCAGGTCGAGACACTGAAATTGGTTGCGGTCGTTTTCGTTAAACTGGAGATATCCCATACGGAATTATGAACTGTTGCGTTGATATTGGAAACATCCTTGATCGAAGGAACGTAAATTTTTCCTCCCAAAATTCGCAGATCAAGGGCACCATCGCTTGCGGAAACGATGTTTTCCAATTTTGGAAAATAAATGGTAGCCCCTTGCTCGACACGGAATTGAGAGTATCCACCGACGGTCACGGTTTGAATGTCCGGCAAAAACAGGTCCGCTTCGGCGTAGAGCGAGAGCTCGTTCATCGTTGACATGCCGGAGATTGTGACACTTTCGTCGTAAACATAAATTGTATTTCTCCCCTCGTTGGTAATTGAACCGGAAATATCACCGCCGGCTTGAAATCTCAAATTCGTCATATTCGCCAGAAAAAGAGATCCCTTGATGTCGGTGTATCCCTGAAATAGGACGACGGCGCCATCGGGATTGCCCTGCCCGTAGATTTCGAGATTTCCCGAGCAGCGAATTTCTCCTGCCGCGAGAGGGATTTGGTACGAGTCTCTCGGCACGGTAACCCGTACGGTTTTCCCCGCAGGGATGTTTGCGATTTCGTCTTCGTTTGGAACGTGTCCCCCGCTCCAATTCACCGGCGTCATCCACTCCCCTCCGACGGGACCGATCCAGCTGTTTTCCGCGAGAACCTTGACCGTCGTTTCGTAAGCGCCCATGTTGACGGCGATTCCTTGGACGCGGGAATCTTGATTCAAATCAACCGTCAATCGGTTGCCGGACGAATCCACGGCAAACCAATCAGCGCCGGTGTCAACGGCGAAACTGTCCCACTGCAAACGGAAATCACCGTTAGCGGGGTCGCTGAATTTCGCGTCAATGGGATTGGTGGCGTCACCGATAAAGCAGCCGTTGGCGCCATCAAACACGGAAAGCCGTTCCGAATTGCCCACAAGCGAATACGATGTGATTAAGATGACTTCACCGGTTCCGGAAATCTCACCCAAGTCCGGCGAGTCTGGCGCCAAATTTCCGGCAAGAATGGTGTTCAGGTACGTACCGCCGAAGATTTTCGCGATTCCCCCTCCCTTTGCCCGGGCGGTGTTATGGGCGATCGTCGCATTGACGAGCTTCATTGAGCCGGAATCCAGGTACATCCCGCCGCCGGTTTCTGCCTGATTGAGCGCAACGAGTGAATTGGTGATCTTCAACGAATTTTGTGTCGATTGCGAAAAATGAATCCCTCCTCCCTCATTTTGTGCAAAATTGTCGACAATCCGCGAAGTATAAACATCAAGATTTCCTCTGGAAACAGCAATTCCTCCGCCGGATTGAGCGTGATTGCCCGACACGGTGGAATTTCGAAAATTCAAGTTGGCATCATAGACATAAATTCCTCCACCGATTGAACCTTCCGAAGTATTTCCCGTGATTTCACACCGGACGATTTCCGAAGTCTCCACTTGACTCTGGTAGATTCCCGCGCCAGGACCGTTAGACCTGTTGTCACGGATTTCACAGAAAAAAGCGGACATTTCAGCGTTGGAGTGGATTCCACCACCTCCGTAGGCGGCCGTGTTATTTAAAATTTTTGTATTGGTCAAAATGAATTGACCGTTGGAGTGTTCGATTCCGCCTCCATAAAACTTCTCAACGGTATTGTCGCGCACTTCACTTTCCCACAAACCAAACACGCTACAGCCGCTGTAGATACCGCCTCCACTCTGTGCGGAGGTGTTTCCGGAAACAACGGTATACGATATTTCAGCCCGGCAGGGCAGGTTCGATGCATACGAATCAAGGTGCAAACCGCCTCCACGGCCGTTTGTGGATTGGTTATTCGAAACGATACAACGCGTCATCAGCAAAGTACCCGCATCAATCGGGACGAATCGAAGTCCGCCTCCGTCGTATTGTTTTCCTTCCGTAAGAACCAAACCGCCCAGAGCGACGTTTCCCGAGCCAACATTTATGACACCGGAAATATGGTTTCCCGAGATCGTCAAGGGAGCTTCACCCAAGCTGACAATTGCGATATCTCCACGCGTTTTGTAAGGAATGTAGATATTCAAATTTTTCCCTTCCAACGTGATTCGGTTTTGCGTTTCCGTCGTTCTCGCAACAATCAGATCGTTTTTTACCGTCGAGCCCGCTTCGCTGATTGCGGCGCGGAGATTTGCGTCGGACAGCTCTTCCGCGGTGATTTCAATCACATTGTAGTCCGACATTTTTTCCGAAAGATACAAATCCGGATACATTTCACGGATCGACGCGAATTCGGCGATGGTAACCGCGAGCAGATCGCGCTCCTCCAGCGGTTCGAGCCGCAAACGACGCCGCGTCGGAACGGTGGGTCGGTTTTCCGGGATGTTTCCGCCGAACAATAACGAAAGTAATGATTTCATGGCATTGAGTAACCCGTTAGCGGCGGGGCTTGCCCCGCGTTTGTGAGGAAAAAAGTCGACATCGAAAAAGATCCTGGCCCACAGTGCAGTTTAATGTTCCGAAACGGAAAATACAAGAATCCTGTATTGCCGTAAGAAAATTTCGTGTTACATTCCAATAATGCGGGTGGGATGCCACGCTCCAAACGGACTTTGCCATGGATTATCTCGTTGTTTACGCACTCATTGCCGGTTTATGTACTTGGGGAGCGACGGTTCTCGGGTCGGCGGTCGTTTTCTTTTTCAAGGAGTTCAATAAGCGAACGCTCGATTCCATGCTCGGCTTCGCGGCCGGGGTCATGATCGCGGCGAGTTTCTGGTCGCTTTTGGCGCCGAGCATCGACATGAGCGCCGAACAGCTTTCCGACCGCTGGAAATGGGTTCCGCCTCTGATCGGTTTTCTCGGCGGCGGCGCGTTTTTGTGGTGCGTCGACAAGATTCTTCCGCACCTTCATCCCGGCTTGGACGTCAAGGACGCCGAAGGAATTCACACGAGCTGGCGGCGGAGCGTGCTCCTGGTTCTTGCGATCACGCTGCACAATATTCCGGAAGGACTCGCGGTCGGCGTCGCTTTCGGAGCGATCGGGGCGGGCTTCGAAACGGCGTCGTTGGCCGGCGCGATTGTATTGGCCATTGGGATCGGAATTCAAAACATCCCGGAAGGCGCCGCGGTTTCCGTTCCATTGCTTCGCGAAGGTTTACCCCGTTGGCGCTGTTTCATGCTCGGACAATGGTCCGGCCTCGTGGAGCCGATTGCCGCGGTGATCGGCGCTTTCGTCGTGACGCAAATTTACTTCCTGCTCCCGTACGCGCTCGCCTTTGCCGCCGGAGCGATGATTTACGTCGTCGTCGAAGAATTGATTCCGACCTCCCGGGAAGTCCGCCATTCCGACGCCGGAACCCTCGGCGCAATGATCGGCTTCGCGACGATGATGGTGCTGGACGTCGCTTTGGGGTAACTTTTCGTGGCCCCGACAGCTGCGCTGTGCGGGCTAAACGGGAATGTACCGTGGATTTCTTGCAATTTTTCGTACGACTCTTTGCTCTCGATTTCCAACGGTTTTCTTTCCACTGACGTACGAATAAGGCATTTAACGGAGGACATCTTATTCCCTTGATGGGGCAAGGACGGAATCGCGAGCAGCAAGAGTGTCTGCCGAAAGCTTCTCCGAAACGGGTTTATTATGTCTCGGGCAATCCGGATTTCGACACGTGTGGTGAGCTTCGACGAGAAAGCCGACCTCGGAAAGCCAATCTTTCTGTTCGGTGTCCGGTTTAGAGCCTTGGTCGAAAACGGAGGGGTTAATTTCCATAAGAGAAACATATTCCTGAAGCAATTGAGGTTGCCTTTCAAGATGTTTCTGGCACGTTTCACGAATCAAAGAATCGCGGATTTCGCCCGGAGAAGACTCCGTGATCTGGCTTGGGCAGATGCTACAGATATGTTTTCCCGCGCAATTATTGCAGTCCGTCGTTTCGGACATGTATTGAATCATTCTTTCGACTCTGGAAGCGTCGATCCCGATATTAACGTTGCCGATTTTGAGCGATTCGGAAGTTTCCACTTTTTCGCAGGGAAAATAATCCCCCTTCGTGCTGCAATACAAACGAACCGCGCCGGGAATACAGCCGCATGCGACACGGGGAATCGGGGAGTTGAAAAGAGTTCTTTTATGGACGTTCCGGAATCGACCGTGAAACTGTCGATAAAACAACGGCCACTCTTTCCTTGCTTCATCCGGCGATTTCATGAGCAACGCATAAAACCGCACCATGCAGTCTTGATATTTACCGTACCTTTCCGGCGTCCAACGAAGGAAATCCGGAAGTCCGTTTTCTTCGGCGGGATCCAAAGATTTGACACACCCCGTATTTCCGCATTTTTCTTCGGAGCAATTGTGTACCGGTGTCACGGCAGGATTGACGAAATTGACGATCGTGACGGCATATTGCTTGACGAATTTCTTCAAAATTTCGTTGGACCGCTCAAAATCACTGCACGTGTTCAGCGTGAGCGAAATGCCCCGCTTATGATATTCCGGATACAGTTCGATGAACCGGAGCATGTTCTTTTCGACGACGTCGAATGTCCCTCGACCGCTCCCTTTGAAGACGCGAAAACGATCATGGGATTCCTTGTCTCCGTCCAAACTGATCAAAACGCTGAAATCGTGTTCGACGAAAAAATGGAGGATCTCATCCGTTAACAGAGTACCGTTCGTCGTCAGGGAAAAACGCGGCATTTCCCGGCCTGTTTCCCGTGAATAACGCTCCGCATAGGCAACGCAATGCTGCAATAGATCGAATTCCAAAAGCGGTTCTCCGCCGTAAAACGTCACGGTGCGACCGGAATTCGACATATCCAAATGATAACGAATCGCCTGTTCGGCGATTTCTCGCGACATGGCTTTGGCGTCGTGATGGCGATACCGGGAATAATGTTTTCCGAAACAGCAATAGGTGCAGTCGAGATTACATCGATGCGTCAATTCCAACGTCAGCATCCGTGAATGTGACGATAAAAATTCATTCAGTGTATACGATTGATCGTGGAGACTGACACCAATGACCGGTGCCGACTTCTGCGGATAATGCGGCAAAAGAATATTTTGCTTTCGAAGTCGTTCTACTGTCAACAAGACATCATCAGCGACCTCATCACAATTGCCAGAGAAATCCGCGGAACTTTCCGTATCGGTTATTCCATATTGTTTAACAGCCGAAAACAAAGCCGGGCTGACTTGTAGTATTTCGTTGGACTGGACATCGTGGATATACAGATTCGCTTTTTCGCTCGAAAATTTAGTCAGCAGCATGTTATTTCAGTTATGAAAGTATAACCCATGGCGCCTAATCGAAACTCACCACATGGGCGGTCCGGTCGTTGAGTTTGACGCACTATGGACTTGACCTACCAAAGAAACGCCGCTACTTATTAAGCTGCTTCCAGATTTAAGGAGATCTTGAGCATCGGAATATTTGTCGTAATTATCACCGCTGGTGTTGTCATTTTCCACGTTTTGCGACCCTCCAGACAGCATGTGATCCCCTCCGCAATTACATTTAATCGGATAACAAGCAATCATACATGAGGATAACACTTCCGTCTCGGAGTAGCATTCGCAGTTACACTCGCAACCACAAGTACACTTTGGGCAATTGAAAGGAGGAGACGCACTCAATGGCTGAGCCTCTTTTCTCTTTCCTTTATCCCCGTCAATATAATCTGTAGAAAACGCATGATCCGCACCCGATTGTTTTGTGATGTTTATATCTTCGGTCATTGGTTTAAACGGATAATCTGATTGATGCCGTCGTTATGAATGATAAAAAACGCCGCTTAGACGATACGAAATATCGAAATATCTGTATTTGTATTTGGATCTATTTGTGCTGCACGGTAGATCGTTTCATGATGTATCGTTAATCCTGTTGCCAAATCGACATGCCGTACCAGCTTTGTGAAAAAGGATTGTTTATCTTTAGCGATACTCCTGATATAACGATCCCGATTTTTTTTCAGGCTTGCCTTTTGATCTTCGTTGTATATCGTCTTGTATTTTTCAATCAATAAATGATATTGCTTCCGAATATAGTCTTGATACTCATCGCAATCCAACGACAGTTCCGCGATGATTTTTGCCGCCATAAATTGCTCGATCTGTTGAATTGTTTTCACTTGCCCTCTGTTGGGAATATCTTTTCTGGAAAATACTCTTTCTATCGGTATCTCAAAACACGACCCGTTATTCAACGGCTCTGTAGGAAAAGGATAGCAGAGATCAAGGAAGACAGAGCCTGTGAAAAAACTCTCAATTAATGACGATACTTTGTGGCTTTCTCGTGTTAAAAATTCACCCTTTTCATTAGTACGGTAAAGTGAATCGTTTTCCGGTTTAAACGAAACGCATCCAACGTCCATCGGTGTAACGACGATTTTTTCGACAATTCCGGCGGGATGATCCCGGTTGTAAGAATCGGGCGTGTGAGGCGACGTCACGCGAGTTTTAATTCCCTCTTTCGTTTTCTTTTCCTCGAACGTGACGCCGAGTTTTTCACTGGCCTCCTTGTCGATTAAAATATACCGCTCCTCCCGTTTTTCCGCGCAAAGAGTCAGAATGTTTTTCGGGCTTCCCGGAATATCGATCGTTCCCTCGGTATAGGTGTAACGGAGTAAATTTTCGGGCGAACACTCTTCCAAAGACGAAACGGCCCCCCTGATCGTCATGGAGACGTCCTGGAATCTCATCTTTTGCGGCTGGGAGAGGTCCAATTTCAACTGGATCGTTTTCGGTGCGTCTGGGATCGGAACCGGATGAACCGCCATTTGATCGCACAAAGATTTCCATTCGTTGAAATACCGCTCGCGGACCGTACTCGGGAAAGGTATCGGTGCCGCCTGCGGCAATTCCGTTTCCAAAATCGGTTCTCCGTTTTGCCTTAAAGCCCGAATCACGAACGGTCCCGCCGCCAAACCGCCGAGGATCGTGCCCAGAGCGATACGTCTTGTGATTTTTCGGTCCATGTTTTGTTCTCCTTGAAAAAACGGAATTTTGAAAATGGAAAACGTGGAAACGTTTTTCGACACGAACCACCCAGTATTCTAGCCAGTTTTTTTTTTTTTGCGTCAAGTGGCTTCGAGTTTTTTTGTTGAAAATATTCCAAAATCATTTTTTACGCTCGAAATTTTTTCCGGGTCGTGTATATTGGAATAAGTCTGTTGTCAAAAATTGCGAGTCAATTGTGTCATTCTGAACGAAGTGAAGAATCTGGTGTATCCTTCCGACACGCAATGTCCAAGCGAGCAGGGGGTTGAAACCAGATTCTTCGGAGTACCTCAGAATGACACTACCACATTAATCATAAGATTGCTGTTTATTTTCCGGCTAAAGTCCAATACTTCGGAAAAAACTTACCCATTCGAGTCCATGAAAAAGCGAAACGGATTTTCTCTCGTCGAACTTCTCGTGATCATCGCGATTCTTGCGATTCTGATCGCGATGCTTCTTCCGGCGGTTCATGCGGCCCGGTCGGCGGCGCGGCGGATGGTGTGTACGAGCCATATGCGGCAAATCGGTTTGGCGATCCACCACTACGTGAGTAATCACGGCGTCTTTCCTCCCTCGAAAGTCGAATACGTCTACACGAATCCGAATCACGAAATCAAACACAATCTCATCGCGTTTCTCCTGCCGTACATGGAGATGCAGCATGTGTACGAGAAATACGATTTCAAAGTCAACTGGCAGAACACGAAAAACAAAGAAGCCCGGCAAACGCGGATTCCGATCCTGATCTGTCCCGACGCTCCGTCGACGCGACATTGCCGGTACAGCACGTCCAACGAAACGATCGTCGAGTATTTCGTTTCCGATTACACCAGTTGCGAACAGATCGGGCCCGGTGTCAGCAAAAGATTGGTCGACGCCAAGGCGATTACGAAGCGGTCCGACCTGCGGAGCATGTTGCGGGCGAATTGGGACGGACTCGTGACGCCGGAATCGGTCCGCGACGGTTTGTCGAATTCGATGATGCTGTTCGAATGCGGCGGACGCCCTCACAAATACGAGTATCGCGGCCGGCTCGGGAATCCGAACGTGACGCCGAAAGAACCGATCGAAGGAGCGCAATGGGCCGACGCCCGCGCCGAAATTTGGGTTCACGATCTGTGCGGATCCGGAACGCAGATGTTCAACTGTAACAATAAAAACGAAATCTTCAGCTTTCACAACGGTTTCGCCGTTTTCCTCTACGGCGACGGGTCCGTGCGCACCCACGCGGAAACGATCGATCCGGACGTGTTCGTTTCGCTGTTCACCGCCAACGCCGGTGATCTCGCTCGTCATCCTTAACGACTTTTGCGAGCGGCGACCGTGATTTCTTGCCGGTTGAATTGCAGTTGTCGAATTCGTACATCGTCGTAGCCCCAACTTCGGATCCGCGCGACATATTCGGGAAGGGAATCGGCCAGTTCGATCTGGAACAATTTCAGCGTGAACAGCAGTCCGCGAATCTCGATATCCTTGCGTGATACCAAATCATCAAGCACGTCGAGCGTGAAATTCGGCGCGACGTTCATGTCGGCGACCGCGTAGCGAACCTTACGGAAAAGCGACCGCCGAAGCTGCCCGATCCGTCCGCGAAGGTGTGTAAAGTTCGGGAATTTCAAGATGCGCGGATCCATTTCCGCCGGATCGACGCCGAGCACTTCCGCGCCCCGGGTCAAGAGAACCTGCGACGCTCCGCCGGGAGAGCTGCCGATGTCGACGCAGCGGGTCCCGCAGCCGATCGGGAAACCGGACCAACGGATCGCTTCCTCGAATTTCAACCAGGCCCGCGACACCATGTCGGTCGGCGGAACAAGCGGTATCAACCCGCCGGGAAACCGGCTTCGCGGATCGTCGCAGCGGTGATACCCGATCCAGTACGAATCGGAATCGATTTGGAGACAATCGAGCACGATTTCCCCGGGCAAAGCCGTCCCGGCGGGCAGGGACAGCGCGTCGCCGATCCGCCGGCCGATAATTCGGTCCGTGTCGGCGTAAAACGGCTCGAACCCTTTTTCGCCGACGGGTCGTTTGTCCCGGGTCCAAAAATGTACGCGGCGACACGTTTGCGGGCGCTCGAATGTTTCCAGTTTTTCGATCAGCGCGACGGGGGAATCGGAAGCAATCCGATCCAGGGAAACGCCGATAAACCGTGCGAATATCGAATGATTTCGGATGTGATCGACCCAAGCGAGCGGATCGTCGGTCTGTTCCGTACTTTTGAACGTCAAAAAACCGGGCCGGGAAAACGAAAAACGAAGCGAGGGGAATTCCCGAAGTATCTCCGTTTTCAACGGTTTTTCCGAGCCGATTTGACAGGTTGCGAAAAAAAACAAGTGAGAAAAGTGTGAAAAGTGGAAGACGGATCGGCCTTGGGGAAACACTCCATTCAGATAATTCCGTTTTGTAGTATAATTCCCAGTTTAAACGAATTCGAGATGAAGTCGAGAGACACCATTTTCCCGCACCCACAGCCCAATGACGATCAAGAAACTTGACACCGAGCGACTGCTGCAAAGTCGTTGCGTCGTTTTCGATTTGGACGGAACTCTTTGCGATACGGAAGAGGATATCTATGCGTCGTTTCACGATGCGGTCCGGAAATGTGGGCTCGAAATTACCGATGCGAGCCGTCTGAAAATCGGTCCGCCGCTGCAAGAGATGATTCGCAGCGCCGTCGGAGAAGAAGTCGAGCCGGACATGATCGAGCGTATTTCCGCGACGTTCCGGCGAATCTACACGGAATGCGATTTTCCGACTTCGCCGCTTTATCCGGGGGCGTTGGAATTGCTGCACCGGCTCCAGGACGCGGAGATTCCGCTGGCGGTTGCGACCCTCAAGCGGGAAGCGCCGACCCGAAGACTCTTGGAAAAGAAAGGCGTTTTGCCGTTTTTTCAGTCGGTTTACAGTTGCGACAGCGGCGGAGAAACGTGGAACAAGGAGCGAATGCTCGAAACGATCCTTGAGGAAGCGGACGCTCCCGCAACTCATACGATTTTCTTCGGTGATTCCACGGGCGATATCCAGTCCGGTCGCGCCACCGGGATTCCGACCGTCGCCGTCCTGTACGGTTACGGCGACGGTCGGGAACTCCTGGCGTCCGAGCCCGACTTTATCTGCGAGGATTTGACGGAGTTGATTTAAGTGATTGTTTGGAAATGTTCCGTGAAAAACGCAGCCTCAATGTCATTCTGAGCTTGCGAAGAATCTGGCTTCATTTCTTTCACGTTCTCGAAAAATCCAAGCGAGCTGGCTTTGAAACCAGATGCTTCGTTTCACTCAGCATGACAAACGCCATATTTTACGGTGTTTCATTTTCAAACGGCCTTAAAACACATACTGCGGAATCTTCATCAATTCACCTCCTTTGAGTGCGGAGCGGTGGGCGACGATTCCGGAAACGGTCAGATTCAAAGCGGAGCCGACGTGAACGAGCGGCTTGCGATTTTGAAGGATCGCTTCGACGAACTCGTTGCCCAGATATCCGTGCGACCCTCCGTGTCCGCCGGCTTCGACGCCCGGTGGAAGAGCCGGTTTTTTCAGGTTCAGCTTCTTGATCAATTCCGCGGCGTCTGGAGCGGCCGGGACGAAACTTCCGTGCCAGAACGACCCCTTTTCGCCGGAATTACGGCCTTGTTCGCCGTGCATCTCGGGAGTGTCCCAGCAGACGGCCATTCGGGCCATTCCCCCTTCGCTGGTTCGGAAGAGCGCGATTTCCGAGCCGAACGGATTCCGGTAGACGTTGTTTTCCGGTCGGTAGCGTTCCGTTTGACTGACATGTCCCATGCAGGAAACTTCCGTGAAACTCCCGCCGGTTACGTTAATGTAATACGCGTTGGAATGCGTCGGATAATACTGCGGCGGTAATCCGATTCTCCAGCCTTTGTAGGAATCCAACTGCTCCACGGAGAAATGGAAATACTCCCCTTCCGTATAAATCATTTTCCCGAAACCACCGGCGTTGTAGATTTCTCGGCAGGCATACACATCGTCGTGATAAGCGGAGGTTTCGAAGAGCATGTAAACGAGTCCCGTCTTTTTCACGGTTTCCAGCAGTTCGTCCGCTTCTTCCAAATTTCCGAACACGGCCGGAACCGCCGACGCGACGTGTTTGCCGCGTTTCATCGCTTCGATGCAGTGCCGGGCATGCGCCGGAGCGTCCGTTGCGACGTAAATCGCTTCGATGGTATCATCGAGGATCATCTTTTCGAGCGATTCGAATTTTTTCGGGCAGTTGACCCGTTTCGATAACGCTTCACAGCGCTCCGGAATCAGATCGCTGACGCCGACGACTTCGACGTTCGGATGGTTTTGCAGCCCGAACTCGGCGGAGAATTGACACAAGCCGTATCCGACCAGTCCCATCCGGATTTTCCGATCGCTGATCGGTTTCCAAACGGACGACTGGTCGATGTCCGTTTGCGTTTGATCGAATCCGGCGATATCCTTGGGGCCTTCCTGAGCGAAAGCGACCGTGGAACTCAAAGCGGCAACCCCGGTCCCCAAAGCGGTCCCGGCCAAAAAGCGACGTCTGTTCATTTTCATGGTGTCAAATGGGTTGATCGAGAGAAAAAGTCAAAGTTCAACGGGAACCATTATACGTCTTTCCCGATCAATTTGCACCAAACGTCGCTGAATTTTCCTTAACCCGGGACTCTCCCTTTGGCTCCCGTCAGAAAATAAGCGGCAAGTTTATGAATAACGTGCCGAGCCATGTCATGCTGAGGTACTCCGAAGCATCTGGTTTCAAGCGGTGCCTGTTTTGCAACATGTGTTGGTCGGATCCACCAGATTCTTCACTCCGTGAGTACACTGCGTTCAGAATGACAAAACCCGCTCACCAATTTCCGGTGAAAGTTTTACATCGACAAAAACCGTCGCGCGTTTTCGAACAGAATTTCTCGCAATCGTACTTCCGGCAGATTTCGCAAAGCGGCCAGTTCCGCGAGGATTCGGGGCAAAACCGCCGGCTCGTTCCTCCGACCGGGTTCCGGAGACAGGGCCGGGGCGTCACTTTCCACGAGGATTCGGTCCAACGGAACCGTGAGAACCGCTTCGCGAATTCTGTGGTTGATCGTTTTTAATATCGTTGCGGAAAATGAAAAATAACAACCGTGTTTCTCCAGAATTCCAATCTGTTCTCTCGACCCGGAAAACGAATGAAGCAGAATCGCCGGAAAGGGGCCCTCTTCGCGAAGGATCGCCGCGACATCATCGAGCGAGCGGACCGAATGAATCGCAACGGGAAGTGCGCGGGCTTTGGCCAAGCGAAGCTGCGCTTGAAACACACGCTTCTGAATTTCGAACGAGTCCCGGTCCCGCAAACGGTCCAAACCGATTTCGCCGATTCCGCCCTGGAAATTTTCGGCGTCAAGCCGTTCGGCCAACCGCTCTTCCCAATCCGGCGGTGTCGCGGCGGCATACCACGGATGCACGCCGTAAAACGGTACGATTTCCTCGTGTCGGGCCGCAAGTTCCCGTACCGCGTCCCAATCGTCCGGGGAAGTCCCGTTGCACAAGAATCTTTCGATCCCGAATTCCCTGGCCCGGGCCAAAAGATCGTCCAAATCGTCCCGCAGCGCCGGGTCTTGCAGATGGACGTGGGAATCGATCAACGGAACGACGGACATGGCATCACTCTTCCCGCAGCCGTTTCAAGTCGGCGGTCGTTCGCATCGCGCAGAATTTCGGACCGCACATCGTGCAATAATTCGTGTCGCACTCGTCCAGTCCTTCCGGTTTCGGGGCGTTTTTTCGCGAATCTTCATAGTATTCCCGGGCCCGGTCCGGATCGAGCGCGAGGCGGAACTGTTCATCCCAATCGAAACGAAACCGCGCTCGGGCCATGGCGTCGTCACGGTCCCTCGCCCCGGGCCGTTTGCGGGCGACATCCGCCGCGTGCGCCGCGATTTTGTACGCTATGACGCCCTGCCGGACGTCTTCCCGATTCGGTAAGCCGAGATGTTCTTTCGGCGTTACATAACAGAGCATCGCGGCTCCGTGATACGCCGCGAGCGTCGCCCCGATCGCGCTGGTGATGTGATCGTAGCCCGGGGCGATATCGCACACGACCGGGCCGAGCACATAAAACGGCGCTCCGTGACACACCTCGATTTGACGCTTGACATTGTCTTCAATCTGATCCAGCGGCACGTGTCCCGGCCCTTCGATCATCACCTGACACCCGAGCTCCCAAGCCCGTTTGGCGAGTCGCCCCATCACGTCCAGTTCGCCGAACTGCGCCGCGTCGGAGGCGTCATGCAGGCAGCCGGGGCGCAAACCGTCGCCGATGCTCCAGCTCACGTCGTAGGTCCGCATGATTTCGCACAGTTCGTCGAAATGTTCGTAAAACGGGTTCTCTTTTTTGTGCGCGACCATCCATTTGGCGGTGAGCGAACCGCCGCGACTGACGATACCACACAACCGGCTTTCGGTCAGCGGTATATGCTCCTGGAGCAGCGCGGCGTGGATCGTCATGTAATCGACCCCCTGTTTCGCCTGGTGTTCCACGGCGTCAAGGAAATGTCGCGGCTGCATGTCGAGAATGTCGTCGAGCTGTTCGCAAACCTGATACAGCGGAACCGTTCCGACCGGGACGCTCACGGATTGGAGGATATTGGCCCGCAGCGCATCGATTTCCGCGCCGGTCGAAAGATCCATGATCGTGTCCGCACCGAACGCGATCGCCGATCGGACTTTGGCCAGTTCGCACGGCGTATCTCCGGCGAGGGGGGAATTGCCGAGGTTCGCGTTGATTTTCGTTCGTACGGCGATCCCGATTCCCATCGGTTGGAGCGACATCGCCAAATGGTTCTTATTCGCCGGAATGATGAGCCGACCGGCGGAGATTTCCGCTCGCACGAACTCCGGATCGAGATTTTCCTCTTGCGCAACGAGGTTCATTTCCGGCGTAATGCGACCGTTTTTGGCTTCGAGAAATTGCGTCATAGCGAAACAAACAGGGGTACGGTCGGCGGGAAAAGCCTGAAAAAATAAGGACGGACACATTAAAGACAGTACCGGACCGGGGGCCTTTTGTCAATGCGGGTTGCGATAGTGTGCGATTTGTAAGATTCCTTAACTTGTTCGCGAAGATGTGGTATAGTATTCTATTCAACACACTCAAAACCGTCCGTGTCAATCCGCGTTTTTCTCAGCAAACACGGGGCAAGCTCACGCCGTTCACTTTTCCATGGCCAAGCCGGTGATTCAATTCCGCTGTTCGCGTTGCATGCACGATCTGGATGCGCCGGAAGAGAAAGCCGGGACGAAAACACGCTGTCCGTACTGCTTTTACGACCTGGTCGTTCCGCTGGAAAGTACGCGGAAGCAGGTCAGCGAGTCCGATCTTTACACCGTTGGCGAAAAATCGCTCGATACCCGCGATTTGGCTGCCCGGAATCGGTTCGCGTCGTTTTCCTGTCCGCTTTGCGCGGCGATTCTCGCCGTCGATTCGGCGTCGCAGCTCGGAACGCAAATCGTCTGTCCCGATTGCGGAGCGGCGGTCACGGTCCCGCAAAATTTGCAGGAATCTTTCTCCGAAAAACAGCGAAGAGCGGCGGAAAGCCAAAAATTGAACTCCGCAAGCGGATTGAACGATCTGACCGTCGACGAATCCGCGGATATTTACGGCGTTTCCGGTCAATCCGTTTCTCGCGCCGCTCCCGATAAGGGGACATTTGCCGTCTATTGCAATCTGTGCAACACGATGATGTACGCGACCGACGCAATGATCGGGCAGAAATTGACCTGCCCGGACTGCGGACGCGAAACCGTCGTCGTCAAGCCGATAAAGGTCGAGTCGGAATCGTATCAATCGACGAATTTCGAAGGGGGAACGCATTACGGAACCCAGGATTCGCCGGAAATCTCCGAACTGAGCCAACGTTTTCCGAAAGTCCGGCTCGTTCCGGTCGTCTGTTCACTCTGCGAGACCCGGATGTACGCGCCGGAAACCGACATCGGAAAGTGGAAAACCTGCCCCGACTGTGGGACGAAAACGGAAATCAAAGACGTCCCGCAAGAACAGCGGATTCTCCCGGAAACGTCCGGAACCGAATACGCCGTGAAGGAGCCGCCCGCTGCCGCCCGGCCGACGTTTCGCGTCGGAGTCGATTACCGAAACGTCGAAGGTTCGCTCGACTTTGAACGTCGACAACAGCTCAAAAAGAAGAGGGAGCAGGAGGATGCGAAAAGGAATCCGAAACCGTCCGTTGCGGTACCTCCTCGGAAAAAGGGGGAAAACTCCCAAGACGGGCCGATCGAGTTGATCGAGCAGAAACCGTTTGCACCCGATTCGGTCGCCGGAGCCGCGCCGGATTCCTACGATCTGGAGCCGACCGCCGCGCGATTGATTCCGAAACCGCCGCCCCCTCCGGAAATGCTCGATTCGGAAGAGCCGGTTCACGTTCCCGCCGGGCCGAGACCGGAATTGCTGTACGGCAAAGAAAAAACGGAGCCGGACGATTCGGATCGCACGGTCGTTTTGACCAACGTCCGGTTGAAAAATCGTCGGGCCCTGTCTCGTTCGGAAACGGCGGCGCAGATCTATCATCGGGATCGTCCGCCGCGATTTCCGTTTTCGACGCGGTTGTTTCGCCCGTTTTTGTACCACAACTTCCGGGAACTGTTTTTCATGACGATCTCGATCGGAACGCTCCCCGCCGCGGCGCTGACCTATGCGGGGCCCGAAGGATTCGAGTTGTTCGAGGGAGGGATCGTCGGAGCGGGGGGGGAATCGGCGTTCCGGTTCTTGATGCTCACCGCCGCCGGAGTCGTTACGGGTTCGTTTTGGGTTTCATTTTTCGTGACGTATCTGCTTCATTTTTTCGCCGCGACGAGCGACGGAGACGACGAACTCGGTTTAAAGGCGGAATTTTCCTACGTCGAAGGATTGTTTTTGGCCGGGCGTCTGGTTTTGATTACTGTTTGCGCCGCGCTTCCGGGCTACTTGATTTGGATGGCGGCTCATCTTTTCGTACTCGATTTGCAGGGTGCGGAATTGACGTTTGACAACATCTTCCGCCCGGTTTCCGATCCGATCCTGCGCGCCGACGGCGAAATGGGGCCGGGGCGGGTTTCCGTTTTCTTTGTGACCATGTGCCTGATCTCTCACTGGATTTTCCAGCCGCTCCTTTTTCTCTCCAGCAGCGAATCGGAAGAGCCCGGCTTTCGCCTGTCGAACACCAGTAAAAGCGTGTTCAAGTTTCCGGGGATCTGGTCGAGTTTCTACGTTCACACGCTTCCGGTCCACGCTTTTTTGGCGTGTTATGTTTACACATACTTTATCTACGGAATCTTTCTCGAATCGCTCTTTTGGAGCGGTGTTTTGTTCGTTTCGTTCCTGCTTCTCGGTTCCTTGGCTTTGACGATCTACTTCCGCCTCCTGGGCCGGCTCGCCTGGGTGGTCGAAGACGCCATCCGACAGGAACCGGACGACGAGGACGAGGACGATTGACGAGGATCGGCCCGGGGATTGCGCTCTTTGTGTGAGGTCATTCTTCCGACGACACCACGGACCAGTCGATCGGGTGATCGCTTCTCGGGAGCGTGAAGACCACGAGTCGTCCTTCCCTCGTTCCCTGGAGGACGGTTTGATCGACGGTGATCGTGTACCGGTGCGACTCGGGACGTATGGTGTCAAATCGAATCTTCAGGCATTGGTCGTCGTCGCCTTGCCAGGTTCCTGCGATTCGATTTCGCGTGCAATGATAGTTCAATGTGCGGCCGGGAAGCCGGATTTCCTGGCCGAATCCTTTGTCCCAGTAATCGTCCGGAACCGTCGGAGCCAAGACGAGCGAACCGTCGATTCGGAGATCGACGCCGAGCAGATAACGCTGAACGATACGGATGAAATTGGCGGGATACTCGCAATACGTGATCGGTCCCGCCGGTCGGTTTTCCCCGTCTTGCGAAGGATGATACCGCTCGTGCCAGTAATATCCGTTCTTCTGCCCTTGTGCGGCAACGGCGTGCAGTCCGGCGACGAGCGAGTCCGGATCGTCTCTTCCGGCTTGCGCCCTCGCGGTCAGGTACCACACGCGTCCCATCGCGCCCAGGTCGTACCGATCGGGATGGGCGAACTCCCAGTCTTCGTAAGAGTCCGGTTTCGTCGAGATTCCCGCGGGCATGGTGCCATAAAAGAATCCCTTATCCTTAATCAATCGCGGGTAGAGAATTTCCGCCTGTTCCGGCGTCGCGACACCCAACGCAAGAGCCGCCCAGTCCGTATCGGTCAAGCCGTGTGCGGTAATATAACCGTGCTCCGGGTTGTAGTATTCCGCGAACTTGTCCTTTTGCCAGAATTTCGTAGTGAAATTGTCCCGGATTTTGTCCGCGAGTTTTGAATACCGATCGGCGTCTTCCTCGCGTCCCAAAAGAGCGTTCAGGGCCGCCGCCTGCCGGAACGCTTCGACCGCGTGACACTGCGTGACGCCGTCCGATTCGATGCGGGTCGGGCGTTCGACGTAATAACCGGCTCCGCGAACGCGACCGTCTTCGGTGACGAGAGAAGCGAGATAATCGGCGGAGAGATTGACGGACCCGATCTGTTCGCCAAGCCATTGCCGATCGCGGCCTGCGGCGTAAATGAGGACGGCGTTGGCAATGTACGTCGGAGAAGCGAGCGCGTCGAGCGGATTGCCCGGAACCCAGTGTTTGTAGAGTCCGCCGTTGGGATCGACCGGGGTGTCATAAGGGAGCATCCCCCCCGCGGAGCCGGGCAGGACGGCCAAGGGAAGACTCCCGTCGGGCCGCTGGAAGGTCCGAACGTAATCCCAGTTGAGTTTAAGGGTTTCGTAACCGCCCAGTCGGATCAGAGCGTCGGCGATTTGATGCCCGTCGAGCGAAGGATAGGAATTTCCGTAACCGAACCCTTGTCCGTCGGCGCAGACGGACCAATATCCTGGGAATATTTCGTGATTGACGCAGGCGAGAATATTTTTCTCCGCCGCTTGCTTGTAGGTTTCGACAATCAACGGGTCGGGAAGATTCGGGATGGGTACTTCGTCGGCAGGAGCCGCTCCGGGAATATTCAAGACGAGAAAAATTGTCGCAAAAAGCGTTGAAGCAAGGAATGTACGCATGAGAATCGAATCCTCGGAAAGGGGGTGAAACAGTATTTCCTGGGACCGCAGGCATCTTGCCTGCACCTGGGTCAGCGGGCTTCCAGCCCGCAGCGTGAAACGGTCGGACGCCCTGCAAACGGTGTCCGACCGCTCACTGGCAGGCTGGAAGCCTGCGGTCCCAGGTTTCGAAACACCGAATGGCGTAGGGTGAAACTTCGGTGAAGGATTCATTGTATCGTATCACGCCCCCGAAGGAAACGAACGTGCGAATTTTCGGTCCCGGCGCATAAAAAAGCGGAAAACGGTATCACACGTTTTCCGCGGAGGGTTTGAAACGTAAAAACTAGAGCGACTTGGATTCGCCGCCGTTGATCGATCCCATGGCGCCCCAAACGCCGAACGGCGAGGCACCACCCATGACGCAAGTCGTCGTATCGGTCATCGGTCCACAATCGACCGTATCGGACACGAATCGGACCGAGCCGTCGCCCAACGAAACATTGACGCCGCCGGTGTGATAACTGGACGCGGAAACGAGCATTCTCGCATCGTAATCAAGTCCGCCGCCGGAGCAGCTCGGAGAGTTCGGGGGCAGGATCGTGGAAAAACTACCCGGTCCGCGACCATCGCCCCAGCGTGTGCCGAAGTGATCCCCGATCTGGACCGTTCCTTTGGTAATGTCATACTGGTCACCCTTCTTCGGGTCCTTCGATTCCAAGCAGACCCTGGGGACCAACGCCAGTCCGGTTGTTGGTGTCACGTCGTTATTCCATCCCGAAAGGCTGTGAATATAGCAACCTTTGATTTTATTGCGTGTCGCCGAGGTACATCGCTCCGAGAAAACAACGGTATTACTGGTCCCATCGGAGATCGCCCCCATACCCTTGAAAACCTGGATCGGACGGTATTGCGTGTCGTAGGGATCATTGCCGTTGTACAAAATACAACGCACAAACATTCCACGACGATTCATCACGGTTCTCGTTCCCACATCGTCGTTGTTCTTGTCGATCCAATCGGCGAGAGAGAACAAGTAAGAACTTCGCCCCGCAGTACGACCGGAATTGGAGTCGGACGGGCAGAGGAGGAAATCGATTGTTTCCCCCCAAAATGGACGTGAGGATTCCGGGTCACGTCCGGCAGTAGGGCCGGTCGTCGCTTTGTCATAAGCCGCTCCTTGCTCGAAAAACGGCATAAGCATCACGAACGGGGAGTAGCCGGTCCAGCGACGAGCTTCATTATCGTTGTTTTCGTTGGGACCGTTAAAAAAGATACTGCCGTTTCCCGACGGAAAACTGTTATAGGCGTCATGATAGTTATGCAGGGCCAATCCGAATTGCTTCAAATGGTTGGAGCAATCCATGCGGCGGGCCGCTTCGCGGGCGGCTTGGACGGCGGGGAGCAGCAACGCGATCAAGATGCCGATGATCGCGATTACGACGAGAAGTTCGACAAGGGTAAACCCCTTTTGTTTCAAAATCGATTTCATGAAATTACCTCGCTGATAAAAGTTGAATATAAGGATGTTGGAGATTTGTCGTACGAACGGACTACAGGCTTTTAATCTTGGAGTTCAAATCGAAATCGAGATCCTTCGTTTCGCCCGTGATGTCCGCTTCCAACGGCGTCGCATCCTGATTGTTGTAGGCGAGCGGGGTTGTGCGAACGAGTTTGTCGCGAGTCGGGCTGTCCGGCATGTCTTTGTACAACGGTTCTTTGCCGACGACCTTCTGTCCGTTGACCAGGACTTTCTTTTTGCCCGGCGGAACTTCCGCGAGATAAACTCCGTTGGAGATGCTGCCTCCACCGACCGGAGTCGCCCCGTCGACGGCCATGAATTTGATCGCGCCCTGCTCGATCGGATTTCCGTCGATCGTGATTTTGCCGGTCACTTTCACCGTTTCCGTTTTCGGGGGCGAACACCCCGGCAAAAGCAGCGTGAACAAAACCAACGCGCCAATCGCGTACGAAAAAATGTGACTTTTCATAATCCCAATCCCCTACCTACCTGGAGAAAAATGTTTAACAAAACAACGAAAAAACGTGGTGTTACGGCAATGTTTCCGATTCACCGCCGTCGGCGGACATCGCCGCTTCCCAAATGAGTTGGGAGATCGTTTCCGAAACGAACTTGACGGATCCGTCACACATACTGGCATTGACGCCGCCGGTATGATTACTTCGCGCGGTAATTTGATATTCCGCATTGCTGCCGACAATGGTACAGGGGAGTTTTTTATATTCACCCTGGTCCGCTTCCGTCGTACCCGGCTTGCACTGACGGCATTCGTCCGGGGCTCGGGAGTTGGGAGTGTTGAACGACATGAAGCCGGGACTCCCTTCGTCGTTGAGCATATCGCCGCGGTTGTCATCAATCGCATCGGGAGAAGCGATGATAATTTCGGAGAAGCAGACGGTGTTCGAGGTTCCGTCGACGATGCTTTTCAAACCGTAAACGTGTCCGACGCCGTGAGATGCACCTTTGAAAATACTCTGGTCGTATGCATCTTGATGGAGATGGGTGTTTCCCATGCTGACGACATAATTTCCCATAACTCGCCAGTAGACGTCGGCATGAGACTGTTCCGCGTTAGGTTTATCCGTCGGACAGTAGTAGAACGTGATGGGAGCGCGTTGCGTCGCCAGGTTCGGGTCTTCATAAAACCCTTTGGTAAAGTCATACTGCGAGTAGAGCTGTTGCTGTTCGATGAACGGCCACAATTCGATCGGCCAGGAAATACGTCGGTATTCCTTTCTGTTTTCGCAAGTCCGGACATCCGGATTCGCACCGATGTTAAAAAAACCGTTGTTCGCATCGGCGTGTGTGTGAACGGCAAGAGACCACTGCTTCAAGTGGTTCGTACACTGCATCCGTCGTGCGGCTTCGCGAGCGGCTTGGACGGCGGGCAGGAGCAGCGCGATCAAAATGCCGATGATCGCAATGACGACAAGAAGTTCGACGAGAGTAAACGCCATCCGCTTGTGCAGACGGCTCCCTCTCTTCTTTTGAATACAGCTTCCGCTTTTCATCATCATAATAATGTCCTTTCGAAAAGAAAATATTGACAGATGTTTCGATCCGCTTGTCGACGCGATACTTTTATGAAACTCTTATTGAAGATTTCGTTCCACCCCCACGGGGGTATCGAACAACGCACCGACAAACTTACGCCCTCATTATAAATGCAACGTCCCAAAGTCACAAGGCACAATTAGGAAAAAATGCTTCACATCGCTGAAACGTTGCCGTTTTCCCGGACAATCGCAGGGTCGTTCGCCATAAAAACGGCTCGCATTCGACGAAAAACGAGCATCGCCGTACCCGTCGCCAGAGAAAGCCCGAGTCCAAGCCGGAAGAGCAGCGGTTCGTAGGTCATCGTGATCCGGCATTTCCCCGAAGGAACGTCGATTCCGCGAAAAATCTCCTCAATCGGGAAAATCTTCGTCGTAAACGAGCGATCCTCGTTCTCGATCCGGGCTTTCCAGCCGGGCCAATACTGTTCCGCGAGCACCACCGTTTCCGGCTGCGTCAAATCGGTTTCCAATACGATTTTGTTCGGCTCGTAAACCGTGATTCGAACCGGTTTTTCCCCCGCCAAGGTTCGCGCGATCGGCTTCGGGTCCTTGATTTTCCACAGGGCGACGTCTTTTGCCGGAACGGCCGCGATTTTCGTCGCTTTGCTTCGGTCGAGCGCTTTGCGGTTCGGCAAAACCACATACTCGACTCCGAGTCGGGCGACACGGTCTTCGAATCCTTTCGCGGACGAGCGGATCTGTTCCAGTCGCTTCAGATACGTTTGGAGGAACATCGTTCCCTGGACATCGACCACGCTCACGCGGTCTTCCAACGTATATTTCGGCCAAAGCGAGACCCGATCGAACTCGACGCTTTCGGCAAGTCGATTCGGGCTCGTTTTCGCGCGGAAAGACGGCGGATACCAAATCGAATACCGATAAATCCGCGTCGGAGCCGGCGAAGTGTCCGATTTTGCGATTTTTGACAAAAAGGGGGATTGTATCGTAAATTCACGGCGGCTCACCGTCGGAACCATCCCGTGATTCGCGATAAAAATTTCAATTCCGCAAAGCAAAACGATCAGCACGGCCCGAAATCGCGGAGAAGCCGCAAAACGAACGATTCCCGCGAACACGACAAGCACGACGATCGTTTGGATCAGCGAAAAAGTCAACTCGTTCTTCGCCAAGGATTCCTGAAAGGGTCCGAACATCGGGCAATTCGGGACGTTTTTCGCGACCATCCCCCAAAGCGGTGTGCAGAATAACACCAGCAGCGCCGAAATCGACAAACCGAGTAAAACGAACACGCAGCGCGGAATTTTCCTCGACCGGGCCGACCAGCGATCGAATCCGTACCCGACGAGCACGGCGAACGGAATCGCGGCGACCGTGAGCAGTTTGGCCGGGTATCGAAACTGGGCGTATCTCGGTAGAAGTACGTTCATCAGCCAATAGAGCCCCCCCACCGGATCCCCCACGTTCAAGCCGGGAAAAAGCCGACCGAGTCCGAACGAGCCGAACGAACCGACCAGGAGCAGCAGGAAAACCGCGGCGATCTTGCGATGTTTTGCGCAACCGATCATTGCGAAAACGACGCCGAGGATTCCGCAATACAGCGACGGAACCCAAACGTATTTGTCCCAGGAACAGGCGGAGAACCAACGCGTGTTCTGCGGGAACTGCTGTCCGCCCGCGCCCGGCCAAATCATTTCCGCCGTCCGCCAAGGGGCGATGCTGTAGTTGTACGTCGTTTGCGCGTGTTCACGTCGATTGAGATTCCGAAACAGCAATCCGTCGGCGATCGCGTCGGCATTTTTCGCGAAAGGGATTTCCCACACGGAGCGTGGAACGCCGGTTTGCGTACGATTGCTTTGCCGCGAGTATTCCCAGGCCGGGAGAATCTGAACCGCCGCCAAAAGAAACGCCAAAACGAGCGGCCCGACGCTTTTTTTCGGGCCGAGCAGGAAAAGCACGGCGATTGCCCCGTGGTACGCCGCCTGTACGTCGCCGCCGAGAATCATCAGGGCCAAAACGACCGGCAGTCCGTACGAAAACCGGTTCGTCTTCTTCATCGCGAGCGTGATTCGCAGCAGCTCGGGAAACCAGGCGGCTCCGATCAGGAAGATGACGTTCAGGTGCTGGAAGAGAACCGGACCGCCGAACGCGTAGACGATCGACGCCAACGTCGCGGCCGCTTCGCTTTGCCCCAGCGAACGCACGAGCCGGTACATCGTCGCGGCGGCGAGAAACACGTGCGCAACGATAAACAATTGATAAATCGTCGTGAAATCAAACGGCAGGAAAAAGAGCAGCTTCGGCGGATAGAACACCCCCGCCGCCGGATTACCCAACAGCGGTTGCCCCAGGTTTTCGTACGGCATCCACAACGGCAATCGGCCCGAGGAAAGCTCGTCCTGGATGTACCGATAGAGCGGAAAATAAAAATGCGCCCCGTCCCGGAACGCAAATTGACACCCCCCGAAAAGCACCGAAGCGAAAAACGCCAGGGTCAACGAGACGGAGGAAATGAAAAAAAAACGCGGCATGGTTGGTGTGGAAAAATAAGAAATATGAAATAAGAAATAATTTGAAATCAGCGGGAAAACGTAAATGTCTCCAACATGGTAATTTCTTATTTCTTATTTCTTATTTCCACCCCTTCTACCGTTGCAACAACCCGAGTATATAGTTCGGGAGCTGGTTGGCAATGCCCAAGGTGCTGATCGCGGATTGGACGAGAACCTGGTTGCGCGTCAGGTTCGACGACTCCTCGGCGAAGTCGGTGTCACGGATGTCCGATTCCGCCTTGGACAACGCCTCGAGCGTGTCGCTGAGCACGTTGGCGTTCGGCTCGAACGTGTACTTCTGGATGCTCCCGAGCCGCCCGCGGATGCTCGTCACGTTCACGATCGCTTCCTGGACGATCCGGTCCGCCAGTTTCGTACCGGAGTCGGTCATCAGTGATGCCACGTCGCCGGTCCGGAGCTGGTACATTTTTCCGCTCGGTCCGCCGAGCGAGTTCGTGTTCACGCTCTGGATGCCGATCGTGATCTGCTGGTTCGCGACGACTTGCGGACCCATCTGGAATGTGGCACCACCACCGAGGATCGTGAACGTACTCGTATAGCCCGAGCCGACCTGTTCGCCCAGTTGGAATTCCATCGAGAGCGTCGAAGTACTCAGCGTCACATCGTTGCCGTCGGTGAACGCCTTGACGCCGTTGACCGTCACGTCCGCGTCGACGCCGTAAGCCCGTTCCGTTTGAGCACCGTAGATATCCGTGACGGGGAACGTGCCGTTGGTCGCGATCACGCTGACATACTGCCTGGAACCGTATCCTTCGGACAGGAATTCCAGAGCGTATTCCGTGGCGTCCTGGCCGAAGAGCAACTTGGCACCATTGAGCGAACCCGGAGGCGTGGTGCCGCCGGCCGTCAACAGCGTGTCGTCGCGGAGCGTCACCTTGCCGGTCCCGTTGCCTTTCAGGTTGACCGTGAACATCTGCTTCGTCTTCGCGTTCGTTTCGATCAACTGTTTCACGTCGTTGGCCGTCGTGACGTTTTCCTTGATGTAAACGGTGATCTTTTTCGTCTTGTCGTCGATCGCCATCCGAATGCCGTTGTACACGATCGAGCCGTCCGCGCCGGTCACGTTGTCGTCGTACTTGCCGGTCAACGACGCGTCTTCGGCGTAGATGATCGAGTAACCGTTGAAATCGGTACCGGTCCGCCGCGCGGTCAAATCATACGAGGCGTTTTCCCCGTTGATCGACGTCATGGTTCCCGTCGCGTAACCCGGTACGTATTCGAGCGGTTCGTTTTCCGCGTCGGACCAGCCGACAAAATAGGTGTCAAGGTAACGAATATCTTCGCACTCTTCCCCGATGGTCGGAGTCGGCGGCAAGATGCCCTGGCCGTTCGGGTCGTTACATTCATCCCAGACCGAACCCGGCTCGCGAACGACCGACGCGCTGATACCATGCGTTTGTTCTTCGCTGAGCTGGTCCCAGAAATTCACCAGATCCGCTGCGGTCGTGATCGGCAATCCCGTGGCGTCAGTCGCCAGGTGGACGGTCAAAACCCCCGGTTCGACGATGCCGCCGGTCGAGACGATGCCGGTGTCCTTGACGAAATCGATGGCACCGGTTCCCGCGCTGGTTCCCGTCGTGTACGTGCTTGCATCGAACATCGTACTGAGCATGTCGTCGTCTTTGATGATGTTGATGATCTGGTTCGCCGTCGGCGCTTCGAGATTTCCGGCCCCTTCGCCGACCAGGTGAACCGTGACGGTGCCATTATGACCGCCGGTGTCACCGGTATTGCCGATTGCCGAATAGATCGTCGTCAGCCCCATGTTTTCGAACGTGCCGGTCCCGTTGTTGTTCGACTCGACGGAGTACGAAAGCGACGCATTGAATCCGCAGTCCGCCAAGCCGTTCTTGTCGGCGTCTTTATTGATCGCTTCGATGATCCTGTTCGCGGTGATCGGATTGCCATCTTTGGCCGTGGCGGCACTCAGCTCGGAACTTTTGAGCGAAATCTGGAGCTCTTTTTTTGCCGAGTCGTAATTGACGACGATATCTTCGGTTTGGTTGGCGTCCTGTCGCATCACGATGTTCGTGTTGTTGGCGACGTCGCCGCGATCGTTGGCCGTGATGAAAAACGCGGTGTTCGCGAGCTTCGAACCGGTCGTGGCGTTATTGAATGTCAACTGGGCTTCGGCGAACGACGGGCCGGAATCGTATTCCCCCCAACCACTGCCGCGAACGACCGGCGGTGTCGCGCCGGGATCTTCTTCGGCCCGAACGAAACGGAAATAGACGTCGTCGAGCGATTCTCCCTGTTTTTTCGCCGTGATAATCATTTCGGCGTTCGGGTTGGTCGCGGTGAGGATCGCTCTGGGAAAATCGATTTTGTCCGGGATCGAATCCCAGTCGAGCGAGAGCGGCGAATTCACGGTCGTGTCCGGACCGCCGACGACGAACCGGATCGCGCGGGAACCGGTCGGGCCGAGAAATTGCACGCCGGTCCCGTCGTACGGGCTTCCGTAATACGCGACTTCGGAGAACTGCGACACCACAGACAGCCCGTGGTTGCCCGGCGCCAGTGACGCCGTGATGACGGGGACTTTGGTCCGCGACTCGGCGGTGCCGTCCTTGTACCACTGCTGAAGCGTTTCCTGGGTCATTTCGGTGCCCCAGTACTTGCTGTTGTTCAGTGCCGCCACGACTTCCTGGGCCGTATTGACGACTTTGCCACCATCCTGCCCGCCGGTGAGGATTTTTTCGAATTCGGCCGCGTAAATGATACCGGTCCCGTCGTTGTCGCGCGAACGCCAGACGGTGAACAGTTCCGCGGCGCGCTCGTTTCCTTTCGATTCGACCCGGGTCAGGTCGAACGCATTCTTGATATCATTGGCCGTATTCGCCGCGCCGATCGTGTACGGAATACCGCCGTGAGCCGTTCCGACCGTCGAGAAACCGGATGCACCGGCGTTGGTGTCGGGAAACGCCGTTGTCGCTGTCGCGGTGCCGCTGTAATTGAGTTTGAACACCCCTGTTTCGTAGGGCGGCGTCGCGCCCGTTACGGGAACGCGGACGGCCTGCAACGCCTGGTCGACGTCGTCGTAGGTGAGCGTCGCGCCTTCGCGAATGTAAACGATCAAATTGTGCGGATCGCAATTATCGAATTCCGTGCGTATATCCGCTCCGCCGGTCACCTTGACGAATTGCAGAGAGACCTGCGTTTCCGGAGCGATCTTGGAATCGACTCCGACGGTCTTGCCGTCACGTAACGTAATTTGGTTATCCGTTTTGACCGTTAACATCGTTGCCGGGATGATGTCGGCATTATTGATGGCGTTTGTATCGGTGCCGGTTCCCTGAATATCCAGCGTGAACGGCTTATTGGTTCCGGTCGCCGGATAGACGATCGCTTCAATCGCCGTTTTGGCGTCGGCAACCGTCGCGCCGGTGGTCAGTGTCACGGTGATTTCTTTTTTCGTGGCGTCATAAGCCGCGGAATTCGCCGCGCCGGATATGAATTTGACGCTGGAAACGTCGTAACCGGGTTGTGAACGGACGAATACGGCTTGATCACCTGTCAAACCGGTCAGCGGAATCGCTTTCGGCTGCGTATAGTTCAAATCGGACAAATCGATATTTTTGGCCGCGGCACCACCTCCCAACGTCACGCTGAACGCGCCGAGCGGCAGGATACGCGGGTTGCCGGCTTCATCGGTCGCGGTTTCAATGGCGGTTTTGATGTCGTCAAACGTGACATCATTGATTCCCGCGATCGGCGGCACATAATTATCCTTGGAGCGAATGTAAACATTGAGCTGTTTATTGGTCTCATCGTACTTGGCGAGAACGTTTTCCGTTACACCGGTCCACATGGGGTCGTCCTTTGCGGCAGCCGTGAAGTTGACCTTCGTATTGGCGTAGCCGGTCATGCCGGCGGAGGGTTCCAGAAGGAACGAATCGTTGAGATCCGGAGTCACGCCGTCGGCGAAGTTTTTGAACGAGATATTCGTCGCGGAAGCAACACCGCTGATCGCTTTGTTGACTTCCAGTCCCATATAAGCCGGCGGATCGGCGGTCGTCAACGAAACGTAGAGCGTCTTGGCGTCACCGCCGCTGTTGCTCGTATTGCCGTAGACGGCTTTGAAATTCGGGTCGCCGCCGATCTGGATGACGTCATTGGCGACGATCGCCTTGGCTCCGACCCCCGCGTCGGAGTACGACATGCGGAAACTCCCTTCCCGGGCGACCGCCTCCTGGATGTCCTTGAACGTCGTCGGCGCAACCGGCGGGTTGGCACTGCCTTGCGTGTCGACGTAAATGCGATAGGTCTTGTCGTATTCCGGCGGAGTCGTGTTCGGAATCGCGGTCGAAACGAGCTCTGCTTTCGCTCGGACGCCGGACGGAATCGACGCCGCAGATTCAACGAATTCGATCTTGACGTTGTTCATTGCCGACCCGGCCTGTGTCGCGATGAATTTGATGTATTCCCCGGCGTCGAGACTCTCAAACGCTTTCAAGCCGTTGACATCACCCAAAACGGCGGTTGCCGCTTTCGGAACGTCGCTGTAGTAGGAGTTGATACCACGAGCGATTCCGCTGGTGTTCTTCGTCGGATCGGCGAAGTTTTCGTCCGTCAGGTTGCCGTCAACGTAATGGATCGAGACGTCGTTGTACTTTTCGCCGGCGATGTTCGCGATGAATTCCAGTGCGTTATTGTCGTGAACACCTGCCGTGGAATCGACGTGACTGGCCCGGGCGCTTTCCCAGGCGGTCGTTTGCAGGTACACCGTCGCGACTCCCGGATAGCCGGGGCCGAGGGATTCCTGGTAGTCGACGACCAAGCCGCGGTCGTTGCCGAGCACGTATTTGATTTCGAAAAACCCGGCGTCTTTCCCGGCGTCACCGGCGCGGATCACGATGTCGTTGTTCGGTCCGACGCTGCTGGTGATCAGCGTTCCGTAAGTCGCGTTCGAATGGACCACGGCGGACACACCTGTCGCGCTGGTCGTTCCATTGACGAACTCCGCGATGTCCGCAACGGTCGCGCCTTTGCTGAACCGTTGCGTCACCTGCCCGAGATTTCCGCCGATCGTCAATTCCACGTCCGATTGCGCAACGGTATGCGCATAGTAGAGCGACGCCTTTTCGGCGGCTTCGCGCACCTTGACCTCGACGTCGATGCTCCCCTTGTCGCCGAATTTCGCTTCGTAAACGTGCAGGTCCTGAATTTCCGTGCGGTTGACGCCGCCGATCTCGAAATCGAGCGAGCCGTCGAGCAGTTTCCGGCCCATGAAATTCGTTTGAGCCGAGATGCGGTCGATCGAATCGAGCATCATGTCGACCTGCATCTGGTTCGATTTGAGCATTTCCAGCGACATGGTCCCGGTGTTCGCCGCTTCGTTGACGAGCCCGCGAATCTGGTTGAGCAGCCCGGCGATTTCGTTCAGGGCGCTGTCGGCAACGGCGATCATGTTGTTCGCCTGCTCCGTGTTCGAGATTCCCTGCTTGATACTCGTGATCTCGCTTCGCAGCATTTCGCTGGCAATGAGTCCGGCGGGATCGTCCTTTCCGCTGTTGATTCTCAAGCCGGTGCTCAGCCGCTGCAGAGAAGTTTCGAGCGCAGACATGTTCGTCTGAAGCGCTCGTTGGGCGACCATGGACGGAATGTTCGTGTAAATTCGAGTCATTTTACATTCTGAATTCTGAATTACGAATTAGGAATTATGAATTTCGGAAGGAAGAATCGGGTTGAAGCGATTCGACGATTTCGACCACTCATAATTCATAATTCATAATTGAGAATTCTCCGAGATTGTTTACTTGTTTTGTAAAAATTCATCGCAACGGATTTGCAGGGCAATCCGGGTATCCAGAAGTTAATAATCGAATCGAATGGTCCAAGAGTTTTAGGAATGTTGCTTTTTTTGTGCGGAGGAATGGTACGAATCTCACTTGTTGTGAGGGTCGTTCCGGTTAGATAAGATAGGCAAGAAGCTTGTCGGGGATTTAATGCAGAGCGCGAAGCGTAAGCAAGTGTTTTAAATAAGAAATAAGAAATAAGAAATCAATTAAAGTTTCATGCTCCACTCATTATTTCTTATTTCTTAATTTCTTATTCCCCTTCCCGCCTTCATCCTTTCCGATAAGATTGAGTCGTCTGTGTTTTGTTGGGCCAAATATCACTTGAACACTTAGGATTAGAGGTCTATCGTGCCTGCAACTTGCGTGATCGGTTTGCAATGGGGGGATGAAGCGAAAGGGAAAATCGTCGATCTTTTGACCCAGGACCACGAAATCGTCGTCCGTTATCAAGGGGGAGCCAACGCCGGGCACACCGTCGTTCTGGATGGAAAAAAATATAAGCTGTCCCTGATCCCGAGCGGAATTTTCAACCCGAACGTCAAAAGCGTTATTGCCGGCGGAGTCGTGATCAATCCCGGCTCGCTGCTCGGCGAGATCGAAACGCTCACCGGACAGGATATTAAGATTAGTAATAATCTTATGATTAGCGAACGTGCGCACGTCATTTTTCCTTGGCACGCGCTCGAAGACAAAATTTTCGACACGCTCGCGGGAAAAGAAGCGATCGGCTCGACGATGCGCGGAATCGGACCGTGCTACCGGGACAAAGTCGGCCGTTCGCTCGCGATTCGGGTCGGCGATCTGTATCGGGACGGGCTCAAGGATCGCATCGCGACCGTCGTTGATCTGAAAAAGAAGCAGCTTCGCGGATTGGTGCAAAGTGAATCGGTTTTCGACGAACTCGATCCGACGAAAATCTACGACGATTACGTAAATTACGCGAAACAGCTAAAACCGTTCGTTTGCGATACGACGGCGTTTCTGCTCGGCGCCGTCGACGCGGACAAGAAGATTCTGTTCGAGGGGGCGCAAGGGGCTCTTTTGGATATCGATCACGGAACCTTCCCGTATGTGACGAGCAGCAACAGCAGCGGAACCGGGGTGTCGAGCGGCAGCGGCGTACCGGGCAGTTTCATCAACCGCGTGATCGGGATCGTCAAAGCGTACACGACCCGGGTCGGGGGCGGCCCGTTTCCGACGGAGCAGGACAACGACATCGGCCAGCGGATTCGCGACCGTGGAAACGAATACGGTACTGTGACGAAGCGTCCACGACGCTGCGGCTGGTTCGACGCCGTTGCCGCGCGGTACACGGCCCGATTGAGCGGCGTCACGTGTTTGAGCGTGATGCTTTTGGACGTGCTCAGCGGGTTCAAGGAGCTGCAAATCTGCACCGCGTACGAAATCGACGGACGCCGAACGACCGATTTCCCGGCCCACGTCGACGATTTGCGGAACGTGAAATGCGTGTATGAAACCGTGCCCGGCTGGGACGAGGAGATCACGGAAGTCCGCGACTACGCCGCTTTGCCGGACAACGCGAAGAAATACGTGCAGCGCATCTCCGAACTCCTCGCCCGCCCGGTCGCGATGGTCTCCGTCGGTCCGGATCGGAAACAAACGATTATTTTATAGGTGACAGAGGACAGATGGCAAGAATTCGTCCAGAATCCTATCTGTCCTCTCTCCTCTCTCCTCTGCCCTCTGTCCTCTTATTCATGCTTAACGCCTTTACCATCGATGTTGAGGATTACTACCAGGTCGGCGCGTTCGTGCGGACGGTCGCGCCGGGGGACTGGGACGCGTGGGAATTTCGGGCGGAAGTCAATACGGACAAAATCCTGAAAATCCTCGACGGGGCCGGAGTCAAAGGGACGTTTTTCGTGCTCGGCTGGATTGCGAAAAAGGCGCCGCACCTGGTCAAAAAAATCGCCGAAGACGGCCATACGATCGCGTCGCACGGGTTCTCGCACCAATTGGTTTACTCGCAAACCGAAGCGGAGTTTCGCGAAGATGTACGCTCAACCCGCAAAATGCTCCAGGATCTTTCGGGTCAACCGATTTTGTCCTATCGGGCGCCGAGTTTTTCGATTACGAAAAAAACGCCTTGGGCGCATCGTGTGCTGGTCGAAGAAGGATACTTGTACGACAGCAGCGTTTTTCCGATCCACCATGATCTGCACGGCAATCCGGACGCGCCGACGCGGATTCACCGGATCGAAACGGAAGCGGGGCCGCTGATCGAGTTTCCGCCTGCGATCGTCAAGGTGTTCGGTCAAAACGTCCCGACCGGCGGCGGCGGATATTTTCGCTTGTTTCCGTTCGCGGTCACGAAACGAATGCTGCAATCGATCAACTCGGCGGGGCATCCGTTCGTTTTTTACGTGCATCCGTGGGAAGTCGATCCGGAGCAGCCTCGAATTCCCGGCGCCCCGCTGAAAAGCCGGTTCCGACATTACCTGAACCTCAAACGAACCACGTCCCGTTTGCACCGACTTGTCCGCGCCTTGTCCTTCGCCCCGATGGAAGATGTCCTGCAAAATTGGACGAAGAAAGAAACTTGAAATTGTGGAACTTGGGGCGTAAGATGGGGTAGGAAATAAGAAATATGAAATAAGAAATGAGACGGGGATAGGGAATCCCGATTTTTTTATTTCTTATTTAAAAACGCTTGCTTACGCTTCCCGCTCTGTTTTTCTTTCTGACTACTAACTACTGACTACAACTACTTCAATCAAGATGTCTTTGCCTTATTTTCAACAGTTGTTTGCCGAACGGATCGGTGGTGCGAATTACGGTCAGGGGACCGAAATTTACAAGTTCGAAAAGATCAAGCGAGCCAAACGAAAAGCATTCGCCGACTTTCCAGACCGTCCGTTGCTGGACTTCGGGATCGGAGAAAACGATTCCATGGCCGACCCGACCGTGCGGCATGCGTTGACGCATGAAGCGGGTTTGCTCGTTAATCGCGGTTACGCCGACAACGGTTGCCTGGAATTCAAGGAAGCCGCCGCCCGATTCATGCAGCGGCGACTCGGCGTAACGCTCGATCCTGTAATGGAAATCAACCATTGCATCGGCTCCAAGTCGGCGCTGGCGATCCTGCCGAAACTGTTCATCAATCCCGGCGACGTGACGCTGATGACCGTGCCCGGTTATCCCGTCGCGGGAACCCATACGAAATATCTCGGAGGAACCGTTTATCCGCTTCCACTGAATCCCGAAAACCATTTTTACCCGGACTTGGACGGAATTCCGGACGACGTGAAGCAAAAAGCGAAACTGCTCGTCATTAATTACCCGAACAGCCCGACCGGCCAGGTCGCAACAGTCGAGTTTTATACCAAAGTCGTCGAGTTCGCGAAGAAGCACAACATCGTCGTGGTCCAGGACGCGGCGCATTTGCCGTTCCACTTCAGCGGGGAGCCGCTCAGTTTCCTTTCCATCCCCGGGGCGAAAGACGTTGGTATCGAAGTCCATTCGCTCTCCAAAGGCTGGGATATGATCGGTTGGCGCATCGGTTGGGTTTGCGGACATCCGCTGATCGTTCGCGCGTTTGCCGACGTGAAGGATAACACCGACAGCGGCCAGTTCCTCGCGATTCAAAAGGCGGCGATCGTCGCTTTGGACAACGACGATATCCTGAACGAAACGCGACGGAAATACCATCGGCGGCTCCGCAAGCTGGTCGAAACGCTTCGTGAACTCGGCTTTCATTGCGAGATACCGGGCGGAACGTATTTCCTTTACGCCAAAGCGCCGACCGGAATAGAAAACGGTCCGAAGTTTCAAAACGCCGAGGAAGTGAGCCAGTTTTTGATTACGCAGTATTCGATCTGTACGGTTCCGTGGGACGACGCGGGGCCGTTTCTGCGGTTTTCCGTGACTTATCAGGCGGAAACGGAAACCGCCGAGGACGAACTGATGTTCGATCTCGTCGAGCGGGTCAAAGAAATTGACTTTATTTTCTCCTAAGAAAATTTGTTTCTTGAATTTGAGAGTATAATAGAGTGTCGGCTCGTTCGATTGCTCCACTTTTCCCCGAAAGATCAATGCCGGGTCTGCACTCTTCTCTCACCCCTGATCTACTTTTTCCGCAAGTGCCGGCGGTTTTTCCCGCAGCGGCTCGCGCGGAGCGCCCGCTTCATCGGATCAATGAGGTTCGTCGGACGCAGCATCTTTCCCTGGCGAGTATCGCCAAGCGGTTGGAGCAGGAGGTTCCCGACGTTCGACTGGAAGAACAGCCGCAGTCCGATATTCTTTTGAGCAAACTGTACCGCTGGGCTGCCGTCCTGGAGGTTCCCGTCGAAGAGTTGCTTGTCGAACCGGGCGAACAGCCGACGAATCCGATTCGTAACCGCGGGCTTCTCTTGCGGATGATGAAAACGGTCCGTTCGATTCTTGAGGGGACTGAAGAGTCGCGAACCCGACTTTTGGCGCAGACGCTGAACGATCAACTCGTCGAACTGATGCCGGAGCTTGCCGAAATCACTCCTTGGCCCGTGGTCGGACACGCTCGCGAAAATCGCGAGCCGGGCGCCGCCGTCCTGCGACGATTCGACCCCAATATCGCCGCGGCTTTGGAAGATTAGAGGGATGTTTTCCTGACGCGGAATCGTGTAGAATGGGGAACGTTAAAGAGCCGCACACGCAGCGCAGCGAAGTTTGCGGAACACGGAAAACTCCCATGACCGAACCGCCCCCCAACACACTCCAAACACGGGAATCGCAGCCGAACCGGTATCACTTGTTCCCGGCGTGGTTGAGTTTGATTTGCCCCGGACTCGGACAATTGGTCCAAGGGCGGGTCTCCGCGTTTTTCGGGCATTTCACGCTCTGGTTGCTCTGCCTGCCTGGGTTGGCGGGTATGATATTGGCTTTTTGCTTCACCAACGCCCCTGAGCTTATTATCCCATTCGGAATCATTACCTGCCTTTTCATCACGACGATTCTGTTTTCTGTGGTGGATACTACGGTTTGGCAGGAAGGAAATGAATCTTATCTGAAAAAACATCTCTGCTCTCTTGCATGGATTAGTGTTTCGGCCAATCTGTTTTTTGACCTTTTCTTCATTCTTCCAGCGCTCCAAGCTCCGAGAGGCCCACACCCGGAAGTAAACTGCCTGAACAACATAAAAAATATCGAGCTCGCTTTGCTCAATTATGAATGTGTAAACAATAAATTTCCACCGGCGTACACAGTCGATGAAAATGGCAAGCCGCTGCACAGTTGGCGGGTTTTGATCCTGCCGTACTTGGATGGAAAGAGCCTTTATCAAAAAATTCGGCTCGATGAACCTTGGGACAGCGAATACAACCGGCAGTTTCATTATTCCGGGCCTAGGGTTTTCAAATGCCCTTCTTGGAATCGATTTCCGCCGGAGCAAACAAAAAATTCCGGATTTCTCTGCAATTATTCCGTCGTGGTCGGCGAAGAGACGTTGTTTCCGGGTGCAAAATCAATTGGCGGTTTGGACGACCTTCAAGACATAACGAACACGATCATGCTCGTTGAACGCTATACGCCGAACTGGATGGATCCGACTCAAGAAATATCGTACGAAACGGCGTGCAAGGGAATCAACAAGGACGTGTTCGGCGTCGGCAGTTTTCACCCCGGCGGAACAAACGTCGGGTTCGCGGACGGAAGTGTTCGATTCCTGGAAAACGACGAAGATTTGACGCCGTATTTGAAAGCGAAGAAGTTGAAATAGTATTTCACCAACACCTCATTTGACGCAAAAATCATGATTATGACACCATCCTCCCGACGTGAATTTTTAAAATCTTCCTCCGCCTTGGTCGCCGCGACTTTTGCGACGCCGCTGATTATTCCCCGGTCCGCGCTCGCTCAGGACGGTGTTCCCGGCGCCAACGAGCGGATCGGCGTTGCCGGGATCGGCGTCGGACGGCAGGGGAGCGGCGTGTTTGCCGAAGCCGTTCGTCATAAAGCCGCGCAAGCCGTTTGCGTTTGCGACGTTTTTCTGCCGCGTGCCGAAGAGATCGCCAAAAAAGCCGGCGTCAAAGACGCGTACCAGGATTACCGCAAAGTCCTCGACCGCAAGGATGTCGACGCGATCGTCACGGCGACGCCGGAACATTGGCGCTCGCTCATCTGCGTCAACGCCGCTTTGGCCGGAAAGCATATCTACGCGGAAAAGCCGATCACGCTGACCGTGGAAGACGGAAAGCTCATGCTCAAAGCCGCTCGGAAGAACAACGTCGTTTTTCAATGCGGGAGTATGCAACGGTCGTACCGCGAAAATTATCTCGGCTGCAAAATGATTCAGGATGGTAAGCTCGGCAAGATTACCGAAGTGATCGCGGCGAATTACGAAACACCTTGGCTTTGCAATCTTCCGGCGCAACCGATTCCGGACGGCCTCGATTGGGAAATGTGGTGCGGGCCGACGGAGCCGATTCCGTATCATATCGACCTTTTCACGCCGCGCGCCAATCCGGGTTGGCTTTCGTTTCGCCCCTATTCCGGCGGCGAAATGACCGGCTGGGGAACGCACGGTTTCGACCAAATTCAGTGCGCTCTGCAAATGGATGACACCGGCCCGGTCGAAATTCTCGTCGATGGGGGAAAATTGGACCCGCCGACTTACGACAAACCGGAATCCGCGCAACGCGGGAATAAGATTTGCTCCGAGCCGCGTTTGAAATACCGTTACGCCAACGGTGTCACGGTCCATTTGGGCAAAGACGGCGTCGAAGGAAACCGGGGCGGCGCGATTTTTCTCGGCGACAAGGCGAAGGCGGAAATCTTCCGGGCTCGGGTCCAGAGCAATCCGCAGGAGTTGGTCGACGAGTATTTCAAGGAACACGCCGATTTGAAATTACCGTCGCATGTCGCCGATTGGATCGAATGTATTCCGGACCGCAAGCGTCCGCTCGGCGACATCGAAAGCGGACATCGAACAGCGACGATCTGTCATTTGCTGAATATCGCACGGTACTTGGGACGTTCGCTCCGTTGGGATCCGGACAAAGAAATTTTCCCAGACGACGCCGAAGCGAACGCTTGGCTCTCCCGCCCGCACCGCAAAGGATACGAATTACCGAATGTCTAGCGAACGTAAGGCCGCAAATTGACGGGCAAGTTTTGTCATTCTGAGCGCAGTGTACTCACGAAGTGAAGAATCTGGTGGATCCGCCAACACGCTGTGCAAAACGGGCATGGCTGGAAACCAGATGCTTCGGAGTACTTCAGCATGACATGAGCGACACGTTATTCATAAACTTGCCGCTTATTTTCTAGCGAAAGCTTTATTGTTCGATTGGGCGGATCATCCGACCTCTTTGCGTAAGCCGTTCTCTCCGGTAAAATCACGGGACGGGCGTATCGTCGAGTAACTCTCCACCTTCTCTATCACATCGTTTCATGTTTTTATTCGCGGAAGAAACCGGGCAATCGAGGGAAGAGGAGAATTCCGCGCAGAAAAAACGAGCGACTGGAAACGAACCGAAGCCCGACCGTGATTCTCGCGACGAACCCGGCGCTCCGCAAACTCCGCGACCGAAACCGCCGGTTTCCGACGGGAACGGAGCTTTCTGGTTGATCATGGTCTCGGCGATCGCGCTGGTCTTTCTGCTCAGCTCTTACATGCAGAAAGCGAAAACCGAAATCCCCATCGGCGAGTTGTTTCAGTTGATCGACCAGGGAACGCCGGAACAGAACCCCAACGCGGAAATCACCATTCTGGAAGGTCCGAAAACGAACCAAATCCAGGTTCGGTACACGCAACTGGACAACCTCGTCGTCGGCCCCTACGAAATTAAGGGGACCGTGACCCGGGAAGTCGTTTATCCGCCGGACAAGGCGTCCAATGCCGTTCCGAACACTCCGTTCGTGTCCGGTCGACAGGGATTCAGTAACGACAATAACGCGCTCCAGCAGCGATTGGAGAAAAACGGGTTCAAAAATTACCGCGCCGAAAATCCGCCCGGTTTTTTGCACGTCTACGGTCCGACGCTTCTTTTGCTCGCGATCACGATTCCGCTGATGATCTTTATTTTCCGGAAAATTGGCGGCTCCGGGGCAGTCGCGTTCGGTCGTTCCCGGGGACGACAGGTCGATCAGGAAGAGATCGACGTGACATTTCACGACGTCGCCGGAGTCGACGAAGCGGTCGAAGAACTCAAGGAAATCGTCGAATTCCTGAAAACGCCGGAAAAATTCCAAGTGCTCGGCGGTCGAATTCCGCGCGGTGTCCTTTTGATCGGCCCGCCCGGAACCGGGAAAACGATCCTCGCCAAAGCGGTTGCCGGGGAAGCGAGCGTTCCGTTTTTCACGCTCAGCGGCTCCGATTTCGTCGAACTTTACGTCGGCGTCGGCGCGGCCCGGGTCCGGGATCTGTTTGCGCAAGCGGAGCGGCGAAGTCCTTGCATCATTTTCATCGACGAACTCGACGCGATCGGCAAAACCCGCGGGCGCCGCGACGGAGCCGATTACGAACGGGAACAGACGCTCAACGCATTGCTGGTGGAGATGGACGGGTTCGGAACGAATACGGGAACGATCGTCATGGCCGCGACGAATCGTCCGGAAACGCTCGATCCGGCCCTTTTGCGACCGGGCCGATTCGACCGACAGGTGCTCGTCGACCGTCCGGATATCCAAGGGCGGGAAGAGATTCTTCGCGTCCACACGAAAAAGGTCAAAATGGACCCGTCGATCGATTTGAAGGAAATCGCATCGATCACTTCCGGCTTCGTCGGAGCGGACTTGGCGGCTTTGGTCAACGAAGCGGCGCTTTTGGCGGCTCGAACCGGAAAGAAAATGGTCACGATCGAGGAATTTTCCGAAGGAGTGGAACGGATCACGGCCGGTCTGCAAAAGCGGCGTCGCGTGATCCTGCCGGAAGAAAAGAAACGGATCGCGTACCACGAAAGCGGACACGCGTTGGCCGCCCATTTGATTCCAGGAACGGATCCGGTCCATAAAGTGTCGATCATTCCGCGTGGTATCGCGGCTCTGGGATACACGCTGCAAAGGCCGGAAGACGACCGATACTTGTTGACCCGAACGGAATTGGAAAGCCGGATCCAGGTTCTCATGGGCGGAACCGTCGCCGAGGAGCTCGTTTTCGTCGACTTTTCGACCGGTGCGCAGAACGACTTGGAGCGGGCGACCGAAATCGCGCGGAGCATGGTCATGGATTTCGGAATGAGCCGATTGGGTCGAATCAATTACCGGGAAAATCCCCGCGGCGGCTTTCTCGGCGACGGTGGTTTTCTCGGCGGACGGCTGCACAGCGAAAAAACGGCGTGGGAAATCGACCAGGAGATTCACCGGATTCTCGAATCGCTGTACGAAAAAACGAAAGAATTGCTCCAAAGCCGCCGCGACACGCTGGACGACCTGTCCGGGGCCCTTTTGGAAAAAGAAGTGCTCGACACGGAAGAACTGGCGGCGATCATCGGCGCACAAGTTGCCCCGTCGCCCGCGATTGGTTAGCCCGTCGCCTGCGACGGGCTTGACACAGCGGTTCGCGGGCGAACCGGCTAACGGGTGCCGCGCGGACGGTGCAGCAGCCGGGTGCGGATTCGTTCGAGGTATTCGTCGGTCCGCTTTTCGTCGATGCCGAGCCGTTCGAACGATTGCCGGAGCATTTCGATGCCGACTTGATGTTCCGGCTGAATGAAACCATCGAGTCGCAGTTCGTCGAGCAGTTCGGCTCCGTCGTGTCCTTCGTATTGCACAATAAAAGGGACATCGGGTCGGATTTCCTGTGCGGCTTCGACGATCGCCCGGATGGTATTACGGTTTTTCGCCGTAACCAGCACCGTTTTCGCCGAATCGATTCCCGCGGCTTGTAAGATCAAACGCTGGTGCGGTTCGCCGAACAGGACGTTCAATTTCTCCATCTGCGCGAAAACGAACATCTGGTGGTTCGGTTCGACGATGACGTACGGAATCTCCAGCTCGGAGAGCGCCCGGCCGATATACCGCGCCAAATAACGCCCCCCGGCGATAATGACGTGGTCGGTCAGTTTCGTTTCCGTAACCGTGATCGTCGCGTGTCGGTCCCGGCTGAACCATTTTTGCGACCAGCGGTAAAGCGGCGCGGTCAACAACGAAATCGGCGGACCGATCAGCATCGAAACGACGATCATGTTCAGAATGTACGAGTATTCCGTTCCCGTGATGATGCCGTTTTGGAGCGAGGAGCTGATCACGACGAATCCGATTTCGGAAATCGGGAGCATCCCGAGCAGGGCGGCGTAAGGAATCACGTTGCGGTACCCGAAGCTCCAGGTCAAAACCGCGAGGATGATACCACGTCCCAAACAGGCGACGGAAACCAGCACGAGAATCGTCCCGAAATGCGTGACGATGAACAGGGGATCCAAAAGCATCCCGACCGAAACGAAAAACAACAGCGCGAAGATGTCGCGGACCGGCGTCATTTCGCTCAACGCCTTGTGCGCGTAGTCGGATCCGGCAAGCACCAGCCCGGCGACGAACGCCCCGAACGAAAGTGACAGGCCGAACTTGTAGGAGACGTAGCCGACCCCCAAACTGACGACGATCACGGACAGCAGGAAAATTTCCTGCGACTTCCAACTTGCGACGAATTTCAAAAACGCCGGGATGACGCGGCTGCCGAACAGGACCATCAAGGCGACGAACAAAGCGACCATGAATATCGGCTGCATGAATCCGAGAAATGACGCCCCCGCGTCCATTCCCTTGAACCCGATCAACACGATCATCAGCGGCAGGACCATGACGTCCTGGACGATCGACATGCCGAGCGTGACACGACCCGACAACGCGGAAACGTAACCGGTCGTAACGAGCGATTTGAGGATCACCGCCGTACTGGAGGAGATGATGGAAATCGCGAGACAAAAACTGGCGAGCGTATTCCACTGGAAAAACCGGCCGAGAAGAAAACCTAACAGGAGCGTGAGCGCGACTTGGATGACCGCCCCGAATCCGGCGATTTTCCCGATCGGCTTGAGTTCCTGGATCGAAAATTCGACGCCGAGCGTAAACAACAGCAGCGCGACACCGATTTCGGCGAGGATTTGAATCTGCTGCACGTCTTTGACGACGTACCCGCCGGTATTCGGTCCAACGATGATTCCCGCGACGATATAGCCGAGGATCAACGGCTGCTTGAAAACCCTCGCGAGAATTCCGCCGAAAAGTCCGGCAACGATAATCACGATCAGGTCGGCAACGAAATCGATGTTTTCCATGGGAATCATCAGCCCGGGGCAGGCCCCGGGGCTAACGTGTGGTATAATGAAACCGATTTTGATGGGGATTTCCCCGTGGATCAGTGGAACTGTTTAATAGTATACCCCAACGTAACATGGACTGCAAAAAGAATACGAACCTGACGAATTGCACCTGCACCTACACATCCTGCTCGCGGCGGGGCGTTTGCTGCGAGTGCATCATGCATCATTTGAAGAAGCGTCAACTTCCCGGCTGCGTTTTTTCCCCCGAAGGGGAAGCGACTTACGACCGCTCGTTCGAACACTTCGCGAAACTGGTGATGGACAAGAAAGTGTGAGCGTTCCTCCTGGGACCGCAGGCTTCCAGCCTGCCAGAGAACGGCTCAAGGATGTTTGCAGGGCGTCCTTTCGCTTCATTTGCAGGCTGGAAGCCCGCAGACCCAGGTGCAGGCAAGATGCCTGCGGTCCCAGGAAACACTTTACAGCATCAGTGTTCAGACACGGATGATCCGCGATTCCGTAATGATTCCGTTGAGCGGAATGTCGTGCGGCTCGGTCGGGATCTGGTCAAGAATTTGGCAGTCGAACGCCAATGCGAGCTTCGGAACCGGTTCGTCCCGTTGCGAATCGCACTGTGCGAAGAATCGGTCGTAATAGCCCGCTCCGCGCCCGAGCCGACCGCCGTTGGAATCAAAAGCGAGGCCCGGTGTGAGGATCAAGCCAAGCTCGTCCGGCAGAACCCGCCGCAACGGATCGGCTTTCAGGTCCGGATGCGGTTCCAGAATCCCGAGCGTTTGCGGAACCAGCTCCGAAAGCGATTCCAACCGAAAGAGCTCAATCTCACCATCTTCGCAGTACGGAACGACGAGCAGACTCTTCGACCGTTCTAAAATAAAATACTCTTCGAAAAACCGTGTCGTGTGGACTTCGGTCGGCAGATTCGCGAAAACAACGGTCAACTTTTCCGCGAAAACGGCGTCCTGAAACTCCGGAAGCCGGGCGAGGTTTCTCCAAATCGCATCGCTTCGCTGCTCCCGTTCCGCAAGGTTCCGGAGCGTTTGCTTCATTGCCAAACGTAGTTCAGCTTTCGTGAAAGACATTCAATAAAACAGATTGCGGAAAATGGGGGAAATAGTCAAAAGGAATCCAATCTCTCTTTCCTCTCGATTTTACCGGAGTTGGCGCCGCAAATCAATAAATTGGCCGGGGGCGTTCTCCGAAGTCGATGGGATTACAACGCGGGCGAGGCGTCCGCGCTCCATGAGCCTCCGCTCCTTTCAAGTTGCTTCCCATGAACGAATCGCTGCAAAAAATTCTGGAAATCGACTCGCGACACAACGACCTTTTGGACCGCTTGGACGATCTGGACGCGAAAATTCTCTCCGTTCTGGAGGAGTGGACGAACCGAATCCCCGCCGAGCCGGTTGCCGGTTCGACGGTACCCGTCGTTGAAACAGTCGCGACGTAGGATAGACTATTGACAGCTACAGACGGCAGACGACGGTGGAAGGGGGTATTTTTCTCCTACTATCCGTTTGTCTTCATAAGTCTGTCCTCTGTCCTCAGTCGTCTATCCTCAATTTATGCACGCTTGGACCAGCACTTGGGTCTCGCTCGTCTCGATGTTGCTCTACACGGTGTCCAACGCTTCGCTCAGGCACCTGGAGAATTTGCACGCGCCGATCGATTGGTGTATCGCGGTTAAAGAAGCGATCGCGGTCGTCGTGCTCGCCCCTTGGATTCTCTTTCGGCTCTGTCATGGAAGATACCGCTTCCAGTCGAACCGCTTGTTTCTGCTCCTCATCGGCGCATCGCTGATCTGCGAAGTGATCGGGGCACAATACCAGCTCTTGTCCTACGCGTTTGTCGGATTGGTCGTTGCCGTACCGGCGCTACAATCGAGCCAGTTGATTTCAACCGCCCTGCTCGGCAGTCGTGTCCTTGGCGATAAGATCACCCGCTCGAAATGGATCGCGATGGGTTTCCTTTTGGGAGCCGTTTTTCTACTCAGTTACGGAAAATCCACGGCTCCCTCCGACGGCCCGGCGGTCGCGTCCGTCGGGTCCGGTTCGTTTGTATCGCTCAAAGGAATCGGCGCAGCCGCCCTCGCGGGAATCGCTTACTCCATTTACTTCAACGCCCTGCGTTATTTGTTGCGGAAAAATCGCGACCGTTCTCTCGGAGCGTGGGAAACGATCAAGGTGTACGATTGGGTCGGGCATGATTTCGCGACGTTCCAACAAGCACCACCGAATACGCAAGGAGAAAAAGTCGTTGTGAAGCGGACCTATTCGCCGTTCCCGATCACGCTGCTCATGATCACCGTAACCGGAGTCGGCACGCTTTATTTCGGGACCTCGATCGCGATCACTCGCGGGCCCGGCGGTTTCGTCGACGTTCCGACGGTGTGTTGGCCTTGGATTCTTGTAGCCGGATTGGCGAACGTGACCGGTTTCTTTTTTCAGGTTCAAGGCCTGGTCCTTGCGAGCGCGGCGAAGGTCGCTCTCATCGCGGCGTTTCAGATCGTGATTTTCGCGTTTCTCGGGATCCTCTTTTTCGGAGAAACGATGAACCCGCTCATCGCGATCGGCGTCGTTCTCGCGATCGTCGGCGTGCTTTTTTCCTCGCAAGACGCGGAATAATAATACGGAATTATGAATTGTGAATTATGAATTACGGAGCGAGCGGCAAAATGCGACGAGGCCGGATTCGTCCAAGCCGAGTTCAGCGAGGAGTTCGGCCCGTTCGGCGTGCTGAACATAGCGGTCCGGGATGCCGAGTCGGTAAATGTTCCGCGTGTCCAATCGCCGCTCGGATGCGGCTTCGAGAACCGCGCTGCCGAATCCGCCGACCAGCATTCCTTCTTCGATCGTGATGAGCGGCTTTCCTTCACCCAACTCCGCGAAAATGGTGTCCGCGTCGATCGGCTTGGCGAATCGGGCGTTGATCACGCCGAAATCGAGCGAATCTTCCGCCCGAAGCCGTTCGGAGACCGCCAAAGCCGTGTCCAAGAGTCCGCCGTAGACGACGAGCGTTCCGTCCTTACCCCGGCGCAGCACTTCCGCTTTGCCCATCACGATCGGTTGATTTTCACGCGGAATCGGAGAGGCCGTACATTTGGGATAGCGGATTGCCGAGGGGAAGGTGGAAGGGTGGAAGGGTGGAAGAGTGGAAGGGGATTCGTCCGGCAATGTTTCCCTTTTTCCCTTTAAAGCGAATTCCAACATCGCGGCGACGTCGGTTGGGTCACCGGGGGACATGAGGACGAGGTTCGGGAAAGAACGCATCATCGGAATGTCGAAAACGCCGTGGTGCGTCGGTCCGTCCGGCCCGGCCAGTCCGGCTCGGTCGAGGAGGAAAACGATCGGCAGATTCTGGAGGGAAACCTCCTGAAAAATCTGGTCGTATCCCCGCTGCAAAAACGTACTGTAAATGTCGACGATCGGCAACATCCCGGTTTTGGCGAGCCCGGCGGCGAAAACGACGGCGTGCGATTCGCAGATTCCGACGTCGAAAAATCGGTCCGGAAATTCGGTCCGGATCGGTTCGAGCATATTTCCCTGACACATCTCGGCGGTGATCACGCAGACTTTTTCGTTGCGCCGCATTTCCCGCAGGACCGCTTCGCGGACCCAAAACGTGTACGAATTCGGCTCGTTCGGTTCGCAATCCCCGTCGTTTTCGGGGAGGATCGGGGAGTGGACGACGGGGAGCGAGGGAAACGTCGGAAGTTGCGAGTGGAGCGAGGACAAAGGAGACGGAGAATCTTCCGGTTTCGTAAAATCGCTCCCCACTCCCCACACCCCGCTCTTCGTTTTTCTCCCCCCATTCTTCTTCACTTCCGGGCTGGGAGCGTGGTAGGTCGTCGGATCCTGTTCGGCGGGGGTGTATCCGCGACCCTTTTCCGTGAAAATGTGGAGTAAAACCGGCTTTTCGTAATTCCGAACCAGCCGGAGCATTTTCTGGAGTTGCACGATATCATGTCCGTCGATCGGGCCGATATACCGAAAACCGAGCTCCTCGAAAAGCATCCCGCCCATGAGCCCGGCTTTGAGCGCCGACTTGAAGCGTCCGAGGAACGATTCCGCCGAGCTTTGGAAGAGAGGGATTCGCCGGAGGAATTGCCGCACGGAATACTTCAGACCGACGTACGATTGCGTCATTCGCAGCCGGTCGAGGTAAAGCGCAATCCCACCGACCCGGGGGCAGATCGACATTTTGTTGTCGTTCAGGATCACGGTCAGATTCTTTTTGAGCCAACCGACGTGATTCATCGATTCGAATACGACGCCGGACGAAAGCGCACCGTCCCCGATCACGGCGACCGAATGCCGTTCGTTTTCTCCGTTGAGTTCGTCGCCGCAAGTCAAACCGAGAACCGTTCCGATACTGCAACCGGCGTGTCCGGTCATCATCAGATCGTAGGGACTTTCCGCCGGGTTAGGAAAGCCCATCAGGCCCCCTTTGGTTCGGATTGTGTGCAGCTTGTCGAAACGCCCGGTCAGAATTTTGTGCGGATAACACTGATGCCCGGTATCCCAAACGAGCCGATCCCGTGAAAAGTCGAAGACGCTGTGCAGCGCAATGCTCAATTCGACGACCCCGAGGTTCGACGCGAAATGAACCGCCCGATGGTCCGACAACCGGCAAAGCTCTTCCCGAATTTCTTCGGCAAGGTGGACAAGCTGGCTGGAATTTAGCGCGCGCAAATCCTCTGGGCCGTAAATTCGTGGGAGAATCTGCTCGGACATGAAGAAAGGAATCAAGGGCGGTGCAAGAGATCGGAAGCTGACGCCTATTTTAGCAGTTTCGAGGGTAAAGTGAAGAGGCCGCCAATTGACGCCGCGAGTGAATTCGCGAGATTCTCCGGCTTCTCAGGAATTGCACGCGGCGGAAAAAATGGTAGAATCCGACTTTCCAATGAGGCTTTCCATTTTTTCCTAATCCTGTTTCGCGAATTATTTTCGTTTCCACGCTCGACCGTTAATGATCTATCTTGCCGTACTCGGATTGGCGTTGGTTTTTTTTTCATCGCTTTGCGTCGTGTCCTACCGGGAATTTTCACGACATCAACTCGAAGACATCTGTCAGTGGTGGGGGAAAGAACCACGTCTTGGCAGAATCCTCAAGACTTACGAGCGAATGGCGGTCTCCGCGGAAACCTGTCGCGTGATTTTCGCGGTCGTCGCTTTCGTCAGTGGGTTTTCCGCTCTTCTTCCCTACTTCTCCCAACTGCGGCTGCTCGACGTTGAGTCGCCTTGGACCTATTCGCTGGAATTCGGCGGCTTCATCCTGTTGGGGACCGTGGTCATGCTGTTTGTTGCCGTTTGGATTCCGTCGGCCGTTGCGGAGCTTTGGGGAACGCCGATCGTCTTTTATACTTTCCCGCTCTGGGAAGCTCTCACGACGCTTCTTTACCCGCTGGAGTTGGTCCATTTCTTTTTCCAGATGTTTTTCCAGCGTCTGGCCGGACATCGTCCGGGGACAAGCGACGAAGAACAATTCGAGGAGGAAATCCGTACGATCGTCACCGAGGGACATCGGGAGGGGCTCCTGGAAGAAGACGCCCGGGAAATGATCGAAAGCGTGATCGAAATGGGGGACGTCTCCGTTTCGGAAATCATGACGCCGCGAACCGACACGGTTTTCATTGCCGCGACGCTCTCCTGGGAGGAATTGCTCGCTCAGGTGATCACGATCCCGCACTCCCGAATCCCGGTGTTCAACGATAATCGCGACGATATCATCGGCGTGCTTTTCGTCAAGGATCTGATTCCGGAACTGGCGAAAAAAGTCGAAGACCGGATTGCCTGGACTTCGTTGCTTCGATTTCCTCATTTCGTACCGGAAACGAAACCGGTCGACAAACTCTTGCAGGAGTTTCAAAATTCAACGCAACCCCAACTTCACGGGAGCGAAATCAAGCCGTCCCGACACATGCACATCGCGATCGTGCTGGACGAATACGGCGGCGTTTCCGGGCTGGTCACTTTGGAAGATATTCTTGAGGAAATCGTCGGGGAAATCGTCGACGAACACGACCCCGTTGTGGAAAACGAAGAAATCCGGGAAATCGAGCCGAACGTCTACGAAGTTCTCGGAAAGGTTCATTTGGACGAATTGAACGACCAACTCGACATCGGATTGCCGGAAGAAGGGGATTTCGACACGATCGGCGGATACGTCTTTTCGACTTTGGGCCATATTCCGCAAGTCAACGAGACGCTTTTGTTCGAAAAGGACAACAAGCGGTTCCGATTTGTCGTTCTGGAAGCGTCCAAACGGCGTATCGAACGACTCCGCATCGAAACGGGAAACGGCGAAAGCGTTTGATTTTTACATACCCCGCTGCTTTGCGTTTCCGCACGCCGGTTTATCAACATTGTCCGTTCTCTTGGGCGTACCCCGAGGCGGAAGGGTGAAGTCGCCGACCATTGCGTCGAAAGAGAAGGAAGAGTACAATCTCGACTCGGGTTTTCTCGTTCTCTTCGACTCTTTCCATGGACTCTCCTCGAAACATTAATCGCGCGATTTTCGAATCGAGCCTTGAAATCAAGTGCTTGTTCTTTTTCGGATTAGCGTTGACGATCGTCATCGGGGCCAGCTTCCGGCTCTATTTTTATGTTACGGAAGCTCAAATCAAAGCGCAGAACCCACAAACCGCCAATCTCCTGGTCGAACAGGATATGGTCCTCAAACACTACGGAATTCTCAATAAAGAAGAAGGAAAATACGATCCGCAATTCACCGACATGATGACTTCGATCATCGAGGGGTTGCGAAAAGAAGCCTTTCAAAGCCGGGCGATCCGGTCTCCCGACTACGAGCAGAACACGTTCTCCAAAAACAAGGAGCTCCCTCCCAAAGACGATTACGAGCGGAAACTGGTCGAACATTTCATGGCCCCGCCCAAGGAATTTTTATCGGACCAGAACGATTCCCGCGATTACATCGATCGAATTGACACCCAAACGGGTGAATATCATTATTACCGTCCGGTTCGCGTGACCAGTTTGAATTGTACGCAGACCTGCCATCTCCAGAAATACGACGACCCGCAACTGGGCGACCTGATCGGGATCATCCATGTCACGATTCCGAAACCGCCGGCTCAAAACGCGATCGCCAAGAATTGGGCCTGGCTTTTGAGCGTTTCGATTCTGTCCGCGTTCCTGTCGCTCATTGCCTTTTACGCCGTCATCCGCTGGGTCATTATCAAGCCGTTGCGAAACCTCCGGGATGTATCCGAAGCGATCAGTCGCGGCGATGTGACCAAACGGGCCGACTTGCATACCGGCGACGAATTCGAGTCGCTCAGCACAGCGTTTAACCGGATGGTCCGGCACCTTGTTTCCGCGCAGGAAAAGCTCAAAAGCGCGAACATCGAGTTGGAATATAAGGTCGACGAGTTGGCGAGTATCATGGTTCAGCTTCACGAAACGAACCGGGTCAAAAGCGATTTCATGGCGACGATGTCCCATGAACTGCGGACGCCGCTGAACAGCATTCTCGGCTTCAGCGATGTCCTTGGCTCGATTTCCACGCTTGATGAAAAACAGAAACGCTATGTGGAAAACATCGGCAAATCCGGTCGAACCCTGCTGAGCATGATCAATGATATTCTTGACATGGCGAAGATCGAGGCAGGTCGGATGGACATCAAGGTTCAAAAGTTTTCGATCGAGGGGATCGTCGCTGCGCAGACCGACATGGCCCGACCGCTTTTGGACAAGAAGAACATCGACATCGACGTCGAAACGGAACCGAATCTGCCGCCGATGTACCAGGACGCTTCCCGAATCCAGCAGATCCTTAATAACCTCCTGTCCAACGCGATCAAATTTACGCCGGAAGGAGGACGAATCAAGGTTTCGATATCTCGAACGGAACTCCCCCAGCCGATTGCCCACATTCCCGACGTTCAGACGGCCAGTCGGCTGCTTTTGGCCCCGAAGCCGATTCCCTACCTCCAGATGAAGGTGAGCGACACCGGGGTCGGCATTTCGGAGGAAGACCAGCAGATCGTCTTCGAGAAATTTCGGCAGGCTCGCAATATGAAGACCGGCAGCGACACGATGAAACGTGAATATTCCGGTTCCGGGCTCGGCCTTTCGATCGTCAAGGAGCTTTGCCGGATGCTTGACGGAGAGATCGAGCTGGAAAGCCAGCTCGGGCTCGGAAGTACCTTCACCGTGCGACTTCCTTGGAATTTCGAGGCTCGCCCCCACTCGGAGTCGGAGATGATGGTCGAAATCCAACAGTTCGCCAAATCGCGGTTGAAGTGATGTTGTCTGACGGGCACGAAAAAAGGGCGGCACGACTAACGTCGTACCACCCTTAATGTGTGCGTCCTGAAAATCAAGTTGGGTCAGCCGTAATGAGAATCGTAAATCCAGAAACGTTGCGAGGTGAAGCTTACCCCGTTCTCATTACGGAATGATTCTCACGACGGCGCCGATCTGATCAATTCGAGTGGTAATAAAACCGTTCCAGGCTCGAAACTTGCGTCTTTTGCCGTGAATGGAACTCTTGGTATGATCATGCAGTTACTCACGATTCCTCGAGAATTCGAATGAAAAGCCCAGCACACGACCTCGTTCCACCGATCATCCATGATCCATTTCACGAAATCGCACACAGCGAAGTGAGACAACTCCGCTCTAGACCGTTTCATCGAAAAATTAGGCCCGGATATTTAATGAGGAACAACCGCAAAAAGAAGAATAATCAATATCACCGGATTTACAGCCGGGTTGTTCCTGTTGCGTAAAATGTAGCGATTGTCGCGATTAAAGAGACGCTGGTCGAGCGCTATTCGTCATATTTCCAGCCTTGGTGTGGGTTATAGGCCCAGTGGGGGGACCAGAAGTGGTAGACGGAAACCTCTGACCCGGCCGCGTATCCCGCCTTGTCGCAGAGCCGGACATACGCCGGGCAATCCGCGGGAACCGCCAGCGAAGTTTTGTCCAAACCGGCGGAGATCCCCCAGTATTCACATGCTTTGATCAGAGAGCTGCCGACACCTCGCCCGCGGTATTTTTCTTCGACGGCGAGCATTCCGATTCGACCGTCTTTGACCGTCTGACCGGTTTGGGGATTCGTTTGTTTGACGACCCGGGTGGTCGCCAATCCGGACGGCTTTCCATCGTCTCCTTGCCAAACCCAGATTGCGTCGGCGGTTCCTCCGAGAGTCGCATTATTGATCCATGTCAAAAAGAGTTGCTCGTAAAACGGCAAAATCAGCGGATCTTTGCGGAATCGAGACTGTTGACCGGAAATGACGGCGAGAGTCTCCAAACGCTTGGTACAGGCTGTTTCCGTGTAGAGCCGAAGTCGGGAATCCAGTTCCGGAGCAATGGAAGAAACCGTTTTTTCGTAGACCAGCTTACGATCATAGCAGACACACGGGGCTTCAAGCCCCTCGATTTCATTCGGACCGTTTTCTTTCAGAAAAACATAGATCAACCGAAACTCGGATTTCCCTTGCCGAAGGGTTGCGTCCAGAGTTTCCCGGGAGAAGTCCGAACCCAAGTTAATACGACCGACAGGAAAGCCGAAAAATCTCGAATCCCAATCGACTGGAAAAATCGTGTAATTCATCTGAATATTTTCCCCAATAAAACGCAATTCCAAACATTGATTGACGCGTCAACTTTCCTTTGTACGCTCCCATACCCGGAGATGATTATAATTCGTAAAAGCCGTTCCACCAAGAGGGGAACGAGCCCGAGAGGGAACGAGAACGAGCCGGGACCTGCGGTCCCGGAATCCGTGAGCACAGCTCACGGCTCGTGGTTGTGGAATGAATTGTTATACTGTTTCTCAATTCTTCAATCCGGTTTTGATCATTTTCAAGCAGGGGGTAGCCCTGCTGCCAACGACCGATGCAAATTGAAACGATTGCTTTTGAAAACTTGAATTCGCTGACTGGGCGTTGGACGATCGATTTGACCGATCCGGCTTATCTTGCCAATGGGATCTTCGCGATCGTCGGACCGACCGGATCGGGAAAGTCGACGATACTCGACGCGATTTGCTTGGCCCTGTACGGCAGGACGCCGCGCCTGAATCGAATCTCAAGCTCGGAAAATGAAATCATGTCGCGAGGAACCGGAAACTGCTCCGCGGAAGTCGTTTTTCGGACCGAAGAAGGACGATTTCTCGCCAATTGGTCCCAGCGACGTGCTCGTAACCGCCCCGACGGAGCGTTCCAAAATCCTTCCCGGGAACTTTCCGTGTGTGAAAACGGCGATATTCTCGCGTCTAAAATCGAAGCGGTCGCCACGGCGGTCCAGGAAAAAATCGGGATGAAATTCGAAGAGTTTACCCGCTCCATCCTTTTAGCGCAAGGGGATTTCGATTCGTTTCTCAGCGCCGCGCCCGGTGAGCGAGCGCCGATCCTGGAACGTATTACGGGAACGGAAATTTATTCCGACATTTCCAAGGCCGTTTTTGAAAAGGATAAGGAAGAACGACTCAAGCTCAAGTCGCTCAAGAATTCGCTGGACGGAGTCGTTTTACTCACCGACGAAGAAGAAAAAACGCTTCTCAATCAAAGCGAAGAAAGGAAACGCCGGGAAGAATCGTTGCAGGCGGAGATTCTCGAAGTCGACAAGCAACGAGAATACTGGGATACTTTAACGAAACTGCAAACGGAGATCGCGGAACTGAAATCGAAATCGAACGAACTCCGGCTCCGGGAGGATGAATTTCAAAAAGACGCCACGAAAATCAACCGCGCCAAAAATGCCGCGTTGCTCGCCGGGGAATACGCGACACTTGCCGAGCTTCGCAGATTTTGCGTTTCGGAAACCGAGTCGCTCGCCTCGAAAGCGGAGCAGCTTCGACAAACGGAAACCGCCTGTCTCGAAAAAAAAGCGGCCCTGGAAACCGCCGAAAACGAATTTCAAAAACTTGAAGAAGAGAATATTCGTCTCCAACCGGTTTTACGGAAAGTTCGCGAACTTGATTTGTTGATGCGCGAAAAGAGAAAGGAAATTCACTCGCTCCGGATTGCCTTGGATAAAGTTGTCGAAAATCAAAAGATCGCCCGTTCGGAACAGACGACATTGATCCGGCAACAAAGCCAAAGTGAAGAGGACGCGAAACACTTGGCCGAATATTTTCAAACCCACGCCGTGGACGGCAAATTGCAGGCCGACTTGAGCGGCTTGCGGGTTCGCGTCGATTCGCTCCGGGAAAAACGGGATGCGACCGCTCAAACGGAGAAAAACGTCGCAAAAACAGCCCGAGAACTCGAAAAGAAAAACGAACAGATTCGCAAGGAAATCGCCGCGCTCCCGCAATCGGACGTTTCCGACGATACCGACGTCGATTTTGCCGCACTTGCCGAACGCTATAAAAGTGAAAAAATCCATCTCCAGGAAGAATTATCGCACTTCCAGGCAGTGAGAGTCGAGTTGGCCCGAATCCAATCGCTGGAGGAACACCGCTCGGCTCTCGTCGACGGTCAACCGTGTCCGCTTTGCGGGGCGCTGGAGCATCCGCTTGCGTTTGAAAATCTACCGACTCCCGACGAAAACGAGCGGGCGATCCGGGAAAAAGAACGAATCCTTAGTGAACTCGATTCGCAAATTTCACATGCGGAAAAAATCGAGCGGACCGATTCCGAACGGAAACGACTTCGCGAGGAACACGCCCGTTGGGACGGCGAATGGATCGTACAAAAAGAACATCTCGAGATATTTGAAGCGGATATTCGTCGGGAATTGACCGGATACGGTTTGAACGTCGAAAATGATTTCACGGAAGCCCTGAACACGCTCGCCCTTCGTCGGGAAACCTGGATGTCGAACCAGAGAACGCAAGTCGCCTTGGAAAACTCGCTCGTCCAAGGGAAGGAACGAATGGAAGCGACCCGATTACGACTGGAAAAACTCGACGAGGAATCGACGGAGCTTACCGGAAAACAAAAATCGTACGAAGAGACGCTCGACGCGATTCAAAAGGAGCGAACAGAACTGTTCGATGAAAAGGAGGTCGATCGTGAAGAAGAACTCTTTCAGGCCAAATATCAAACGGCCCGGAGTCGCCTCAAGCGGATTAAGGACGACTGGAACCGGCTCGAAACACATCGGGCCGTCTTGGAGTCGGAGAAAAACGCACGGGAAAAAACGTTGCGGGAAAAAATGGACGAAATTCGCCGAATCGAACCGGAAATCTTGCGACAAATCACTGAACACGGCTTCGCGGACGAAAACGATTTCCGATCCGCCCGGCTTCCCGACGGGGAAATCCGGTTGTACGAAAACCGGCAAAAGGAATTGCGTGAACAGCGGAGCCGACTTGACGGACTCCTCGCTTACCAAAACGAATCGCTTGCCAAACACCGTGAAATTCCGCTCCCGGACGATTCCCCGGATATTTTGCTGGAGAAAAAGGAGCGGCTCGAATCCGAGAAAAGGGTCAAGCTTCAGGAAAGGCTCGAAATCGATTTGCAAATCAAAAACAACATGCGACTTCGTGAACAACACGCCGCGAAAACACGGGAGCTTGCGGAACAGGAAAAGGATTATCGTAATCTCGCGGACCTGAACGAATTGATCGGTTCGAACGACGGAAAAAAGTTCCGGAATTTCGCGCAAGGGTTGACGCTCGATTTGCTGATTTCTCACGCCAACACGCAACTGCGAACCTTGAGTCAACGATACCTGTTGACGCGAATCAAAGGATCCATGGAGTTAAGCGTACACGACCTGGATCAGGCGGGAGAAATTCGGGCCGTCAAAAACCTCTCCGGCGGCGAAAGTTTTCTGGTCAGTTTATCACTCGCTCTGGGACTGTCGAAGATCATGAGCAAAACGGTCCGGATCGAATCGCTGTTTCTCGACGAAGGGTTCGGAACGCTCGACGAAGAAACGCTTCAGACGGCTTTGGAAGCGTTTTCGAGTCTCCAGGAGTCGGGCAAGACGATCGGCATCATTTCCCACGTCGCCGCGTTGAAGGAGCGGATCGCGACGCAGATCCAACTCCACCCGCTCCCCGGCGGCCGCAGTCGCATCTCCGGACCGGGGGTCGCCGCTCGTTGACACCCCCTGGGACCGCAGGCATCCTGCCTGCACCTGGGTCGGCGGGCTTCCAGCCTACAAGAATCCGTGGGATCACGTCTTGAAAAACGTTTTTCCTCAAAGCGGGACGCATCCACGCCGCAGACTATTCCGCCCGCGGATCGCTCAGCGGGGCGTTACGGTCGAAATTTTTGTAGGGCGTTTCAAGGATCGCGCCGATTTTCATCCAGCCGTCCTCGGTCCACTCCAGCGGACGGACTTGGGTTAAACGTCCTTTTTTCGGTTCCTTGGCGTCATAAGCGGCGAGGATTATCCAGTCGCCATTGTCTTTCGTGTGCAAAAAGCCGTTGTGTCCCGTTCCTTTCCAACGTTCGGTACTTTCCAGTAATATCGTTCCGCCGCCGGTTTCCAGGGACCGACCGTCCTTATCGAGGAACGGCCCGAGCGGATTTTCACTCCGTCCGATCGCGATTTTGTACTGGCTTCGTTCAAAAGAGCAGCAATCGTCCCACGAAACGAACAGGAAATAATGGGGACCGTGTTTGACGACCAACGGAGCTTCGATTGCCGTGGTTCCACTCTCTTTCGAACGGGTCGCGATGTGTTTGTAATGCGCCGGAATTTTCAAATCGTCGGTTCGATTCGTTTCATATTCGAACGGTTTGCCCGTCTTGGGATCGACTTCGACCGCTTTCACGCCGGTCCAGTAGGAACCCCAGTACAGGTACGCTTTTCCGTCTTCGTCGAACAAAAGCGCCGAATCGATCGCGTTGTAGTCCGTCTTGTGCGGAGCCGATTCGATCACGACACCACGATCTTCCCAACGGTAGTCGGGACTGCCCGGATCGAGCGTCTTGTTGACGACCAAACCGATCAACGACCGCTGCCCGCCGAATGTCGAAACGGAATAGTACAGATAATAGAGCCCGTCGTGATACGTGACGTCGGGCGCCCAGATATTCCGTGATCCCGGGATTCGCTGTTTCGCCCAATCGGGAACCGGCGTTTCGAAAATCGTCCCGATTTTTTTCCAGTGAAGCAGATCGCCGCTGTGCAGAATCACGAGCCCCGGTCCGGTCACGAACGCGTAAAACCCGCTGCCGTCGTGCGCTTCGATCGCAACCGGATCCGGACTGTCAAACGGAACAATCGCCTGCTCCGCCGCGCAAAAAGCGGTTGTCTCGACCAAAAGAAAAACAACGATTAACGAAACAAAAGGAAGATTTTTCATGATGTATGTAAACGGCTTATTTCGAATCAGAGCCGCGCACGAAGTAAGCGGTGTTCGAGTCTTTCTCAAGGAATATAATCGACTCCCGGCTCCAGCGACTCGACGTATCGCGCGAGGAGATTCGCGGCGTGGTCGATATCGGTGAGCGAAATCATTTCGACCGGCGTGTGCATGTATCGGTTCGGCACGCTGATCAAAGCCGTTGCGACACCACTGCGATTGATCTGCATCGAATTGGCGTCGGTTCCCGTGATCCGGCCTTCGGCGCACATCTGGACCGGAATGTCGTGCGTTTTCGCGACGCCGACCAACGCATTGGCCAGCTTCGTCGTAATGTTCGGACCCCGGGTAATCACGGGACCGCAGCCGAGTTTCACTTCGCCGTTCTGCTTCTTTTCGATCGTCGGACAATCGGTCGCAAAGGTCACATCGACCGCGATTCCGATCTGCGGATCAATTCCGAACGCGCTCGTTTTCGCGCCGCGAAGGCCGACTTCTTCCTGAACCGTCGAAACGGCGTAAACGCCGACTTTCAGCTTCGAGGAATCGACCCGGCGCAGCGCTTCCATCACGACCCACATCCCCGCTTTATCGTCGGTTGCGGGCGCGGCGATGAGATTGTTAAGCAGCTCCCGGTATTCCAAATCGACCGTGATCGGATCGCCGATTTGAACGATTTTCTCTGCTTCTTCCTTGTTCGCCGCTCCGAAATCGACCCAAAGGTCCTGAACCTTCGGGACTTTCTTGCGGTCGTCTTCGTTGAGCAAATGGATCGGTTTTTTCCCAATCACACCGTCGACCGGGCCGGTTTGCGTCCAGATTTTCACACGTTGCCCGATCAGGTTCTGGATGTCCCAACCGCCGATCGTCAGAACGTACACGAATCCCTGATCGTCGATGTAATTGGCGATCAGCCCGATCTGGTCGCAATGTCCGGCGAGCATCACGCGAATCGGGGCGGCCGGATTTTTCACGGCGATTACGTTGCCGTGAACGTCGGTCCGGATTTCGTCGACAAACGGTTTCATGTAATCGCGAACGATCCGTTGGACCGGCTCTTCAAATCCGCTCGGGCTCGGCGTCTGGAGCACGTTTTTCAAAAATTCTTTCGATTCGGGAAGCATTGGGATAAATGGGTAAAATGAACGGGAAATGCAACGTCAGAACGACAATTTTAGCACAACCGCTATAATTGGCAACGCCCAAGAAATCGCGTAAAATGATCCCCACCCCCTCGTTTGACCATGAAACGCCGCTCCCTCCTACCGCATCAAAAATTCCATAGACCCGTCGGGGTATTGCGTCTCTTCGAATGGAATCCCGCCCAGCCGATTGCCCCTGCCGACGAACCGGAACAAGCTCCAGAGTCCGTGGAACCGTTTTCCATTTTTTCGCCCGCAGAAGACGCGGACGAAACGACGGAAATTCCGCTGGAGCTGGAGCTGGAATTCGAGGAGGATTCCCATTGGCACAGCTTCAAACGAAACGATGAACTGGCCCGCTTGGAATCGGTGCTTTTTTTGGCCCGGGAACCGCTTCCGAGCCGAAAATTGGCTCAGCACGCGGAAATCCCGGAAGGGGGCCGCGTTCGCCGTCTGCTCCAGGAACTGAACCAAGCGTACGCCGAGCAGCCGTGCGCTTTCCAAATCGTCGAAGTCGCCGGCGGATTCCAATTACGAACCCGCCCGCAATTCGCGCCTTGGCTGGTTCGACTGCAAGAGGTTCCGATCGAAATCCGGCTCAGTTCGACCGCGATGGAAACGCTTGCGATCATCGCGATGAAACAGCCGGTTCTTCGGGTCAACGTCGAATCGATTCGTGGAACGCAATGCAGCGAAATGATCCGGCAATTGATGGAGAAGAACCTGGTCAAAATCGTCGGCCGCAGCGAAGAGCTCGGCCGACCGTTTCTCTACGGAACGACGAAATATTTTCTCCAGGTTTTCGGACTGAAACGGCTGGAGGAACTCACTCGAAGTTGATTATTGGTCGACACCGCAATCGGCCAGCGCGATCAGGGCGTAACCCGTTACAAGATTCGGATCCCCTTCGAGCCAGCGGGTCGCTTCGTTGATCCAGGAGCCGTTCGGCTGTTGCCGCTTGGCGAGCGAATCGATCAGATCCGCTCGCCAGTCGTGCTTTTTGCCGTCTGCCGATTCGAATGTTTCGCCTTGCATCACGTCCAGTGCTTTGGAGAAGACCGTGTAATAGTAGTACAGTCCCAAATCCCCCAAGCCGGGATTCGATTCGGTGTCATAATGCTTCTTGATCCATTCGTTGGCTGCCTTGACGCGAGGATCGTCCGGCGTCACACCGGCGTAGATCATGCTTTTTAAGCCCGCGTAACTCATCGAGCCGTAACTCCGCAAACCGCCGTTGGCCGTTTCGCCGGCGGGCGATTCTCCTTGGCCGACGGGTGAATAAATGAACCCTCCGTCGGAATTTTTCGCCGCAAACGCCGCGGTGTTATGCTGTGATTCCAGGTTTTGACACCGCGAAACGAACACGAGCGCCTTTTGGATCGCCGGATCGTCGCTCCCCGCTCCGGCGCTGTGCAACGCTTCGATGAAGAAATGCGTGTTCGAAAGGTCCGGCCGCTGATGTTTGCCGTACCCCGCCCCGCCGTAGAAGACGTCGTCCGGACTGATATCACGTTGTTCCGTGTATTGTCCGGCTCGCACGAATTTCTCGCATTTCGACAAAAGATCGTCGTACGGTCCCTTGGCGAGCTTGTTTTTTGCTTTCAAAAGCTTGTTGGCCGTTCCGAAACACTGAATCGCGACACAGCTTTCGTAATTGCCGTACAAACCGCCTTCGGTGTAGATGCCGCCGTCTTCCCGCATCGCTTTTTCGAGGTATTTCAGCCCTTTGGCGACCATCGGATCGTCGGCGGGCACTCCGGCGTCAAGCAGTCCCGCGACGACGATCCCGGTCGGCCCGATCCCGGCATGCGACGAAAAGGAACCGTCCTCCGCTTGCGTGCCGCGAAGATAGGCGATTCCTTTGTCGATCATTGCCTTGCGTTTCGTTTCCCGGCCGGAATCCGCAAACGCAAAGGTTGTCAATGTCAGTAATACGACAACGAATGGAATTGTTTTTTGCATTGTTAATCTCCTGTTGAAGTGAATGGTGTTAAGGGTGATAATGAAAGTTCATACATTTATTGCTCGCGAAGCAATCGGGTCGGTTCCGTCCTCCCGGCAACGACGGCGGGACCGACCGCCGCCAAAAGACAGAAAACGAAAGCGATGCCGAATCCGACCGAAAGTCGATATACCGGAATCGTCAGCGGGGACGTGAAACCGCCGAAGCCGCCCACGTATTTCATCAAGCCGATGAAGCACCACCCGCCGATGAGACCGAAGCCGACGCTGATTGCCATGACCGCGACGGAAATCAAAATCGCTTCGGCGAGGATCAATCGAATCAAACCGAACCGCGTCACGCCGAGACTCCGCAGGACGCCGAACTCGAAACGTCGTGTCCGGACCGACGCCGCGATGGTTCCCATCATACCGAACGAGGAAATCGCCAGCAGGATCAACGGCATTTTCGCGGCGGCCTGGATCACTTCATCGGCACGGTTGCCGACTCGCTCTCCGAGATATTCCCGCGAACTGACCTTGACCATCGGGCGGCTCACGCCTTCACTCTGTGGTGCCATACGATCCGCGAAATTTTGCAGCGATCGTTCCAAATCCGCATCGGAAACGGTCGGCTTGCCCGAGGCGTCAAGTGTCCGATCGAACCAGAAATACGCCGCATCGTTCAATTTGTAATCGTTTTTGACCGTTTCGTAAGGTGCCAAAAGCATCGCACCGGACCGATAACCGCGTTTTCGGACGCCGCTGATCTTGTTCATCCAGAGCCAACCGTGAATCGAAACGACACCACAGATTTCATATTCGACGATCCGCTCGGACCTGTTATGCGGTGAATCGACGCCACGCTTTCCTTCGCCGCGTTTTTCCGTCGGTAACACCAGCTCGAGTTTGTCGCCGACGTGAACACCGGCCCGGAAAGCGAACGAATCGGGAACAAGGCAGTACCGACCCCCGGATCGCAGCTTTTCCAAGGCCGATGCCAGGGTTCCTTCCTGAAACGGTAATTCGATCAAAGGTCGTTGTCCGTGGGGCCGCTTGCCGAACGTTTCCTCGACGTCGAGCCCGAACACGACCGCGCTGGTCTGCATCCGAATCAAACCGTTGGCCATGAAACGCTCCGACTGACGCCGCGAAAAATTCGACTGATCGATCGCGAGCGGTACAAACCGTGTCGAATCGACGCCAGGCATGTTTCGCACGGTATCAACTTCCGAAAACGGTATCCCGGTCGGCAGGAACGTGACCAGCGTATCCGGCAGCGTTTTCGAGGGAAGATACGGAACGAGCATCGAATAGCCGGAGATTTCCAGGAACGAATAAACGCCCAAACCGACGCAAAGGGCGAGCGTCGTTCCGAGCGTTCGCCAGAGATTGCCGCTGAGCTGTGACGCCAACAATTCCTTCGGCAGCCTTAGTGTTCGCGCAACGATCGGCGTGCAAAGCCGTTCCGTGAGCAGTATCACCGAGGGAACCAAAAGCAGGCATCCCGCCAGTTGCGTCGGCAAACCGAGGTAAGTGTATAGAAGCAATCGAGCGTCGGAGCTAGGCACGATCCCGTCCCGATAGATGAGAATCGGGTTGATCAACAGTAATACTGTACCGACAAATCCGCCGAGCCAAAACCAACGACGGTCGATCATTTGCGGACAGCCTCGGTTCATTCCTTCCAGCGGACTGATCCGGGTCGCACGCCATGCCGGAAAGACAGCGGCCAAGAGCGAGCCGATCACCGCCGCGGCACCGGAAGTCACGACCGGCGTCATACCAAGCGAGACGGTTTTTCCGGCCCCGAAAACTTCCGGCTGCATCGAGACGGAAATTTGAAGGACGAGCCAGCCGGCCGCTAATCCGCCGAACCAACCGAGAAGCGAAAGAATGACACCTTCCCCGAAAACCAGTACGGCGATTTTCCAATGCGGCATACCGACGGTACGCAACATGGCGAACACCCGGGTGTGTTCGGTGACACCCATGCTCAAGGTCGTGAAGATAATCAACACGGAAACGAGCGTCGCGAAAAGAATAATCGAATTCAACGTCGCCGCACCGCCCATCAGTCCGGCGGCGGCATTCTGTCCCCGGGTTTGATCGAGCTTCACTTGGATTTTATCGACATCGAGAAATTTCATGTCGATCCCCCGCGAAGCCAGATGATGACTCCACGTCTTCTCGAATTGACGAAGATTCGCTCCTTCCCGCAAGCGGACGTAAACGTAATCGATCGCGTCCGATTCCTCTTGTGGAGAAGGCGTCATCTCGATCGGATTCAACTGCAGGCCCATACGCTGCGCCGTTAACATCGGAACGTACAAAGCTCCGACGGCGGGGTCGACACCACGTCCCCCCGCCGCCAGATTCTGTTCGACGAGACCGACGACTTTGATTTTGAAATCTCTTGTTCCGATACGGCAAATCACGGAATCGCCGACTTCAACGGGATTGGAATCGTCACTCCCCCAATCTCGAAGATTCTTTGCGGCGGTCGTTCCCATGACGCCTTCAGGCTCTTCCGCCCGTTCGTCAAACCAACGTCCCTGTTGAATCTCGAAAGGGGATTCGCTCGTTGCGATGCCGATCACGGCCGGACTTTGCGTGGGGAGTCCCGTGAGGGAACGTTGACGTCGAACGGCGGCGTCATAGTCGGTTTCGTCTCCCATTTTGCCCATGATGTTGCGGATCTGTCGTGCCGGCGTCACCTGAACGACGAGATCGTCTTTCTCGAGTTCTTCAAGAACCGATTCGGGAAAGAATAGCGGTTTTCCACCGTCTTGCAGAGGTCCAGAAGCGACGTTTTGACGGGGCGTTTCCTTGCCTGGCACCATCGCGATCTGATAATGTCCGAGATAATGCTCGGCGTCTTCGTCGAAACGGAGAATCATCAGGTCGAGGCTGCCGACGAGCCAGACGATCATACAAGACATCGCGACGGTCGCAAGGACCGCCAAGGCGAGTCTGGCACGGTGATACCAGCCGTCGCGTAGAATCAATTGGAGCAACAGTTTCATGCGGCCACCTCCCGGGACGTTTCGTCCGCGATTCGTCCGTCTTTGAGTGTCACACAGCGGTCCCCCCAGTCGGCGACGTTTTTCTCGTGTGTCACCAGGACGATGGTCCGGTTTTGCTTGTCGCATAATTCGCGAAGCAACTTGCAGAAACGTTCGCTGTTGCCCGAGTCGAGATTGCCGGTCGGCTCGTCGGCGAGAATCAGCGACGGATTCATCGACAGCGCGCGACCGATGGCGACACGCTGCTGTTCGCCGCCGCTGAGGGAATCGGGACGGTGCGTGCGGCGCTCCCTGATTTCCAGTGTGTCAAGGAGTTCGTCGAGCTGTTCCGGCGTCATGGAATTTCCTTTTTCAATACGGGAAGGAAGCAGGATGTTTTCTTCCGCCGTGAGCGTCGGAATCAGGTTGTACGCTTGAAAAACGATCCCGATATTCGCCAAACGAAATCGGGTTCGGGCGGCGTCATTCAAGCCGGACAGGTTGACGTGATCGATTTTTACGATTCCCGCGGTCGGCACGATCAAACCGGCCAAGAGGTGAAGCAAGGTGCTTTTTCCGGAACCGGAGGCACCCGTCACGGTCACGAATTCGCCGTGTTTGATTTTTAGCGACACGTCGGAAAGTGCGAAAATCCGGCTTCGGCCTTGCGTATAGATTTTTGTCAAATCGGTTGTTTCAACCGCGAAATTGAAGGAGTCGAAGGACTTTGTCATGGCATGGATAGGGGATTATGGTGTCGCAGCGATTTCTCCGCCGGCGCAGGTGCTTAAGGCCCGCCATACGTCCGTCGCGATGGTGTCATTTAGGAAATGAACGCTTCCGTCGCCGTAGCAGGCACCGACGCCGCCGGTATGGTTGCTGCTCGTAAAATTGTAATTCGAGTTGTTCGTGCCGCGAATCCAGTTGCCCGGCACCCCGAAGTTCGGAGGGTAATACGTGGAAAAGCCCGTGGCCGTTCCCCGGGACGAAACCCAGGAGAACCCGCGGTTTCCCCCGGTCGGCGGCGACGCCATCGCGGCGGCCAGCAGGTCGATGTTTTCATAACCGCTCGCGCCGGTGCCGCCTCCCATGTCCGTAAATGCCATGCGACGCCACGCTTTGCGATCCGTCGTTTCACTCGGACTTTCAAAAGCGAGCAACGTTTCACCGACGGCCAGCGTGTTGCTGGTGCCATCCGACATTTGCGCCATGCCGGTCGTCTTGTTGCTGAACAAACCGTCTTGAGGCGTCACGTTTCCGATTTCGTAAAACGCGTCGAGTCCGGTTCCGTTGCAGAACACGTAATTCGTCCCGGCCACCGGCATCGGGTCGCCGGTCGGTCCGTTGGTCGCCCGGACGGGAGTTTTGTTTTCCGATTCGCTCGGACAGTTCAGCATCGGCAGCACGACGCCGACGATTTCGCGGATTTCCGGTGTCATGCTGCTCTTGTTGGAATAGATCGGTACGTTATTGTCGAACGTCGCGAGAAACGCTCCCTGCTCCACGTAAGGCAATATCCTCACGTGGATCGACAGGTCCGTGTTCGCCGTCGCGGCGTCATAAGGAGCGGGCCAGATACCGGCGAACCCGCCGAAACGGAATTCCATACGCGGCAAGGCGTTATAGCTGTCGTGATAATTGTGCATCGCCAATCCGTATTGCTTCAGGTAATTCGTACACTGCATCCTGCGAGCCGCCTCGCGAGCCGCTTGGACGGCGGGCAGGAGCAGTGCGATCAGTATCCCGATGATCGCGATGACGACAAGGAGCTCGACAAGCGTGAACCCCTCGCCGAGAGTTTGTTTTTTCATGGCTTTTTTGAATAGATGAGAAATCGACTCAAGGTGTCGAACCCTGTCGTGAAAAAAGAAACGGAAATGAAGAGGTTGTCCTCATTCCAGATGTCGCGTGGTGCGAAGTGCGGAAAGATTGTTCGCGAAAAGACAAGCGTCCGAATCGATATTGTACGAAACGGAACGACGAAACGCCGTTTCACCGAAGGCGTCAAAAGAGAAAAAATCGGGTGCAGGCCCGACTCGTTCGCGATCCTTGGAACAGCCGAATGGTGTCAAAACGGCGACGAGCTCCAGAGGACGTTGCGGGATATCGGGCTGAAACGGATCGGGAACCGGGAACGATTTGAGCCCATGGACCGCCGCGATCAACGCATCGCAAACGGACCGATTCGACGCAAGACGTTCTGCCGGAATCGATTTTTGGAGCGACGGTTGGTTTGGATTACGAACTCGGAGCGATGTTCCGACGCCTCGCGTAACGACCATCCGAGACGGCATCGCGCAGACGGCAGAAATCGGAGGGGGGGGCGAGGGGGGCGTGGGTGAGAATTGTGCTTTTTTCAAACAGGCGGCAATCTGTTTGAACAGGGCTTTGTCGGCTTTGGAGAGGTTCGATTTGCGTTGTTTCAGGTCGGCGTGAAATCGGGCGAGGAAATCAAGTCCGCTGTGGACCAGCGGCTGTTCGGGAGAAACGCCGGCGTCGAGAAGTCCGGCGATCACGGTCGTAATCGGCGCGACCCGGCGTGTGTTGGACGGAGTCTTTTCCTTTTGCAGCGCCGTGATCGATTTGTGCAGATACCGGATCGATTCGGCGACCATTTCAGATTCATATTGAGCGCGAACCTCTTCCGCAAACCCTGTTTGGAGTCCGAAAACGAACACGCATACGAGGGCAATCGACGGGATTAATCTCAAACGAATCACACGAAATGACGGCTTCACAAGCACGACCTCTTGAATCGAACCACTGAAAAGATTATATATCGAGGGTTCGTATCGGTCAACCTTGTTCCTTTCGTCTCACGCCGCGGGCTGGAAGCCCACCGACCCGGATGCAGGCAAGATGCCTGCGGTCCCAGGATATCCTTTGAATCAAAATGAATAACAACAGCTTTCGTCATCGCGTCCAGGATTCCTCTTCGCCGTTTCTTTATGGTGCGGAAATCGTCAGTACCCGGGGGATTCCCGCGGAAGGGGAAACGGCGGCTCCGCTCACCTTGGCGAAATCGCTTCTTTCCGATTCCCGGATCGCGTGGATTTCGATCACGGACAATCCGGGCGGCGGACCGATGCTTCCGCCGGATTGGTTTGCCGGACAGCTTGCCGACCAGTCGCACCGTGTCGTCGTTCACTTGACGTGCAAGGATATGAATCGGATCGCGTTGGAAAGCGCCGCGTGGAGATATGCCGCGGAAGGATTCGAAAACATTTTGGCGCTGTCCGGCGATCTGCCGACCGGCGGTTATCCGAAATTCGGGGCCGGCGTGTTCGACATCGATTCCGTTGCGCTGATCGACATGCTCTCGAACATGAACGCCGGACTCGAATTTCCCGGTCGTAAGGGAAACGTCGAAAAATTGAACCCGACCCGGTTTTTTCCCGGATGCGCGGTCAGTCCGTTTAAGAAAGACGAAAACGAACTTGTCCCGCAATACGTGAAAATGCTCCGCAAAATTCAAGCCGGGGCCCAGTGGATCCTCCCGCAACTCGGGTACGACATGCGGAAATTCCAGGAGTTGCAACTGTTTCTCGATTCCCGCGACACGGGAACGCCGCTCCTGGGAAATGTGTACGTTTTGAACAAAACGGTCGCGAAACTGTTTCACTCGGGCCGGCTCGCCGGTTGCGTCGTCAGCGATCGACTGCTCGCGGACATTGACAAATACGCTTCGGGAGAAGACAAAGGGAAAAAATACTTCCGGGAATTCGCGGCGAAGCAGCTTGCCGTGTTTCGCGGGCTCGGATTCAAAGGGGGATACCTCGGCGGGCTTGGAAAACCGGAACAATTTTTCGAAATCCTTGAACTTGCGGAAACGTTTTCCTCCAACGACTGGAAAGATTTTTACTGGGAAATTCAATATCCGCAAACGGACGAGTTTTATTGCTTCGAGGATTCCGTCGTGTCCGGCGACCAGACCGGCCCCGACAAAACGCCGCAACTGGAATCCCGATATAAACAGTCGATAAAGTACCCGGAGAAAACGAAAAACGTCAACGCCTTTTATCGTTTTTCACGAATGGTTCACGCCATTGCGTTTCACCGCAATCACGGCCTGTACAACGTGGTCGCGAAACTGTTCCGGCTGCTCGAAAAAGACGCGAAGGAAAAACGTCCGAACCGGGACAAGCAGGGAACGCTGTACAAAATGCTCCATTTCATTGAGGAAGACGTGAAACACACGCTTTACGGCTGCAAGGATTGCGGCGATTGTGCGTTGCCGGATTTGGCTTATCTTTGCCCGATGAGTCGTTGCTCCAAGAATATGCGCAACGGCCCATGCGGCGGGACCGCTCAAGGGCGCTGCGAAGCAGACGACAAGGATTGCATCTGGACGATCGCGTATGATCGGCTTAAATACTACGGCGAATGGGAGCGGATCGAAAACGAGCCGGTCCGTCAATACGACGCCGCACTTCAGGGAACTTCCGCCTGGTCGAACGAATATTGCAATCGAACCCGATGATAAGAAATCCTTCGCCGACGAGCGTGAGGACTTGGTCTACGGTCCCGGGAAAAAGACGACAATCAACCTTCCCAATCCATTCCGATGTCGAGCGACGAATTGGAATGGGTCAACGAGCCGACGCTGATGCGTTCGACTCCGGTTGCGGCGACCGCGCGGACCGTGTCGAGCGTGATACCGCCGGACGCTTCCAGTTCGGCGGTCGACTTGAGCCGATTACGAATCTGGACTGCTTTCTTCATGGTTGCCGGAGACATATTGTCCAGCAGGATGATATCCGGTTCCGAAGCGAGGACGTCTTCAAAATGATCCAGCGTGTCGATTTCGATTTCGATGAGCGGAATCCGGTCGTCGGGAAAAACCTCGCGGAGCCCTTCGGCTTTTTTTTCGACAAGCAGTTGTTCCAGATACGTTCTGGCGCGGCGAACCGACTCTCCCGGCGAAAACAGCCCGCTTCGGTGATCAATGCAGGAGCCGTCGTTTTCCAAGTTCTGGAGTTCTTCCGCGATATTTTCCGAGTGATCACTGTCCAAGACATGACCAGGGAGCGCCCCGAACGCGAGGTGGTTGTCCTTGATCAACACGGCGTCGAACAGGCCGGTTCGGTGATTCTTCCCCCCACCGCACAGAACCGCGTATTTCTCCAGGCGTCGCCAGCCGAGGGTCGTTTTGCGGGTATCGTAGATTTTCGCGCCGGTTCCTTCAACTTGGTCGACGAACCGCCGGGTTAACGTCGCGATTCCACACAGATGACCGAGCAAGTTCAACATCAGCCGTTCGGCCGTCATCATGGACAGAACCGGCCCGACGAACTCGCCGAGCTTTGCTCCTTTTTCGACGCAATCGCCGTCTTTACAGCAGGAGAACCATTTCAACGACGGGTCGATCATCGAAATGCAGGTCGGGACGGCAACCATCCCGGCGATGACTCCCGTTTTGCGAACGTGAAATGAGGCACGCCCCTGAATTCCACGCGGAATCAAGGCTTGACTGGTCAAATCGCCGAGATCTCCGAAATCCTCGGAAATAGCAATCGCCATAAGGCGTTTGAGATCTTCCTCGTGGATTTGATCCCAGTCGTTTTGGTGAAAATCACGCTTCACAAAACCCCTTTCGGTTGAATTTGAACTACGACAAAATATCCGGAATTGTAGGAGAAAGGCCCATAAACTCAACCGGGGGTAAAAGAAGGTATTGGCGCACACGCATCCTGCTCTGCGACACTTCCCGTAAGCGGCGTTGGCTTGCCCCGCGTTTGTCATGTGAAACATCAGGTCTCACCGAACGTCCCGAATGCGGCCGCTCGCACAGCCCAGCCCGGGGCAAGCCCCGGCGCTAACGGGACGTTTCGCTCAACTTATCTCACTTCCGCCAGCCGATCTCTGACGGCAAGCGATTCGATTGTGATCTGCATCTGGAGCAAAAGCTGTCGCGGGTTTTGTTTCGCCGTCATCCGCTGGAGTAAGATTCCCTGCGGATTCATGAATTGGATCGTCGGCGTTCCTTTCACGTCGTACTCTTCACGCATTTTCCGTTGGCGACTTTCGTCGATGCTCACGCAAATGAACTGCTCCGAAAGTTTCGCGACTTCGTCGTCCCGGAACGTCTCTTTGAGCATCTGCTGGCTGAAAATGCAATTCGGCGCGTAGAAGAAAAGCATCAACGGTTTCTTCTCTTGCTGCGCAACTGCTTGGGCTTCTTGAAGATCGTCGTAGAAATGGATGTCGCAGTCGTCCCATTTCGATACGGTCTGGTCTGATTTTTTCCCCTTGAGTTTACCGTTCGACTCCCCCACGGTCCCAAACGTCTGCGAACAGCCGGACAAACTGCCGAGGCCGAGCGATAAAAGCAGGGATAGGATAAGGAAACGTTGACTCATTATTGAACCGTCCAATTGAGGAGAAGGGGGGTGCTTGGCTGGTTTATTCTGCCCAGTCGGTTTATTTTTACTCGATTAATCAGCCCATCACCGTTTGGGATGGGGAACTCTCCTCAGCTTTATCGCCCTTTGCTCCCTTCGGACTTGAAAGAAAAGTGGATCCGTAAACCGGTTTAGGGCGACCGTGGGCGGATGGTACGAAATATTGCGGTTTTTGGGAACATCGATTTTCCGTTTTTTTGCCCTTGCCCGATTTCGTCAACTTTTCGTATGATTCCGGCAGAGGTTTTTATACAATTACAGGAAAGCATCGTGAATTATTTTAAGATGTTAGCGAGATCGGGAGTGAAACGACCATCTCGCGGGCTACTTATCGGAGCGGAAGCTCCAGCAGGCTCCCGGGCCGTGAACATTCGATCCATCACGATTATCCTGCTCCTTGTGAGTTGCTGCGGCTGCGCGACCCATGCGGACCGGTTGCGCGCGGCTCGGCAGAGTTTTTATTCCGGCAATATTCTCACAGCTCGGGAACGAATCGATGAGGAGCTGAAAAAAGGGCGGCGTAAGGAACTCGACGTTCTCAAACTCGATCAAGCCGTGATCGACCTGTTTTCCGGCGACACGAAAAAAGCGAAAACCTCGCTGCGGGAAGTTCGAAGTTCGTTTGACCACTTGGAGCAAAAGAGCGCGACCGAAGGGGTGCTCGCGATGCTCACCGACGACAACGCCGTTTCTTACGCCGGAGAAGATTACGAAAAGGTGATGCTCCGCGTCCTGCTAACCCTTGCCGATCTGGTCGACGAAGGAAACGACGCGGCCGCTTATTCGCTCCAAATCAACGCCAAACAGGACGAAATCATTCGCAACGGAATCGGCAACATCAAGAATCCGGAGAAACCCAACGAGCCGATCAACCCGAAATGGGCGTACAAATACCTCGCGATCGGTCCGTACCTTCGCGGTCTGATTCGCGAGGAAACCTTGACGAATTACGACGACGCTTTCCGCGCATACCAACAAGTCGTGCAGTTTGAGCCGAATTTTCGGCAAGGGCGGTTCGATCTGGACCGGGTCGCCCAAGGCCGACATTCCGCGCAGGGCAACGGCGTCGTTTACGTGTTCACCTTTACCGGAAGGGGACCGTACAAGGAAAAAGAAACCGCCGACGCGACACAGCTCGGCTTGTTGATCGCGGACCAGATTTTCAGCGCAACGAATAAGTATTCGGTTCCGCCGACGGTCGCGCCGGTTCCGATTCCGAAAGTCGTCGCTCCGTACAACCGGATTCAAACGGTCGGCGTGAGCATCGACGGCCAACCGATGGGGAACGTGGAAACGATCACGGACGTTTCGCGGCTCGCTTTGGAGCAGTACGAAGCGAATCGGGACATGATTATTGCCCGGGCGGTGATGCGTCGTATCGTGAAAAAAGGGACCGTTTACGCCGCGAAAGAGGTTGCGGACGTCAATCCCTGGATTTCACTGGCGATGGATCTGGGCGGAATTGCTTGGGAAGCGACGGAAGCCGCGGATACCCGCTGTTGGGGCCTTTTGCCGGAGAAAATTCAGGTGCTCCGCCTCGAACTGCCGGAAGGGGAACACGAAATCGCGTTGACGCCGAAAGAGGAAACCGGCCGCCCGATCGGCGAAAAACGAACGCAATCCATTCGAGTCCACCGCGGCAGAAACACCTACGTTTTAGCCAATTTCGTCGAAGAACGACTGGTGGGGAAGGTAGTAGTCAGCAGTCAGTAGTCAGTAGTCAGCAGTCAGAGGATAGAGGACAGAATGTGAGGGAATTTCCTTTCCGATTTGTTATTTGTTATTTCTTATTTAAAAATGAATCGTCGTACAGTATTAAACATGGTTGTCGGGGCGCTGGTCGCCGGGTTTGTCGGATTGGGAACTCATCTCGGCTTCGCCGCGGAGAAGCTGGACGCGAGCACGCTGAAAAAGCGGCTTCAAACGCGAACCAAGGAGCATGACGCGTTCATCGACAAAGTTTTGAAACTTGTCGCGGACAATAAACTCTCCGAAAAGAGCCTTCACGGAGCGTATGCCCTGGCGATGAAAAACCGCTCGAACCGCTTCGCATACTTTTCCGCGGCGATGAAAAAATTCGCCAAAAATGAAGGAGTGACGTTGTAGTGTTTTTGGAGCACGGGCATCCTGCCCGTGACACAGGCTGGAAGCCTGGGACCGCAGGCATCTTGACTGCACCTGGGTCTATGGGCTTCCAGCCCGTAGCGAACCCTCGGCAGGCTGGAAGCCTACCGACCCAGATGCAGGCTGGAAGCCTGCGGTCCCAGGAAGGCCCCTGCAAAATTTGCACGCATTCCCAAATTCACAAATTCACACCGGCAACTCTTTTTCCTCTTGCTTCCGGATTTTTCCTCTTGCTTCCGGACGAAAAACATTTAAAATAGGCATTTTGGAAAATCCGCGTAATTTTTACTCTTTTCCCGATTGCCATGTTTTTCTTTCGTTTGTCTTTGCCGTTTGCGCTTGTTTTCGGAACGATTCTCATTTGCGAAACGAACGCGTGCACGAATCTTTTGGTGACCAAAGGGGCCTCGGCGGACGGGTCGGTCATGATTACGTACACCGCCGATTCGGCCGGATATCATACACAGTTGAAGATCACGCCCGCCGCCGACCATAAGCCGGACGACGTGATCGTGATTCCCGCGACGGAAAAGCGACCGGAAGGAAAAATCCCGCAGGTTCCCCACACGTTCCAGGTGATCGGCAGTCTTGAGCAGGGAATGATGAACGAATTCCAGCTCGCGATGGCCGAAACGACGTTCACAGGTCGTCCGGAACTCCAGAATCCGCAGGGACTTTTCAAGTATGAAAAGATGATCACGCTCGGTTTGCAGCGAGCCAAGAAAGCGCGGGAAGCGATCGAAATCATGACCGCTCTGGTCGAAAAGTACGGCTGGGACGACGGCGGAGAATCGATTTCCATTTGCGATACGGACGAAGCGTGGGTGCTGGAAATTGTCGGAACCGGCGAAGGGGGAAATCCGGACGGCAAAACCGGCGCAGTTTGGGTCGCCATGCGGGTTCCGGACGGTGAAATCTCCGCCCACGCCAACCAATCGCGGATCGGCGAATTTCCCCGCGACGATCCGACGAACTGCTTCTTTTCCGCGAACGTCGAGAGTTTCGCGATCGAAAAGGGGTATTACGACCCGAACGCCGGAAAGCCGTTCCGGTTCGACGAAGCGTACAACCCGCCGGACATCGTTTCCAAGCGGGTCTGTGAAGCCCGGGTCTGGAGCATTTACCGCCGCGCGGCGCCGTCGCAAAACTTTTCGCCGGACTACCATCGTGGTGTCAAAGACGCTCCGCCGTATCCGTGGTCGATCAAAGCGGACCGGAAGCTGTCCGCAGCGGACGTGATGGAGTTGATGCGGGACCAATACGACGGAACCGACTTCGATATGACCGAAGGAATCGACGCCGGTGAATACGGGCTGCCGCGGCGTTGGCGTCCGCTCACCTTTGAAATCGACGGTAAAAAATACTGCTGGGAACGCCCGATTTCGACGCAGCAAACCTGCTTCTCGTTCGTGTCGCAATCGCGGAATTGGCTGCCCGATCCGGTCGGCGGAATCGTTTGGTACGGCGTCGACGATTCGTACCTGACTTGTTATTTTCCGCTGTACTGCGGGATTGATGCGCTTCCGCAATCGTTCCAGACCGGCGGGATCGAACGGTTTGCCTGGAACGACGCATGGTGGGTTTTCAACCTGGTTTCCAACTACGCCAACCTGAAATACTCGACGATCACGCCGGAAATCATCGCGGTCCAAAAGGAGCTGGAGTCGCATTTCCTCGCTTTGCAGCCTGCGATTGATAAAACGGCCGCGGAACTGGCGAGCTCGAATCCGACGCTCTGCAAAGACTACCTGACCGACGTTTCGGTGATGAGCGGCGAGAAAGTGACGGCTCGCTGGAAACGGTTGGCCGAGGATATTTTCACGAAATACAACGACGGTTACGTCCGCGACAAGGATGGCAAATATCCCAATGTCGGCTACCCGGAAAAATGGTTGCGCCGGGTAATCCAGGAACGCCCCAACCAATTCCTGCTGCCGGAGGAGGAGGGAAAATGAAAACCAGCCCCAAGCGTCTGCGCTCGCTGTACCACACATGTTTCTCGGACAGATTCGAAAAACCTTATTTTCACCTTATTTGGTTTGACAAAACAACCTCAGTAGTTGAAATTCGACAAGAAAACAAACCTTATCACCTTGCCACGTTTATCCATGTTGCACCTACACGATCACATTCAGGAATCGGTCCAATTTATCAGGGATCAATGGACGAAAAAAGCGGACGCCGGTATCGTTCTCGGGACCGGACTCGGTAATCTCGCCAAACAGATCGACGCCGAAGTCGTGATTCCGTACGACGAACTGCCGCACTTTCCAAAATCGACCGTGATGACTCACGCCGGGAATCTCGTTCTCGGAACGCTCGACGGAAAAAACGTCGTCGCAATGGAAGGACGTTTTCACGCTTACGAAGGATATGATTCGAAGCATTTGACGTTTCCGATCCGGGTGATCAAGGCGCTCGGGGCGGATTTGCTCGTCGTTTCCAACGCCGCCGGCGGGATGAATCCTCAGTTTCGGCAAGGGGACATCATGGTGATCGAAGACCACATCAATCTGATGGGAATCAACCCGTTGGTCGGGATCAACGACGACCGGCTCGGGGATCGTTTTCCCGACATGTGCGCTCCGTACGATGCGGCGCTGATCGATCGGGCTTTGGAAACCGCACGAAAAGAAAACGTCGTCGCCCATAAAGGGGTTTACGTCGGCGTGCTCGGTCCCAACCTGGAAACCCGGGCGGAATACCGTTTCTTGCGCGGAATCGGGGCCGACGTCGTCGGGATGTCGACCGTCCCGGAAGTGCTCGTCGCGGTTCACTGTTCCATGAAAGTTTTTGCCGCGTCGATCATCACGGACATGTGCTTTCCGGAATCGCTCAAGCCGGCGGACATTGCCGAGATTATCGCAACGGCCAACGGCGCGGAACCGAAATTGACGAAAATCGTCCGCTCCGTTTTGGCGGCGTGCTGAGTCTTTGTGCTTCCCGTCGCGATCCCCTTTCCTCGTTGTTAAAGAGGGCAGACGACAGAGGACAGACGACAGGAAAACATGTCTCATCAAGACCCGAGGATTGCAAAGCAATTCTCTTCCTGTTCTCTGTCGTCTGTCCTCTATTATTACCATAAGAGTCAACTTGCAGTTTTAGGCTTGACGAACCACTACTACCCGACCAGTTCTAAAATTGCGGATAAAGTCTTTTGAGTTTGATTCGAGCGTCGTCGGTGGTGAACTGCCAGTCAACGCCCTTGCCCGAAGCATTTCGAGCGTCCTGCCAAGCCTTCACCTCCCGACGATACGTTTCAA
>JAVBPO010000169.1:0-18102 GCA_031549565.1 Thermoguttaceae bacterium
TCAGGCAATAGGCTTCAGGCTTCAAAATAGCAAGGAGGGGGGAGTGGCCGACATTTGGAATCTGAAGCCTGAAGCCTGAAACCTGAAGCCTTGCAGCGGATTCAACGCAAAAGGTCAAAAATAAGTTGGACAGTACAAGTATTGCAGAAAACGAGAAAATCACGTCACGTTTCCGTTTTTGAGGAGTACGACGAGGGAAAATCCCGAAAATACTTCAAGGAGTGGGCGATTTTCTCGCAGATATTCCGGAAGAGGAAGGAACAAGTCACACCGAGTGATATCACGCAAAAACGGTTGAAAGAAGGGAGCGAATTCGGGGAGAAAATCCATACCCGTAGCGATTTCCTGTTGGATCGGATCGCCCGACCGAAGGAGCTTGCCGACAAGTTGATCGCACGCTCCGAATCGCCGAACAGTACGGTTTCGACGAACATAGCGGAGTTCCTCCGGTTGAGAGGTTTCCTTGTCGATATTCGTTACGCACAAAACGGGGAAGCGGAAGCCGTCGCTTTCGAAAACATGTACGATTGGCTTGATACCGCGAAAGACAAACCCCTTTGGCTAAAGCTTCTGGACGAAATCGGTTTCAGCGGTCTCGAAAACGCTCAATATTATCCGTGACAGAAAGTCAAGGGCCTTCAAATGCGGTTGCGGGAAAGGTTCCCCGAGTAATCGATTTACTCGCGGGTTAATTGGTGGAATCGTTCGTGGAGTTTTTTCGTAATTTCTCCCGGTTTACCGTTGCCGATCACGCGTCCGTCGACTTTGACGACCGGGATCAGCTCCGCGCCGCTGCCGGTCAGGAAACATTCGTCAGCCGAGTAAACGTCTTGTCGTGTCAACGCCGTCTGCCGATTCGGGATGCCGAATTCGGCGGCGATTTCGAGAACCGCGCCCCGGGTAACCCCTTCCAGAATGCACGATTCCGTTCCCGGCGTCGAGAGCACTCCCGACTTGACGATAAAAATGTTGTCCCCCGTACACTCGGCGACCTCCCCTTTGCCGTTGAGCATCAAGGCTTCGGCGCATCCGGCGAGATGTCCTTCCAACTTCGCCATAATGTTGTTGAGGTAATTGAGCGACTTGATTTGCGGACTTAAAGCACAATTATTGTTGCGAATCGTTCCCGCGGTGACGATGTCCAACCCTTTTTCGTAGAGTTCTTTCGGATAGAGCGCAAGTTTGGCCGCGATGATGATCACCTGCGGATTTTCGCACAAATGAGCGTCCAGACCAAGGGTGCCGATTCCGCGCGTGACGACCAAGCGGATATATCCGTCGGAAATCCCGTTGACTGCAAGCGTTTTGTCGATCGCTTCAGCCATTTGCTCGCGGCTGACCGGAATTTCGATCAACAGCCCCTTCGCGGAGTTCCACAAACGGTCGAGGTGCTCCTTGAGCCGAAAAACTTTCCCGGAGTACGCTCGCAATCCTTCAAAAATACCGTCTCCATAAAGCAGTCCGTGGTCCAACACGCTGATTTTCGCGTTTTCCTGTTCGAGAATTTCTCCGTTGATGTAGATTTTCATGGTTGATCCGCTCTGAAATGGGTGATCTGTCGGCTTCCCGCCGCGCTACGACAAAGCCGAAGTATACAATGGAACGATAGGCCCCGCAAGGGTTATTCGAGTCGCGTCTTTGAGGCCCACCCGGGTGCAGTAAAACTTTGTGGGCGGCCAAACAGCACTGTTCCAGTAGGCCTTCCACTGTTCGCCGTAAAGGACGGCACACAACGCCGCCATGCGGTCCGCCCGTGCACGATCCCACTTCGCGTCTGTCTGTTTCAACCTTCGTGGTGTCAAAGATACTGAAATTCTTACACGCCCCCTCCACCTGGCCGCTGCCGATCGACTTCCCTTCAGCCAATCGTTCCCGGTAATTCATCCGGCACGAATGAAAAACCAGATAATTTTCCAACACCCGAAGCAGCTCCTTGTTTCCATCCAACTGCTCCATTGACGCCATCAACCGCACCCGATCCAACACCGGTTTGACGCCCCAATCCAGCAAGTCCCGCCTCATCGTCTCAAGCCAAATCTTGCTTTCCGCCGTTTCCTTGCCGAACAAGGCGTCACCCTTGTTCGACAAGTATTCCAGTGCATGATAAATGTCCGGATTCTCCTGCGCCACGCCGGAAAATTCCAGGAACGCCGCGTCCCAGATCCAGTAGGCTCCATCCGCCAAGGCGGACACCACGCTCGGATCCGTGATACCCAAGCGGTTTTGCCAATAGCCCCACTGCGCACGAAAAACATCTTTCTCCGCGATCGCCGCGAAGAACCTGCTGTCCAGGCGTTTGGTGCTACCGCACCGATATGAGGCTTCCGCCAGAAATTGGCGTGCAAGTTTTGTCATTCTGAACGCAGTGTACTCACGGAGTGAAAAATCTGGTGGATCCGGCCAACACGCTTTGCATAACGGGCGCCGCTTGAAACCAGATGCATCGGAGTACCTCAGCATGACATTAGCGACACGTTATTCATAAACTTGCCGCTTATTTTCTGGCGGGAGCCTGACACCGACGCTCTCGCTTGTCGCTTTTCACACGCCGGCACCAGCGTCCATCCCTGAAAGATAACATTGCGTGTAGCCGTTCACGACATTTCGAACCAAAAGAGCGTGGCGGACGCTGGCGACGTGTCGTCGAAAGCGACGATCACCTTGAAGCGAAAGGCGGCAGCAGGCTCGGAGGAGAAAGACCGTGAAGAAAACTGAAAATCGCGTCACGCAAAAACGTCATCACGTTCAAGCCGCGACGACGGCACGTCGCGACCGTCGTCCAAAATCTCTGGTGCCATTCGTTGCCGCCCTCGCTTCGAACGCCTTGTGTCACCATCCGATCCATCACCGACGTCCGAATGTCCTGCTCCGCGAAATTGTTCGACGGTGCCAACGTGGTGTCTTGAAGAAAATGAAAATAACTTTCGCCGTGTTCCTCGAAACGTTTCGCCAACGCCGCCGCCTTCTCGTGCTCCGGAACGAAACGCACGACGGTCTTTTGAATCGCGTTTATATGCCGGTTCATCAGGCGTTTGAAGCCGATTTCGGTCAGTTCGTCCTGCCGATGAATCGTCGCGAACATTTTCTTGACGTATTTCAACAGCCGCTTTCGGTAGTTCGTAGGCGGCCAGCGCGATCATGTTCGGCCCGAAGAGCTCTGATTTTTCAGCATTTCGAGAAGTTTGACGTAGCGATAGCACTTGCAGTGCTTGCACCAGTACATCAACTGTTGATATTCGGTAACGACAAACGGCTTGGCGACGAGTTCGATTTGTTGAACATTTTTCGGTTCGATTTTGGTCAGATCAAGCGAGTGGCCGCAGTTGGGGCAGGCGTCAAGTTGGAGCTTGACGATGGTGTCGACGAGTTCGGGCGCGAGGGGCGTTCGGAGATTTTGTTCACGACCGGGCTGGGCTCCTTTTTTTTCGTTTCACGGTTTTTCCGTGTTGATTTTTGGGCGCCGGCTTGGGCGGTTGGACGATATCGGAGGACGGCGGCTTGGAAGAGTTTGTGGAGTTTTTCTTGAGCGCCGCGATTTCGACTTCGAGGACGAAAAATGCGAAAAAGTCGCCTTGAAAGGCATGGGCTTGTTGGGACCGCTTCTTTGCGTTTTTCCCGGTTTGCGCGCGGCAAAGATTGTGTATAATCGTGAGCAGTAATCTTGAATCAATGGGAAATATTATGATTGACGATTGACGACGTCTCCATGCGAATCAACCTGACACAAGGCGCGTCCCGGGTGCTCAAACGGGCGGACGAGCTGACCCAACCGCACGGGATCTCCGTCGCCGCGGTTCTTTGTGCGCTTTTCGAAGAAACCGAGTGTCGCGCTTTTCACTGGCTCGAAGAGGCCGGATTGAAAATTGAAATGTTCCGTCTCCAATTCGGGTTTTACGAGGGGCTTTCCGGAACACTTTTGTCTCCGATCAGCGCCCCGCCGTTTCCGATGGGCTCTTACGGCGTACCGCCGGGAACCGTTCCGGGCGGAGTTGACCGTCCCGAAAACAAACCGGTCGAGGCCGGTACGTTCGACCCGATCGACGGCGACAAACCGGGAATCAAAGACTTCCCGACCGCCTCGCACTTCCACCCCCGGGAAGAGCCGGACAAGTTGGATTTGAGCGAGAAACGAGACACTCCGCAAGCTCCGTTGCAATCGTTTCCGGAGAAAAAAAAGGAGCACGGCTCGTTGACCTGGTTCGTCAACGAAGAACAACTCCGATTTTCCAAAACGCTTCCGGAAGTCGAACTGGCGGTCCTTTCCATGCTCAACCGGATCCGAAAGTCGCCCGAGCCGGGGGACACTTCCGTCGTGTTCGGAGCCGGTGGAATGGTGATGAAAATCAAAACGAATTCCACGACCGCGTTTCATGAACGCGTATTCGAGTTGGGAACCGAGCATCTGCTGCTGGCCGTAACATTGGCCGATGATCCGCTCGGTGTCGGGCCTTGGATTCGCGAGCAAGGACTCGACCCGACTTCCGTGTACGATAAAATCGAACACCTGTACCGGCAGCAGGACTCATGGGAGCGTCCCGGCGAGGAACCGATTGAGGAAATGGAATCCTTGGAACCGCACCTCGCCGAAACGAAAACGACGCCGGCATCCCCCGGCGATTCTTCCGTTACGCCTTTCAGTACCTTTTTAGCCAGGCTGCTTGACGCCGCGGCCAATCGCGCCCGGGAAGCGGTACGGGTCGTCGAGGATTACGTACGTTTCGTACTCGACGATTCCCGGTTGACCGGGCAGTGTAAAGCGTTTCGGCACGAGTTGACGGAATTACTGTCCGAAATACCGCATGAGGAGCGATTGGAATCCCGGGATACTCCCAACGACGTCGGTACGGTAATCCAGGGGGGGCGGGAATACCGCCGGGAAACGGTCGCGGACGTTTTGGCCTCGAATTTCGCGAGACTCCAGGAATCGCTCCGTTCGCTTGAGGAATACGGCAAATTGATTTCCGTTCCGATGGCACGGGGACTGGAGCGGTTACGGTATCAATCGTATTCCCTGCACAAGGCCGTTTTTCAAGAAATGACGCCGGACGATCCAGCGGAGCCGCAACCGGCCGTTCCTGCAACCGACGTACGAGAACTGCTGCGAGACGCGACATTGTACGTTTTGCTCGATTGCCGGGAAAGCGAAGCGACGTTTACCGAGTCGGCCCGAACACTCGTGGACGCCGGGGTCGACGTAATTCAATTACGGGACAAAAAAGCCGACGATCGCACATTGCTGGCGCGAGCGAAGATTCTCCGGGAATGGACCGCCGAAAGCCGGACGATTTTCATCATGAACGACCGCCCCGATTTGGCGAAACTGGTCCGGGCGGACGGCGTTCACGTCGGGCAGGAGGAACTTTCGGTCGAGGACGTACGAAAGATCGCCGGTCGGGAAATGCTCGTCGGCGTTTCAACGCATACGGTTGCGCAAATCCGGGCCGCGATCGCCGACGGAGCGGACTACGTCGGCGTCGGGCCGGTTTTTCCTTCTTCGACAAAATCGTTCGACGAATCGCTCCGTCGCAAGTGGAGTGAAGACAACGGCGGCGAAAACGACGACAATCAAGGTTTTCCCGGTTTGGAATTACTGCGAAAAGCGAGCGAAGCAATTTCATTCTCCGCTCCGGCCTTTCCCCTGTTCGCGATCGGCGGTATCACACGGGACAATCTGGACGAAATCCTGTCGACCGGCGTTTGTCGCGTCGCGGTCTCTTCGGCGATCCTTGATGCCCCCGATCCCAAGACGGAAGTTTTGGAGTTTTCCAAGCTTCGATTGAGGCCGACCGAGTCCCCCTCGCCGGGTGTGTGAATAGGGGAGCCGTAAACTTCGCGGACGGTTAATCGCCCGAATATCAACTCATTGACGCTGAGGCGTCTACAAGCTCGTTCGATCGATTTCGTCGGCTTTCTCCTGGTTGCCGAACTGGAGGTACAGTTCCCGGGCTTTGGCCGTATGCTCTTTGACCAGAACAGGCTTGCCCATCTTTCCGGCGAGGTACGCCAAATTCGTATGGTCGACGGCCATCGCTTCCAAGTCGCGGAGTTCCGTGTGAATGACAAGCGCTTTTTGTTCGTATTCGACGGCTTTTTTCAGGCCGCCCGTCGCTTCCAGAAGAACCCGCAGATTGGCATAGATCAACGCTTCGGATTCGCGATCGTAAATATTTTTTGTCAAATCGAGCGCGCTGTTGAAGTGCGCCGCGGCTTTGTCATGCTCGTTAATCTCCTCGAAAAGCGTTCCGAGCATACAATGAACGCTTGCCTGAGAGCGCAAACTTTGGCGGTTGTACTCAATTCGGCGACTCGTTTTCAGCGCGTCCATGAGCGTTTTTTCTCCATCGGCTTGCCGGCCAAGCTCCCAGAGCACCTTTCCGTAGTGAATCGACGTATCGACCAACCCCTGCGGATCATCGTTGACCGTATAGCCTTCGTAGGCGTCGCGCAGTGTTTCTTCGGCTTCATCCCACTGTTTTTCGGAGATCGCGACTTGCCCTTGCGTCAGGAGTACGTCGGGAAGCGTTTCCCAGTCTTCGGCCTTCCTTAAAATATCCACCGCTTCGGCGAGGATTTTTTTCGCGTCCTCCTTTTTTCCCTGTCGCAGCCTTATGAGCCCGGTTTTGTAGCGCAACTGCCCCGCTTCCTTATCGTGGGGATCGATTTTCGCCAAAGCGCGGTTGATCAAACGTAAAGCCGTATCGAAATGACACAGCAAAAGCAAATGATCCACCATTTCGCCGACCGAGCGGGCAAACGCGTAAGGACCGCCGATCGCAAGGGCATGTTCCGGCAGTCGGGCGGCGGAAAACGCGTCTGGTCGTAGATTCCGTTGGATCATCGACTCGTAAGCGGTGATCGCACGGCGGTGGTAGTCGTAAGGCGACAAAAACGGCGATTCCGTTCGCGGATCCTCGGCGATGCAACGCTGAAGTGGGCGGTCCGCGATTTGATGTCCTTCCGAACAACTGCGGATGAAATTGCGAACGCTGGGAATGTCGAGTATTCTCTTAAACGTCGGGATGTTGATGCAGGCGACTTGCATCACGATTTCGTCGGGAACCGTCACATCGAGAAAAGCGTAGGCGCGGAAAAGGCGTACGACTTCGGGGCCAAGCTTGACGAGTTGTTCCCACTGCATCCGGGCTAATTTTTGTTGGTCCGGTTCTTCCGGAAAAGAATCGAGTGAGAATTTCGGATGGATTTGAAGCAGATCGAACGCGGCTCGAACCAAGTAGGGGTTCCCCCCGTATCGGAAGTACAATCGCTTCATATCCCCCTGCTCGGGAGCAAACTTGAATTGCGAGAGAAGCTTGTCGAAATCGTGTTCCGAAAGCGGTCCGAGCCCGCTTTGCGGCGGCGACGGAATTGTCTTGACCTGCGGAAGGGCGAGAAACTCGGGAGCTTTTAAAAATGCGTCTTCCGGCGTTTGGGTGAAGACGAATTTTACGCCTGGAGGCAGATTCGAGACGATCCGTTTCCACGGTTCGACGAATTCTTCGCAAAAAGAGTCGGTGTGATCGACCAGAAAAATTGCCCGTCCCTTTGGCCCCATCAACTGCGCTATTTTCTGCAAACGCCCCACAAACTGTTCGCCGATATGCTTTTGCGGATCGAAGCGGAGCAAATTGACGAGCCGATGAACGTCGTCCATCCGGCGGTGGGGAATCCCGAGACCGTCGAAGAACGCGTCCCATTGCCAAAAACGCAGCCCGGGATTATCGATTGCCCCCGCAGAGGCCCGAGCCAGACTGAACGCGTCTTCCAGCATGTACCGCAGGACCGATTCCGGCGAATCTTCCGGGCACACGTCATACCGCACGTACCCGCAGCGTAGCGATGTCTTGTGCCAGGCTTGTAGAGCGATTTGATCGAGCAAAGCCGTTTTACCGGTCCCTTCGGCTCCGACGACCAAAACGGCCAGCCCCCGCGGATCGGCCAAGAATTCGGCCCATTGCGTCAACTCCGCTTGGCGGCCCACGAAATGCAACGAATCAAAATTCATAGCGGCCTACTCCGACCGATCATAAGTTGGTGAGCGTAAATTATCGGGTGGAGTATATCGGACAGGCAAACGAAAATCAAGGCGGAGTGTCGTGAAGGACGGTGTTCCGGCATAAAAAAACGAAACGTCCCCGAGGAGACGTTTCGTTTTTGAAAATTCGATTCCGGGAGGGAATCACTTATTTTTTCCGAAAGCGGCGAGTCAACGGAAGTCCGCAAAGAGCGGCAAAACCGAGCAGCGTGCAACTGGCCGGTTCGGGAGTTAGGGTGAAACTACTTTCGAATCCACCGGGTTTGAATATAGCTCCAAAATAAACTTTGTTCGCATCGTTACCGGTTTCATGCAACACAAACTTCATCTCGTGTCCCGTACTTCCATTCTCGTTGTAGAGATCGGCGAGATTCAAAGCCAAGTAATAGAATTTAACACCGTCAATAAATTCCTCTTCGATATCGACCGGCTTATCATTGATGAGAATCTTGTCGATTCCAGGACCGGACGTAATCGCACGGCAATACAAATTCATCATGGAGTCGGCTTCATTTCCGAGCTTGGTAATGTCAAAAAACGTCGTTAGCGTTGCTATGCCGACCGGAACATCCCAGCCTTGGACGGACGACTTTAAACAAATTGTATCGTCGATATCAATGATTCCACTGTTTACGAAAGAATGGGTCCAGCCGCCATTTCCGCCAGTAATGTCATACGATACTACCCAACTATCTTGATCAATCGTCCCACCGAAGCCGTTAACGACCCAACCTTCGTTGCCGTCAAAGAAAGGCTTTGACGATCCCACCGCACTCGCATTCGCGCCGGTCCCCATGAGACAGGCGCACGCGACCAAAAAAGCAAATAAATTTTTCATCAACATTTCTCCAAGTATTCAAATTCCATTCAAAATAGAAAAGACCTACGTCGTGCAGGGATTTTCCACAAACGGTTTTGTCGTGTTTTCTCCAAGAACCCACAATCCAACCGATTGTGAGATTGTACCGAAAAACGGCGAAAGATCAATCCCGTTTTAAGAAAAAAAGTTCTGTAAATGTTATTACCCGGAGAAAAGGAACTTCTCTGACACTCACTTGAAAACAGGGCTCCTTATGCTCTAATTCGGAGTGTACTGTGCGTTGCGTATTGGAAATTTAGAGAATAGAGAAAATTTCATGTCGACACGATCCGAAGACTTCGCCGGACTTTCCGTAGCCTTGATTACGCCGTTCAAGAGCGAACAGGTGGATTACGAAGCGTTTCAACGGCAGATCGAGTTTCAAATCAAGGCCGGAACGACCGCGATCGTTCCCGTCGGAACAACCGGCGAATCGCCGACCCTCGATTTCGATGAACATGAGCGGGTCATTAAAGCCGCCGTCGAAGCCGCAGCGGGCAAAATCAAAGTCATGCCCGGTACGGGTGGGAACAGCACCGAAGAAGCGCTCTGGTTGACCCGGCAAGCGGAAAAAGCGGGCGCCGACGCCGCGTTGGTCGTCGGACCGTATTACAACAAACCGATGCAGGAAGGGTTTTATCAGCATTACAAGCGTTTGGCCGAATCGGTCGAGATTCCGATCTGCATTTACAACATCCCGGGCCGAACCGGAAAGAACATCGAGCCGTCGACAATCGTTCGCTTGGCCGAGTTCAAAAATATCACGATGGTCAAGGAAGCGACCGGTTCGCTCGACCAGGCGACAGCAATCACGGCGGCAACCGATTTGACCGTCCTCAGCGGCGACGACAGTTTAACGCTCCCGCTCCTTGCGGTCGGCGCTCGCGGTGTGATTTCGGTCGTCGGCAACATCATTCCCGACGACATGATCGCACTGTGCAAAGCGTTCGCCGCCGGCAATCTCGAGGAAGCGCGACGGCTGCATTTCAAGACGTTCCGCCTGTGCCGCGACATGCTTTCCCTGGCGACCAATCCGATTCCGATCAAAGCCGCGATGAAAATGCTCGGCCGCGACACCGGCGAACTGCGGCTCCCCATGACTCCGCTGGACGAAAAAGACGTCGTCGCGTTGAAAAAGACCTTGACCGAATATGGGTTGATTTGACGTTAGCGCCGGGGCTTGCCCCGGGTTATGCCGGTTTAAATTTTATGCAATTCCTTGAAATAATGTACGCTAACACCGCTCCAGCCCGGGGCAAGCCCCGGCGCTAACGAGGCCGATGAAAAATATCACGCTCCGCGAATTCCAAACCCTGATCCGCGATATGTATCTGGAAAAAGACCAGACCCGGGGCGTGGATGGTACGTTTATGTGGTTGATGGAAGAGGTCGGCGAATTGGCCTCCGCTCTGCGCAACGGTTCCAAAGAAGAACTTCGCGGCGAGTTCGCGGACGTGCTCGCTTGGCTGACGACGGTCGCCAACGTTGTGGAAATCGATTTGACCGAAGCGATCGCGGAAAAATACGGCTCCGGCTGCCCCGGCTGCGGCCACTACGTCTGCACCTGTTCCGATTTGGAAAAACCTTGATAAAAGCCTTCAGGCAATAGACTCAGTCTCTGAAGCCTGAAGCCTGAAGCCTTATTCTTTTACATGCCCCCTAAACTCCCGTCGTCTGAAGAACGTGCGAAAATCGCCGCTAAAATCGCCGCGGACAATCGCGGCCAAAACGTCGTGATCCTCGATTTTCGAGACGTGACGCCCAGCTTCGATTTTTTCGTGATCGTGACCGGTTCGAGTCGACGGCAGTTGCACGCGATCAGCGAGGAGATCGACCGGGTTTACGAAAAGGAGCTCGGCGACCGCCGGATCAGCATCTCCGGATACGACGAAAGCCGTTGGATCGTTCTCGACTACGGGGACATTATCGTCCATATCTTTGACGAACAAACGCGGGAATACTACGCTTTGGAAGAACTCTGGGCCAAAGCGAAAGTGCTCAGCCCGTCCGACGTGTGATCTTTCGAAGGTCATGCTCTCTAAATGTACTGTCTGACTTACGAAATCCGTTTTCGGGGGCAAGGCTTCAGGCTTCAGGGTTCAGAATAATAGGGGTGGGCCGACGTCTGAAGCCTGAAGCCTGAAGCCTCGTAACGGATTCGAGCGGACTTCGCGAAAAAGGTCAAAATAAGTAAGACAGTACAACTAATAAACTCAAACAGTAAACGATAGGACGTAATCTCAATCCTAAAGGCTGTAGACTGTAGGCTTTAGGCTGGGGAGCGTTTTCCGTTTGGGGGCGAAAAACCATGTTGATGAATAGGATATAATTTTGTGTAAGTAAGGGTTCCACCGGCCGCATTTCTTGCGTGAATTTTTGCCGGGCTTATGATGGCGGGTGAGTCGTTCCATGTCGGAAGCGACGCTTTGACCAACATCCGCCATGACCTCTCCCGAAGCCGACTGGCGATGCCTTACCGCCGAGTTCGTCCTCCATTTTCACAAAACGCCGTCCCAGGTCTCACGTATCTGCGGGTGCGGCATCCCCGCCGTTCGCCAATGCGTCGCCGAACACATGCGGCAAGGAATCGCTCCTGACACCGCCGCCGACGAAGCGTCCCCCTTCCTCCCCGTAACACTGAACCGACTCCGCAGCCGATCGGTTTTCCTCTCGACATCCTCACCTCGACCGGCATGACACTACGCCTGCGGCTCGCATCCTTCGACGACGTTGCCGCGCTCCTTCGCTCCCTGGAAGCCGTCCGGCAATAAGGAATTATTTCCCGATGCAAAAACGGCTGAATACGCGGTCCAAAATATCGTCGGTGTGAATCGTTCCGAGAACCTGACCGAGTTGGTCGAGCGCGGCACGGAGCTCCGAAGCGACGAGGATTTCGTCCCGGTCCTGCTCCGCCAGCGAATGGGCAGATTGGAGATGGTCCCACGCTTTTTCGATCGAATCCCGACAACGAACCGCCGTTGCCGGAACGACTTCCGGGGAACCGAGCACATCGCGGAGCGTTTCGACGATTTTTCGTTTCAACTTTTCGATTCCCGCTCGGGAAACGGAAGACGTTTCCACTTTCGGGAAAAAATCGATCTGTTCTTTGACGTCGATTTCCGAAACGAGATCGCATTTGGTTCCGACGCGGATCGTCGATTTTTGAGCGAAAAACATCGTCTGTTCATTTTCCTCGACGGGAACGCAATGAAGCACCAGCGACGCCGTTTCGAGAATCTTTCGGGAAAACGTTTGCGCGGCGTCGTCCGGCGTGTTTTGCGGGGAGTCGGCATCCCACGAATCGACGCCGGCAGAATCGACCAAGCGAAACGAAATCCCGTCCCAGACCAACGGCGTTTCGAGATAATCCCGCGTCGTGCCGGGAATCGGGGAAACGATCGCGCCCCGGCGGTTTTCCGTGAGAATGTTGTACAGGCTGCTTTTCCCGGCGTTCGGCGGACCGATCAGCAGCACGGCAGCGGTTTGGCCCGCTTGACTTCGCGAGGAGATCTTTCGCAGCAGTTCCGCGAGCTCCTCTTCGGCGTCCGCGAGCCGCCGGAGCAGTTCGGGCCGGGAAATAAAGTCGATCTCTTCGTCGACGAAATCGAATCCCGCTTCGAGATGGGAAAGCGTATCGAGCAGCTCGCCTTGGACCCGGTGCAGCGGCAAGCCGATTCCCCCGGCCAACTGGTCGAGTGCGACCTGTAAGTTTTGAAAATCAACCGCGTCGATCACGCCGAGCACCGCTTCCGCTTGCGTCAGATCGAGTCGTCCGGCCAGAAAGGCTCGCAACGTGAATTCGCCCGGTTGCGCTAATCGGACACGTCCCTGTTTCGACCGGAGAATGCGATGCTGCACGGCGTCGAGAATCGGTTCGCAACCCCACAGATGCAGTTCGACGGCCCGTTGCCCGGTGTACCCGCGACCGCTCGGCCAAAAGTACAAATCGCACGGGACACCACGCTCCGGTTCCCAGGGGGTGAGCGTTCCGGTTCGGACCACCGGTTTTCGTTCGTCCCTCGGTTCGGCGTCGTCCGGATGAAAGATTCCGGCCAAAACCCGGACGGAATCGTCCCCACTGAGCCGCAAAATCCCGCGCCCGCCGCAACCGTGGGGCGTCGCTCGGGCGATGATCGTTTCGTCGAGAGAGAGCATGTCGAGGTTTTAGAAATCGGAATCGAAAAAAGACGGAGCGTTCCCGGAAACCTCGTCGGTTCCGAACTTGTCCACTCGCGTTGCGCAATTCGGCAGCGCGGCGAGGAATTTCCGCCCGTAGGATTTCGAGTGAATTCGTTGATCGAGAATCACGACGATTCCGCGATCGGTTTTCGTACGGATTAACCGACCGAACCCCTGTTTGAATTTCAGGATCGCGTGGGGAACCTGGTAGTCGTTGAACGGATTACCGCCGGACGCCTTGATCGTCTCCAGACGCGCTTCGGTGAGCGGCTGGTTCGGCGCCAAAAACGGAAGCTTCGTAATGATCACGTTTTGCAGGGAATCGCCGGGCACGTCGACCCCTTGCCAAAAACTGTCGGTTCCGAACAGGACGCTGCCCGGCGTGTTTTTGAATTGTTCGAGCAACTGGTTGCGCGGGACGCCGTCCGCTTGACTGAGCAGGAGCATTTTTCGTTCGCTTAACCACGGCGTCAACATCGTCGCGAGGGATTTAAGCGTCGCATAGCTCGTGAACAGAACGAACGCGTGTCCGTTGGTTTCGGTCAGGTATTTCTTGAGCGATCGGCAAAGCTGCGGATTCCATTGCCCGGTTTTGGAGTCCGGTTCCACCATTCCCTGAACCAGAACGAGCGTCGCCTGTTTTTCGTAATCGAATGGGCTTCCCAGTTGCAGCGTTTTTACCTGCGTCAAACCGATCCGACTTTTGAAGAAGTCGAACGCATGTTCGAGTTCTTTCGGCGTCGCTTTGTCGGCGTTGGTCCCGGTCGAAAGCGTTGCGCTGGTCATGATCACGGTCGCAACTTTGCCGAACAGGTGTTCCCGCAACATCGGTCCGACGTCGATCGGAGCGGAATGGGCCGAAATACGCGGAATCCCCCGAGACTGCTTCGTTTCCAGCCAATAAACGTACCCGTCCTGCGATTGATTGACCCAGGTGTTGATTTCCCCGGCAAGCGTGGTGATCCGGTTTCGGGCGGAACGCATTTCCTGCCGTTGGTCGGGATCCCTGATCTTGTCGTTGCAATCGCGGAGCATCGCCGTGAGCCGGTACAACCCTTCGCACAGGGCGTTTTTGACAATCTGCGGCTGCCGAACGCGACCGTTTCCTCCCGGGTGGTCGTTAAGCCAGAAATAAAGGTCCTGAAAAAAGTTCTCCGAACGTGCATGACACTCGCGGACTTGCTTCATTTCGTCGGCGCAACTGTTGGCAAGGAGCAGTCCTTTTTGCGTTTTTTCGTTGAACAGTTTGTTGAGATTATAATCGACCGCTCCTTGAGAGATGGAAAGTCCGAGGTGGTCCGCGGCGACCTGCTCCATCGTATGCGCTTCGTCGAAAACGAGCACGTCGAACGGAGGGAGGATGCTTCCGCCGGTCGCATCCGGGCTTGCCGCGGAACTCATTCGCAGCGCCAAATCGCTGAAAAGGAGCGAGTGGTTGACGACGAGAATCTGCGCTCCGGCGATCCGCTGTCGGGCCTGAGCGTAGAAACAATCTTTGCGAAACGCGCAAGCCGGACCGAGGCAGTTTCCCATTTCGCAACAAACATCATCCCACACTTCCCAATTCGGACGAAGAGAAAGGTCGGAAAGCGAGCCGTCGGTCGTCGTGTTGGCCCAACGTCCGATCCGATTCAAGTCCGACATTTGAAAATCGGTGAACATCCCGGTCGATTTCCTGATCGCGGCCTGGAGTCGGCGTTTGCACAGATAATTGGAGCGACCTTTGACCAGCACGGACGAAAATTCGAGCGGCAGAATGCTGTTGAGAAACGGCAAATCCTTATGGATAAGCTGCTCCTGTAAGCTGATCGTATGGGTCGAGATCACCGCCCGCGGGATCGGGGCTTTGGGGTGGTTGGGCTCTTTGGGGACGTCTTTACAAGCGTAAAGAATGGCCGGGACCAAGTAAGCGAAGCTCTTTCCGACGCCGGTTCCCGCTTCGACGGCAAGATCGGTGCGCGAATCGATCGCTTCGGAGACCGCCTGCGACATATCGAGCTGCTCTTGTCGGCTTTCGTACCGCGCAAGCCGCCGCGAAATGATTCCTTGCGGCGCGAGTACTTCGGAAACGGTGAGCATTTGTGAGTCGTCAGTAGTCAGTAGTCGGTAGTCGGAGATTGCGAATATACCAAAAACATTTTTTCTGAATACGTTGGTCCCCGGAATTCGTGAGCACAGCTCACGGCTCGTGATCCTCTATTTTTTGCTCTTGATCCGATTGCGACGATTTCTTACACTGTGGCAGATGCAAGACAAGATTCGCCGAATCGGGCCAATCTTGGAAAAAATGGAATTTTTCCCTTTCGATCAATTCGATGTCAGGCAAGTACGCTTTTATTGGAGTCTTGTTGATCCTCATCTCCGGGATCATGTATTTTCAGTCGGATACGACGCGTCAAGCGACAGCCCAGTCCCGAGTCCCCGCCGAGAACCAACTCGAGCGGCATTGGGCGGAGAACTGGATCCAGTTTTCGTTTTCACCCGGCGTCGGCGCGTATGAGGCCGAGTTGGATTTGACTCCGTTCGATCTGTTCGTCAATACGCAGATCGCGCTGATGAAAAGTCCGATGATTCTCAAATCGGTCGCGGAAAACCCGACGATCGCGCGGCTCCCGAATGTCCAGAAACAGGTCGATCCGATTCGCTGGATCGCTTCGAAATTAACCGTCGAAGGGGCTCTGTCCAACACAAAAAGAAGCGAACTGTACATCGTTTCTTTCGAAAGCATCGACCAAAAGGAAGCGGAAATGATCGTCAACGCGGTCGTCGATTCCTATATGGCCTATTACCAACTCCAGCAGATGCAGCAGGAGCAGGCGTTGTATAAATCGCTCAACGAATCGAAAACGAGCCATGAAGCCGTTTTTCAGCAGTTGAAACAACAGTTGCCGAAAGATTTCAACCCGCAACTCGTCCCCGATGCGTCCACGGCGAAGATTCTCGCCCAAATCGAGCGGGAACTCCGCGCGATCGACCAAATTTCGGAACGACTTATTCGGCTCGAAATCTCCCGCGGAACGGCCAGCCGCGTCCGGGTCCTCCAACGGGCATCATCGCAACCCATGCAGCAAATGGAGCGGCTATAACCCGTTTAGCCCGAGCAGCAAAGCTTCCGGTGCAACGGCCTGGTTTCCCGATTTTCCGAAAAAATGAAAATTCGGATTGTACCGAATGCAAGGATTGTCCGATAAAGTGCAATGAGGGGTTTTCGCAATCCAGTTGCATCCATTTCCCATAGAAGTGAGACAAGAAGTATTTTCGCGAAAAGCGTCAAGAGCAACGTGAGATACACCCCAATTTTCAAGCGTAAAATAAGGAATACTTAAAATGAGGAGTCAACACCGATCCTTTTTCGCGACGATGATCATCGTTTCTCTCTGCTGCGGCTTCATCGGCTGCAAGTCGAACGGTGGTAGTTGGTATAAACCGAATTCGTATACTTGGCATAATCCTTTCAAAAAAGCGGCGATGGAAGAAGACGAATACGGTCAGTTCGCCGAAGATAACAGCGGCATCAAGCTTCCCAAGGACGGTCAGATTCCGGATCTGGACACTCCTGCCGGTGGTTACTCAAACGATCAATTTGCCCGCAACAACACCCGCTCGAACCTCGGCGCGAGTACGGCAATGAGCACGAACGCACCGCGGACCGGGATTCCGACCACGGGAACTCCGAACTACAGCGGCAGCACGGGATCGTATCAAACTCCCGCCGTCGCGATGAACAACGGCGTTCAGCCGGCGAACTACCAGTCGCAAGGGCAAACGCCGTCCAGCGGATACTACCAAAACAACGGGCAGTACACCACGCAGGCTCCGCAGGGCGGAACGATGCAGCAGCCCAATCCCAACTACGGACAACAGCCGTACAGTACTCAATATCCGCCGACGTCGAACCAACAGCAGTACACCACGCCGCCGCAGGGAACGTATGATTCGTTCGGAACGCAGACGCAACAGCAACCGCAAAACGGCTACGCAACCGGCCAGAACAACTACACAAGTACCCCGAGCTATGACGGTTCCGAATACCGCCCGGGAAGCAGATAATTTTAATTACGAATTACGAATTACAGCCCGGGCTTAACCCCATTCAAACATTAGTAATTCGTAATTTGGAATTAGTAATTCTCCTCCTGGAGCGGTCCGTTTTTCATACGGCTGGAGAGGACGGCGAAGCTGGCGGACAGTTTAACGTCCTCGCAGATTATCCCTTGCGGAAGTTCCAAGCGGGACGGAGTATAGTTCCAGATCGCTTTGACTCCGACTTCTAAGAGAGCATTGGCTGCACGCTGAGCGGCCGCGGCCGGAACGGTTAAGATGCCGATCACGAAATTCTGTTGCTCGCCGATTTTGGCAATCTCCGCAATATCGTAAACAGGCCGACCGTGGATCGTGGTTCCGATAACCTTCGGATCAATATCGAACGCGCAGTGAATATCCAGACCGTGTTCGACAAATCCATCGTATCCGAGGATCGCTTTTCCCAAACTTCCCGATCCAACCAGGCAGGCGCTGGTTTTCGTGTTCCAACCGAGAAAATCTTCAATCGCTTCGATCAGTTCGCCGATTTTGTAACCGACTTTCGGTCTGCCGATGATTCCGGTAATCGAAAGATCCTTACGAACCTGTACGCTGAGCTGGCCGAATTCTTCCGCTATTTTTGTGCAAGAAACAACCATTTCACCGCGATCCCGCTGTTCCTTGAGAAATCGAAGATAAACAGGCAAACGCTGGATGCTCGGAAGCGGAAAAGTACGAGGTTGGGACACAAGCATTTGGGAAAGGAATGATTGAGAAAATTCTTATCGATAATTTTTTCTCGTTTCATTCTATTCCAGCGAAAAAAGAAATCAAGTACCAACCAAAATGGGCCGCCGATAGTCTCCCAGGGTGCGCGCAAATTTTCCGGGTCGTGAGTTGTCATTCTGAACGAAGTGTACTCACGGAGGGAAGAATCTGGTGCATCCGGCAACACGCATTATGTTGCGAACACGGCTTGAAACCAGATGCTTCGGAACACCTCGGCATG
>JAVBPO010000129.1:0-6786 GCA_031549565.1 Thermoguttaceae bacterium
GCTTCCAGCCTGCATCTGGGTCGGTAGGCTTCCAGCCTGCCGAGGGTTCGCTACGGGCTGGAAGCCCATAGACCCAGGTGCAGGCAAGATGCCTGCGGTCCCAGGCTGCCTATTTTCACAAGGAAATCTGCCCGCGCCCTTTGCACGACTCAAGATTCTACCTTGACTTTGTGCAAATCGCAAGCTATGATCGCAATTCCTTGAGGTGTTTTCGCCGGGGGAGGGTGTGCGCCTTGTTAGTGGAATCAACACGGGGCAGGCTCCGTGGCTAACGGGGGACCGTAAATCATGACAAATGCGGGGCAAGCTCCGCCGCTAACGAATCGCATTAATGCCGACATCTTTCTTTCAATACGAGATGCTCCCGACGACATGGTTTTACCTGTCGGCATTGATGATTTTTGCGATTTTCTTCCGATTCAATCGATTTTGGAGCGTTCGGAATCTCGATCTTCTCGGCTTGATTCTCCTGACGCCCGGCTTGATTTTCCTCGCGATGTTCGACGATCATTCCGGGTATATCTGGATTTTCGGCGTTCATCTGGCCATTCTCGTGCGGCTGATGTTCGATACGGTCATGGTACGCCGACCGCTTCTTGAGCCGAATCTCACTCCGGAAGGCTTGACGTTTGCCTGCGTCGCGCTGTTTGCCTTCATGATTGCCAACGTCGCGATCAATCGGGGAGAGCGTGTGGATTCGTCCCGAACGATTCGGTTGGAGCAAATTCTCTCTTTGGCCGGAGAAACCCATCAAAAGGCGCTCTCCGAAGCGGAGCAGAAATATCCCGGTTATGCCCCGTTTTACGCGTTCGCGGACAGAACGAGCCAGGTTCTCGGCCCTTCCCCCGCTTTGCTTCCGCAGTTGGAAATGAGGAAAATCAATGCCGAAAACAAGCTGAAAAAGAGAGAAACGACCTCGCAGGAAAGCGACGAAGGGGCGTCCGTCCCACCCCCCATCCCTCCGCCGATCGTACCGCTCCTTCCGCCAAGCCAGCTTCTCAAACCTTCCGCGATCGACGGGGAAAAACCTTCCATCTCGGAGCCGGCGCACGCGAATGCGCCGATGCCGATTTCCGATATGGTTGTCCTTGCGACCGTTCTCGCCTCGCACCTGATGATCGTGCTCGGACTGATTTACATCGGACATGCGCATTTCGGGAATATCCGCGTCGGGATCGCTTCGGCGACGATTTACCTTTTACACCCGTACACGAACCAGATGCTTGGGCGAATCGACCATTTTCTCCCGGCCGCTTTGCTGGTTTGGGCGGTCGTTTTTTATCGACGTCCGTTTTGGGCGGGAACCCTGATCGGCGTCGTCGCGGCGCTGGTCTTTTACCCGATTTTCCTGCTTCCGCTTTGGTGCGGCTTTTACCTGAAACGCGGTTGGATTCGCTTTCTTTGCGGGACCGCGGTCGTTTACTTTGTGTTTATCTTCCTGATTTTCTTTTTCTCGACCAATAGCGGCTCAACGACCAGTCAACTCGCCAATCTCTTCGGACGCGGCTGTCTCCTTCTGGATCGTTGCGACGGCGTTTGGGAAATCTGGCAGCCGTTTTATCGGATTCCCGTGATCGCCCTTTTCTTCGCGTTCAGCTTCGGAATGTCGATCTGGCCGACCCACAAGCATTTGGCAACCCTGGTCGGCTGCTCCACGATCATCATGCTCGGTTCGCAGTTTTGGCAGTCGTATCAAGGAGGGCTTTTCATGGCGTGGTATTTGCCGCTGCTGATCCTGACGATTTTCCGCCCCAACCTCGAAGACCGCACCGCCGTCTCAACCGTCGTCGAAACCCGGCATTGGTTTTGAGTGGAACTTTCTCCTCTCCCCCATGAATTTTCACCACACGATCCTTCCGAACGGACTGGAGATTATCGCCGAGAGCAACGATTCGGCGTATTCGGCCGCGATCGGTTTCTTCGTTAAAGCCGGCGCCCGGGACGAGTCGCCGGAGGTCGCGGGCATCAGTCATCTTCTGGAGCATCTGGTTTTCAAGGGGACCGAAACCCGGACCGCCGAACAGGTCAATACTCAGCTCGACGAAATGGGGGCCGATTCCAACGCGTACACGTCTGAAGAACATACGGCGTACTACGGCTCCGTACTGCCGGAGTTGCAAAACGAGTTTATCGAATTGATCGCCGATCTGCTGCGGCCCGCTTTGCGCCAAGAGGATCTCGATCTGGAACGACAGGTCGTCCTCGAAGAAATCGGTATGTACGACGATCAGCCGCCGTTCGGGACTGACGAGCTTTGCCGTGAACTGTTTTTCAACGGACATCCGCTGGGGAACGGAATTCTCGGCACGGTCGATTCGGTCGGCGCGATGACCCGGGACAATCTGCTCGAATATTGCCGGACGCATTATTCGCCGGACAATATCGTCGTCGTCGGTTGCGGACGGATCGATTTTCCCGCATTCGCGGACCAAGTCGAGCGATGTTGCGGAGATTTACGCTCGAAAAACGGCACGTCCTCCGGCGGACGATCCTACCGCCGAATTCAGGGACGACGGACTTTCCGTTCGATTTACAAAGAGTCCGCGACTTTGCAGTATACGATGCAGTTGGTCGACGGCCCAAGCGGTTTGGACGAAGACCGGTACGCCGCGGAGCTGCTCGCCTGTATTCTCGGCGACGAATCGGGAAGCCGGCTGTTTTGGAAACTCGTCGATCCCGGTCTCGTCGATTCGCTCGGACTGTCCGTGTACGAATACATGGACAACGGGGTGTTCCTGACCGGAATGAGTTGCCGTCCCGACATGTACGAAAAAAACGTCGGCGTCATCTCCAGAGTTTACCGGCGGGCAAAAAACGAAGGTTTCACGCAAGAGGAACTCCAGCGGGCGAAAAACAAAACCTGTGCCCGGGCCGTGCTCGGAAGCGAGCATCCCAAAGGGCGGTTGTTTTCCGTGGGGAGCGATTGGCTTGTTCGTCGCGGATACAACAGTATTCGCGCCGAGTTGGATCGGATCGAATCGGTCACGCTCGACGACCTGAGCGCCGTTTTGCACAAATACCCGTTCGACGATCCGTTGACTCTGACCGTCGGGCCGAAACGATTTTAGAGTACGGTAATTTCGGGATTAGTTTTCCGCCGGAACGCCTTGTCCTCAAAAAGTGGAGAGAAGTGGATGAAATCGGGTGAAAAGGGGCTCCTCATGGCAGTGCTGTGTTATTGCCTATGGGGAGCGTTTCCGCTCTACGTCTACCAGCTCCGCGCGATCGAACCGGTCTCCATTTTGGCGTTCCGGGCCGTTTCCACTTTACTGACCCTGATTCCGATCGCGATCCTGCTCGGACGGGGACGTGCGTTGATTCGTGCGCTGTCCAACCGGGCGAGCCTGCTTTCGCTTTTGGCCAGCGCGACGCTGATCAGCGTCAACTGGGGCTTCTTTTTTTACGTGATTTGCCAAGGGCAAACGCTTCAGGCAAGTCTGGCGTATTACGTCAATCCGCTGGTCAACGTGTTTCTTGCCGGTGTGTTTCTCGGGGAACGATTCCGCAAATTGCAGTGGATCAGCATCGTGATCGCGACGATCGCCGTTGCGATTTTTACGTACGAAGTCGGCCGGCTCCCGGTCTGGTCGCTTATTCTTGCGACGACGTTTGCCGGATACGGCTTCGTACGACGCTCCAATCCGACAGATTCGCTCACGGCTCTGACCGTCGAAACGCTTTTCATGTTTCCGGTCGCCCTGGTGTATCTCTATTGGCAAGGAACGTTGTTTCAAGTCGGTTCGTATTCGTTGAACGAACGGTTGTGGCTCACGGTTTCCGGTTTGCTGACGGCCGTTCCGCTCATCCTTTTCGGCGGTGCGGCGAAACGGCTCAAGTTTTCGACGCTCGGACTGGTTCAGTATCTTTCGCCGACCGGGCAGTTTTTGTGCGCGGTGTTCGCTTTTCATGAAACGATGCTCCCCGCCCAGTGGGCTTGCTTCGGATTGATTTGGGTCGCGCTGATCGTACTCAGTTATGATTCGATCGTCGCCGTCCGGCCCGGGGGGGATGGCGGGGATGGGGGGGCTCCATGCGCCGACAGCTTCGCTGTACGGGCTAAACGAAACGATGAAAACGGGAAACGAAAATGATACCTTTGCTGATCGGTTCTTTTGCCGCTTTTTTGATCGGGCTTTCAAAGACCGGCGTTCCCGGTGTGGGACTGGCGAGCGTCATGCTCATGGTGTACGCGTTTCCCGGCATGGAGAAGAATTCGACCGGGGCGGTGTTGCCGCTTTTGATCCTCGCGGACTGTTTCGGCGTGTATTACCATCACAAAAACGTCCAATGGGTCAAACTCCGTACGCTTTTTCCGCCGGTGCTGCTCGGTTTGATTCTCGGCGCAATCGTCCTGGAACGGATCACGAACAAACAGTTCCCGATTCTCCTGGGCGTGATCATTTTGCTGCTGCTCGCGTTGGAATATGTACGCAGCCGGATGAAGTGGGATTCCGTCCCGCATTGGCCCGCTTTCGCGTGGTTCATGGGGAGCGCGGCCGGGTTCACGACGCTCGTCGGCAACGCCGCCGGTCCGGTGATGAGCATTTACATGGCCGCACAGAATCTGTCCAAGGATAAATTCATGGGAACCTGGGCCTGGTTTTTCTTCTGCATGAATTGGGCGAAGATCCCTTTTATGTGCGGCCTGTTCTTTCCCAATTTGAAAATGATCACGCTCGAAACGCTTTTCTTCGACTTGCAGTTGATCCCCGCGATCGTCGTCGGGGCGGTGTTGGGGCGACGGCTTTACACTTGGATTCCGGAAAAATATTTCGCCGGAATCGTTCTCCTGCTCAACGTGATACCGCCGATCGACATGGTATTTCGCCCGCTGATTTTGGGGATTTTTCAAAGATAAGCACCTCATTTCGGCTTGAGCATTTCCCAGTTGAGCAGTCCCGGCGGCAGGGTTTCGTTCTCGAAAGCGTTGATGTTGGCGATCGTCATGTTGCCGATTCCTTCCATCGCGTCAATGGTAAAATACGCCTGGTGGGAGGTCACGACGACGTTCGGAAACGCGAGAATTCGCGCAATTTGGTCGTCGAGGATCACCTTGTCGGAATAATCCTCGAAAAAAAGGTTCGCTTCTTCTTCGTAAACGTCGAGGCCGAGAGCGCCGATTTTGCCCGACTTCAAGCCGACGATCACGTCTTCCGTGTCGACCAAAGCGCCGCGGCTGGTATTGAGAATCATCACGCCGGGCTTCATTTGGTCGATTGTTTTTTTGCAAATCAAATGATGCGATTCGTCCGTCAAGGGACAGTGCAGCGACAGAACGTCGACACAACCGAGCAGTTCGTCCAGCGGCAGATATTCGACGCCGAGCTTGAGCAGCTCCGGATTTTGATAAATGTCGTGAGCGACAACCCTGCCGCCGAACGCAGTCATGAGTTTCGCGGTGATCGCCCCGATTTTCCCGGTTCCGATCACGCCGAGCGTTTTCGAGTGAATATCGTACCCGAGCAGTCCGTCGATGGAGAAATTGCCGTTGCGGGTCCGCGTGTACGCCCGGCAGATGTTCCGACTCAGCGCGAGCATCAGGCCGATCGTATGTTCGGCGATGGAGTACGGGGAGTAGGCGGGAACGCGACCGACGACCAGGCCGAGCTTGTTCGCCTCGTAAAAATCGACGTTATTGAATCCCGCACAGCGTAAAGCGATGAACCGAACTCCGAGTTGATGGAGATGATCGAGAACTTCGACGTCGAGTACATCGTTGACGAAGACGCACACGCAGGAAAATCCCTGTGCCAAAACGACGGTGTGCTTGTTCAAGCGGACGTCGATAAACGTGAATTCGTGCTTGTTGTTGACATTGGCTTTGTTCAGGAACTCTTCGTCATACGGTTTGGTACTGAAAACGGCGACTTTCATGAATTGCTCCGGTGAAATTTTGCGTTGGCGGCGTGGGCTTCCCCGCGTTTGTCAGAGCCCGGCCACAATGAAATACATTCCTTCGATGGGATTATAGCATTTTCCATTGACGAAGAGCCCTCCTGAAAAAAAATCACTTCAAGTCGAAAAAAATGGGCGAATCCCGAAAAATCGGGCCGAACGAGTTGCTGAAGACCGCCGATTTCCGGCGAATCGGGCGTTTTTTTTCCGCTAAGGGGTAAAATATTTCCCAGCCCCCTTTGACAGTTTTCGCGAGCTCGATAGACTATCCCAGACACTTGAAATGCGGTGCGGCCCACAGGGGCTTGCTAAGCAGCGAGAGCCGGCAGAGCGATCTGCGAATCAAACGAATCAGAAAAAATATTTCCAGAGGGTGTTGACGGTTCTTAAAACGAGTGTAAGATTACTTGCCTCTCAACTGAAGCACACGCTTCTTAGAGGTACCCCGAAAGGGAAATGATATTTGACAATTAGGAAGAGCAAGAGTGGCATCTGCACTATAAAGTGCGAATCGTGTGAATCTCTGAGTCAGCCGTTTCGACGGCAAGCAGCGGGATTCACCCACCGATTTTGTTCCTTTATAGAGCGCGTTAGGTAGATAATTAATATATGTCGTTACAACCTGAAAGGTGGATCATACCTTCAGGTTCAATAGCCACAGGTAAATCTACCGCGTTAAGGTCCGAGTGCAATGATAGAGGCGGTTCGTCTGTCCTCTGTCTTCTGTCCTCTGTCCTCAATTCGAGTAAGAAATATTTGTGATCAAGCTATTAAGGGCGTATGGAGGATGTCTTGGCATCAGAAGGCTTTGAAGGGCGTGGAAAACTGCGATAAGCCCGGGGTAATTGTTAAACAAGTGTTGATCCCGGGATTCCCGAACTGTCATATACT
>JAVBPO010000185.1:0-9213 GCA_031549565.1 Thermoguttaceae bacterium
GAAGGCGAAGCGAGAGGCAAGGCGGAAGGCAAAGTGGAAACGGTTTTAACGGTGCTTCAAGCCCGCTTCAACCAGGTTCCCCAAGAGGTCGAAAAAACGATCCGTAAAATGACCGATCCGACGGCTTTGGACTCTTGGGCCGCTCACGCGGCGACCTGTAAAACGTTGGAAGAGTTCGCGAAGGCAATCCATTGACGACAAACATGTCTCGCATTCAAACCCCACTCGTTGCCTTACTGTTCGTCGTCTTTGCGACTTCGTCGGCCCTGTCGTATTGGGATCAGCCGGTTGATGTACGGTTTTCCGGTTCGGAACTGCGGGACACGATCGGGCAGTACGCGAAGATCCAGGGGATCGGTTTCCTACTCGATCGGCGGGTCGATCCGGGGATTCCGCTCGAATTCACGGCCAAGGATGTTTCCGGAACGGAAATGTTTCAGCTTCTGGCGAAGAAACTCGACCTCGGCTTTTGCCGGATCGGAGAAATCGCGTATCTCGGACCGAAAGATGCCGCGGCGAAACTGGAAACGCTTCTCCTCGGCAAACGGCGAATTTATAAATCCCCTCCGGCAGCTTTGCGACCGCTCGTACAGAAAATCCGACTCCATACGGAGCGGCTCGACACCCCTGGGGAGATTCTTCAAGGGATCGCAAAAAAAGTGCGGTTTGAAATCGCGCCCGGGAAAGTGATTCCACACGATCTTTGGCCGGAGCTCGATTTTCCCGAAACCACGGCTTACGAACTTCTGACGCTCCTGTTGATCGGGTTCGACGCGACGTTTGAAATTCGTGATCAAAAAATCGTATTCGTTCCCATTCCCGAAAATCTACCGCTCGCGGTCAAGAAGAATTCGGAACCGAAAGCGGGCTCGACCAAAACGACGACGAAAAACGTTCCGCTTTCCGATCAGCGATTCCAGATGGTCGAAGTGAAAAACAAGACCTTGACCGAATTTCTCCAGTACCTGTCCGAGTCCTTGGAATTACAGGTTGAGATCGATAAAAAAGCGTTCCGCGAAAAAGGGATCGATCCGGAGCAACGAATTTCGTTCCAATTGAACCAGGCGGACATTCACGAAATCCTGCGTGCGGCGCTCGACCCGGTCGGGGGGACTTACCAGCTTTCCGGCAAAAAGCTGCGGATTTTCCCGAAGAAGAAATGATCGATTCAACATCAAACTTTCTTACCGCAAAAGTTCCCGATACGCCTGCGCATAGCGCCCGACCATCTGCGGAATGCTGAATTGCGTTCGAATTCGCTCGATCGCGGCTTCGCCCATTTGACGCCGCAGTTGCGGATCGCTCAAAAGCGGCAGGGTCTTCTCGACGTACATGCTGCGTCGACGCCGGAAATCGTCGCCGAACTCCGGAACGAGAATACCCGTGATACCGTCTTCGACCAGATCGCGATTGCCGGGAATGTCCGACGCGACGACCGGGATTCCGTACGACATCGCCTCCAGTACGGAATTCGATTGCCCTTCGTATTCGCTGGGGCACCAGAGCAGATCGAAATGCGGAAAAAAACGGGAAACATCGTTGCGATGTCCGGGAAAATGGACCCGATCCGTCAAGCCGAGCGAATCCCTGTACCGTAAAAGTCGCTCTCTTTCCGGGCCGTCTCCGAAGACGAGTGTGTGAAAATTCGTTTTCGTAAATCTCAGCGTTTCGCACGACCAAACGGCTTCCTTGATTCGCTTTTGCGGCCAAAGTCGTGCGACGATGCCGATCAGGTACGGCGTCCCCTCGAACGGTATTCCGAGTTCCCGCAAAACGGCCGCCTGTTGTTCCGACCCGGTCGTAACCGGCTTGGGAAGCTCGACGCCGTTGGGAATGATCGAAAATTGTTTCGGGTCAAATCCGTTTTTGGCGTAAAAATCGACAACCCCGGAGCTGTTCGTGAAAATGCGGTCCGTTTTCCCGGCGAGGGCTTTATCGATTCGAAAATGGAGCCAACTCTTCCACGGATCGACACAACGTTCACCGGCGACGATCACAGGGACACCACAATCGAGCGCCGCCCGGCGACCGTAAGAATTCGCCGCGAAAATCCACGTGTGAACCAGGTCCGGTCGGAATTCCCGAATCGCCGCCTTGAGACGCGAAAACGCCCAAGGATCGACTTTCCACTTTTTACCGATGGGAACGACCGGGATTCCGGCACGCTTCAAGTCGTCCTCCAGCGGTCCGTTGCGAGTCAGCGTACAGACGCGAACCTCGAACTCGTCTTTCGGCAAGCCGGTCGCGAGGAGCACCATCTGCTTTTCCGCGCCGCTCCGGTCCAGCGTCGGAATGATTTGGAGGATTTTTTTCATGAGTCGAGTCGGCTTGGGACACTTCAATACGGCACGCACCGAATATCGTCAAACACAAAAGCCTTCCATTGCAAACCTTACTCCAACCCGCACGCGATTTTTGCACGGCGTAAAACTTCGGACGCTTTTTTTCTCGCCCGGGCGGCGCCTTCGGCGAGGATTTCGCGGACCTTTTCCGGGTGCGATTCGAGCTCTTTTCGCTTTTCCCGCGCGGCGGCGAAATAATTTTCCGCAAGCACGACCAATTCCTTCTTGATCGAGCCGTATCCGAAATTACCGCGACGGTAAACCGCCGCCAATTCGTCGATCTGCTCTTTCGTCGCGAACAGCGAATAGAGGTCGAACAGGAAATCGCCGTCGGGGTCTTTCGGCTCTTCCATGGGACGACTGTCGGTTTTGATTCCCATGATTTTTTTCTTTTGCGATTTCAGGTCCTCGAACACTTCGATCGTATTTCCGTAACTTTTGGACATTTTCTCGCCGTCGGTTCCAGGTACGCGTCCGGTCGCCGGGACGAGTTTCGCTTTCGGCATCACGAACACTTCGCCGTAAACATGGTTAAACGATCCGGCGATATCACGGCAGACTTCGACGTGCTGCACCTGGTCTTCCCCGACCGGCACCACGTCGGGATCGTACGCCAGGATGTCCGCGGCCATGAGAACCGGGTACGTGAACAGCCCCGCGTCGGCGTTGAGTCCTTTCGCCTTCTTGTCCTTGTACGCATGACACCGCTCCAGCAATCCCATCGGGGTCCCGGTCATGAGTATCCAGCACAGCTCGGTCACTTCCGGCACGTCGGACTGGACGAACAGCGTCGCCTTGTCCGGATCCAGCCCGAGCGCGAGCAGGTCCAACGCGGCGTCCAGCACGTTTTGCCGCAGCACCGCCGCGTCGCGGACCGTCGTCAAGGCGTGCATGTTCGCGATGAAATAATACGACGAATCCGGCCCGGTCTGCAAGTCGATGTACTGCCGAATCGCACCGAAATAATTCCCCCAATGAAAACGACCCGTCGGCTGGATGCCGGATAAGCTGCGCATGTTATTTTAATTACGAATTACTAATTACGAATTACTGTGGTGTTATGGAGTTTCGCGTTTGAGAATGGCGCTAATGGAATAGGTGGGGATGCCTTTTTTCGTGGTAAAACAAGTGACGAGTTCCCAACCTTTTTCACCTTCTTCGTTTAACTTTTGCTGAAAACTGTCGTAATCGAAGTCAGCATTGATGGAATACCAAGCGGTCGGTGTGACGGGACATTTGATTATTTGATACTCGAATTTTTTCATGTCAGGGCAATTTATTATTTATTCGCTCGCTTACGCTTCCCGCTCTAAAATACCGTTATCCCACAATTCTTCGGCGGCAATATCGATGTGATCGTTCCAGGAAACGCCATATCCCCCTGAATCGACTTTGACGGCGCGAATGAACGCGGGATAGCGAAACAGTAAATTAAACGCCGGATATCGTTCCAGTTGCCGTAAATCGTACCGTTTTTCCGTTCCTTCCGAGAACAAGACTTTGAGCCAATACGTTTCCTGAACGACAACGGAGCGAATACGATGAAATTTTACGTCGTTTGATATCATGGATTGCGCTCGCTTACGCTTCCCGGTCTGAATTTGAATTCTGACTACTGACTGCCGACTACAGACTACTCCCCCCACCAAACATTGCTTCCAGGCAAATCGCGGACCAGGTTTCGAAGCCGGAAAGGTCCTTGAGCAGTTCGGCGACGGGGACGAAACCGCATTGGATCAGGTCCGGTTCGTTGGAGCGAAGTTTCGGTTCCTTCAAGTCGAACCGATGCACGACGCCAAGATGGACTTTGCCGACTTCTGTCAGGTCGTCGTTGATCAAGCCGACGCAGCGTTCCGTGAACTCGGATTCCAGTACGACTTCCTCTTCGAGCTCGCGCCGCATCCCTTCGCGGTAGAGATCGTGCATTTCACCGTTTTCGGAATGGTCGATCGAAGAAATATGCCCGCCGACGCCGACACTCGCCTTGCTGTGCAGCCGGGCTTCCCCTTGGCCCTTGCCACGAACGTACCGGAACACCGACGTTTCCCCGTCGGAATTCGTATGGCAGAAGATCATGTACGGAATCAACTGCTTGAACGACGGATCGTGTTCCGCTTCATTACGGGGAAGAAATCGCACGTTTTCCGGACGCAGCAACCCGGCTCGGTACTTGTCCGCTTCTTGGGAAAAACCTTGAAAATAACCGATTTCGCGAAATTTCGACGTGGGGACGACTAGGACTTGCTCCATCTTAATTATGAATGATGAATTATGAATTGTGAATTAATATTGGATTAATGTTTTGACTCGATCCGCCGGGATTTTGCTCAGTTTTTCGCGGCCTTTTAGGTCGAGCAGTTCGATCAGGAAGACTGCCCCGGCGACTTCGCCGCCTTGGTTTTCGATGAGCTGTCGACAAGCGTCCATCGTTCCGCCGGTTGCAAGCAGGTCGTCGATGAGCAGCACCCGGGTTCCCGGCTTGATCGCGTCGGCGTGCATCTGGATCGTATTTTGACCGTACTCCAGTTCGTAGGAAAGCGAAACGGTTTTATACGGCAATTTGCCCGGCTTGCGGATCGGGACCAAACCGGCCTTAAGCTCCAAAGCGACCGGAGTCGCGAAAATGAAACCGCGGGCTTCTGGGGCTGCGACACAGTCGATCTTACCCCAATCTTTGACCGCTTCGACCATTTGGTGAATCGAGTCTTGGAACGCGGCTGAATTTTCCAACAGCGGCGTAATGTCCCGAAAGTGAACGCCGGGAATCGGAAAATCAAACACGGAACGGATGTAATCGCTTATATTCGACATATCGGAATGCAGTCTGAAGTGAAAGAAAACGGCGAATCTCACGAAGTATAGTGAGATTTGTCGCCCTGTGCAAGTGTCTTGCGGGGAATCGGCGCGCCTGTTATAGACATTTTACCCCGTCGGAGCAGTTCACCCAAAAAGCCTATTTGTCTACTGCCTGTTAGCCTATTTTGACTTATATTCGGTTTTTACTCATTTTTCGAAGTTTGCTTTCCGAAAATAGTGGTACGGCATGCCTTGTCGTTGAAATCGATAGAATCGACTCGCTTAAAACCGGGAATCGCCCGGAAGCCTCAAGGACGCGGCTTAACGAGGAAAACATGGATAAGATCAGTAAATTGGTGAAAAATAACTGTTTGAGGAAAGTAATCCGGTCGCTTCCCTCTCTTTTAGCTTTTTCCGTGGTCTTGGGCTGCGCGATTTTCGATCCGAAGCCGGCCGGAACACCGATTTTGCGGGATCAGCCGAAAGAATTGGCTAAAATGCCGCTCCCGGAATACTATCTCGAGTCGCCGGACATTATTACTGTCGAGTCGATCAATCTCGTTCCGAAGCCGCCGTACCTGATCAAAGGTATGGATTCGCTTATGATCGAAGTTTCCGGGACTCCGGAAGATGAGCCGATTAGTGGGGAATTTTTCGTTCAGCCGGGGGGTGAAATCAATTTGGGGGTGTCTTATGGGTCCGTACGGGTCGGCGGAATGTCGATCGAGGATGCGGAAAGAACGATCCTTGCCGAACTGAAGAAAAAGCTTAAGAATCCGAAAGTCCAGGCGAGGGTCGCTCAAATGTCACTCTTGGAGAATATCGCCGGAAATCACCTCATAGCCCCCGACGGGTACATTGTGCTCGGCTCCTACGGTCGGGTTTACGTCAACGGCCTGACCATCGAAGAGTGCCGCGATGCGATTGAGCTGCATCTGTCGAAGCAATTGGAACATCCTATTGTTTCGGTTGATGTCTATGCGTATAATAGTAAGGAGTACTATGTGATTCTTCAGGGACCCGCGGGACCGGATCAGGTTTTTTCATTCCCGTACACCGGAAATGAGACCGTCCTCAAAGCGATCGCGAACGTCCAAGGATTACAGCAGTTTTCGTCCAAACGAATGTGGATTGCCCGGCCGATCGGGAATACGAACAAACCGTTGATTTTGCCGGTCGACTGGAACGCGGTTGTCGCTTATGGTGCGCCGCAGACAAACTACCAGATTATTCCGGGCGATCGCGTGTTCGTGCAGGTTGACAACTGGGTCGCGTTCGATCAGCGGTTGGCGAAGATTTTCGCCCCGTTCGAGCGGATCATGGGCTTCATGCTCCTGAGCGCTTCGACGCTGACGCGGTACTCGGGGAGCGTGATGAAGGGCGGTGGTAATCCGACCGGATATTAATGGCGAGCGTCGCCGGAAATCGGAGGTTGAAATGTTGGTTCGAATTCAAACAAGATCGATTCTTTTTGCCGCGGCGTTGTTGGCCGGAATCATCTGCTTCTGCGGAACGGAGTCGGCCTTTGCGCAAGGGGCCGGGTATCTGAATTTCGGTTCGAGACCGGCGTTGAGTCCTTACTTGGGCATGCTCAATCGTCCGACCGGGCCGATTGACCCGTACAACCAGTATGTGCGTCCCCGCATAGAAGCTCAGCAGATCATGGATCGGCAGCAAGCGCAACTCAACCGGCAAGGATACCAGCAGCAGACGATGATGCGATCCCAACGGCCGGCTGTGGGGATGCAAAGCGGAGCTCCGACTGCCGGTCGGGTTCACCAGGCGGCGACTTTCCGGAATTACTCGCATTATTATCCGACCAAAACCCAGTAGGCGATGTCCGAATCTCAGACGGCCCTGTTGAGTCAGGAAACGATCAAGCCGATTACGGCGAAATTAAAGGACATACTCGGCGAACTCGACCGGATCCTGCTCGGGCGGCCCGAACTGCATCGTATGGTGCTCATCGGGATTCTGTCGCAAGGGCACATCCTTTTGGAAGGGGTTCCCGGTGTCGGAAAGACCGCGCTGATTAAAGCGCTCGGCGATCTCCTTTCCCTCGATTTCAACCGGGTCCAGTTCACTCCCGACCTGATGCCGGGCGATATTCTCGGAACGAATATCCTCCAGGAAAGCGAGTCGGGACGCCGCGAGATGTCGTTCCAGGCGGGGCCGATCTTTACGAACATTCTACTGGCCGACGAAATCAATCGGGCTTCACCGAAAACGCAGTCCGCTCTTTTGGAAGCGATGCAGGAGCGTTGCGTGACGCTGTTGGGGCAAACGCGATCGCTCCCGAAGCCTTTTTTCGTACTCGCTTCGCAAAACCCGATCGAACTGGAAGGGACCTATCCGCTCCCGGAAGCGCAGCTCGACCGTTTTCTCTTCAAACTGCACGTCGAAATGCCGAAAGTCGATACGCTTCAGCAGATCATTACGACCCGCAGACACGGTATCCCTCCGGAAACGAAAACCAAGTTGGATCGCGACACAGTCGACAGGGTCTTCAACGCTCTCGGTCAAGTTTTCCTTCCGACGGCCGTCGCTTCGTACATTGCCCGACTCGTTGCGGCCACACACCCGGACTCCGAAGAAGCTCCGCACGAAATTCGGGAATACGTGACGCTTGGCGCTTCCCCCCGTGCGGCGATTGCGTTGGCCGAGGCGGCTCGCGCGGCGGCTTTGATTTCCGGACGTCCGACCGTCGGCTTCGAGGACGTGCGAAGCATCGCGACCGCCGTGCTGAACCATCGCCTGATTCTCGGGTACAAAGCCCGGCTCGACAAGGTTGACGCACGTGCCTTGCTCAAAACGCTGCTCACGAAAATCGACGAAGCCGGGTTGAATCTTCCCAGCGATTTTCAATTGGAGAAAAAAAACGTCTCGTAAGAGGAGCGTTTGCGAAAAGAGGGGATGAATTTGATTCGAAACGGGAGCATTTCCCGGGCAAACGTCGACTATTCCTTTCCGTGTAAAACGACATTCGATTGCTCCAGAGCAAACTGTTTGATTTTGGCGGCTGGTTTGGGGAGGGGGGGAAAGTTTTTCGCCGGACCGGAGAGAATCGTTTCGGAAAAACAGCGGTGGTCCACCGGTAAAAGACGCTGGGGATTCGCGAAATAAAGCAACTCGATCTTTCCGATTCTTCGCGGCGTTGAGTCGTTTTCGGTTGCGAGCTGGACCGTTCCGTCCTCGGCAATGTGGAACGAGCGATATTCCGCCGCAACTTGGATTTCCGGAACCAATCGAAACGCTTTTTCTCCCTGAATCAGTGCGAGATATCCTTGCGAATCCCTTTCGAAACTGCCGCATCGGGTTACGAGAATTCGAGCGGTTTCCGAATCGCACACGCAAAAAAAGCCGTTTCCTTCGATTGCGAGATCGTATTCCCGTTCGGTCCGACGAATTTCCCCCTGACGCAGATCGACCTTGATACCGACACTCGCCGGAGAATGAAGCTGCTGAACATCCGGTTCAAGCGGCGATTGCGGCGAATAAAAATCATACTCCCACCGCTTGTACCCGACCGTATCGCGGTTGCGGCGGTTGACGGTCCGTTGATATCGGCGGAATTGTCGGAACTTGTCCTCTTTCGGTTCCGTTTGAATTCCAACGTCGCTTTGCGATTGCAAAAGCGGCGAAGGAAACGCCTGTTCGTTTTTCTTCAAAAATTTCTGGAATTCCTTATCGTTCATCATTTCCCGGATCGACTCCGAATCGTCGGCAGGGGGCGTCTCCGCTTCCTGGCCCATTCCATTGAAAACGTAAAACAAAGAAAACGCGAAAACGAGGAAGAGTCTACGGGGCATCGGGAGGAATTTTGATTTGTGCCAAATTTCGATTGCCAGAGGATCAGGAGCAGATTTGACGGGAGTGAACGTACGAAAACGACTGATGATTGTCAACCCCCAATCAAGTTGGACACCCGGTATTCAAGGGCGCGGGCAGATTTCCTTGTGAAAATAGGCAGCCTGGGACCGCAGGCATCTTGCCTGCACCTGGGTCTATGGGCTTCCAGCCCGTAGCGAACCCTCGGCAGGCTGGAAGCCTACCGACCCAGATGCAGGCTGGAAGC
>JAVBPO010000085.1:0-71858 GCA_031549565.1 Thermoguttaceae bacterium
AAATTCACCACCGCAAAAAAAAGTTGACGGACTGTCATTCTGAGGTACTCCGAAGAATCTGGTTCCTCAAGTTGACGTCTTCGAAAAACCGGAACGTCTTGATTCGGGAGCCAGATGCTTCGTTTCACTCAGCATGACAAATCCTCTCGCTTTTACGGTGTTTAATTATCAAACGGCCTCTTAATGTTTGGAATCATCCCGTAAATCTTGTTAATCCTGTCAAAAAAATTCAGCCGCAAAACAGTCGCAACACTGGGGCGGGAACCGGGCTGGGTTCGTGCGGGGCGTCGAATCGCAGGATGTACGCCTTCGGTTCGTGATTCGTTGCACCGCTCTTTGGGAGAACTTCAGTCGGCGTATCGACTTTTTCCCGGATCGAGATCACATTCCGAATCGGCAACTCCGCGGCCAGGACGCCGAGGTTGGCGACGTTCGCTTTCCGGGCGTAAAGCGACAGAGCCATGAGCGGAAAATAAATCCGATAATAGTGATACCGCAAGTAAAAAACGAGCGGAAAACCGGTCCCGGTAAACTCCGGCTCCAACCAGGTTCCGTCCGACTCCTGATGGTCGAGCAGATACCGGATACCGCGCTGCGTCGCCGGATGATCGTGCAGCCCCGCCGCGAGCAGTCCCATGACCGCCCACGCCGTTTGCGACGCCGTTTCCTTGCCCTGTCCGCGAAGTTTCGGATCGATGTACGAATTCGGCGATTCCCCCCAACCGCCGCTCGGCTGCTGATGCGCGAGGAGCCAATTCTTGCCCGCAACGATCGCCGGATCGTCCGCCTGTACGCCGACCGCCGTCAGTCCGGTGAGCGCCTGCCAGGTTCCATATATGTAGTTGACGCCCCAGCGGCCGAACCAGCTTCCGTCCGGCTTTTGCGTCTTCCGCATGTAAGCGACACAGCGATCAATCGCGGCGACCTCGCCGACTTTGTGTCCAAGCCGACCGAGCGATTCAAGCACACGACCGGTCAGATCGGGAGTGCTCGGGTCGATCATCGCGTTGTGATCGGCGAACGGGACCCGACACAAAAGCTCTTGGGTGTTATTCTTGTCGAACGCAGCCCAACCGCCGTCGTCGTTTTGCATCGCGAAAAGCCATTTAAGGCCTTTTGAGAGGACAGAGGACAGAGGACAGAAGACAGGTCTTTTTTCAGAACTCGATGAATCATGGTTTTCGTTATTCTGTAATTCATAATTTTTAATTCGTAATTCTTCTTCCCCCACCCTGTCCTCTGTCCTCTGTCCTCTGTCCGCTAATTTTAAAACCATTAAAGCCATCGCCGTGTCGTCGTTGTCGGGGTAGAACTCGTTATTGAATTCGAAGCACCATCCAGCCGGTTCGGCGTTGACTTTTGCGGACCAATCCCCTTTGCGGGAAAGCTGTTGCGAACGGATCCAATCGACTCCTCGTTTGACCATCGGCGTACTTTCGTCGAGTCCGCCGAGCAGCAGGGCTTTGAGCGTGAGCGACGTGTCCCAGACCGGCGACTTGCACGGCTGAACGTGCGCCCGCTCGACTTTCTCTTCCCAGATGATCAGGTCGTCGAGCTGTTTGCGGCAATATTGCACTTCTTTCGAATCGTCGGCGTATCCGAGGGCTTTCAGGGCGACCCAACTCCAGATGATCGGCGGATAAATCGCGCCGGGGCCGTCGCTTCCCTCGAAATGTTCGAGCATCCACGCTTTCGCTTTTTCGATTCCGGCTTTGTGCAACGGTTTGAATCCGATTTTGCGGCAGAACCACATGATTTTGTCGACGGCCCGAAAGAATCCGTCCCAGGAAAAGATCGATTTCGCGGCGGTACGCCCCGGCGCGATGATCGCCGGCCAACGCTTCGGATCGTGGGTGAACAGCTCGCGAATCCCTTTTTCCGGCGAAATTTCCTTGACCGGTTGTAAGGCGGACACAAGCGAAAGCGGCACGAAAATCGTCCGCGACCAAGCGCTCATCTCGAAAATGTTGATCGGGAACCACTTCGGCAGAAACATCATCTGCGGCGGTACGGCGGGACACTGATCGTGAGGAATCTGACCGAGAATCGCGAGGTAGAATCGGGTAAAACTGTTGATTTTCTCCGCTCCGCCAAGCTCCATGACTTTCCGCCGCGCCCGCTGCATGTATTCGGCGCTCGGATCGTGTCCGGTCAGTTTCAGCGCGAAGTACGCTTTGACCGTGTTGTGAATGTCGGCGTTCGCTTCGGGATACATGCCCCAGCCCCCGTCCGGACGCTGCGTCGCGACAAGATCGTTGGCGCAGTATTTGGCAAGCTTGCCGTTTTCTTCCCCGAGAAACGCGAGAAGCAGAATCGTTTCGCTTTGCAGCAGGGCGTCCCCTTCCAATTCGGCGACCCAATACCCGTCGTCGTTCTGATTTTCGGCGAAAAAGCCCCGGGTTCGGTTGATTGCGGTCAACAATTCCCGGGCATGCAGTTCGTCCGTCCGTGGATCGGCTTGGAGAGTCGGTCCCATTTTTCGATTCCTTTCTTAAATGGTGATGTATTTACGGTTTTAGGCCGGGATTATAGCAGAACGTCCCAAACGGAACAACCCGAAAAATCCCCCGTTGTGGCTACTCGGGTGCGGGCAGATTTCCTTGTGAAAATAGGCTGCCTGGGACCGCAGGCATCTTGCCTGCACCTGGGTCTATGGGCTTCCAGCCCGTAGCGAACCCTCGGCAGGCTGGAAGCCTACCGACCCAGGAAAGGCCCCGGAAAATTTGCTCGCACCCTGGCTACTCCAGCGGATTGAAAACCAACCCGGTCAAAAGTTTCGGGTAAAAATAAGTGCTCTTGGCCGGCATTCGTTCGCGGAGCAGGCTCAGGTTGCGAATCTGATCGACCGTAGCGGGCATGACCAGCGCGGCGAGCGGATAATCGCCGTTTTTCAGTTCCGAGACCACTTCTTCGACCAGATGGACGTAATGCGGCTTCGGGTGGGTCGGCTGGTTCAGGAGCGTTTCGACGACGAGCCGGTGCAACAGACTCACGCCGAGGTCCCCCCACTCCGGATGGTGGTCCGACGTGATTTCGAGCATCTTTTCCCGGCCCGCTTCGGTCAGCTTCGCGAGCACCCATTGGCCGTCTTTTGCCGTGTAAAACCCGAGAACGCTTTGGTCGTCTTCCAGCTCGATCCGCTCCCAAACGTCGTGCGCGGCGTCGGGGCCGCTCCCGATTTCTTCGACCTCGAAACAGTTGCCGAGTTTTTGAGCGAGTTCGTTTTTCGTCAATTCCGGAATGCCCGGAAAAAGCCGATGCGTCGGTTGCACGATCAGGCCGGGATCTTCCATCGCGATACAAACCATCAGCACGTAATTGGCGGGATGGTCCGGCGTGAGAAGCCCCTGGTCGGCGATATGCTGCCGATAATTGCACGCCGTTTCGTAGCGGTGATGTCCGTCGGCGACGAAAATCGGTTTATCCCCCATCGCTTTGACGACGTTGCCGATCACGACCGGATCGCTCACGATCCACATCCGGTTGAGCACGCCGAGGTGGTCCGTCGCTTCCAAGGGCGGTTCCCCCGATTCGAGCACGGCGGCTTCCAAAAGGGTTTGAGCCGCGTTTTCCGGATCCGGATAGAGTCCGAAAATCTGGCTGAAGTTCGTCTTGCACGCGGTCGTGAGCATATACCGGTCCATTTTCGGGCCGCTCATCGTGATTTCGTGCGGAAAGATCATTCCTTCGCCGAACGGTACCGCTTTGCAGCGGCACATGAATCCTTTGCGAACGTACTCTTTCCCGCCGACGGTGTAAACCTGGTGATAGACGTAGATCGCGGCGTTTTTCTCTTTTTGGAGAACGCCGTTTTCTTTCCACTCCTTGAGTGTTTTCGCGCTGCGGGTGTAACGGTTGTTTTCGGCGTCGTCGTCCGGGTTCATCTTATCGAGAATGAGCCGCACGACGTTGTACGGGCTTTTCGCGAGCAGTTCGTCGTTGAGCGGCTCATCGATCACATCGTAAGGCGGCGCGACGACGTCGCTCAAGGCACCGACTTTAGCCAAATTGTAACGGAGTCCGGTAAACGGTTGGATTTCAGGCATATTGGCAGTGGATAAAAAGCGGAAAAACGGAAAAACACATTCTACCCCACAAAACCCGACCGGGAAGAGCTTCCCCCGTTTAGCCCGCGAACCGAAGGTTCCGGCGCAATGACGCACAAAAATCCCAAAACACTGACTCTATCAATCGTCCCGATTATGTAGAATACAAAAAAAAAACGGCATTTCCCGCAGTCATTCCCCGCTTTTCCCGCTCCGAAGTCTAAGTCGAACCGGCGAATTCACTCTTTTTTGGTTTTTTCCCGAAATATTTTTTGCTGCGCACGTTTTATGATCTATATTCGAGAGACAATTCGACCGAAATTCGCGTTGACGAACTTTTTCCCTAAAGTTCAAGGATCGCGGTTTGTTCGGGTTCCCCCCCTGGGAACTTTGCACAAACCTTGAGCCTTCGGTTCTGTTTCAAGTTTCTCACGTGACACCGTGGATAAACTGCCCCTTTTTGAAGCGGTGTTCGTGGGGAACTGAAACTCTTCCGATTGGCCTCCTTCGAACCCCATTGGAAAAAGGTACGGACCATGACCGGAATGTATGTCGCGTCGAATACACAAGCGCTCGGAGCACAAATCCAACTTCAACGCAACGTCAACTCTCTTGGCGACGTCTTGACTCGGCTCAGCACCGGACTAAGGATCAACTCCGGTAAAGACGATCCCGCCGGTCTCATTGCCAGCGAACTGCTTAAAAGCGACATCGCCGCCACGAAACAGGCGATCCAAAACACGCAGCGGGCCAATAGCGTCATCGCCGTTGCCGACAGCGCCTTGGGGCAAATTTCCTCGCTGCTCAACGATATTCGCACGCTCGTCAACGCGTCCGCGAACACCGGTGCCATGACGCCGGACCAGATCAACGCGAACCAACTCCAGGTCGACGCCTCGATCGACTCGATCGACCGAATTTCCAAGACGACGAATTTCCAGGGCCAAAATCTGCTCGACGGCTCCATGGATTTCTCGACCGCCGGAGTGAACGCCAAGAGCAAACAGATTGACGATTTGAACATCTACTCCGCGAATTTCGGCAGCAATCCCGTCGTGGACGTCGAGATGGACGTCAAAGCGCTCGGCGAAAAAGCGCAACTCTTTTTCGACAAGACCGGCGTCTCCGAGGACGTGTACGTCGAAATCGGCGGCTCGGGGGGAAAGCAGGCGATGAAATTTTCCGCCGGACAAAGCGTCGCGGACATTGCCAAACAGATCAACACGTACACCGACTCGACCGGCGTCCGGGCCGTCGTCGGACAGGAAGCGACCCAGGGGCAACTGCTTGTCACCAGTGCGGGGATGAACAATGATATCAACCTCAAGGCGATCAACGCCGGGTTCGATTTCGGCAACTACGCCGTGAAGTTCACCGCCGGAAGCGCCGCCGGTCCCAACGTCGTGATCACCGAACCGGTCGCGGGCAAAACCGGCGTCATCGACATCCAGCTCCAGATGCAACCCTGGCAAGCCGCCAGCGCAACCGTCGACGAATCGCAATTGGGAATCTACTCCACAAAGTTTACTACGGGCGGTGGAAGCGCAGCTACCGATATCTTGACGGTCACCAGCACGAACGGCACGAAAGTCAGTGCATTGAAATTCATTCCGTCCAACGGGACGCCGAACAAAAGCGTCAACGCAACAACTCCGGTTGCCATCGACCTTGATTCCAACGGCGTGTTGAACATCGAATACTATTCCGATGCCGCCGGGGCCAAGTGGTCTGATATCGTCGCGGCAATCAATAAAATGGACGGTATTACCGCAGTGCAAACGAAAGTGGACGGTGCTGCTTTGTCAACGGCGGAACAGGGCGCATTCGTCAATGCCACCAACTCCGCGGCAATCGTCAAAAACGGCGGCACGCTCAGCGGAACCGACACGAAGACGAATAACGCGATCAACATCCAGGCGAACGTCAACGGCGCCCAGATGAACGGGACCGATATCGTTTACGTCAAAAATTCGCTGACTTCGACGAACACGGTCGATGGCAATGGAGCCGTCACTCAAGCCGGCAACACCGCCGTCTTGCAAACGACGAAAGCGCAAGCGGCTTCGATCTCTATGAAAGCTGCAAATTCGAACGATGAGCTTACCATCACGGCCAATGAAACGGGATCCAAATGGAACGGCGTCACGGTCACGTATACGAGAGCGAATACGGCCGGAGTCGGCGGAGCGGCGGCGACTTATGACGCCAATACGAGAACATTGACGATCACCGGTTCGGGAGCCGCAACGACCTCCGCGGAAATTCAGGACGCTGTTTCCAAGACGGGCTTCTTCACTGCGACCGCGACGATCGGAACGGCCAATACGAAATCCGATGCAACCACATCACAATTGGGAGCCGTCAACGGGACAGGCGTCGTCGGTGTCGCCACGGCCGGAATCGTCGGAGCCGATGCGGGAGATTATATCGTCTATGACATGACGGCAAACAATGCAACGAAGCAAGTCATTGACGGTGCCACGTATGTCCAGAGTGCTCAGCGGGCTTCGGTGACGATCGAAAATACGAACAAAGGAGCCGGCACGAACTACATGACATTCACCGCGACGGAAGCCACGGCGGCAACCAACGGGATGTATATCAAGTTCGAGGACAATAACGGCACGGCGGCGGGGAGCGAAAAGTACAAAAATAACGTCCTCGCCACGTTCAACGCGGATAAAAACGAACTCCACATCATCGGTGACCTTGCAAACGTCACGTATTCACAGTTGATCGATGCCGTTTCCAAGGCAACGGACGGCAAAGTCCAATTAACGGTCTCGGCAAATCCCAACGGATCGGGGAACATCGCATCCGGTACCACCAAGGTTGGTCTCGGGATCGTCAGCGATAGTGTCGCCAGTGACGGCACCGTGGGCGGCTCAAAAATTTTCCAACTGGGGGGAGGTCAAAATACGAACTACTTTCAAAAAGCGATCGCCTCCACGTCGAACACCGGTTCGCAGGTTTATTCCAGTACGATTGGAACCGATCACGGGGCGATCATCGTCAACGCCATCGCGGATTCGAATAAAAACGCGGCGTTTTTCCCGGAGGGTGTAGCGACCACGACGGCGAACATGGCAATCGCTTCGATCAACGGCGATTCGAGCAATGTCGCCTTCGCTTCCAGTGCCGTCGACAGTAACGGGAGCGGTGCCATTTTTTCCACGACCGATCCGGACACGATCCGTGCGTTCGTTGGTGCCATGCAAGGCGGCAGCAGCGGGTTCGTCAGTGCCATGACCGCTAATGACGTCATCGATTTCATCAACAGCGATCCGCGGCTCCGCGACATGTTCACCGCCGAGCGCGCCGTCGGAAACGACGGAACCGGTTATGTTACGCTCTTCCAGGAAGTCGCGTACTATAATATCGAGGACATCAACTCCGAAAGCGCGTTGCAGTTCCTCGGCCCGAAGAATTCGCCCGACATCGAATTGCGGATCGACAAACAAGTGATCTACAATTCCAACGGAACCTACTCGTACAAAAACGTCGCGAACAGCCCGCTGTACATCACGTGGGAAGACGACCCGGTGGTCAAAGCCGACACCTCGCTGACCGCGACGAACAAAAACGCCGCTTTCAGCATCACCGCGCTCCAGGCCGGCGCGGAATATTCCGACGTCGCCGTCCAGTTCATCAGGCAGGACAACTCGACGTTCGCCGAAAAGGGAAACTACGCGACCTACGAACAAGGCCCGACCAATGCCGTCGCTTACTGTTCCATCAACAGCGCCGACACCGGTACCAACGAGGAAGTCGGCAAGTTCATCCTGACCGCGACCGGCAAGGGGGACAATTACAACAACGTCCAGATCAAGGCCCAGATCGACAACACGCAAGGCGAAGCCGCCAAAGCGTTCTATGACGCCAACACGAAAACGCTCATGATCACGTTGAACGACTCGAACGTGACGCTTTCCCAGGCGATGGCCGCGATTGAAAAAGACGGCACGTTCACCGCCGACTTCGATTACAGTTTCAACGCGAACCCGCACGGCGATCCGGGAGAGACGACATTCGCGTCGATCCTCGGCACGAGCCAGAACTACAACCCGGTTTCGATCGGCAATACCGGCGTCACCGGCGGTCATACGGGCGGCGTCATCAAGGTCTACCTCGGCGGCGCAAGCATTACCGCCCAGGACGCCATGAACGCGATCAACAACTCCGATGCGACCAAGGGACTGTTCAGCGCCGGGTATTACCTCGGCAGCGACGGGAGCGGCAACATCGATTTCCGTAGCGACACGCTCACCAACGTTCCCGGCGACTGCAATCCTTCGACCGATTTCCGCATGGTCACCGGTTTGGAAGGCAAATGCCCGAGCGTGACCGAAGGCCGCATGGTCATCCACCTGGCGACCGACGAATTCGGCAATTCGATCACGACCGCCCGCGATCTGGTCAATTATTTCGAGACGCTCACCGCCGAGGAAACTCGTGGTATCAGCGTGAGCATGATCCGCCCGACCGGAACCGACAACGTCTCGGACCTGTGGTGCATCGACGATTGGGGCAAGGGAATTCTCCAGGAAACCGGCGAGTACGACGATTGTTACAATTATTACCCGAACGCTCTCCATTTCATCAGCGCCAACCAGGACGAAGTGTTCGATTACGCCCACGGGCAGGTCACCGCGGTCAACGGCCAGGAAGCGTCATACACGCTCACGGCCCTGAACGCCGGACCGGAGTTCGACGGCGTCACGCTTCGCTACAGCGACATTTCTTCCGACGCCACGATGAAGGAATACGTCGATTACAACTCGAACGACAGGATTCTCACGATCTACATCCGGGAAGGTTCGACGACGGCGAACCAGGTCAAGCAACTCATCGAAACCAGCGACGCCACACGGAGCCTGTTCAAGGTCGATTTGGCCGACGGAGCCGGAAACGGTTTGGTCACGACGAAAGACGACGCCGTGTCGCTCAAGGGCGGTACGCGGCTGGTCGGTGACGCCGGCGGTGCGTGGATGCTCGGCAATGCCGACGACGATCCGCACTCGCTGACGCTCGAATCGGTCGAGACCGGTAAGGGGCAGAAAGTTTCCGTGCACGTGATCGACGGAACGTTCCAAGTGAAAAACGCGAACGGCGTCGTGACGGACACCGCGCTCGGAAAAGACGCCGAAGTCACGCTCAACGGCCAGAAAATGACCGCTCAGGGGAACAAAGTGTCGATCAACAATTCGATGCTGTCGCTTGACGCCACACTCAATTCGAGCGTCAAGGCAGGCGACAAGATCAACTTCACGATCACCGGCGGCGGTGCCACTTTCCAGCTCGGACCGGACGTGGTGTCGAACCAACAGATTCGCGTCTCGATCCCGAACGTCAGTTCGTCGCATCTGGGCGGGGTGAGCGGGAAACTGTACCAGTTGCGCTCCGGCGAAAACGCGGACCTGTCGACCGACACGAAACTGGCGGATAAAATCGTGCAGGAAGCGATCTCTTCGATCGCGGTCACCCGAGGCCGGTTGGGGGCTCTTCAGCGGAGCACGCTCGAACCGAACCAGGCGGTGCTCGAAGACACGGTCGAACAGTTGGCCGCGGCGGAAGCGGTCATTTCCAACGCCGACTTCGCCGAGGAGAGCTCGAAGTTGACCCGCGACCAAATCCTCGTCCAGTCCGGCACGCAGGTCCTGACGCTCGCCAACCAATTCCCGCAGTACGCGGCCCAGTTGATCCGGTCGTAATCCCCGGGTAAGTCGAGGAGACAGAAAGTCGGGCGCTCAGAAGTCGGGGGCACAGCCCCCGGCTCGTTGGGTGAGTCATTTCGCTTTGACAACCGGCAATTCATCCCAGCGGATCGTGTAATTCGGGCTGCAATGCTCCGACGCGTCGCGCCAACTGCGCTGGATTCCCTGGGAACCGAAAAAAAGCTTGCCCGGCCCGAACGCTTGGTTGATTTGATCGAACGATTCCATAAGCCGCTCTTCTTTTTCGCGATCTTCCGGCGTTTTGGAATCGAAGTCGAACAAGAGACCTTGCGACTGAACGGCCGAGGCGTCACGCATGTCCAGCAGCATGACCGACGCCTTCTTGTACAGCGGTCCCGGTCGGTAAAGGCCGCGAAGCAGCTCCAAAGCCGTTTTCATCACGTCAGGCGTGTGGGCGGTCGGAATATCGAATCCCTTGGCGCGGCCGTTGGAAACGTAACCGTCCTTGAACCAGCTCGTGTTCAGATGCACGTAAATCGCCGAGGCAACGGTTCCTTCCGACCGTGCTTTTTCACACGCCTTGGCCGCAAACGTCGAAACCGCCTCGACGAGCGTCTGATAATCGTCCGTCGCGTCGTGGAACGAACGGGAAACCATGATGTTTTTACGGGGAGGCTGCACTTCGGTCAGGTCGAGGCAACTTTCCCCGTTCAGTTCACGGACCAATCGCTCTTGGACGATGCTGAATTCTTTCCGTATCCAAAGCGGATCGACCGCCGCCAAATCGTGCGCGGTCCGGATGCCGAGTTTCCGCATTTTCGGAGCGCGCTTGCGACCGACGCCCCAGACGTCCTCAATAGCCAGTTGAGCGAGTTCGTACTCCCGCCGCTCCGGGTCGAGCAGATTGCCGGTACCGTTTCCTTTTTTGGCGATATCGTTGGCGACTTTCGAGAGAGTCATGGTCGAACCGATCCCGAGTGACACCGGAATACCGCTCCATTTTTTGACGGTGGTGACGATGTCCTGCATCAAAGGATCGATGGAATCCAGGTCGTAGCCGAGTCCGGTCAAGTCGAGAAACGCCTCATCGATCGAATAGATTTCAACCGAGGGCGTCCACCGGTAAAGCGTTCGCATGACTCGACCGCTCATGTCACCATAGAGCCGATAGTTCGAGGAAAACGCGATCGCCTGGCCGTGATCGATGAACCGTTTGATCTTGAAATACGCTTCCCCCATCGGGATGCCGAGTTTTTTCGCTTCCGGCGATCGGGCAATGACGATCCCGTCATTATTCGAAAGGACGACGACCGCCTTGTCTTTCAAGTCGGGCCGAAACAGCTTTTCGCAGGACGCGAAAAAACTGTTACAATCGAGCAAGCCGTAGATGCGAAGCGGAAGAATGGTCATTGTCACCGAAAGGATTTGTAGGTTCCCGTAACGACCCCCCAGATTTCGAATTCCATTTCATCCGTCAGCATAATCTTTTTGTACTTGGGGTTTTCCGGGACCAGTTCGATCCGCCCGTTGGTTTGGCGGAGCCGTTTGACGGTGAACTCTCCATTGAGAACCGCGACGACGATGTCGCCATGACGCGGATCAAGGCTCCGATCGACGACCAACAGGTCGCGGTCGAAAATTCCGGCTCCGGTCATGGAATCGCCTGCAACCCGCATGAAAAAAGTCGAGTTCGGATGACGGACGATATGAGCGCCGATATCGAGCGTTTCTCGATCATTGTCCGCCGGAGAAGGAAATCCGGCCGGGATTGAGGAGTCGGCAACCGCAACCGTCAGCGGTTCGGCAGGAATCCGAGGATGGAACACGGAAACGATCCGCGTGTCGTCGAGTTTAACCATGTCGGCGAAGAAGAGAAGTTAAAGAACGAATATCCGTTAGAATATATCATTTTTACACCGATTCGGCAACCGGAACGTGGGTGCGTGCAAATTTTCCGGGGCCATTCCTGGGATCGCAGGCTTGCAGTCTGCCAGTGGACGCTGAAATACGGAAGGTGCCGTCAATGCTCGGTTGACGACCGCACATTCTCCGCAGAGACGATTCGGTTCAATCCGGCGAGGTCTTTGAGAAGTTTGACGTTTTTCCAACTCGCGGCGTCCAAAAGCGGAACGACCGCTTCGGCGATCATCGGGCTCAGTTCGATCAGGATCCGACCGCCGTCGCTGAGCTTGGCGTGGGCCTGCGGAAGAAGTCTTTGAATGATTTCCGTTCCATCCGGCCCGGCGAGGAGCGCCGATTTCGGTTCGTAATCCTTCACCTCCGGATCGAGTCGCTCGAATTCCGATTCGCTGACGTACGGCGGATTACTGACGACCAGATCGAACGGACCGGCGGCTTTCTCCATCAAATCGGAAAGCCCCCAGTCGATTCGGTCCTGGACGTGATGCTTTTCGCCGTTCTTTTTCGCCAGTTCCAGCGCCGGTTCGGAAAGGTCGACCGCCGTGATACTACCGGATCGCTTCGCTTTTTTCAGGGCGTGCGCGATCGCGACCGCGACGGCCCCGCTGCCGGTTCCGACATCGCAGATTTTCGGCGTGAAGCCGGGCTGGGCGGTTTGCCGGGCCTTGATCCAGTCGAGTGATTCCACGACGAGCTGCTCCGTTTCCGGGCGCGGAATGAGCGTGTTGCGATCGACATGGAATGAAAGCGAGTAGAATTCCTTATGGCCGACCAAATACGCGACCGGTTCCCCGGCGGCCCGGCGCTTGACGTAATCCCGAAAGAGCGCCCGCTTGTCCTCCGGCGGCTCCGTTTCGAAATTCGTATAAAGTTCGATCCGTTGGCACGACAGGGCCGCCGCGAGAAGAATCTCCGCCTCGAGCCGGGCCGACTGCCGCCCGTTCTTCTTGAGATAATCGGTCGTCCATTCCAACAGCCGTTTAACGGTCCAAGAATCCATGAGAATAATTTTGAATTATGAATTATGAATTATGAATTGAAATACTTCAAAATTCACAATTCAGAATTCAGAATTAACGTCAGGCCGGCCCCAAAACTCCGCCGGAGACGGTTCCGGCTTCGATTTCGGCGAAGCGGCGGCGGATGTTGAGGAACTGTTCTTCCCGCTTGATGAACGCGTCGACCACGTCCGGATCGAAATGGGTTCCCCGGCCTTCGAGAATGATCTGCTTCGCCGAATCGTGCGTGAACGCCTGCTTGTAGACCCGCTTGGAAGTCAAAGCGTCGTACACGTCGGCAAGAGCGATGATACGTCCGCACAAGGGTATCTCTTCCCCTTTGAGATTCTGTGGGTATCCGGATCCGTCGTACCGTTCGTGGTGCGTTCCGGCAATGTCCCGGGCCATGCTCAGGAACGAAACGCCGGGAAACTTTGCCAAAGCGGCCCCGAGCGTTTGGGCTCCGATAGCGGCGTGGTCTTTCATGATCTCGAATTCCTTCGCGTCCAATCGCCCCGGTTTGAGCAGCACGGCGTCGGGGATACCGACCTTCCCGATATCGTGGAGCGGACTGGTCTGGAAGATAAGACGGATGAACTCGGCGTCGATGACTTCATGGTATTTGTCCAAGGACGCCATTTCCTGGGCCAAACCGCGGCAATAATGCTGAACCCGTTCCAAGTGGGCGCCGGTATCAAGGTCGCGCGATTCGGCCAGTTTCGCCAAGGCGAAAATCGCGACGTCCCGGGTTTCCAAGGAAAGAATCCGTTCCCCTGCTCGAATTCTCGCCAAGACTTCGGCGGGGCTGTACGGCTTGGCGATAAAATCGTCCGCCCCGGAAGAGAGTCCCTGGATCATTTCTTGGAGCGTCCCGTGCGAAGTCAGGAGAATAAAGTAGACATAACCGGCAAATTCTTCGTTGCGAATCGTCCGACACAGATCGATCCCGGTCATGACAGGCATTTCCCAGTCGGAAATCACCATGCGGCAATAATTGGTCCGGAGAACCTCCATCGCTTCACTGCCGTTGGATGCGGTAATAACTTCGTATCCGGCGTCGGTCAAGAGCCCTTTCAGGGCCATCAACACGAGTTTACTGTCGTCTACGATAAGAACTTGCATGAAAACCTCAAACTCGAAAATTGGAAAATTATTCTGGCGATTGTGTTGATTATACGCTCTTGATCGCCTAAAGGCAGGGGATTGCCGTTGAAAAATTTTTGTGGTCGAAAATTCGGAGGGAATTGAGTGGAATGCTTGCCACCTGGGACCGCAGGCTTCCAGCCTGCCAGTGGGCAGTCGAGCCCCGCGCAGGGAGTCCGATCGTTTCACGTTGCGGGCTGGAAGCCCACAGACCCAGGTGCAGGCAAGATGCCTGCGGTCCCAGGGAGCAACGATTGTAAAAAACGTCGCGCCCGGTAGAATTATCCATTGACAGAAAAACATCGTGAATTTTTACGATGTGAGCGAGATCGGGAGTGAAACGACCCTCTCGCGGCTTACTTACTCGGAGCGGAAGCTCCAGCCGGCTCCCGGGGGCCCTCCCGGGTTTCAATACACACGAAAGGAAGAACCGATGGATTTTCATGAATTGGTACAGAGTTTACGGGAAACGGACGGCGGAAAAATCGTGATGTTCGTTGCGGACGGACTCGGCGGGCTGCCGATGACGCCGGGCGGACCAACCGAATTGGAAGCGGCGAAAACGCCGAACCTCGACGCGCTTGCCAAGATCGGCGTTTCCGGAATGTCCTACCCGATCAAGCCGGGCATTACGCCGGGGAGCGGGCCGGGGCATTTGGGGCTGTTCGGTTACGATCCGCTGCAATTCCCGATCGGACGCGGCGTTTTAGAAGCGTCCGGGATCGGTTTCGCCGTCGGTCCGAAAGACGTCGCGATTCGTTGTAATTTCTGCACGACCGACGCCGCCGGCAACATCACCGACCGCCGAGCCGGACGTATTCCGACCGAAGAAAGCACGAAAGTCGTCGAATCGCTCAAAGCGATCAAGATTCCCGGCATTGAAATTTTCGTCGAGCCGGTTCAGGAACATCGTTTCTGCGTCGTTTTCCGGGGGGAAGGACTCGCGGGCAATGTCGCGGACACCGACCCGCAAAAGACCGGCGTTCCGGTTCTCGATCCGGTCGCGCATGATGAAGCGAGCAAGAAAACGGCTCAAATCGCCAAGGAATTCCATACGCAAGCGGTCAAAATCCTCGCCGGACAGCCGAAAGCGAACAACCACACCATGCGAGGCTTTGCGACCAAACCGTCGCTGCCGCACTTCCCGGATCTGTTCGGGCTGAAGTCCGCTGCGATTGCCGTTTACCCGATGTACAAAGGGCTCGCGAGCCTGGTCGGAATGGAAGTCGTCGGGAAACCGCACTCGCTTTCCGAAGAGATCGGCGTCCTCAAGCAAGTCTGGAACGATTACGATTTCTTCTTCATCCACTTCAAGTACACCGATTCTCGCGGCGAAGACGGCAATTTCGACGAGAAGGTGAAGATGATCGAGCAATTCGATTCGATGATCCCGCGAATCATGGAGCTGAAACCCGACTGCCTGGTCGTGACCGGCGACCACAGCACCCCGGCGAAGATGGCGTCGCACAGTTTCCATCCGGTTCCGACGCTGATCGTGTCGGATCTGGCCCGGACGGACGGATGCACCGCGTTCGGCGAGACCATGGCCTGCTGCGGCGGACTCGGACATTTCGAAGCGATGTACCTGATGCCGCTCGCGTTGGCGCACGCGAATCGACTCGGAAAATACGGAGCGTAAGCAGTCGTTAGCCCCGTCGCCTGCGAGGGACAAGTTAGCCCCGTCGCCTGCGACGGGCAGTGTACGGATAAATTACCTACGGTTCGCGGGCGAACCGGCTAACGGAAAAATAGATTACGGCGTTGACTTCCATTACCACGAGCAGGGATTGCACTGAATTCATAATTCAGGATTCATAATTCATAATTCAGTATCCCTCCATGGGTTTTTTATCGGTGAATCAGGATTCGCTTTTGAGCGACATTTTCGACAGCATCTCCGATGGTGTCTATGTCGTCGATTTGAATTATCGGATCGTCCAAGCCAATCGCACGGCGAACGAAGCTTACGGTCCGGAACCGCTCGTCGGACAGATCTGTTACGAACGATTCGAAAATCGCGATTCCCCTTGTGAATTTTGTCCGCTGGCGAAAACATTACGAGACGGTCTCCGGAATTTCAGCGAACACGTCAACCTCAAAGGGCAACATCTCGAACTGACCTGTTTTCCCGTCAAAAACCGGGAGACCGGTGAAATCATCGCCGGGACGATGTTCTGCAAGAACGTCGATGCGCAAAAAAAACAGGCCGAAGATCTGAAATCCAAGGAAGCGGTTCTCACAAACATTTTCGCGTGTATCCAGGACAGCTTCTATGTGATCGATCCGGAATACAACGTTCTGTACGTCAATCCGAGAATGGAGGCGATTTTTCCGGAACATCACCCGATCGTGGGGAAAAAATGTTACACCCTGGTCAGCAACACGGAGGTCTGCGAAGGGTGTCCGGTCCCGCTCGCGTTGAAAAACGGAACCGCGGAAATGCAGTCGAAGGTTCACTTCTATCCCCACGAGCCGGGCGAACCTTGGAAACAGGGCTACTCCGGCGAATGGCGGGAATTGTTGGTCTACCCGATCCTCGACCCGGAAACGGGGAAAATCACTTCGTTTTTCAATTTCGTCCGGGACATCACGGCACAAAAACTGGCCGAAGCGGCGTTGGAGCATTTCCGTTCGCACATCTCGGTGATCGCGGATATTCGAAAATCGTACTATGATTCGACGGAAGAGGAGTGCATCCTTTCCTTTCTCGAATCGGTTTCGAAACACTTCCACATCGACGACTCCTGGTTCGTCGAGCTGGAAAACGGTAAGCCGGTCCGCTCGTTTTTTCACGAACGAGCGACCGGAACGACGTTGCGCGACACCGTCGCCGAATCGTTCCAAACGGCCCTGCCGGGGGAGGAAAAACTGCATCCGTCGCTTTGGCAGGCGATCGAGCACTTGAAAATTCGGCATTATCGCCAGGGCGAGCCGGGCTTTCCCGCGAATCATGACGCCACGAGCGACGGTGCCGCGAAAATCCGTTCCACGCTGGTCGTCCCTTGTTTTCGCGTCGGTTCCGTGAGTCGCGGATTGGTCTTCTATTCCCAACGGACCGCGTTTTTCGACGATACGATCGTTTCGTACCTGGAATCGTGCGCCCGGGAATTGACGCGGATCATCGAAGAAAGCAACAATTGGCGCAACCACAAACTCCGTCTCGAACAAGCGAGGGAAAAAGCGGAATCCGCGACGATTATCAAGTCGCGGTTCCTTGCCAATATGTCGCACGAAATCCGGACCCCCATGACCGCGATCCTCGGGTATTCCGACCTGGTGCTCAACGACTATCTTTTTCCGCTGCATCGGATTCTGCGGCGTCCCGAGTTTCAAAAGGAGCGCCGTGAAGGCTGGGACGAATTGGAAAACCTGGTCACTCAAGGGGAAAACGGCATGAAAGTGATCCTCGCCAACGGGCAGTTCCTCCTCGCGATGATCAACGATATTCTCGATTTCTCCAAAGCCGATATCGGGAAAATGAACTTGGAAATCCGCCCCGTCAATCTCCTGACGCTGCTGGAGGAAATCCATTCCCTTTATGCAATCGAAGCCGATAAGAAAGGGATCACATTTTCGATCGTTTCTTCCGGCAACGCGCCGAACACGATCGACTCCGATTACGTTCGCTTAAAACAGATTCTGGTCAACCTGGTCGGCAACGCGATCAAATTCACTTCGGCGGGACGCGTCGAGCTTTCGGTGTCGTGGAAAGCGAAAACGAAGGAGCGAGGGGCCTTGATCCTGATCGTCCGGGACACCGGGATCGGCATGACACCGGAAGCGCTGGACAAGGTCTTTCAGCCGTTCCAGCAGGCGGACGCCTCGACGACGCGGCGTTTCGGCGGCACCGGACTGGGACTGGCGATCTCGAAACGGCTCCTGGACGTCATGGACGCGAAGATCGACGTTTCCAGCATCGTCGGTCAAGGAACGACGTTCACGATTCATCTTCCGTTGAAATGGAAATCGGGCGACGGGGTTATGCCGAGCGGCGATCTCGACACTTTCTTCCGGCACATCGTCCCGGATACGATCCAGGAGGGAGCGTCCGAACGCTCCAAACAGGCCTTGCGAAACGTCCGTATCCTGCTCGCCGAGGATGGGCTGGATAACCGTCGCCTGATTTCGACGCTGCTCCGCAAAGCGGGAGCGGAGGTGTGCGAAGTGGAAAACGGCGAGGACGCCGTGGAAACCGCGATGGACGAATTGGCCGCACAAAAACCGTTCAACGTGATCCTCATGGACATGCAGATGCCGGTGATGGACGGGTACACCGCGACCGAACTGCTTCGAAAACGCGGCTACGAAGGAATGATCGTCGCCCTGACCGCGCACGCAATGCGAGAGGATCGGCAAAAATGTCTTGACATCGGCTGTAACGATTACCTGACCAAACCGATCTCCCGGGCCGGCCTGGTTCGTTGCGTCTCCAATGCGATGAAATCGGAGCAATAAATTCCGCGGCGTCGTTTCGCCGATACCGGGGTTTACCCGAAGCCGATTCCGTGTACGATTGAGCGGTTCACGAATTCCGCAGGGATTCGATCCTCCGTGTCAACGCAATACTTTTCGTTTGGAATGGCTCCTAAAACCGCACAATCCTCTTCGGTCAAACTCTCGGAAAAAGACAAACAAACACTCGGCAGCATCACGCGGCTGGCCGACGGAATCGCGAAACTCGCCGGTCGTAAACGGGATCCGTTCGTCGATATTCCGATGCGGGCGCTTTCGAACGTCAGTTTCAACGAACGAAAAAAAATCATCGAAATGGGAGACAAAACCTCCCAGCGGCAACTTTTCAATCTTTCGCAGGCGAAAAGCTTCATGCAAACGATGCTCGTCGCCCGCGGAGCGAAACAACTGATTAACGAAGGCAAGACGAACAGCATCCGGGCACTGTACTACATGCTCAAGAAAACGATCCCCGGGATCAAGGAAGAAACGTTCGACGAGCAGTCCGAATGCGATACGGTGATCGAAGACATCGAAGTGATTCTCGGTTCGCTCCGGGAAGAACTGCACTTGGCCGCGGAAAACAAAGGAAATATGGTCGGAAATCTCACGATCGTCGATAAAGGAGACGAAATCGACTGTTCCCGGATGGGGAGCGGCGGGTACGGGATTCCGTCGATCGTCGAGCCGAACGTGATTCAGTTCAAAAAATGCAAAGCGGATTTCGTACTCCATGTCGAAAAAGGAACCGTTTGGCAGCGTTTCAACGAGGACAAATTCTGGAAAACGCACAACTGTATTTTAACCCACGGCGGCGGCCAACCACCGCGTGGCGTCAGGCGGCTCTTGTACCGGTTGCACAACGAACTGAAGCTCCCGATTTACTGCCTGCTCGATAACGATCCGTGGGGGTATTACATTTACAGCGTGATCAAACAGGGCTCGATCAATCTTGCTTTTGAATCCCAACGAATGGCGATTCCCAACGCGAAGTTTCTCGGTGTTCGCAGCGAGGATTTCGTCCGCTGCGGCTTGTCCAACAGCGTGAAGATCGACCTGAGCGACACGGACCGCAAGCGAGCCCGACAGATCGCGGAATACCCGTGGTTCGCGCACAAAAAAGCGTGGCAAAAGGAAATCCAGACGATGATCGACAACGGTTTCAAGCTGGAAGTCGAAGCGCTCGTCTCCCGGGACATCAGCTACGTCACAGAAGAATACGTTCCGCAACGGCTCAAGGAAGGCAAATTTCTGGATTAAGCCTACCTCCCTCCGCAGGCAAAACCACGAAGCTTTTGAAGTAATCACAATGGATCACGAAGAAATTATCCGTTGGCTCCGGGAAACCGATCCGAATCGGCTCCAGACGCTTTGGGATCGGGCGGACACGGTCCGGAAAGAATCCGTCGGCGACGAAGTCCATCTTCGCGGCTTGATCGAAATTTCGAACGTCTGTCGTCGTCAGTGTCTCTACTGCGGGATCAGGGCTGGAAATAAAGACATTCCTCGATATCGGTTGACGGAGAAAGAAGTACTGCACTGCGCCGAATTGGCCCTGAAATTCGGGTACGGCTCCATTGTGATCCAAGCCGGTGAAGATTCGTTCATTGAAACCGATTGGATCGCCGAGCTTCTTCAAAAGATCAAATCGTCGACGAATCTGGCGATTACGCTCAGCTTGGGCGAGCGCGAAGAAGCGGACTGGAAAGCCTGGAAATCAGCAGGGGCGGAGCGATATCTGCTCCGTTTCGAAACGTCGAACGAGAACCTGTTTCGGGCAATCCATCCGCCAAACCCCGAAACATTAGTGTATAAGTCAAGAATCGAAATGCTCGGCGTTTTGAAGCAGCTCGGGTACGAAGTCGGCAGCGGAATCATGGTCGGAATTCCGGGCCAAACGTATAATGATTTAGCAAGAGATATTTTACTTTTCGAGGAATTGCAGTTGGATATGGTTGGCTTGGGGCCGTTTTTGCCGCATCCGCACACGCCGCTGGGAAAACTGTTCCCGCCGGACCCGATTTCAGGGCTTTTTCGACCTCAACCGTGGACGCAGGAGCAGAAAACATTTTTCGAGCGAAACGGTTTGGAAACAACCAGTTTGATTGGCCAGGTGTCCTGCAATGAAAATTTTACGTTTACGGTCCTCGCATTGACGCGAATCCTCTGTCCGACGATCAACATTCCGAGCACTACGGCAATCGCGACGATCGACGGCCAAAGCGGTCGTAAAAACGGTTTATGCCGGGGAGCGAACGTGGTGATGCCGAATTTGACGCCGACGAAATACCGTGAAATGTACGATATTTACCCGAATAAAGCGGCAACACATCAAACCCCGGAAGAAACCGACGAACAGGTTCGCAGACACCTCAAGGAAATCGGCCGAATCCCGGGCCAAGGCCCCGGCACATCAAAACATTTTCATACCGTTTAGCCGAGCGTCCTGGACGCCGGAGACACATGAACACGATCACGACCATCATTGATTCCGATCTGCTTTTGCCGATCATGGAGCTCCCCGCGGAACTGCGACACCGCAAAGTGGAAGTTACGGTTCAGGCTCCGGTCGCATCCGAGTCGACGAAAGAGAACAAACCGTGGTTTACCCCGGAAGAGTTGGCCCAATTCAAGCAAAACCGGTTGAAGCTGGAAGAAAAAATCGCGAAAAAACCGAATCGCGTGAAAGAGGAGTTGCGCCAACTTCTGTTGCAATGTCCGGTTGCGAGTGAGGAAGAAATTAAAATGCAAGCGGAATTTCGAGAGGATTTAAAAAGATGGATTCTGTAATTACGGTAGATTCCTGCATTTTTATCGACCATTTTCGGTCAAAGGATAAATCCGAAACAGTATTGGAGAGATTACTGAAGAATCACGAATTGTGTGTTTCCGCGATTGCCAAATATGAGGTGTTATGCGGCGCGGATATCGCTCGGATTGAATTTTGGCAATCGACTTTTTCAAAAATGGAAGTCTTGCCGTTTGATGACTCCACGATCATGTCCGCTTGGAAAATCTACCGGCAACTGAAAAACGCAAGTTGTTTGATTGACACGGGCGACATTTTAATCGCGGCGTCGGCCATTGCGAACGATTTGCCGCTTGCGACGTTGAATCGAAAACATTTTGAACGAATCGAAGGGCTAAAGGTGGTGTGATGGAGTTTCTTCAAGGATTAGTGTTGGGGAGGATCGCTCTTATGGTACCAATCTTTTGGCGAATGAACACACTCACGAAAGAAGTTGAAAAACTCGACAATATGAAATGGGAAAAATCGCGAAAAGATAACCCAAGCCAAGAGTGAAGCTCTTTACGATACGTTAAAGGAGACGGAAGAATGTCGATTGCAGAAGCTATGGACACCGAAACACTTAAAGAAACGCTTAAATTTCAAATCGGACAAATCGACGACCCGATGATACTGGACCAACTCTATCGAATCACCTGCAAGGAAGCAATGTCGCGTCCCCTCACTCCGGAGCAGAGGGAAGATATTCGTATCAGTCGGGAACAGATTCGAACCGGACAATGGATTTCTCACGAAGATTTCATGAAAGAGTTGAACGAGGAGTATCCGGACGATGAAGATTAAATGGTCTGCGGCGGCTCGAGTTCAACTCCAAGACATTTTAGGGTTTTACACCAAGCGAAATGGTTCAAAAAAATATAGCACAAGATTGAAAAAGGATGTTGAGGAACTCGTCAAACATTTTCGTGATAATCCTGAGTTTGGTGAACGATTACCACAAGGGTGCGCGCAAATTTCCTTGTATGTTTGGGCAAAATAGGGTGTCATGTCATGCTGAGGTATTCCGAAGCATCTGGTTTCAAGCCGTGTTCGCAACATAATGCGTGTTGCCGGATGCACCAGATTCTTCCCTCCGTGAGTACACTTCGTTCAGAATGACAACTCACGACCGGGAAAATTTGCGCGCACCCGTAAACACGGGGCTGTTTGTGAAGAACTTGGCTTGGTATTGCGCTTCGTTAGCGCCGGGGCTTGCCCCGGGCTGAACTGCGCAAACGGCTCTATTTGAGAACGTATTGCCGGATGCAACGCTCCACACAACAAACGCCGGAGCCGCTAAAATTGCTGGCCGGGATCGTAGCTCCCGAATTCGTCGTAAGGGGCGGATTCGTCTTGGCGGTTGGACGGGTCGTCAAAGCGTGTGAATTGCTTGAACCAGAGAAGCGGAATGTCGCCGGTCGGGCCGTTACGCTGTTTGGCGAGGATCAATTCCGCACGGCCTTCGCTGTTGGATAAATCCGCTTCCTCCGGGGATTTCATCGCTTCCTCCCGATGGATGAACATCACGACGTCGGCGTCCTGCTCGATCGCTCCGGATTCCCGAAGATGGCTCAGTCGCGGGCGGGTATCCTTGGCGTCCGCCTGTCGGTTGAGCTGCGCCAAGCACAGAACAGGGACATGCAATTCGCGAGCAAGCCCTTTCAAACGGCGGGCGATTTTCGCGACCTGCTCCTGCCGGGGATCGGTCGGCATATCCGGTTCGATGAGTCCCAGATAGTCGATCACGATCAACTCGAGCCCGTCCTGCCGTTTGAGACGACGGGCAAGTGAGCCGATTTCCGTTACGGATCGCGAAGGAGGATCGTCGATGAAAAGCGGCGAAGCCGACAATTCGTTCGACGATTTCATGAGAATCTGCCGTTCGTGGGACGCGAGAAAATTGCTGCGCATTTTATGGGCGTCGAGCCGCCCCCGGGCGCTGAGCAGCCGCATGGCCAACTCCACCCGCCCCATCTCCAGCGAAACGACCAAAGTCGGTTTGTTTTGCGCGACAGCGGCATGGTCCGCGATATTCAGAGCCAACGCGGTTTTACCGATGCCCGGTCGAGCGGCGAGGATCACCAACTGGTCCGGGTGCAAACCGCCGGTCAATTCGTCGAGTTTGTGGAAACCGGTCGCGACTCCTCCGACCTCTCCCCCGGCCTTGTTGTCAAGAATTTTGAACGTCTCATTGATCACATCGAGGATCGGATGGACCTGATTGTCGCTTCTCGCGTCGGTAATCGCGAAGATTTTTTCTTCGGCTCGATTAACGATGTCCTTCGGTTCGTGGATCGGCTCGTAAGCAGAACGCAGAATTTCCGCACTGGTCTGGATCAAATCGCGGAGAATCGCGCGATCCCGTACGATTTCGGCGTATTGGACCGCATGGGCGGCGACTTGCACCTCGGACATGACCTCGCCGAGGTAGGCTTCGCCGCCGGTCGCTTCCAAGTCGCCGGAGCGCTCCAGTCGCTCCAGAAGCAATGTCAAGTCGATTCCGGAACCGGAACCGTGCATTTCGGTCAAATGCCGATAAAGCTTACGGTTCGCCTCGGAGTAAAAATCCTCCGGGCGAAGGATCGGTATAACTTCATCACACGTGATCGGAAGGATCAGAATCGCCCCGATCACCCCCTTTTCGGCTTCCAAGCTGTGGGGCGGGGCATGTTCGATCAGTGCCTTTTCCAAGGGATGTTCTTGCGACGGCTTGGAACCTTTCGCGGACTTCTTGGGCATAAGGCGTGTAAGAGGGATCTATCGATGAGGGAACTCCGGGCGTCTAAGACGCTCCGGCTAAACGGGCAAAGCCTCCGAAGGATTAATCTTCGTCGTCGGCTTCGGCTTCATCGTCGTCGTATTCCCATTCGTCCTCGTCGTCATCTTCTTCATCCTCTTCATCGTCGTCTTCGACTTCTTCCCAATCGTCGTCGTCTTCCCAATCCTCGTCGTCATCTTCCTCTTCGTCGTCGTCTTCGTCCCAATCCTCGTCCCAATCTTCGTCGTCTTCTTCCTCGTCCCACTCTTCCTCTTCGTCCTCGTCCCAATCGTCTTCTTCATCGTCCTTGGCGGCAACGGCGCAGCAACAGCAATACTTGGAGGCGTACGAGGACGGCCAAAAATTGCGACTTCCTTGATTCAATTTGCGTGTGGAAAAAGTGAGAGTGGTTTTCACGGTTCAACCCTTTTCAAGTGGAAAATGTGGAATCGGGCGGCATGACCGCCAGCCTAAACAAAGCGAGAGCCTTCAGTATTATTGCGAGGAGGTTTCAAAAAGGAAAGACCTCCCCGGCAATTTTCCTCTTTTCGTCAAAGTTCACCACGAACTTTATCTGGAATGGGAAAGGAAACCAATTTTACAATTAGATGACAGCGAACAGAGGACAGAGGACAGGAATATTTCTATCACCTATCACCTATTCTCTTGCTGTTCCGCGGCCGGCGTCGGTTCGGTGGTGTCGGGCTTGGGCTCTTCGGTTTTTTCGGGTTCCTTTGCTGGTTCCTGAGCCGGTTCCTGGACCGGTTCCGGGTTGGGGAACAAACCTTCCTGACCCGGCAAGGTGGGGGCGTTCAGTTCGCGAAGCTCCGGGAATTCCGGTTCATCGTCATAACCTTCGTGGTCCGTGCGCAAATCGATCGACGACGTTTTTTCGCCGTCCTTGGCGTCCTGCTTCTTCGGGCGAATCAGGGTGTCCTTGCCGAGGTGGATTTTTTTGAAAACGTCTTCCGAAATGATGTAATACCAATCGGCAAACCGTTTGTTCATCTCGGCGGACTGCTTTTTGCCCGACTCGACCTGTTCGTTGTAATGGTCCTGCAATCGGGCGTTCGATTTTTCAACGTCTTCGAGCTTCTTTTTTGCTTCGGCGATCGCCGCTTCTTCTCCTTCGGTCGGCACTTCGGGGAGCGGTTCGAGCGCCGGTTTTTCGATCTGCGATTCGTCGAATTCGGTCATGATAAACAGATACCGATTGAGCGAAACGGACGATTCCGGCTCTTTGCCGTCTTCCGATTCGGCGTTTTCCGTTCCCATTCCGGCGGGGGAACCGAATCGAAGCAGGTACTTCATCCCGTTTTTCATCGCGATGTGGATTTCGCCGTTGCTCGAAAAGAGCGCGACCTCTTCTTTTCCGTCCGGCGATTCCTCGACGGCAAAGTAAAAACCTCGCTGCGCCAAAGCGGCGGCGATTTTCGGATCCTTGTCGACGGTTTTTTCGTCCAGCGGCTTCGATTCCCGAAGCGGATTGGCCAGGAATGTCGGCTTGCGACGCACGTCAACGATTTTCAGATCGTCCACGGCGTTGACCATCGTCGAGAGCGTGTCCTCGGCGAGCTCTTCATTGTCAGCGAGCGGCGTGGGAGTCGGAACACGATCTTTGAGCAGCTTCATCGACTCAAGCGTCCAGCGCTGTCCGGCCGGAGCTTGGTCGTTGTGGTTCAAAACGATCGACGAACTGAAGTCCCGGGTTCCACGATCGAAATCGACGGCGTAATCCTCGATGTTGACTCGATGAATATCGAACGAATCGATTTTCAACAGGTTCTTTTCGATCCAATCTTCGAATCGGGTCGACATTGCGGAGGTGGAAATCTTCGCGGTGTAGACGGGATGCTGGTTCGGAACCCGGACGTATCGCAGTTCCGGTTTTCCTTCGACTTCCTTGCCGATAATCAGTTGCGCCAATTCCTTTTCCGCTTCGCCGAGGCAGACGACTTTGATTCCCGCTCCGCCGGACGCCGAAGCCCCTTCCGCGGTCGGATCGACGACGCCGTACAGGGCGTGGATATTCGTCGAACCGCCGTCCCCCTTCGCGTCGCTTGCCGAAACGTCGGACGGCGCGACGGAAAGGATCTGCAAGCCGATCAAAGCGGACGCAACTTGCCCCATTTGATCCCTTGCGTCGGCGGGGTAATTCTCGTGGGACGGAATCGTCCAGCTTCCATCTTTATCCGAAGCAATCTGGAACCGGTTCAGATCGCCGCCGGTCGGATCGATCTTCGCGATTTCCAGCGACCGGATTTCCAATGGATCGGTGAACTTATCCGCGAAAAGAAACTTTCCGACCATCACGTCCGGCGAGTCGTTGTACGGCTTCGGCTGCATGAAGTACGCGATCAAAGTCAGAAAAAGCGCAACGGCGAGGAATATCGAAGTTTTAGAGGATTCTTTCATGGGATTGGGGGAGGGCATAGACATGGAGCATGGGGAATTCGGCTTGGTGTAACCCATTGCGCCACGCGGTCCCCTCTCACCCGGTAATCCGGGGGAGAGGGTTAGGGTGAGGGGGTGGAGCTGCTTGCCGCTTCACCCTCACCCTAGCCCTCTCCCAGAGGGAGAGGGGACCACGTTTTGTTTGCGACAATCTAAAAAATGGTGTAATGTTTTCCAGCGGAAGTTGACGGTAGTAAAATATTACGGCACTGTCGACTCGAATACCGCTTACTACGTGCGCGGCTCTGATTCGAACGAGCTGACGACCTCACTTCCGCATCCGCGATTTCGGGACTCCTTCGTATTCGCGGACTCTTCGGGAGATGTAGACGAACAGGCCAATCAACAGCGGCGGGATCGGCGGCAAGGCGACGGCGTAGAATCGGTAACGACCTTGAATCGCCTGGATGTAATCGTTCATCTTCGCCTTGGCTTCCTCCACTTTCGTGTTCACTTCATGACGCAACGTCTCGTTATCCCTCGCCATTTTTTGGCCCGCCGAAGTGCTTGCCGCAGTGACCCGGGCGAGAACTTCCTCTTGCGACAAACCTTTTTGACGCATTTCCGTCCGGATTTTTTCCAACCGGCTTTCGAGTTTTTCCTGCTCCTCGTTGACCTTTTTTTCCATTTCTTTTTTGTACATTTCCCGCTTCTCGGCGGTCTGCTGCCACATTTCGTCGGTGACCTTGTCGATCCGTTGGAGCGTGCGGTGCGTCGGACGCCGTGTCCGGATCGCCAGGAACCGGTCGTCTCCGGCGACGTGGTCGATCGCGTTGAGGATGAACGAGACGTTCTCGAAATCGAGGTTGATGCCCATTCCCGGCGGACTTCCCTGCTCTTGCATCATGAACACCTGGTCGTGGAGCATGTCGATATCGGCGACGAGCACGACGTTGATCTTCACTGGCTGCGGCTTGGGCGTTTCCTCCGGTTTTTCCGGATTCGACGTCGTCGGCGGGGTGTATTCGCCGGTAATACGGACCGCGAGTTCTTTCGGACCGTTCGTAATGATATTGACTCGATTCAGGAGTTCGTCGATACTTTCCATCGACGCCTGCTGAATCGCCGCGCGGGCAGCGGAAACCGACGTCGTGCCGGACGGTTTATAAATCGTCCAGGCAAGCGGCTGATAATCGAACCGCGACTGGCTGCTCTTTTGCATCGTGCCGGGAAACGGGAACATCATGTATTGCATGTTTTTCGTGATCGGGCTTTCCCGGTCGAACGACGAAACGACGGACTTCGTGTTTTCGTCGATCGTGTTGTCCAGAAACACGTATCCCTGCGGCAAGCTTTGAAGCTTTCGGATCGGGTTGTACGCTTGCCAAACGCTGTCGGCTCCGTCGAAATCGACGCCGAGGAATCGCCAAAGCATTCCGATTTCCCCTTTCGGCTGCATTTGTTGTTGCTGCATGAAAGGATTCGCGTTTTTCGGGCGCCGCGGTTCGTTGGTTCCGCCGATTCCGCCGAAGTTGACCGGGAACGAATCCTCAAAGATCACGGTCGGTTGACCGTTTTGGACTGCCGCGACGAAGTTCTGCATTTCCATCGGTCCTAGCGTCGACGGCTGCACCGCGACCAAAGCGTCGTATTTTTCGGCCAACGGCTGCGCCGGATCGACTTCGACGACGTTGTACCGTTTTTTCAACTCTTCGACGATTCGCATTTCCGGCGACTGCGAAAAGGTTTGCATCGAAAATTGTCCAAAGAGCGGAACGTCGGTTTTCAGGACGCCGACCCGCTTCTTCTGCGGATCCGTGACGCTGCACAGGGCGTGAATCAGTTCATATTCCGGCGAAAGCCCGCGATTGATGAACGGAAGCGTGAGCGATTGCAGCCCGCAACGGAACGCGACGCCGAGGAAAATGTTCGCGTTGTTCCGGATTCCCTGGGCGTCGTACCACACTTCCCGGGGCGTGATTCCATACCGCTCCGACGCGAGAAGCGCTTCGGCGGTGTACGGGCGGATTTCATGGAATCGGACCGCGATTTTTCCGCCGCTTTTCGATTCGAATTCCTTGAGGACGGAAATGATGTTCATCCGAGTCTGGATAAACGTATCGGGAACCTCGGGACTCAAGTACGCTTCGATCACGACCGGATGGGCCGGATCGACCTTTTGGATCAACTGCACGGTCAGCGGCGAAAGCGAGCTGAGTTTCTCGGCGGTCATATCGGCCCGGAGGTCGAAACGTTCCAGAATCATTACCAGAGCGAACCCGATCACGGCAAGCGAAACGGCTCGAACCGTGTAGTGGAATCCGCCGACGAACTGTTGGCTGGCGGACCAATGTCGTTTGCCGATGAGCACCATACACAGGTAAAGCATCACGGCGACGATCGCGAGGAAATAAACGACGTTCGCGGAACTGACGATTCCCCGTCCGAAGGCGTCGAACTGGTTGCTGATGGAAAATTGCTGAACAAACGCCGCGAAATCCCGCCCGACCGGGGCGGCGTCAACCCAATGAAGCGCGACCAACGGCGCACAGAAGATCGTTCCGACGATGTAAGCGATGGTCAGGTTCGCCGTGAGGAACGACGCGACCATTCCGATCGCGAGCATTGCGGTTCCGGTGAACCAGTACCCGATGTAGGTGCAGAGAAAAAGGCCTCGGTCCGGATTGCCCAGATAGTTCAAAATCGCGTAATTACAGGCGAAGGAGAACAGGAGCGAAACCGTGTAAATCGCGACGGCGGACAAGTATTTGCCGCAAACGATGTCAGAATCCCCGGCCGGGATCGTGAGCAGAAGTTCGTCGGTTCCCTGTCGTCGTTCGTCGGCCCAGATTCCCATCGTGATCGCCGGGATGAACACCAGCATAATCAGCGGAAACCATTGGTTGAGCTGGTCGAGATTGGCGAGGTTCGCGCTGAAGAACTCATACGGCAAAAACGCCGCGATCGAACTGAGCAAAACGAAAACACAGATAAACACATATCCGGTGGGATTCGCGAAATATCCGATGAAATTACGCTTGAAAACGGCAAAAAGGACTCTCGTGTTCATGGGGGCGTTTTGTCTTGATGTTTTTCCGATCGCTCATTGTCGCGGAGCTTCGATTGAGGAAGCAACCTCTCTCGTCCTCGCTCCACTCCGCAAGCGGATCGATCACATATAATCCGTCTTCGTCGATTCTATCGGTTCAAACGTTGTTTTCAAGACCGTCCACGCGTTTCGCAGAAGAACTGAAGTCGGTACTATGGATTGACGTAAACCACGCCGTGCTGCCCACTATTTCCTGGGACCGCAGGCTTCCAGCCTGCCAGTGGGCGGTCGGGCACCGATTGCAGGGCGTCCGACCGTTTCGCGCCGCGGGCTGGAAGCCCGCAGACCCAGGTGCAGGCAAGATGCCTGCGGTCCCAGGAAAAACTTAACGGCGTTGAGAGGTAACCGTCAACTCTCGACCCGAAACGGAAAATCGGTTAAAATCCTGAAAAGAATTTCGATCTATTTCCATTATCCAAGGAAATACACACCGATATTTTCAACGTTCATTTTTATCACCACCACACCGTACAGGTTGACTCCCATGAAACACATTTTTTGCACAGCGGTTTTGATTTTGTTGTGCGGTACCATCTCGGTTTCGGCACAAGACGAAGCGGTAAAAACACCGTCCTTGCAGGATGCCAAAACGGCGTTCGATGTTTTCGACTACATGGATCACGAATGCGGCAAAATCGACAAAGAGATCGATCAAAAACAACAAGCCGCCCTGCGTGCGGACATTTTCATGGCGGCAAGCGATAAGCTGATGGAAATCGCCAAAGAAGATAACGACAGAAACAATGCGTACAGCTTAAAATTTGGTGCCTTTCTCAACCAGAAGGTTGCGGGAATCGAGGGCGCTCAACAACGAATGGAAACGTTTCTTGACGAGTTGGCCGCAAAGGAAGGAACCCGTTACACGGCGGAAGCATTGCGATTCCAACTGTTCACCTCCGAGGCGATGAAAACGGTCAACACGCCCGAAGGTTGGGAGGCTTTCAAAACCGAACTCAAGCCGTGGCTTTACCGGAACACCGATTCCAACAACATGTACATTCGCTCCGACCGTATTGCTCGCGGGATGCTCTATGTTGCCGAGAGTCGTGAAGGCGATACCGAACAATTCGTTACGGAATTGATCGGAGAATTAAACGAATTCATTCAGTCTGCGGATTGTACGCTTTCGGAAGAGGAAAAATCGACGGCAGTGCGACAATTCGAGCAAACGTTGGAAATGTACCAATTTGGCCAATTCTACCGAAAGGCGTTGGAAACCGTCGATTCCCCGGCAAGTTTCGACACGTTCAAAGCCGGGCTAAAATCGTGGATCAATCGGAAAACCGTGAATGTCAATGAAATTCCAGGCCTCGCACTTGCTTTAGCCGAGAAATGTGAAGTTCCTGCCGAACAGGTCATAAATGAATTGATCGAGTTCATTCAATCGCCGGAGTGTTCGTCCCCCTATAAAGAGCAGTTCACAAGAGATTGGAAAAAATTCCTCCTGACCGCTTTCGGTTCCGACTTGAAACTCTACGGCAGAACGCTGGACGACAAAGATTTCGACTGGGACGCTTTGCGGGACAAGTACGTTTTGGTGCAGTTCACGGCAACGTGGTGCGGTCCTTGCCACATGGAAATTCCCGGCATGAAGGAAGCCTACAAGGAGTATCACGACAAGGGTTTCGAGATCGTTTCGATTTATGTTTGGGAACGGGGAGATGATCCCGTCGCATCGGTCAAGGAACACGTGGAGCACTCGGAATTGCCGTGGATCGTCATTTCGGAGACGCTGACGGAAAAGGCGGGCCAACCGAAATTCGAAGAATCATTCGGCTTTAACGGCGTTCCGACGATGCTCCTGGTCGATAAGACGGGCAAAATTATCATGACCAATGCACGCAGCGGAAAGCTACAAACCAAACTGGCGGAAATTTTTGAGTGACGCCTTTCGATATTGTGAGCCGTTCGCCGCTTGATCCGCAAGCAATAGAACTGGTGAAAAAACCATGAAACCAAACATTTACGACGACGCCACATTTTTTCAAAGGTACAAGTGATACGAAAGAATTCCTCCCAAGCCTGGTTTCTCGCGGCTCGCCCGAAAACGCTGGCAGCCGGTGCGACTCCCGTTGTCGTCGCTTCGGCACTGGCGTTTCATGACGGCGGTTTCAGCGTCCTTCCCGCTTGCGTCTGTCTTCTCTTTGCCGTGCTGGCGCAGATCATTTCGAATTTCGCCAACGATTATTTCGATTACGTCAAGGGAAGCGACAACGAAGAGCGGCTCGGACCGAAGCGGGCCGTCGCGGAAGGTTGGATCGCGCCGAAAACGATGTTAATCGTTACACTCGCTCTGTGCGTGGTCAATTCGGTGCTCGGCTTGACACTACTCTATTACGGCGGTTGGTTTTTGATTCTCGTCGGCGCGGCGGTCGTCGTGTTCGCTTTGGCTTACTCCGGGGGTCCGTATCCGTTGGCTTATCGCGGCTGGGGCGACGTTTGCGTGTTCGTCTTTTTCGGAATCGTACCCGTTGGTTTCACGTATTATGTCCAGACGGGCCAGTGGACGCTTTCCACAACGGTCTGCGGCATGGCCGTGGGATTGGTCGTGATCAATATTCTCGTCGCGAATAATTATCGCGACAGGTTTTCCGACGCCCGATCGGGAAAACACACATCCATCGTTTTGTTCGGCGAACGATTCGGACGCTGGTTTTACTTTCTCAACGGTATCACCGCCGTTTTGTGTTGCCAATATTTCTGGTTCGAACATTCCGTTTGGGCAGCGGTACTTCCGATGTTCTATCTCGCTTTTCACATTCCAACATGGCGCAAGATGGTACGGATCGGCAGCGGGAGGGGATTGATCGGCGTACTCGAACATAGTGCACGAAATGTGTTGATCTTCGGTTCGGCTCTTTCGCTCGGTTTGATTTTGAAATAATGACGCTCGAAAGGCTGCGTTTACGGAACTCGACGCGGCACGGAGAACGGAGTATAATGCCAAAGAGATCGCACATCACCACAAAATTTAGGAGTTCGCCATGAAATCTGCTATTGCTGATGCCATTTCGCTCAAGTATCCGCCGCTTGCCATTTTCTACGCCCAGGAGCCGCCCGCCGACGGCAAAGAAGCGAAGGGGATGTGTTCCATGAGTCCCGTCGCGCAAGCCGCCAAGGGTGATACCGTTTACATGTCCGCCGGGAGCTGCGGTTGTTCCGGGGCCGCCGGCGGGTTCGGATTGACGCCGCTCGATCATGAAGACTTTCCCGGCGACAAAAAGTGCTTCGATTATTTTCTCTCCATCGGCAACGAGCATTGGGAACAGGGCCGACAAGCCATTGCGCAGATGAAAGAGCACGGCGCCCCGAAGATTTTCATTGAGGAATTCAGCGAAGGGGAAGGCTTTTTGAAAACGCCGGAATTGGCCGCCCAGTTTTCCGAATCGCTTCCGCAGATCAAATCGGAAGGACCGTATATCGTCATCAAACCGCTGGAAAAACTGGCGTCAAGCGAGAAGCCGAAAGCGGTCGCTTTCCTCGTTGACGCCAACCAACTTTCGGCTTTGACCGTGCTCGCGAATTATGCCCGACCGGGAAACGACAACGTCCGCATTCCGTTCGGAGCGGGCTGCATGACGTTCGGTCTGTACGTGTTTCACGAAGCCGAACAGCCGAGTCCCAAGGCGATTGTCGGGCTGACGGACATCTCCGCACGGTTTTTCCTGCGAAAGATGCTTGATCGAGACATCCTCTCGTTCACGGTCCCGTGGTCGCTTTTCAAGGAGATGGAGTCGAATGTCGCGGAAAGTTTCCTGACCCGCTCTGCTTGGAGAACCGTTATGGAAAAATGAGTGGCCACGAGTCAATCCGCGGATTTGCCGCAAGCCGCCGGCGCCGGTTCATTCGCTCGGCGGAATGGAACCGGTCGCTCCGCTCTTTTGGCGGCCGTTATTTTTTCGCGTCGCCGTCCGTCTCGTCCAACGCGAGAATGGGAGCGTGGTATTTTTTTCTCAGCTCCGGATCGCGGAGCAAGGCGGCTTGAAGAAACCGACAACTTTCCGACAACGTCCCTTCGTAGCCGCTTGGGTTGCCGTTCCAGTCAGTCCAATCGATTCCGCGTCCGAATTCGTTCGTAACGCCATTTTGGAACTTCCCTTCGGCTTGACGCTTCATCATTTCGTTGAGGAGAAAATCGCCCCGCTCGGTCATGCCGACGATGTAATGAGCCGTGATGAAATGCATCGCGTGCCCGGCGGAAATCCCCCCGTTCTGGTATTGCCCGAACGTATCCGAGCCGTCTTCCCGCTGCGGACAACCGGACGCGTCCGGGAGGAGATAATCCTGCCGCAACACCGGAACCAGCGTACAGGGAATTCCCAAATCATAACGGGTAAAACCGACGTCTTTCATCTTTTGCTCGAACCGTTGCAAGATGGCTTTGCCTTCTTCTTTTGACACCAACCCGTATTCGATCGCGAGCCCGTTAACGATCGGCATGGCGTAATCGTGCAAGGTTCCGTCTTCGCTCTTCCACCACGCCAACCAGCCGGTTTCGGGGTTCCGCAACGCGTCGGCGTAAGACGCTTTCAACATTTTCGCGTGTTTTATGTACCTTTCCGCTTGTTCGTGACGCCCCAGCTTCTTTTCCAGGTCGGCCATGCAGCACCATGCCCGGAAGATGATCGCGTTGGTGTATCCGTCCTTGTGGCCGCAGTTGACGGCGTCGAACCAGGCGCAGGAGCGGTTCGGCTGGTGAAGCGTACCGTAATTGCCGGACTGCTTCGCCTCGACCATGCCGTCGCCGTCGATGTCGCGGCGGATGAGAAAATCGGCAACCGATTCGAGCCGTTCGATCTTGCTTTCGAGCCATTTCGCATCCCCGGTCGCCGTGAAATAGTCCCACGCCGCGATGATCGGTCCCGCGTTGGCGTCAAGAAATCCGGCATAACTCCAATAACAGATCATCTCCCCGTCCGGCATCACTTTCTCGTCGAGCCAGAAGTCGACGGTGTTGCGAACGATATTCATCGCCGAAACGTCTTCGGTCAACCGCGGCGTCCAAAAAACCTGGTCGGCGTAGAACCACACCGAACAGCTCGCCGGGTCACTGATCACATTGTTCGAGAACAATCCCGGCGGGGCGCTGTACGGATTGGTCAAATCGCCCCATTGACACGAAGTTTGCATCGGGCCGAACCAGCCCCGGCGGGCTTTCTTCCAGAACTCCAGGTCCTTGAACCCCGCCGGAGGATCCAAATAGACCGGCGTCAACGAGAATGACACCTCTTTGTTCGCTTCGTTTAACGGAAGTTCGATCATCAAATTGACGTATTTTTCCACGCGACTTCCCAAGAGCGAGCCGTCGATTTTTCGGCCGCTTTTTTCCACCAGGTGCATTTGTCCGAAATCGGGGGCGGTGACGACCAGCGGGAGTTGAAATTTTCCCTGGGTGTCAAAGTCGTTCGGTATCACCGTCGTCGATGTTACCGTGGGATCAAGCGGAAAAAACAAACGAAAACCATTGATCGCATCCGGGACTTCACCCTGCAAGGAAAATTGAAAATCGATCGTTCCCTGGGCGATGCGGATCGTCCATTCCAGCTTGTCTTTTGGTGAAAGCGGATAGTCAAGGACATGCTCCGCGTCAGAGACGGTTTTCAACGCCCCCTCGGAAATCGTATTCCATTGCTCGCCGGACCGGACCTGGAGAACGACGGCCGAATCGGGCCTCAAAAGATTCCGGTTCGATTTATCGCCCCCTTCGGTATCCCAGCTCAGGTAGGTGATTCCCGACGGTCTGTCCGAGACGACGCATTGGACGATCGCTTCATTCCGCGTTTCGGCGGCATGTGAAGGAATTCCGAATATCAGCGGGATCAGTACGGCAAAAAGGAATAATCGCGACTTTTTCATGGGAGTTTTTCAGTGTTAATGGAGATTCGGTAAAAGCACGCTATATTAGGAGTCAGGAGTCAGGAGTCAGGAGTCAGGAGTCAGGAGTCAGGAGTCAGGAGGGATTGCGCTCTGTTTGTCATTTCTTATTTCTTATTACTTATTTAAAAATGTCTCGTTTCGTTGTCGGAATGACCGGCGCCAGTGGGGTGGTTTATGGGGTGCGGGTGTTGGAGATGCTGCTTGAGCTGCCATGTGAAACGCACGTCGTGCTCAGTCCGACGGCGGAGTTGGTGATTTTGGACGAACTGCCCGGACTAAAGCGATGCGACGATCCGACGCAATTTCTTCGAGCCGCGATCCGGCAAGCGAGGGAACGATTCGAGTTTCGACCGGGCTTCATAGGTTACGATCAAGATAAGGGAAAAGACGCGCCGCTGCAAGAGAACCTGTTCGTTCATCGTTCGGACGACTATTTCGCGCCGATTTCCAGCGGCTCGTTCGCGACCGACGGAATGGTCGTCTGTCCCTGCTCTGGAAGCTCGTTGGGGCATATCGCTTCCGGGATCAATCGACACCTGATTCATCGGGCCGCGGAAGTCCACCTGAAAGAAAAACGGCCCTTGATCCTTGTTCCCCGGGAAACGCCGCTTTCGCGGATTCACCTGCAAAATCTGCTGAGAGTCAGCGAAGCTGGCGGGACGATTCTGCCCGCCTCGCCGCATTTTTACGGGTTTGCCCCACAAGCGGCGGATTTAATCGATTCGGTCGTCGCGAAAATTCTCGACCAGTTGCGAATCCGCCATCCACTGGGCAACCGCTGGAAAGGGGAGTGATCTCCCAAGTTTCCGACGATTTTCGCCTTGACACGGAATGCCCGATTTCCTATCCTCCTGACCGGTCTGGTCTGTTTTGATTGAAGAGGAAACCGTCCGTGAGGTCATGAGTCGAAAATGAACGGGAAAACATTGTTCCATAAAATAGCACTCGCACTGGGATTGTTCTGCTGCGTTATGCCAACCGGTTGCGCCGGTTTGTTCGGGGCGAAAGGATTCAAGGATTCGCGACCACTCATACCGCTGGACGTCAACAATCTCCAGATCGAGTCGATGAACGTGTCGAGCGACGGAACGCTGCTCGCCGTCGGGTACTCCGGTTCAGGAGGAAATCCGGCCTCGGGAACGAGTACGCCGGTTCTTCGCGTTTGGTCGATCGAAAACGAAACCCCGCAACTCCTCGGCGCCAAGCGGGTCAACGACGTCAAAATTCTCAAGCCGGAATTCACCTACGATGGAAAATCGCTGTTCGTCGCCGAACGAAACGGTTTGATGAAAATCAATATGCTCGATTTCGCGACCCGTCCGGAACAGGCGACGACTCGAACGCCTTCCGATCCCGTACGGCTGCTGTCGAAAAACGGTGCTTGGGCCGCGACCGTTTCGACCGAAGGGCAGTGGTCGATCATGAACGTCAAAACGCAGACGATCCAGCCGATGCAATTCGGCGACATCGACCGGATTTTGGCGTTTTCCGACTCCGGGAAATACGTTGCCGTTCGCGAAATGACCTCTGCCGATACGCCGCGGGGCAAAGAGCGAATCGCGATCTGGAACCTTACCACGAATCCCGGGCTGAACGAAATGTCGAAGATTACCGAGATCGACATCGAACATTTCGCAAGTTCCGATTTGTGCTGTTTCTCGCCGGACGAAACGACGCTCGCGGTGGTCAACCGCACGGGCAACCTTGGAATCTGGAGCCTGCGAACCGGTCGTTTGATTAGCGAAATGAACCACGACGATGCGATCAGCGCCTTCGCGTTTTCGCCGATGGATAAACGTATCGCCGTCTGCACGTCCGGCCGTGCCGCGAAATTGACGCTTTGGGACATCAACCGGTCGAAAATCCTTCAAACGCAAAACGACAACTCGACCGCCGCAATGACCGCCGTCGTAATTTCTCCCGACGGAAAGTTCATCTACACCGGCGACAAAAACGGCAATATCAAGAAATGGCCGATTAAGAGTAAGTAACCTGACTGTCGGACTTACGAAATCCATTTTTGGGCAAGGCTTCAGGCTTCAGGCTATAGGCTTCGGGCTTCAGAATAACAAGGATGGGCCGACATCCGAAACCTGAAACCTGAGAGTGGACGGTGGCAGAATGGATAAAATGACAAGCAAGGCGTGGTAAACTGGGAAGTTCAGGCCCATCAGATACAGGCAGAGCATCCAAATACTCAGCGGCTGATGGTGTCCCGCGAAAACGGTTTTGGTCAGATCGCCGAATGTTTTGCCGCAATCGCGACAAAGGTAATGTTGACAATCGGTTTGAACGGGGTCGTGTCCGTTTTTGACGATGTGATTGTCATGGCAATGCGGACATTCAACCCCTTCGGGCCAGCGGAGGCGTCGCACCATTTGGTAGCATTTGGCGTTATCGATCAGTCCGTGAATATTGAGTCGCACCCTGCGTTTTTTCCGTGATTTTTGTTTGCCCATTTTGCGTAGCCTGCCCGATTGAGGCGATTTTACAAACCTCCGGCGTTTCCGACAATATCAATCCGGAACCGGAATAGAGCCATGAAAAATCGTCGCGACGACATTTCGAGAGAAACGATTCGGCGACGCCGGATTGACGTACCAATATCCGCAAGGCGGAGCGATTGCCGGGCGACAAGGATTTTCGCGGCAAGGAGAACACCCGGTACGTCGTGACGAACCTCGAAGGTGACGCCACGGAGTTGTACGAAGACGTTTATTGTGCTCGTGGCGACATGGACAGTATTTCCGAGAAGGGGGAATCAAGGAGCAGCAGTCGATGCTGTTCGCGAACCGGACCGCTGCCATGATTTTTCGGCGAACCGTTTTCGATTGCCGCTTTCGAGTTTCGCCTATGTTCTGCTGGAAACGCTGCGTCGCACAGCGCTGAAAGGAACGAAGTTGGAAAAAGCACAGTGTAGCACCATTCGTGTGAAATTATTGAAAATCGCGGCGGTGGTGAAGGAGAGCGTCCGTCGGATTTTGTTCGAATTGCCGAATTCGTATCTGCGGTAAGAGCTTTGGTTTTCGGTTCGCGAACGGATTTTGAATCGTCCTCATCGGGAGTCGGGTTGAGTTTCGGAGAATCGGAAATTTCGCAACCTCCGTTGGGGAAAAGGGGACGTTGTGCGAATTTTCAAGAAATGTGTGATATATGTGTCGATATGTCGTCAAAAAACCTTACGACGCTGAAAATTCGCCGCCGTCGTTCAGCGAATGAAATATCCGGGTTAGTCGTTTAGGGTATATCGTTTCAAGGTGGTTTTACTTTCCTATTTTAACAAACAATTGTCGTATTTTAGCTCGCCGCCCAAAAACCCCTTGTTTTACAGAACCAAACGGCGGCTCATATAAAAGTACAATAAATCGCGGTTTTCATCGCAATTTCGCGGGTAATAACGTACTCTGCACAGCCGTCGCTTGTGTCCGTAACACATTGCGAAAACTCGGGTTGTAACTTTTGGAAACCACCTTGAAAGGGATGCCCTTTCAGGGCGGATTCAACAAACATATCTCTGCTCCGCCCTTTTTCGCAAACGCTTCCGGCCTGTGTCACGGGCAGGATGCCCGTGCTCCAACAAACGCAATATGTCTTCTTACTTGTTTTCATACTTGCGGAAAGCGTCCGGCAGCGGACCGAGGGTCAGGCAGAAGGTTGCGATTGTGTAACCGATCATCGCGCCGAAGATGGTGTCACTCGGATAGTGGGCGAGATAAACCATTCTCTGGCATGCGACGAGGAAAGCAAACAGCACGAAAATCCCACGCCCTTTCGGATAGAGCCAACTCAATCCCATCGCCAGTCCGACCGCCGCGGCCGTGTGTCCCGAGGGGATGCTTTGAAAATGGCTCGACATTCCATGGAACGGCATGAGCCCCAGCAGGGATTGCGTGATGTCGTTGGAAAAATCGAACCGCCTCGGTCGAATGCGGCCGACAAACAGTTTCAAAAAAGCCGCGAGGAGCCCCGAACCGGCGGCACAGGCGACCAAGCGGGGAATCTTCCTGCGGTTGTCTTCGTCGAGAACGAAGATCAGGATGCAAACCACGGCGACGCCCAAACCGTGCCCGAACCACTCGAAAGCGTCGATCGCGAGCTTGATGTCGCCGGGAAGACGCTCTTGCGCGAAAAAATTCTCAACCGGGTGATCGAGTACGAAAAACGACACCACCGCGCAAACCGTTCCGATCAAAAGGACACCGGCCAGTCGTCGATACGGGTGGGAATGGAATTGCATTCGCGCGGATCAGTCGGAGTTTACGGGCTTTTCGATTGGTGTCGTTTCTTTCAAAACAGACGCCAGAGCGTCCGTCGTGAAAATGAGCGGATAGAGTTTTTCGTCGTACCAGAGTTTCGTGAAATAAAGCCCGATCGGTGCGGCGTGGGTGAACCGACCGTTTTCGACCTGCTCGACCAGCCAATGAACCGCGTCGGACAGATTCGTGGAAAGCGGAACGACGGCGTCACGGAAGACCGGCTCGTTCGCAAGCGGAACCAGTGCCTCGATCAAAAGCGCCGTTTCTTCGATGCCCGATCGCGAGCCGGACGGATAGTGATCCGAACCGGGTTTGCCTTTTTTGACGCGGAACGACTCTTTTCCTTGCGGCAATTCCAGGCAGCCGAACCCGCCGTCTTCATTGACATTCGCAACGACGAATCGCAACGCTTTGATAATCGCGTCGTCGTAAGCGGCCGAGGATTCCGCTTGACGCAATTCCCCCAGCGCCGAGAGCACTTTTGCGGTTCCGTAAATCGGGTTCTCTTCCCGGCTGTGGTATTGATTTCCGAACCAAAGTGGCAACCAGCTTCCGTCGTTTTGCTGCGACTGGAGCAGGTACTTCGCGCCCCGGGCGATCGCCTTGTTTATTCTCGCCACCAGTTGCGACTCGTGTGAAGACGAATCGGTCAATAGTACGTTTTTCCATGCCAAAAGCGCCCGAACGGCGTGCGCGGTCAAATCGACGCCGCTTCGATCGAACGGAAAACGGTTCCACCCTTTGCAAAACGTCGGCCAACCTCCGTCGCGGTTCTGGAGCGACAGGAGCCAGCGAATTCCCAAGCCGACCTGCTGGAGCGTCTCTTGGGGCATCGGCGTCTGTTTCGCCGCCGTCAGCGTATGAACGGCAAGGAGCGCCCCCGCGGTATCATCGACGTCTGGAACGCCTCCGCTCAAATCGGTCCAGGCCCACCCTCCCGGCGCGGCCCCGGTAAACGGATGCTTCTTACGATGCTGATTCCCCAAAATCCAGGAAAGCGGAATCTTCTCATCAGTGCTCCCCCCCTTCTTCCCTTCTTCCCTTCTACCCTTCTCCCCTTCCAAAGCATTCACCGCCAGCGACGTCACCCAGCCCGCCAGATTGGTGTCAATCGGCCAGGAGCCGTCTTCCCGCACCGAATCGAGCAGGAACCGGACGCCGTTTTGCACGATCGGATGCTCCGCTCCGGCCCACGGGGAATCGCAGGCGGATAGGCTCATTACGACGAACGCGGTCAGGGGCGTCGCTTCGAGAAAACCGCCGCTTTCCGGCTGCATTTGCAGGACTTTTTCGAGCGTTTTTTTTCGGACGGCGTCACGGATTTTCCGGAGCAAGGGATTTTTCGCCGGGTTTTTGTCGTGAATGACCTGCCCGATCGCGACTAAAGCGGGAATCGCATAACTGACGACCGGGAGGCTCAGAATCCGAAAGAGCGATTGCGGAAACCAGGCGAATTCGAACGGAAGCGGCGGCACATCCCGCCAGGGAACGAGTCCGGCGAGAGCGGCGTTGGTCAGGATCGGCACGGAAAAGGTGCGGTCGTTTCCGTACCGTTTGTAAATCGCATCCATTCCGCCGTTGCGGCGCAGATAGAGGTCGGCTCGGGTCAACACGTCCATACTCCAGCCGGAAATGATCGAATCGTGATGCGGCGAGCGGAGCAGCGGATGATTTTTGATCGTGGTCATTCCATGGACCGAAGTCGCGCCGACCTCGTTGTCGAGGTCTTCCACGGTTCGGGACAAGAGAATCGCGCATTTAGCCAGCAGAGTCGTCGACGGATTTGAGGGGCTTCGGTCGGTATCCCCCCAACCCCCGTCCCGCTGCTGCTGCGAAACGATCCATGCCGTTCCCTGCTTGATCAGGGCGTCGATTCGCTGAAGTTCGGTCGAACCATAAACGGAAACATGACCCGGCTGATGGGACGCGAGGTTGATTTTCTTGCGGAACACGGACAACGCACTCACCGCGGTCGCCGTCGAAAGCGCAGAGGACGCAAGCCGACCAATCCAATGCCCGTCGGGTGTTCGTTCGGCAAGCAGCGCGTTACGAACGGTTTGGTATGCGTTTTCGAGTCGTGTTTTGTCCAAAAGGAAAAGTCGTCGGCAAAGGAACGGTATTTCAAGATACCTGTAAGGTTATCAAATTTGCGCATCATGACAATCAGGAGCAAGAGAACCGACCGACCACTAGGTGAAACCACGCTCGCATGATATTATCACCCAATCACGTACATTTTCGAGAACGCTATCCTCTATCCTCTACCTCCCATGGGTCAATGCAAACGAATACTTGTCGCCGGCGGGGCCGGTTTTTTGGGGGCCCATTTGTGCGAAACGCTCGTCGCTCGCGGACATGATGTGATTTGCGTCGACAATTTTTACACCAGTCAAAAGTCGAACGTCGTTCCTCTGCTCGAAGCGCCGAATTTCGAGTTGATTCGGCACGATGTGACGCATCCTTTTTTTCTTGAGGTCGACGAAATCTACAATCTGGCTTGCCCCGCCGCTCCGGGGCATTACCAGTACAATCCGATCAAGACGATGAAAACGTCGTTGTCCGGTTCGATCAATACGCTCGGAATGGCAAAACGTTGCCGGGCGAAGATCCTGCTCGCGTCGACCAGCGAGATTTACGGCGATCCGGAGGTTCATCCGCAGCCGGAAACCTACCGCGGTTCCGTCAATCCGATCGGTCCCCGGGCCTGCTACGACGAGGGAAAACGGGCCGCCGAAGCCCTGTTCATGGATTATCACCGAATGCACCGGATGCCGATTCGGATCGTACGCATTTTCAACACCTACGGACCGAAAATGCATCCGTTTGACGGCAGGGTGATTTCCAACTTCATCCGGCAAGCTCTTACGGGCGAACCGATCACGATTTTTGGGGACGGCTCTCAAACCCGGTCGTTCTGCTATCGGGACGACCTGGTCGACGGGCTGATCCGTATGATGGAGAACGAGTCCGGCTTTGTCGGGCCTGTCAATCTTGGGAATCCGCTCGAACGAACGATTCTCCAACTCGCCGAAATGATCCAAAGGATCGTCGAGGAGCAGACGGGAATCCAATCGTCAATCGAATACAAACCGCTCCCGGTCGACGATCCGCGAAGACGCTGTCCGGACATTTCGTTGGCGAAAAAAACGCTCAACTGGGAGCCGATCGTCCGGTTGGAGCAGGGGTTGGCGAAGACCGTCGAGTGGTTCCGCGGCCTCGATTTCGAGCAGTATCGCCCCCCGACGCCGATGTTTTAGTACGCCTGCCCCTTGTCTTTTGATCAATCGCGGATACAATCCCCCGATTAGTTTCAAATCATCAAAGGTGGAGATTGGCTCTCTTTCCGATAGGCCCCTAGGGGGATCAAGCATAACATGACCATTGATAAAAGTTTGAAGATCCGTAAAGGGATTTCCCGTTCCCGTAATGTTCTCACCCGGGCGGAGCGTATTTCCCGGCTGCAGGATCAGGATCGCTGGACGGAAGCCGACGGACCGTTCGGATTGCCGAAAGTCCGCGTCTACAAAGTCGTCCTGAAAAAGAAGAAAAAGAAGAAAGGCGAAGAAGGAGACGCTGCCGCTGCAACGCCCGTCAAGGGAAAAGCCGCTAAAGCCGCGACGAAATCCAAATCGGACGAAAAGTCGAAACAGACCGCAAGACGGTAGTCTTCACGCTCCGTCCGTATCACCAGGGCCGTGCAAAACTTTCCGTGGAATCCGCAACGTGATTCCCGTTGTGGTTTTGCGCGGCTTTCGATTTGTACTCCGAGTGTGGAAGATGTAGCGCGGAGTACCGGCTAAAATAGCCTTTTTCTTTCCACTTTTCCTGCTTCGATACACACATGGACCGCGAACGTAGTCACGAGATTTTTTCCAAGGCTCTCCAGTTGATTCCGGGCGGGGTGAACAGTCCGGCGCGAGCTTTCGGCGGGGTCGGCGGCGAGCCGGTCGTGTTCGATCGCGGGGAAGGGGCTTATCTTTTCGACGTCGATGGAAATCGATATCTCGATTATGTGCAATCCTGGGGGCCGATGATTCTCGGGCATAAGCATCCGCTCATCGTCGCCGCTTTGGAAGAAGCGATCGCGAAGGGGACCAGTTTCGGCGCCCCAACCGCCGCGGAAAACGAGTTGGCCGAGCTGATCATCGCCGCGGTTCCTTGCGTCGAGAAAGTCCGCTTGGTCAATTCTGGAACCGAAGCGACGATGAGTGCGATCCGGTTGGCCCGAGGCTATACCGGACGGTCCAAAATCGTCAAATTCATCGGGAATTATCACGGACACGTCGATTCGCTCCTGGTCGCCGCCGGTAGTTCCGCGGCGACGCTCGGCGTTCCGAACTCGCCCGGGATTCCCGAAGGGACGACGCGGGATACGTTCCTTTTGTCGTACAACGATGTGGATGCGGTTCACAAGCTGTTCGACGAACACGGCAAGGAAATCGCCGGCGTGATCGTCGAACCGGTTGCCGGAAACATGGGCTGCGTCGCCGGGAGCTCCAATTTCCTCTACGAATTGCGACATCGGACCCGCGACTGCGGAGCGGTGTTGATTTTCGACGAAGTGATGAGCGGTTTTCGCGTCGATTTCGGCGGAGCACAGCGTCGGTTCAGTATTACGCCCGACTTGACCACGCTCGGCAAAGTGATCGGCGGCGGACTCCCGGTCGGGGCGTTCGGCGGGAAGGCGGAAATCATGGACGCATTGCTCCCGGTCGGAAAAGTTTTCCAAGCGGGGACGCTCAGCGGCAATCCGTTGGCGACCGCGGCGGGAATCGCGACGCTCAAGTATTTGCGAGACAACAACCCGTACCCGAAACTCGAACGGCTCGGCGCGATGCTCGCCGAAGGGTTGGAAGACGAAGCCCGGGACGCGGGAATTCCGGTCGCTTTGGAGCATTGGGGAACGATGTTGACCCTCTTCTTCCTCGGCGACGGACACAATACCGCGTCCGGCGCCGGAGATAAAACCGACTCGGTCAGCGTCGGCGGGAATAAAGTCATCCAAGCGGCCGGAACGAGTTCTTCCGGGAATTGTTTTACGAACAAAATCGTCGACTGGGACACCGCTTCCAAGTGCGACGTCGCTCGGTACGCGAAGTACTTTTGGGGAATGCTGGATCGCGGCTTCTATTTTCCGTGAAGCCAATTCGAAGCGTTATTCATTTCCGAAGCCCACACGCAAGCCGACATTCTCAACACGATTCAAGCCGCCGGCGAAGTCTTCCGGACGCTTTGATTGTCAAGGCCCAAAACGTGAACCGACGCTTCAAGGTTTGCCCTTGTAAATCACATAGCCTTGATTTTCATAGACGACGGGAAGTTTCAAAGCGGGATATTTTCCACAGAGGATGTAATCGTATTTGTACTTTTGCTGAAGCTTTCTCAACCGCTCCGGAGTGTAGCGGCTGTATAAAAGCTGGAGCGAGAAGTCCCGTCGGACCGGACCGTTTTTAGGACGATATGTATAAAGCTGTTCGACGGTCGCATACCATTTGACGATTCCCTTGGCGTCCTGCGGGATCTCTTTCCAAGTCGCGACTTCCGGACGTCGGGTGTTCCATTTGAAATTTTTCGACTCGCTCGGCGTCAAAAACCGGGCGTCCGACGGAATCTTGTTCTTCGGATCCCTGATCCAATCGCACGCTTCGGTCCACCAGTAGGCGTATCGCGCCGAAACCGGATCACTCCGGGAATACGCCGGATGAACACGCTGTTCCGCCAAGCCCAAATAAAAGTGAAACGGCGCCCAAACGACGATCGTCGTCAAGACTAAAAGCCATACCGCCGGCGCGATCGTCGGGATTTCCCCTTGGCGGTCCACCACCAGCAGAGCGACGATCGCCAACAGAAGCGTCAATCCCCATGGAATTGCCGGCTCCGGCGGGAGAGTCGACGTGAGACCGTCCGAGAACATCGGCACGACCGCCGAAGAAGGAAACAGAATACCGAAAATCAAACCGTCCAAGGCCAGGAAAACGGCGACTCCAACCGCAAAGAGCGACAGGAGCAGGAAAGACAGGGATTTCAGCTCGCCGATCGGACTGACGGAAAAACTGATCATTCGTAAAAACGGTCCCCGAAAGCGCTTAGCGACTTGGACGAGCAGGATCGAAGAGGCGAACGACACCCCCATCGGAATCGCGAAATCGGACATTCGGAACCAGTAAAACCGCAACAGGTCCGCCGCCCGCTTCGGTTCGTTTTGTAAAGCCCAAGCGATAATAAATCCGATCACGGCCAAGAGCGCCGAACCGAATACGAAGCCGGTAAGACGGTAAAAAGGAAGTAGGGAAGAAGGGTGGAAGGGCGGAGGAGAAGAGAATGCCAAACTCTTTTTCGGCTCCTCCCCTTCTTCCCTTCTTCCTTTCAATCCTTCCGACCTTCTTCCCTTTCCGATAACGATCCCGCTCATAGTCGCCCAGAGTAGTGTCAAGACCGCGAAACGGAATTGATAGGTCCAAGGGAAGCCCGCCGGAAGCAGGTGGTGCGATAAACGTTCGTAAACGTAAATGTAATGCGCTTGCGAAGCGATTTCCGGCGTCGTCCCCTGATCCAATTTCAACGCCGGTATCAACCCCGGCAAGGAAAGGAGCCCCCCCAAAACAAGAAAAAACGGCAGAAAATAAAGAGATCCCAAACCTCCGCTTTCCCTTCCCCCCTTCTCCCCTTCCACCCTTCTCCCCCTTATCGTCATTTCGACAGCCAACACAAACAACCCGATCACGACCGACCAGCCCCCGACGAGGACGTGAAACGCCGAAGCTGCGCCGAAGAAAAGCCAAACGCGATACCACTGTCCGCGCAGCATCGCTTCGAGCCCGAGGAACATCAAGGGAAACGCGAAACTCTTTCCTTCGACGCCGCCGACGATCCATTCGCCGGACATGGTGAACGCGTCGAGATAATACAACATTCCCGCCGCGGTGAGGAGGGAAAAATAACGGATCGGTATCAGCACGAAACTCAACCGGCGCCAAGCGACCGCGAGGAGACACCAGGCGAGCAGCCGCCCCGTCCATGCCATTGCGGGCGGTGTCATGAAAAGCGACAAAGAACCGAACGTCGCATAGAAGAACCAGTGGGCGTCTTTCGAATCGAGAAACGCGTCGCCGACGACCCAGTCGGGATTCCAGAAGTGTACCGCTTTACCGACGTAATACGCTTCGTTGACGTCCGGAACCGGCCAACCGCCGTGGAGGAAAAACAACAAACAAAGCGCGGCGATTTCCCACCAGCTTGGGAGCGTGCCGCTCAGAGCCGCTTCGCGATCACGGTGAATGACGGGAGAGTGTTCGCTTTTCATGAATCGGCTCAGAGGTGACATGCTAGGCCGTTGAGTGTATCGAAACCTGGGACCGCAGGCTTCCAGCCTGCCAGTGGGCGGTCAGGCGGCACCGTTTGCAGGGTGTCCTTTCGCTTCGCGCCGCGGGCTGGAAGCCCGCAGACCCAGGTGCAGGCAAGATGCCTGCGGTCCCAGGAAATACTTGACGGCATTCCCTGGGCAGGCGAGGCGCCCGCCCTCCACAAATTATCAAGTTCCGTACACATCCAGGAGAATCACGGGGGTATCACTGTCGGCGGTCCATTGGATGGAACGGCAGGAATTCGGTACCAAAAGCGAGTCTCCCCGCTTGAGACATTCCATCGCGATCGGATCGCTTTGGCGACCGGAAAGGTTTTCCGGTGTTCCGCGTCGCCCCAAATGAAAGATGGCCGTCGCGCATCCTTGGAGAACGGTCCAAATATGGCAACGATTATCGGTCGACCAAACCATCATCTCGTCGAATTTCCACCGATTCAACGTGAACTCGTTGCAAATGACGAGCCGCTCACAAGCGCGGTATTCGGTGGGATATGGTTTTTGTGGCAAAATAGGCCCTTTTTGGTAATCGATCGCCTTGAGAGCCTGTTCGATCTGGAGAGAACGCTCCTGTCCCTGTTCGTTTTTGCGATTCCAGTCGAAAAGGCGAAACGTCATATCGCTGGTCTGTTGGACTTCCGCGAGCAGGACCCCTTTTCCCACGGCGTGAACGACCCCCGGCTCAACCAGGAAGCAGTCCCCGACTTTCGGCTGGACGCGATGGAGCAACGATTCGATCCGTCCCTCGCGAAGCGCCGAAACGATGTCCGGTTCCGAGTATTGCTGATTAAAACCGACGTACATGACGCTGTCCGGGGCGGCGTCGACGACGACCCAGGCTTCGGACTTGCCCGTGTCCGGATAGCCGAGTTCACGTGCCCGAAGCTCCTTGGGATGCACCTGAACGGACGTCATTTCTTCCGCGTCAAGGTATTTGAGCATCAACGGAAAACGCCCGAACCGGTCGAACAAATGCGATTCGACTCCGAAAATCCCCTCCGGTCGGGAAGAGGCGATTTCGTGGAGCGAAACCCCCGCGAAAGGACCGTTGGAAATAACGCTGCCCCCGTTTTCATGGTCGACGACTTCCCAGGATTCCGCAATCTTGCCGTGAGGGGAAGAAGGACGCTTAAACAGATCGCTCATGCGGCTTCCGCCCCAGAAGTAATCCTTGTAGATCGGTTCGAAACGAAACGGGTACATGGGAATTTTCTGGAGGGAAATTTCTTCGTTCAAAACCGCATTTCCGGAAAGGGACATGAATATTGTTAAATAAATATCGACGCCCGAAGCGCCGATGTGGGGAGAGAAAACGCGAAGACAAACGACCTCGGGCGACTCTCCACATTCCCGACGTCGAACAGAAGTCCTATCCCGGTCGATCGAAATAAGCTCACGACGCGGATATCTCCATTCTATTTTGTAATAGAATTATGTCAAGCGCGACATTTTCATGCCCCCCACGAGAGCCAGACCGTCTTCAAGTTTCACGATTTGAGTCCGAGTCGTTTTGCGGTGGGACGGGATCGGCTTCGGCGGCGGACATTTGTAACCTCCTCGTGAGAAAAAACGACGCGAACCATTCACGTCCTGCTCGCCCTACGAAGAAATCCCACCTCCGTACGCAACTTTTTCTGTGAAACTTGAAGACGGTCTGCACATCACATCACTTTTATTTTCCGTTTTTTCCCGAAATCTCCAAATCCGTCAAAATTTCCCTGTACCCTTGCAATTCTGGCGGTCTTACGGTCTTGGCACTCTGGTACTGTAAATCCCGGTGTGAAACGCCGTTTTCAAGACCGCCACTTTCCCAAATTTCTCAAAAAAAACCTTCAAGCCGCTGCCCGCCGTTTGCCGATGGACTGGGCGGGAGTGTGCTTCAGACGGCGAATAAGGAGAACAAATACAATGCGTATACAATGCGTACTTGGTACATCATCGTCGACCAAAAGGGCGAGGAAATTCATACAGCGAGCCGACAGGAAGCGGAAACGGCTTTCAGTTGCGGCGGAATTGTTACGATTGTGCAGGAACAGGATATGTCCGTTGGAGAGATGCTGATTCGCACGTCCGTTTTTATCGATATGAAAGAAACCGAATAACCCAGCCAAAACCTATGTCTATCATCGAATCCATTTCGGTCCGGTCGAAGCAAGAGCAAACATTTGAGCAAGTCACGCCGCAAATGCAGAGTCTGAAAGATCGAGCGGACCGCTTTTCAGAGCGTCGGGCCTTTGAGACCGTCCGGGAGATGCACGGCCTACCAACCAAAGAAGAACCGGCGAAGAAACCGAAATAGGCCGATTCCAAGGGGCGGAACAATCTTCCGAACTTATCCGACTTTTTTGTCCGGGTACGATGGACTGATTCACTTTGGCGGGAGGATCGTCTACAATTCGCTATTGAACGCCGATTCCGGCGAGTGAAAATCCATTTTCAGAAGCTGCGTTATGGAGCCGGAAAACGCTTCCTCGTTGTCGCGGTAGACTTCCGATTGCTCCAGCCAAGCGTCGAGGGTCGCGCGGCGTATCTTGATCAGCCCGGCCAAGGGAATGACCTTCGTGTTCGGATTTCTTGCGGTCGAGGGATGGTCTGCTTGAATTCTTTGCCGCGTCCGCTGGTGGGATTTCCCACTGCGAAGCCTCTTGGTAAACGCCCTCAAGTGAAGCCGTCCTCGCAGCCCAGCCCGGCGCTAACGGAACTTACAACTCTTCCGTTAAGAGACGGAAGACCATGATCTTTTGTTCCGGACGCCCTTTGTCGCGGGTAAAGAACGATTTGCCCAGGCCCGGCGGGTCTTCTCCGGTCGGGCCGAGGACCAACCATTGGCCGGGTAAAAGTTTCACCGAGATTTTCAAACTGTCGTAGGGCAGTCGGTCGCGGCTGAATTCGGGAATCCACGCTCCGTTGAACATACTGGAAGTCTGTTTCGGGTCGCCGTACTCCAAGACCGGCAACAGATCGAAGCGGACCCCGGATCCGTCCGGATAGACGATGGTCGACAACTCAATCATTCCTTGGGCTTTCGGGTAGGTTTTACCGCACCATCCCCCTTGGTTCCAAAAGAGCGTGACTTGCGGCAGAGGGTCGTCGTAAGTATTGACTCTCCAGCTCTTGCCGGGAAGGGCGGAAAGTGTAAGCATCTGCTGATTGACGAGCGGTTCGATCAACATTTCTTCGGAACTGATCCCGTCCGATTGCGGCTGCTTCAAATCGGTCGTTCGCTCGGCAATTTTACCAGTCGCTTCCTCCAGTTGAATCTTGTCAACCTCCAAAAGGCGGGCCAACGTCGGCGAGAGCGAACGCCCCTGCACGCCGACCCGGATTCCTTCTTCCGCCAAACGACGCCGCAAATCGACCGGGATGACCTGGTCCGTCGTACCGTCGTCGTTCCAGAAATCGGTCAGAAGATGCCGCTGTTCATAGCGAACACGTACCCGACGAAGGTCGACGGCGACCACGTCTTTGGAAACGGCGATCGGATTGAGGAGTTTCGAGGACGGTTGCTCCTTCTCGTTTTTTTCCACAGGCCGATCGAAAATCGAGCGACACCCCTGCGAAAGAAGCAGCAGACCGCACACCCCGATCAACAGGGAAATCCGAAAACGAAGCGTTTCAACGCGAAAAAAAGCGGTTAATCTTTTCACGGCTCTCCAAAACGAGTCCCGAAATAATGCCAAATTCGTGCGAAGAGTAGGAATTATCCCCGAATTTGTCAAGGTCAGATACTCAATCAGCATCTTGCCCAAAACCAAAGGAAAAACAGATAAAACAGGCTGTTTTTTCCGAGATTAATGATTATGCGGTAATTTTTGACTTTCGCTGTATTTTCGTTTTCGCGACTGCCGATACTCTGGAACGGCGGACTTTGTTTTCACGGAAATTATTTCGGACTAACGAACCATGGGATTAAGTCTTAATCAGGCACTGAACACCGCGAGCATGGGCATGAGTGCCGCGGAATCGAATATTAACGTGATTGGTAATAATTTAGCCAACGCGAATACGACCGGCTTTAAAGCGAATCGCGCCGATTTTGCCGACATCTTTTACCGCACTTACACTTACGGCAACGCTCCGTACCAAACCAACGCTGGGGCGAATCCGGAACAGATCGGGCTCGGCGTCCATTTGACCGGCGTAACGACCGACTTCACGCAAGGAACCGTCAAGGACGGTATGACGCCGACCGACATGGCGATCCAAGGGGAGGGGTTTTTCGTTCTTCAACCGGACCCGAACAATCCGAATCTCCAGTATTACACACGTGACGGCGTGATGAAACGCAACGCCAACGGGGACCTCATCAGCACCAACGGCCAGTACGTGATGGGGTACACGGTCAACGACAAATATGTCATTCAGACCGATAAACTTTCGAAATTGACGATTCCGCTCGGGGAAATGAAAATCGCCGAAGCGACGGAAAACGTCGTGCTCGACGGACTGCTCAACGCAAACGGCGACGCTGCGACGCAAGGATCCGTAATCGTCAGCGATACGCTCACCGATATGAGCAAAAGCAGTCCCGGCTCTGTCGCTTTAACGGCCGAAACGGTTGCCAAGCCGAACGTCGAGATCAATTCCACCAAAGGTACCGGCCAAGCGGGCTCGGGCGATCTCGCGGCGGGCGATTACACTTACCGTTTCGTTTACGTCGACGCCGACGGAAATGAATCGGACTACTCCGCTCCGATCGAAGCGACGGTCCAAGAAGGTGAAAACAGCGTCAATCTTACGGGCCTTCCGCCGAAAAACGATGCGTATTCGACGTTGCGTATCTATCGGGCCGACGCGCCCGCCGATCCGAAAGATCCCGGCGTGTTCTACAAGCTAACCGATCTGAGCCTGTCCGACAGCCCGACGAGCTACACGGACACGACCGCAACGGAGGAAATCGCCGATCCGGCCAACGAACTCGACCAAGCCCGGCTGAGCGGGAAATACACGTATTACGTAACCTATTTCGACGCCGACGGAAACGAAAGCCGACCGTCCGCGATGAGCAATCCACTCACGGTCAACGGCGGCAAACTCGAACTGAGCGATATTCCTACGGTCGATTCGGCAAACAACCCGGACAATTGGATCGGGCGCAACATTTACCGTTGCACCGCCGACAATCCGGACGCGTTTTACAAAGTGACGACCATGACGAACATGGATCCGGACGCGACGTTTACCGACAGCACTCCGGACTCCGAATTGACGCTCAACACGCCGCTGAACCGTGCCGGTCGTGGAAATGTGCTGGCCAACGAGAGTACGAAAATGGTCGATCTCGGCAAAATGCAGGAGGACGGTTCGTTCGTGCCGCAGTTCCAAACCGGAACACTTGAATACAAGCCCAACAAAGGGGAAGCGGACCTGAAAACGCAGTCGCTGCAAATCACCGACACCACGACGGTCGCCGACTACCTGAACTTCCTCGAACAATCGCTCGGACTGCGGACCGGGAGCGACGACGGAATACCGCCGGACCAGGGGGAGATCGGACAATTGATCAACGGCGGCAAGCCGGGCGCGGAGATCAAAAACGGATCGATTTTCATTCTCGGCAATACGGGAACGAAAAACGAAATCGACATTGACCGAACCGACTTCGAATTGAAAAACGCCCAAGGGACGAAAACCGTCGGAATCGATTACGGGACGATCCAGCAGGCCAAGGGGGAAAGCCTCACGATGTCGATGGAAGTGTACGATTCGCTCGGCGCGCCGGTCAACGTGAAAATGACGATGGTGCTCCAGGAGAAAACCGATACGGAAACGATTTACCGTTGGTACGCCGATTCGGGGGACAACCAGCCGCTCACCGGAAACCAGATCGGCTTGGGAACCGGCCTGATCACTTTCGATTCCAACGGCAAATACATCGATGCGACGAACACGAACATCACGGTCCAGCGGACCGACGTCGCGAGCAAGAGTCCGATGAATTTCAGTTTCGATATGGACATGTCCTCGGTCGCGGCCCTTTCGACGACGAAGCCGGACATGACGATGAAGTCGCAGGACGGAGCCGGGGCGGGAATCTTGGTCGATTTCACGGTCGCCAACGACGGTATCATATACGGCATTTTTTCGAGCAACGTGGTTCGCCCGCTCGGACAGGTGTTGCTCGCGACGTTTACGAACAACGAAGGGCTGGTCCGCCAAGGGGACAATCTTTATCGGGCGGGTCTGGCGAGCGGTCAGGCGAAAATCGGCGTACCAGGAACCGGAACCGCCGGGATCATCAAGGGGAATTCGATCGAACTGTCGAACACGAATATCGGCAACGAATTGATCGACATGATACTCGCGTCCACGATGTACCAGGCCAACGCGAAAATCGTAACCACGACCAACGTCATGATGGACGCGCTCCTCCGTGCTGTAGGATGATTTTAATTGCAAATTACAAATTACGAATTACCATTCAAAGAATGGGCCGTAACCTTGAATTAGTAATTTGGAATTCGTGATTAGTAATTAAACCCCATGATTCGTTTAACGCGACTTAATAATTCGGAATTCCTGCTTAACGCGGAGATGATCAAGTTCGTGGAGAGTTGCCCGGATACGATCATTACGTTGATCAACTGTGAAACGCTCATGGTTCGCGAAACCGTCGACGAAGTCGTCGACCGCATCATGACCTACCACCAAACCAAAAACATCCTACCACGGAGGGAAATTACTAATTACTAATTACGAATTACTATCTCTCAAGGCTAAGCCCTTTTCAGTAATTCGTAATTTGGAATTTGTAATTAATCAAGATGGATATCGGAACAGTACTCGGCCAGGTCCTCGCGGTGATTTTGCTCGTGGGATCGATTCTTTACGCGGGAGCTCCGCTCTCGGCGTTTTGGGACGTGCCGTCGGTAATCATGGTGTTTTTCGGCGCCGCCTGCGCCGTGATGACCTGTTTTCCGCTCAAACACATCATGAAGTTCATGGGTGTCATCAAGAAGACGGTGTTCAATAAGGAAGTCGATTTGGCCGTGACGATCGAGCAGATCGTCTCTCTCGCCGAAACGGCACGCCGGGAAGGCTTGCTCGCGTTGGAAAACCGGATGGAAGAGATCAACGACGGTTTTCTCAAACTCGGAATCCGCATGGCGATCGACGGCATGGGCGCCGACATCGTCGAGAGTATCATGCGAACGGAGCTGGACGCCGTTGCGGGGCGTCATGAAGGCGGCAAAGCCCTGCTGGACTCCTACGCGAAATACTGTCCCGCGTTCGGGATGATCGGAACGCTCGTCGGGCTGGTGATCATGCTCGGAGACATGGACCCGGACACGATCGGAATCGGTATGGCAGTCGCCCTGTTGACGACGCTGTACGGTGCGGTCGCGGCAAACATGGTCTGTTTGCCGCTGGCCGACAAGCTCGCGTACTTCAGCGCTTCGGAACTGCTCCGTATGGAAGTGACCGTCCGTGGCATCATCTCGATCCAGGCCGGCGAAAACCCCCGCGTGATCAAACAAAAACTCCTCACCTTCGTCCCGCCCAACGCCAGACCGGCCGAAGAAGAAACCGCCGCCGCGTAGCGACGAATTATGAATTACGAATTATGAATTATGCCAAAGCCTTCATCATAGTTTCCGATTCATAATTCATAATTCACAATTCATAATTAAACAGTCGTGCCTGAAAAGAAATGCCCACCGCCCGGAGCGCCCGAATGGGTTTTGACCTACGGCGACATGATGTCGTTGCTCCTGACTTTTTTCATCATGCTCTACGCGATGAGTACGTTGGAAGAGGTCAAGGTCGCGACGGTGGCCGAATCGTTCTCGCAACAGTTCGGTTCGGCGGCGCAATCGATTCCCGTACCGGGCGACCAACCGCCGGCCAATTCCAATCGGCGTGAACTGAAGAGTACCGGCCGCGCCAAACGAAAAGACACCTTCATGGGGGGCAATCCCGTTTTGGCGCCCAAGGGGGATTACGCTTCCGTGCGAAGCGTTCGGCCGAAACGGGAAAAAATCGTCGGCGGCATCGTCTATTTCGGTCTCGGCTTGTACGAACTCGATGACGTCGCGAAACAGGATATCCGGACGATCGCCGATCAACTGCGCGGAACGCCGTACAAAATTCTCGTCAAAGGGCACACGTCGATCGAGCCCGGGATTTTCGCCAACAATCTTTACGTACTCGCGTTTAATCGTGCGATGGAGGTGCGGAACGAACTGATCCGGCTCGGCGTCGACGGAAAACTCATCCGTGTCGAGGCGGTCGGCCCAAACGAACCGGTCCCCGCTTCGCTGAGCACTCCCGGCATGAGTGCTCAGGCCGCCAACGCGTTCGTCGAAGTCCAAAAACTTCTTGAAACCTCCGATCGGGCAGGCGACGACGATTAGATTGTAACGTGGGAAATGAGACGCCCACACTCCACAAAACAGTGCCGCTATCACGACAAAACGTGACGCCATATTTTATAAGCGCGACACTAAAGAATGCTGCGCGGCGGCCATACCCATGCGACACTCTGCTCGTAAAACTCCAAGATGAGGCGATTCTTTCTATTTTCGCAATGGCATTATTTTTTACATTTTTTTCTTGCTAAATCAGGAAGAGAAAACTATATTTATCTTACGTCTATTGGAGGTGGACGAATTCTTTTCTTCAAACTTTTGACACCCCCACAATTCCCCCCCACTCACGCCTCCCATGTTGAAAAACTTCAGTATCGGAACCAAACTTCTTTGGGGCTTCGGGCTCCTTTCCGTCCTGATCGCCGTCGTCGGCCTTGCGGGATACCTCTGCCTCGGATACGTAGCGACGGAGGTGCGACTCATGAACGATCTTGCCGACATCAGTAAAAAAGCCAACGAACTTGTCGACTCGGTCAATGCGGCTCGAAACGCCTCCGCCAAGTTCGTCATTGACAAAAATTCGGAGCATACCAATGCCTTGCACGAATCCATTCAGAGTATCACCGTCAATGTCCCCAAGCTCGAAACTCAGGTCAAGGCCAACGGTCGTTGCGACGACGACGTTTGCAACGAATTGGGAAACATGCTCTCCTCCTCTGCCGGTTACAAAAAAGAGCATGATAATTACGTCGAGTATTTCACCAAAAAACTCGCAGCCGACGAACAGCGAAGAAACGCCGCCTCCGATGTCGAAGAGAATCTGAAATCACTCCTTGCCGCAATCAAAAATCGCAATGAAGGAATGAAGGAGAAAAATGAAAAGGGAGAAGATATAATCCTTTTCGAGCGAATCAACACGGTCGAGGAAGTAGTACGTTTATTCGCGCAAACGGAACAGACCCGGAGATTCATGCGGGATTATGAGTTGAATCTGGGTGATCCCAAGGTGCGGGACGGGTTCCTCGGACAGGCGAAAACGGCGCTACGTGCCATGCAGAAGGAACTTACCGAAACGATCAAGCCGAAGCTCGTGACTCAAACGGCCAAAGATAACGTCGATCAAGCATTCAAGAGTCTGGACACATGGGGCGTCACCATCGACGCCAACGTCGCTGCGAACATGGCGATGCTCGATTCCATAACCACCAAGGACAAAGTCGCCGCCAACTTCGCGAAGTCCGCGGGCAAGGTGATCGAAATGATCACCGGGGACACCAAGGCGTGCGAAAATAAAATCAACGCTATCACCCGCACAGCGTCCTACGGGATTGTCGCGGCGATCGTTCTCGGTGTCGCCATCGGACTGATCCTTGGATTCGTTTTCCGCACCGATATTACGACCGGAATTAAAACGGTGACCGACTTGATGGAAATCCTGGCGAAAGAGGGAGACATTTCCGTTCAGGTTCCCTATTCCGTGCTTGAGCGTAAAGATGAAACCGGTCTTTTGGGAAATGCGATGAAACTCGTGCTCGCGGATTATGTCGGCGTCGGCAACCTTGCCAACCGGTTGGCCGAAGGGGACTGGACGGCGAGCGTGACGCCGAAGTCGGAAAAAGACACCATGAACAGGTCGCTCCGGGAAATGATACACTCGGTCAACGACGCCTTGCTCCAAGTCAACGAAGCGATCATTCAGGTTTCCACCGGGGCGTCACAAGTTGCGCAGGCAAGCGAATCGCTCTCCCAGGGAGCGACCGAATCCGCTGCGAGTATCGAAGAGATATCCGCCTCGATGAACGAAATGGGATCGCAAACGAACGCCAACGCCCAGAACGCCGCCGACGCGAATCGACTTTCCGGTCAAGCCAACGACGCAGCGCAAAGCGGGCAGGAAATGATGATGAAAATGATTTCTTCGATGGAACAAATCACGAAAAACGCCGACGATGTACAGAAAGTCGTGAAAGTGATCGACGATATTTCGTTCCAAACGAATCTGCTCGCGCTCAATGCCGCCGTCGAAGCGGCACGGGCCGGGGTGCACGGAAAAGGTTTTGCCGTCGTCGCCGAGGAGGTGCGCAATCTCGCCGCACGAAGCGCTAAAGCGGCCGCGGAAACGACGCAGATGATCGAAAACAACAACCGCCAGATCCGGGCCGGTGCTGAAATCGCTTCACAAACGGCGAACAATCTCACTTCGATCGTCGAGCAATCGACGAAAGTCGCGGGACTGATCGGCGAAATCGCGACCGCCAGCCGTGAGCAAGCCCTAGGGGTGTCACAGGTGTCGCAAGGCTTGTCGCAAATCGAAGCGGTCACGCAACAGAACACCGCCAGTGCCGAAGAAACCGCGAGTGTCTCTCATGAAATGAGCAGTCAGGCGTCACAACTGCAAAACCTGATCTCTCATTTCAAGCTGCAACGCTGATCGAACGTGGGCATTAACGGACTGCGCGAGTCTCCTCCACGCGGAAACGTCTTACCATACTATTCCATCCCGGAAATCATGGTATGATGAAGGAGGGTAAGACACTCGCACTACTTCACCTTCCATGCCCATGCGAATCGAACATGACTCCATGGGGGAAGTTAAAATCCCCCGAAACGCTTATTACGGGCCGCAAACGCAGCGGGCCGTCGAAAATTTTCCGGTCTCCGGTCGTCGGATTCCGCCGGAGTTGATCCACGCGATCGGCTTGGTCAAATGGGCCGCCGCGACGGTCAACCAACAGCTCGGGCTCTTGAAAAACGCCGACAAAACGCCGTTCTCTTTCGAGCAAGCCGACGCTTTGATCAATGCGGCTTGGGAAGTCTGTAAAGGAGAGTTTGACGCCGAGTTTCCCGTCGACGTTTATCAAACCGGGTCCGGCACCTCCTCGAACATGAACGCCAACGAGGTGATCGCCAATCGGGCCGCCGAACTTCTCGGGCAAAGCCGGTTCGAGGACCGCAAACCGATCCACCCGAACGACCACGTCAATTACGGCCAGAGCACGAATGACACCTTTCCGACCGCGATCCACGTCGCCGTTGGTGTCGCGATTCACACGAAGCTGATTCCCGCCCTCCAGCGGTGTGTCGTGACGCTCTTGAAAAAAGCGGAAAAGTGGGGCGACGTTTTGAAAATCGGACGAACGCACCTGGCCGACGCGACGCCGCTGACGCTCGGGCAGGAAATCGGCGGACTGGCCCGACAGATGGAACTGGCGTCACAGAGAGCGAAAACGGCGATCGAACCGCTCCTGGAACTCCCGGTCGGCGGGACCGCGGTCGGAACGGGAATCAATACGCATCCGATGTTCGGCTCGAAAGTCTCGAAGCTGATTGCCGAACAGACGGGACTTCCTTTTCACGAAGCCGTCGACCATTTCGAGGCGAACGCCCAGCGGGACGGACTGGTCGCTTCCCACTCGCTGCTCAAGAGCGTCGCAGTGACGCTTTTGAATGTCGCTAACAATATTCGCTTTCTGGGATCGGGCCCACGCTGCGGTTTCTACGAAATCCTGCTCGCCGACCTCCAGCCGGGAAGCTCCATCATGCCGGGCAAGGTCAATCCGGTTTTGTGCGAAAGTCTCATGCAGGCCGCCGCCAAAGCGATAGGAAACGACACCACAGTCGCCCTGGCCGGATCGATCGGCGGACAGTTTCAACTGAACGTCATGATGCCACTTATGGCCGACGCCGCTTTGGAAAGCGTTTCGCTCCTGACCGGGGCCGTGTCGTTGTTCGAGGAAAAGTGCCTCAGGACCATGGAACCCAACGCCGACAAATGTCTCGAAGGGGTCGAGAAAAGCTTGGCGATCGCGACCGGTTTGAATACCGTTGTCGGTTACGAAAAAGCCGCGGCGATTGTCAAAAAAGCGTTCCGCGAAGACAAAACGATTCGCGAAATTTGTGACGCCGAACAGGTCGCCCCCCCCGAAATGCTCGATGAAGCGCTTGATCCTTGGAAAATGATACGACCGAAAGAGTAAGATCGTTTACCCGTACCCGCCCATGCCGAAGAAGAGGTTCTTCTTCAAAATCTTATAGAGCCAAAAATCCTCGGGGATCGCGTCTTCCATGCGGTGCGACGATTTCGGTGCGCTCGCATCCAACTCGCGACAAAAATCACGCCCACTGGTGTCATACGATTTTTGGGACCGGAAAAATCCGGCCAATTCGTGCGGATTTTCCAAAATGACGCAACCTTGACCGCTTTTGTTCGGAAAACGAGCGTTGACGAACCGCTGGAAATTCCGCAAGTATTCGCTTTCGTTGACCGTCTTGAAAAGATCGCCGTCGTTGTCGGTGATAAACTCCTTCGCGATCGAAAGCGGCGGGCACGGTTCGATGCTCCCTTTCGGGCCGATGTGAAACCCGAGCCCTTTCGCGGCGGGACAAACGGCCTGCCCTTCGGCGGTCCAGTACGTGTCGATCAGGATGATCGGCATTTTCTTGCGAAGTTCAAGCAGTTTCGTACGCAATTCCCGCATCTTGTCCGTACCGACGCAAAGCTCCGGCGCCGGGTCCGCACCGACCGGGCGGTAGACGTAATACCACAGATACATCGCGCCGAGATCGATGAACTTTTGAACGTATTGTTCGGTCAATGACTCCCGCATATTCGCCCCGGTCACGACCGTTGCGACGCCATAGAGAATCTTCGCCTTTTGCAGCTTTTTCGCCCCTTCGATCGCGGCGGCGTAGGAGCCGGTACCACGACGGGCATCGTTCGTTTCTTCCAGTCCGTCGATGCTCAAAAGCGGCGAGACGTTCCCTAGCCGTTTGATTTTCTCGACGTTTTCCTCGGTGAGGAATCCGCCGTTGGTAATGATCTGAAAATAACATTCCGGATGCTTTTCGATCAACTCCCACAGACGCGGGTACAAAAACGGTTCGCCGCCGAGCAGCGTGTGGAAGTAAACACCCTGCTTCGCAGCTTCCCGGATCGCGTGATCGACGGCGTCAAAGGGAAGCGAATCCGGTTTCCCTTGCGCCGCGATCCAGCAGCCGCGACACCGCAAATTGCAGGCGTTGGTGAGCGCAAAGAAGAGAAACGGCGGAAACAATTCGTTTCGTTTCAACCGTTTCCGATAGGCTCGCAACGCAAAGAGCCCCTTCCAAACCCAAAGCCGTCCCGCCTTGAAATTCAAACGCGGCGACACTTCGGTCAAACAACGATAAGCGAAACGAAATAGCATGGAAAAGCTGCCGTCGATCAAGTTTCGATTGCGACACAATAATCGTACGATCGATTAGAGGCCTGAGATTCTCGTTTTTCTTTTTGGCGTTCCCATTGTTCGCGAACGGCTTTTCCGTGTTTGGCACTGTCCTCAAGAAGAGCTTCAACATCGTAGTTGAACTCCGCCGCACGCCCCGCCCGCAACCAATGAAGCTCCTGCATGACCGGGTCTTCCCAGTCATTCGGGTCGTAAATATAGGTTGATGTCATAATGTTCACCCAATAAATTTTGTGGCGTCGTCAAGATGGGCGGTTTGTAGCCGTTCTCGCGAATCAATTGTTCGATCAATGGTTTTCGAAATTCGTTGGCGATATGACGACAGTTCCATGTCAAGATATAATCGATCTCATGAACTGTTGCGCAAGCGACATGCCCGGCATCACCGATTGCTTTGCGAGGAATGGCATGATAACGAATGATTTCGTCGGCCAAACGACGAACATCCTGATTCATTTCCAGAACAGGCAGATCCCCTACGATTCGCAATCGCCTAGCCGATGCTTCGGTGTCACCGCGCGATATCTCGTCGTACACCAGATCCGACACGAAAAGCCGAAAATCCTCACGACATTTTTCCCACCAAAGGATGGAAAACTGTTGCATTCCCGCCGTGGTAACAAAAGCCGTCGGTCTGCTCGTCAACATGCTGATGAACGACGGCTCCAAATAGACGGAAGGCTTTTCAACAGTCTCTTCCTCATATTCTAGTTCGGGAGAGGTTTTATGTCAATATTAGGACAACTGTCGGAAAAAATCCGTCATATACAGCATCGTTCATCCCAACTCTTCGGCCCGATGCGCCGCGGCGAGGACGGCACCGATGAGTGCGGACCGTAGGCCGGCATTTTCGAGAGCGACCAAACCCGCAATCGTGGTGCCGCCCGGGGAGGTGACCCGGTCCTTGAGCACGGCCGGATGGTCGCCGGTTTGCAGCACCATTTCCGCGGCTCCCTTGAGCGTCTGCGCGGCGAGTTTCGTTGCGGTGTCGCGCGGCAAACCGAGTTTGACGCCGGCATCGCTCAACGCTTCGACCATCACATATCCGAACGCCGGGCCGGAACCGGATAGGCCGGTGATCGCGTTGATCAAACGTTCCGGAACACGAAAGGCGACGCCGACGGTTTCCAAAAGTGTTTGAACGATTTGGACATCCGACTCGGACACATTTTCCGAGGGACAGAAGCCGCTCGCCCCGCAACCGACCAGACACGGCGTGTTCGGCATCACGCGGACGATCGGCACGGTTTCCCCGAGTTTTTCGGCAAGAGAGGTCAAGGTGACACCAGCGGCAATCGAAACGAACAGTTTTGACGTTTCCTTTGGGAGAACGGCTCGGACGGAGGCGAGCAAGTCGCCGAGTTGTTGCGGTTTGACGGCGAGAAAAACGATGTCCGATTTTTGCACAAGTTCGTCCGGAGAACCGCAAGGCGTACCGCCGACGGTTTGCGCAAATTTCGTCAGAGCCTCGCCGGAAACATCATAAGCGTAAATGCGTTGGGCTTGGGCGACGCCGGAGCGAACGAACCCGCCCCCCAGCGCCGACGCCATTTGACCGGCGCCGAGGAAACCGATCGTTCGTGTCATTGATTTTGTCGTCATCATTCTTTTCAGGGGAAAACATGCGGAGCGTGAAGCACACTATAAAGTGTTTTCTTTGAAAAGCAAGAATCCCCGGCCTCGAAATGTGGGGCATTTGGCCCGGGGATTGCGGTGGGGTACCACCTTCATCCCCGGGCCTCTTGATTTTTTTCTTTATTGTGTCCGATATTCCTTCGTCAGCTCCGGGCTCGGATCCATCAGGTCGAAATCGAGCGTTCCGAGGTCTTGGGGCTCGGACGTCCATGTTATGTTATCCGGAACGGTAATTTCGACGATGGTCGGCGACATCCAGACCGGCTCGGCTAAAACCTGATAGTATTGGTCCGAAAACTGTCGTCCGCAAAAAGGCATCACATGGTATCGCCCGGCCCGGATCTCGTCGAACCGAAAATTTCCTTCCCGATCCAGCGAGGCGGTCCAATGAACATAGTCGCCGGATTTGTAGAATTGCTCATGGACTTGCCAAAATTGTTTTGCTTCTTCCGTTTGCGACCATTTCGGGAACCAGGCTGAAACAGCCGCGAGATCGCTTTTGTCGACGTTTTTCGGGATAGGGATATTCGTAAATTCCGGAACGGGTTGATCCTTGTCAATCCGACGGAGCTGTATCGACGAATGAGACCAATCGCTCAACTCCGCGAGAGTCGCCGGATTGACGTTCCGTAATTTTCCGATCACGGGCCGTCCGACGCCGCCGAACTGTACCGTTTTCGTTTCGCCGGGGGCGAGGTCGAAGTAAATCGGCCCCTCCGTGTTATTGGAATCCCCTATGCTTGAGCCGGGAGCCGCCCTTTGAATGCGAACATGTCCGCCGGGAACGACCTGATCGAACGCGAATCGTCCCCGTTCATCGGTTGTCGTTCGATATTTGAGAACGTAAATGCTGTGCGAATTCGGCATTTTGAAATTAACGTCGCAATCCATTTCGACGTTCGGCAGTTCCCGGTTCGCTTTTTTCGCCGCTCCGACGATCTTGCCCCACGGCTGGAGCCGGACGGTTGCGGTTTGACTCGTTTCGGACGTTTCGCTCCATTGTACGTCTTTCACAAAGACGAACAACGCTCCATCGGGGTGGGTGAGAAGAATGTCCTTGTCGTCCCAGCGAAGATCGAACGCGAGCTTCCCGTCGGAATCGGCTTGGGGAATCTCGGTGATCGGGCCGCGAAACATGTACGGTTTGTTGTTCCGGATCGGGAACATGGTATCGCTAACCAAAGGGCAAAGCAATTCCGCCCCGACCGCCGGTTTTCCGTCCGGGTTGCGAACGAGAAGCCCGCACCGAACCGGAGGCTTTTCCCACGGCTCCGGTTCGCGAGATTTTTCGGCACGTGATTTCGCGATCTCCAGCTCCCGTTTTTTGACCTCGATTTCCGCCGGTATGATGGTGTCATGTTCGTATTTCGCTTTTTCCCACGCGGCTTTGGCATGGAGGAGTTCCGCTTCGGCTTCCAGAACCATTTGCTCGGAAACGGTGTTCGGTACGCTTTCGTTCATCCGCTTGTCTCGGTCCACTTTGGCTTGGGCGACATGATAAACGGACTTGGCGTACTCGATTCCAAGGGCGGCAAGTATCTTCGACGCTTCCGCGAGTTTCAGCGCGGTTTCGGCCCTATCGGCTTCGAGTTTGTCGATCGTCTTTTGTGTTTCTTTTTTCGAAACGCCTTGGACTTCGGCCAATCGCGCTTCGGCGATTTTCAGCTCGATCTTCTTTTTTTCGACGATCAGCGGCCCTTGTGTCGAAACCGTGAAGACCGCATTCTCATATTGCTTTTGTGCTTGAATCTTTTCCAAGTTGTCTTCCAGGAAAGCTTGTTCGGAAATCGTGTTCGGCACTTTTTTGTTCATTTGCCTGTTCTCGTCCACTTGGGCGATCGCGACGGTCCATGCCGCTTTGGCATATTCCACGTCGGCCAATGAGGCCGTTTCCGCTTCGGCGAGCTTCAGTTCAAGCTTTGCCCGTTCGACCTGGTACGCTTCCGGCGATTTATTCGTCTCCGGATTCTTTCCGTCCCGCTTTTCGGCAAGCATCGCCTGAGCGTATTGGAGTTCATTCTCCTTGAGCTGGACGAGAATCGGTAAACGGGTGTCATGCTCGAAAGTCGCTTTTTCGAGTTGTTTTTTTGCCTGGACCCGGCGTAATTTCGTTCGCAAAACCTCCATGTGCGAAACGGTGTTCGCCTGATTTTTATTGAGTTGTTCCACCTTGTCGACTTCGGCCTCGGCGACGGCCAAGGCGGCTTTGGCGTAATCGATTTCAATCGTTCGCAGGGCTCCGGCTTTCGTAACGGCCAGATCCTTCTCCGCCTGCAAAACCCGGAGTTCGTAATACGCAATATCCTCTTTTTCGGAAGACGGCCGCTCTCTTTGGGACGGCGTTGTATCCTGTTGCGCCCAAGCGACGAAACGCGGCCGCATGACGCCGCAAAGCAGCAGCGTGAACACCGCGACGAGAATGAATGCTTTTTTCATGACGTGCTCCTTTCCGAGAGTTTCGTTTGCCGCAAGCCGGTCGATCCGGTCGAGCGTGCTGAATTTCGAGAATGTGTTGAGGTAAAGTCCGAGCGTTTCGCTGCTGCGGTGGATCGTCAAAAACGTTTCCGCCAGGACGACCGAGCCGCACGCGCCGTCTCCGTACGCGAATTCGTCGCAGTACCATTCGGTCGCGGTGTCATAGCGCCGCAGCGCCGGCCAGGCGAGCGGGTTGAACCATTGCACGACCGCGAGAAAATAGACCAGCGGCGACAAGGCGGTGTCACCGTGCAGGTAATGCGCCAATTCATGCCGCAACACACCGATTTTCAGTTCGTCCGGCAGATCTTCCCAAACGGAACGCGGTATCAAAAGGCGGCGAGAGAAAAAACTTTGCACCAGCGCCGGACCGATCGAATCGGTCAAATAGACCGGAATCCGGCCTTCGGGAATACGATGTTTTTTCAAAAGCTCCGTCCAGCAGTTCGGCGGTGCGGCCCGTTCGCCGCGGTTCCAGATTTTGCGCAGCTTCAAATGGAGCAGTAACCGGTTGGAGAGCAAATAGAGGACGCCGCTGAACCAGGCGAGGGAAACGAGAAGGAAAATGCAGGAAATAGGAAAGGGGAAATTGGAAATGGGAAGCTGGGGGGGAGTAATTTTATTGACGGGCTCGATGATCGGGAAACTTTCAACGGCGACCGGTGGGGGAGGCGTCATGCTTTGGGATTCGTGAATCGGCGGTGAAAAGGCGACGGGAATCGGCGGCTTTGCGACGAGGGGAAAATCGTTTTCAAGGGGTACGACGGTTTCCGGCTCAATTGTTTCACTCGTCGGCAAGATGCCCGCGGTTCCGGGAGTGGGGATTTCGACCGGGACGCTTGCGGCGATTAGTGACACCAGAAGCAGGCCGCCCCAACAGGTTCGATGAACGACAGCGGAGCGGGCCCGGGCGCATTTCAGTACGATCCACACGATCGGGTAAAAACCGACCAGGAAAACCGTTGCGAATAATAGACGAAAAACGAATGTTTCGATCATGAGCGGTTCTCCTTTAAGTGCGCGTTGAGAATTTTTTCCATTGCGGCGATTTCCTCGTCGGTCAGCGACCGCTTTTCGGCCAGGTGCAGCATCAGCGGCGCGAGGTTCCGCCCGGCCAGTTCTTCGAGCAGCTCGAAATATGTCCCTTGCGTCTGTTCCCGGGAAATCGCGGCGGAATAAAGCGACGGATATTCGTTGCCGCGCCGCAGCAACCCCTTGGCAACCATCCGCCCGAGCCGCGTCTGGATCGTCTGCACGACCGGCGAACTATGTTTTTCGCAGTACAATTCATGAACCCGGGAAAGCGGAAGCGGGCCTTGCTGCCAAAAAATTTCCAGCAATTCCGCTTCCCCCGGCGAGAGTTTGGTCAATTTCATCGCAATATTTCGGGTCGTTTTGTTTAGCCCGCGAACCGAAGGTTCCGGAGCCCACCAATGAGACTATGTCTTATTATGAGACAGCGTCTCACAAAAGTCAAGAGGAATATTTGTGAAAGGAGAAAAATCATTAGAATTTAGAGTGAGGTGTTTTTTGCCCGGGGATTACGCTGCGCTTCATCCCCGGCTCTTTTTTAACTGTACGCGATATGTTTTTTCTTGATTTTACGAAAGACGAACTCAAAAGCCTGCTCGGCGAAATGGGGATTCCGGCGTTTCGTGGGTCGCAGGTTCGCAGCTGGCTTTTCGCCCGGAAAACGGCGGATTTCGACGCGATGCACAATCTGCCGAAAATCTGCCGCGAAATGCTACGGGAACAGTTCGGAACGCTCTTTTCGGGTAAAATCGTCACCGAAACGGTTTCGCAGGACCGAACGGAAAAGCTTTTGCTCCAGTGGCCCGACGGGAACCAGATCGAATGTGTCCTGCTTCGGGACGATCGGAATCATCGCACCGGTTGCGTCAGTACGCAGGTCGGCTGTGCGATGGGCTGCAAATTTTGCGCAAGCGGCATGGACGGGTTCGTTCGGAATCTGAGTCGCGGCGAAATTCTCGAGCAGATTTTGCGGCTCAACAGCCGGTTGGAAAGCAACGAACGACTCACGCATCTTGTCATCATGGGGACCGGCGAGCCGCTGCTGAACCCGAACTCGCTTCTTTCCGCTTTGGAAGACGCGATCGCAACGGATGGGCTGGACATGAGCGCACGGCGAATCACGATTTCCACGGTCGGGATTCCGAAAGGGATCGAAACGCTCGCCCAATGCGGCCATCCGTACAAATTGGCCGTGTCCCTGCACGCTCCCAACGACGAACTTCGGTCTGAAATCGTGCCCCGAAACCGCGTTCACGGGATTCGCGAGGTTCTGGAAGCGGCGGAAGAGTATTACCGGAAATCGGGACGCCGGGTCACATTCGAGTACGTTTTGATCCGCGACTTGAACGATCGACCGGAACACGCGAAAGAACTTGCCCGACTTTTGCGCGGCAAGAGGGCGATCGTGAACGTGATCCCGTTCAATCCGGTCCCGGAATTACCGTACCAAACGCCGCCTCCCCGAACGGTGGAGCAATTCGTCCAACTGCTCCAAGACGCGGAAATTCAGGTCAAAGTCAGGTTTCGCAAAGGGGACCGAATCGACGCCGCCTGCGGACAACTGCGGCGTCGCTTTGCGAAAACCTGACGCTTGGAAAACGTCTCAATCGGCGATTTCGAGTTCATACCAGATGGTTTTGAACTCCGGCTTCAAAACGATCGCCGCTTCGGAGTCGTCGTGTCGGCTTCCCTGAAATTCCGTTTTGCGATTACCCGATTCGTCGAGCGACCAGTATCGAATCGACGCCGGCTTGACGCCTTTGATCAGAATTTGCGCCGGAATTCCTTCGCACAACACCGGCGGTTTTCCGAATCGATTGCCGACCGTGATCCGGTCTTCGCCGAGCGATTCGATTTTCATGTCCGTGTTGCGCATTTCCCCGGTCGCAACGAGCAGATACCGTTTGACGCCGCTTTTCGCTTCTCCGACCTGCGTGAGCGAAACGGTCGCCCAGTCGAGATTCGTCGGGCCGAACGCGATCGCCCAATCGGGGCGCTTCAAAAAGTATCGCGCAGCCTGTTGCGGTGTGAGTGCTTTGTGGATGAAGCCCGTGAACAGGGACGCCTTCTCCGTCGTCACGTCGGCGTATCCATTGTCTTTGACCGTCATATTGAAAAACGGAGCACCTTCGCCGACACCGAACATCTTCTGGTCCTTGGGAATTTCCTCAAGTTTCGGCATGTCTTTGACTTTGCCGCTCACATCGACGGCGACGCGACGGGCCAGCGCCCAGCGTGGATCGAGTCCGAGACCGGAGAATCCGAAGCCGTACGGGCCGCGGTCTCGTCTGAAATTTTCCCGCTCTTTTTCGGCGGTCAGCGGAGCGACGATTTCGTGAATGTTTTCAAATTCGGCGTTGAACAGTTCATGGCACGCGATCATGTGCGCCATTTGGACCGTGTTGCCGCTGGTGTCGAAGAAGCTCGTCGTCATTTGCGGCTCCGAATTGCTCGAATGGCTGTACGCGAACGGGAAAAACCCGTCCCAATCCTGGAACGCGCCGAACGCGGCCAACAGCGGCAACCCTTCGGCGGCGTATTGATTCGGGTACGGATGGTTGTATTCGCTGACCGTGAACGGCTTGCCGTAGACCCGCTTGGTCGCCAACTGCGGCAGGATCTCGCGGTCGACGGAATTGACCAGCGCCCGATTACGCAGGTACCAGTTGTTCATATCCCACGGCCGACCCGGGAAGCTCGGGTGATTCCAGTACGCGTGGATGTCGCAATAATCCATTTTCGCCTGGGCGTACGTACCGCCGTATTCCAGTTGCGTCCCGCTGACCGGTTGTCGGACCTTGATGTCGTCTTTGAGGAACCGGTACATTTCGTCCCAATATTTCGCTTCGATGTCGAGCAGGAAGTCGCAGAAATCGTCGACCGCTTCCTTCGGGTAATTGCCCGCCTCTTTTTTCCAGATCACCGGTACGGTCCCCGCGGCGAGCGATTGGTCTTTGCCGAGTCCGACGATTCCGCCCGGTTTGAGCGAAATGGTGTCAATTTCGTAGACGGTTCCCGCGCCGAGATTTCCCAGCGAAACCCGGGCGTTGGCGTCGTCGGCGGTCGGAAGGAATGTAAAGCGGAACGTCTGCCAATCTTTCGTCAGTTTCATTTCCGTATCGAAACCGAGCCCTTCCCACGGATCGTGATTCATCCGAACGCCGACGTGGACGGTCGTGTTTTTGTTCGCTTTCGCTTTGATTTGCAGCGTGTAAATTTGATTTCGTTGGACGCCGAACCCGGCTCCGACGAGCTGCGGATGCCAGGAAACTTCCCCCTTCTTCCGAACGTCCATCCGAAGTATGCCGTTCTCATTGGAAAGCGGGGCGTCGGTTTTCGCGTCGATTTCCCAAGTCCAGCCGTCGTAGTTCGGAACGTATCCGTCGGAGAAATCGGCGTGTTTCAAGAGTTCGTCGCCCAGCGGAACCGAGCGGCATTTCCACGCTTTCTGCAACGCCGCATCGTCGTCGTATTTCGTTTTCAGCCAATCGTTCCAATGTTTCCGCAGATCGGCGAGGAACGGATCGCGGATCACATCCAGTCCGCCCCAACCGCCCCACATGCAAATGATCGAGTTTTCGTTATTGATTTCGATCATTGCGACCGCCGGCTCGTCTTTGTAGGCGTTGCCGGTGTACTGATTAACGTGGGTGAGCAGATCCCGGGCGTATTTTTTGTTCGCGTCGATCAGCGGACGGTAATAATTGTCGATCCCTTTATCGTGCGACGGTCGATCGACGTTCGGCGGAAACCCGTCCCGTTCGTCCAACGATCGCGAAACGTGCAGGTTCATGTTGACGTAAATTCCCCGCTTTTTCAGAGCCGCGATGTAGTAATCGAGTTTTTCCATCTGGTCCGGATCGAGCGTCATTTGCGACTTGATCTGTCCGGTTCCCCAGATGTCCCGCATATCCATGTGATGCAGCCGGACGCAGTTGATCCCGAAACGCGCGAGCCGATCAGCCATACGATCCGCGGCGTCATGATCGAGGAAATTCGCACCGAAACAGGTGTTCGTGCCCCAGAAGCGGATGCGTCCGGCTTCGGTCGCGAAATGCCCGTCTTCGACCCGAACGAACCCGTATTTTCCCGCCGGCGCGTCCAGTTCGGCGGAGATATTCGTGATATTTTTCGGCGCGTCGAACGAAATCACGAACGGAAACAACTCGTTTTCCGCCGCGAAAAGCGCTTGAGAAACCAAAACCGTAAAAACAAACGTCAACAATCGTGATGTCAATTTCATTTTATTTTTCCTTCTACGTTTAGCCCGCGAACCGAAGGTTCCTGGACGCGGGGCCTGGGGGGTGTCAATGAACGTCCAATCCGGGAATCCGGGTAAAATGGTCTTTGTCCAAAGTTGCAACCGGGAGTCCGTAAACCGTCGCAGTCGCGGAGATCAAGAGATCAGCGAGTCCGAGTTGGCTTCGTTGTCGTTTCAGTTCCCGCTGCAACAAGGCGGCGGTTTGTGCAATTTCCCGATCGACTGGTAAAATGATCAACGAAGCAAAAATGTCCCGCCAAAAATCGACATCATCTCTTCGCACTCCGAGATAAATTTCGTATTCCGTAATCGTGGAAACGACGATTCGATCATAGTCCCGTTTGATCGTAGTCAAGCGGGAGTTCCACTTGTCTTTCTTTCGGAAGAACTCGATCAAAATCGAAGAATCAACGACGGTTGCGTCTTTCATAGCGGCCTGATCCCGTGGAGCTCACGGCCTCCTTCTTCGATGTCCTGGATTTGTTCTTCCGTCGCGACCGGTCCGTTGAGGAGTAATTTCAAGAGCGGATCGTTGTCGATTTCGTCCTGGGTCGGCGGCGGCATTTCCGGCAGATCATTGCAATCGATCACCTTGAGCCGCAGGGGAACATTACCCAGGGTACTCATATCCAATTTCTTTTTCAAAACAAAAGGTTTCGACATGATATTGGTTCAACAAAATAAAAAATCGTGGAATTGTAATATTCCCTTCCCCCGTTTAGCCCTTGAACCGAAGGTTCCGGGATCCCTGCTTGAAAACCACCAAGATACCTCAATCGGTCGACTTTTCATACACCCGGTAGGTTTTATACCGTTTTGCGCCGACGCGCTCGAGCACGCGGGTGATTTCCTGGTTCGATTCGTCGATCCAGCCGAGTTCGCCGCCGGTGAACCGGGCCGTGTTCTTGCCGTAATCGAGCGTTTGCATGATCAACCGTTCCGCGATTCCCTGCTTGCGGTAGGGGGGAAGAACGCAAAGAACCATCATTCGGGCGGTTTTGATTTTTCGAACGTTTCTCCATAACCGGATCATGCCGATCGGCAGTCCGAAACGGAACAGATTTCCGTTGAGCGGCTTGATCGCTTCGTTGACGTCGGGCATCGTGATGGAAAAGCCGATCGGCTGCCCCGCTTTTTCCGCGATGTAGACCAGATTTTCATCGCCGAAAAACGAAAGCTGTTTCACGAAATATTCGATTTCCTCCGGCGTCAAGGAAACGCAGGACCACCACCAGTCGTTCCGCGCGTCGTCGTAGATTTGCAGGCAGCGTTTGACGTCCTCTTGAAAATTTTTGCGGGAAAACGGTCGAATGATCACTTTGGACCGCTTGGAAATGCGCTCGATTCCGGCTTTCCACTTGTCGAGAATTTCGAGCGAATCGTCGAACCACCAGGCGTACAGATCTTTGTTCTTTTGAAACCCGTTCGCTTCGATCAGCCGTTGGTAATACGGCAGATGGTGCGACATCATGATTCGCGGCGGCGTCTCGAATCCTTCGATCAACAGGCCGCAGTTATAATTGGTCGAATAATCGATCGGTCCCATGAGTGTCGTGCGTCCATGACGCCGGGACCAGTCTCGGGCCGCGTTCAAAAGGGTCTCGGCGGCTTCCCGGGAATCAATGCATTCGAAAAAGCCGAACGTTCCGACCTGCGTCCCGTTCTCCGCGTTGAACCGGGGATCGTCGGCGACGAGAATCCGGCCGATCGGCTCGTTGCCGTCGTACAAAAGAAACTTCGCCGCGGTTCCATGCTGGTAAAAGGGATGCTTTTTCGGATCGAGAAATTCCTTGACTTCCCATTTCAACGGCGGCACCCAGTTCGGATCGTCTTTGTAGAGTTTCCACGGAAGTGAAACAAAGCGATTCAAATCTCGGGAGGTCTGAACTTCACGGAGGAGCATCGGCAATCAGAGCGGGAAGCGTAAGCGAGCGTAAAAATGGAGTCTTATTTCATTATAGGGCGCCAAGAGCAATTGGGAACCTCACGGGGACGCGGTATATTGGGTGCGCGCAAATTTCCTTGTCTGTTTGGGCAAAATAGGGTGTCATGTCATGCTGAGGTATTCCGAAGCATCTGGTTTCAAGCCGTGTTCGCAACATAATGCGTGTTGCCGGATGCACCAGATTCTTCCCTCCGTGAGTA
>JAVBPO010000074.1:0-6337 GCA_031549565.1 Thermoguttaceae bacterium
ATGCCGAGGTATTCCGAAGCATCTGGTTTCAAGCCGTGTTCGCAACATAATGCGTGTTGCCGGATGCACCAGATTCTTCCCTCCGTGAGTACACTTCGTTCAGAATGACAACTCACGACCCGGAAAATTTGCGCGCACCCAGTCTAATAATGAACTCGCGGTATTTTAACGGCTATGAGGGACCGTTCAAGCCGGGGGCCGGATTTTGCCTAACCCGAATACTTCACAGAATACAGTCCGTCTTCAAGTTTCACGGAGTAGTCCAAGTCGTTTTGCGGTGGAGGGTTTTAACAACAAAGTGAAAACGACGTTAAAACGCAGCTACGGATTTCGGACCGAAAAAACGCTGGAAGTCTCGCTGTATCATGGACTTGGCAAACTGCCCGAACCGGAATTCACCCACAGATTCTGGCGAGGAGGCCGAAATCTTTACCAAAACGCTCTCGAAGCCGCCGATCAACGCGCGGCCGAGCTCGCCAAACGCGTCAATCCCGAACCTGACGGGCAGTGCGACGATCGAGGATGACGCCGGACGGGTGTTCTCCCTGACGGCGGGCTCGACGGAGGAGTTGTTGCGTCTGGTCGGCGCGTATTTGATGTTGCTTGGCATCACATCCGGCATCCGACTGGAAATACTCGGCGACGGCGCGAAATAGATCGGGTATACCGGAGCCTCTTGAAAATTCCCGTTGACTTGCCGGGCGATGTTTCCTACAATTCGCCCGTATTAGACCAACGGCGTTTTCGGAGATCATGGACGATTATCGACTCAGCAACAAACAGATCAAAAAACTCAAAGAGTTTCATCGCACCCTGCGCGACAAGCGGCAGCCTCTGAACGGGAGGAATTATTTCAAATTTTCGGCTGAAATACTTGTACTGTCTGACTTACGAAATCCGTTTTGGGGGCAAGGCTTCAGGCTATAGGCTTCAGGCTTCAGAATAACAAGGGTGAGCCGACATCTGAAACCTGAAGCCTGAAGTCTGAAGCCTCGCAGCGGATTCAAGCAAAATTCGCGAAAAAGGTAAAAATAAGTGAGACAGTACAAATAGTTACTCAGAATTTTATTCTCACCTCTTGATTTTCACTTCGATTCGTAATCTTTTGCGTCGGCTTGCATTTTTTCAAAAGAGGAGTACTCTTGTCATTCTCCACAATTCTTTTTTCTGTGACGAGTCCCTTTTATTGACATGGGAAAGACCTTTTTTCGGCAAATCCGCGACAACTTCCAACCCCAACTTATATCCGTACTGAAAGAAGGGTATAAATTTCGGACGTTTTTGAGCGACTTGACGGCGGGAACGATTACCGGGATCGTTGCGCTGCCGCTTGCGATTGCGTTCGGAATCGCGTCGGGGGTTACGCCGGAACAGGGGCTCTACACCGCGATTATCGCCGGCTTTCTCATTTCCGTTTTCAGCGGCAGCCGCGTCCAGATCGGCGGGCCGACCGGGGCGTTTATCATCATCGTTTACGGCATTGTCCAACGGGAAGGGGTCGAAGGACTGCTCATCGCGACGATTATGGCCGGAATCATGCTCGTCGCAATGGGGATTTCGGGGCTCGGGAAGCTCATCAAATACATTCCTTATCCGGTTACGTTGGGATTCACATCCGGAATCGCGATCTGTATTGCGATGTCGCAGGTTCAGCCGTTTTTAGGGCTCGACCTTCAGGGAGCGAAAGTCCCACCGGAATTTCTCCAGAAAGTCAAACTCTTTGCAACGCATATCGGTTCGATCAACCCTTGGGCCGTCGGTTTGTGTTTGCTTTCGGTCGCACTGATCGTTTTGACGCCGCGATTTTCGAAAAAAATTCCCGGCTCGCTGGTCGCCGTCGTTGTTTGTACGCTGTTGGTCGCATTTTTTCCCATCCCGGTCGATACGATCGGCCAATCGGTCGGCAAGGAAGCGGTCGAAATTCGGTCCGGTTTGCCGACGTTCGCGATCCCGACCCTCAATTTGGAAAATTTCAAGGATCTGTTTCGTGCGGCAATTGCAATCGCGATGCTCGGGGCGATCGAATCGCTTCTGTCGGCGGTCGTTGCGGACGGTATGACCGGACAGCGACACCGTTCGAACACGGAATTGGTCGCGCAGGGAATCGCGAATATCGTAACGCCGTTTTTCGGCGGGATCCCCGCGACCGGAGCGATCGCCCGAACGGCAACGAATATTAAAAACGGCGGAAGAACGCCGATTGCCGGGATTATTCACGTCGTCGTACTACTTGCGATCGTACTCTGTTTCGGTAAATACGCCGCGAAGATTCCGTTGTGTACGCTCGCCGGTATTCTCATGGTCGTTTCGTTCAACATGAGCGAATACCGACATTTCTTCAAGATGCTCAAAGCGTCCAAAGGGGATGTCGCGGTGATGCTTATCACGTTTTTCCTGACCGTACTGCTCGATTTGACGATCGCGATTCCGGTCGGTTTGATTCTCGCGAGTTTTTCGTTCATGCGACACATGGAATCGATGTTCAACACCGGAACGATCGATCACCGGCTTTACTCGATTACCGAGGACGATCCGCACGAAGATCCGAACGCTTTGCGGCTGTTCGACGTGCCGGACGGGGTTCACGTGTTCGAGATCAACGGCCCGTTCTTCTTCGGAGCGGCGAGTAAATTTCAAGCGGCGATCGAGGCCGACATGCCGCACGTCCTGATTCTCCGGATGAGAAACGTCCCCGTGATGGACGCGACCGGTTTGAACACGATGGAAGAACTGGTGCATCGGGCGCAGAGTCAGGGTGCGACGATCCTGCTGTCCGGTATTCGTCCGCAGCCGCATTCGGTCTTGAAGAAATTCGGCGTGATCGACCGGATCGGTTCGCAAAACATCCACCAAACGATCGTCGAAGCGCTCCTGCACGCCGGCGAAATCGTGGAAAACGAACTACGCCTGGCCCGGGAATCGCTCAAGACGAACGCGGCATAAGCCGAAACAAATCGTACGATGTTTATTTGGGACAATGGATTGAGATTGGTCAAAGGAGACGTCGCGGTCGATTTTACCCGTCGGCAGCCATGCGGATTCGTCTCCCACGCGCATTCGGACCATCTTGCGCGACATGAACTGACGCTGTGCACGCCGGAAACCGCGGCTTTGTGCGAACTTCGGCTCAAACGCAAAAGCCCGATGCGCTTTCAAAAAATGCCGTACGGTAAGCCGATTTCCTGGGGCGGGCTTCAATTGACGACTCATCCGGCGGGGCACATTCTCGGCAGCGCGATGCTTCACGCCGTCGACGAAGAAACCGGCGAATCGCTCCTTTACACCGGTGATTTCAAGCTCGGTCCGTCGGCGACCTCGGAAGAAGTCGTTCCGGTTCACGCCGATTCGCTCATCATGGAATGTACGTTCGGAACGCCGAATCATCGCTTGCCCCCGCGAGAGGAAACGATCGGGAAATTCCTCGACGAGATTCGCCGGACTTTTCAGCAGCAACGTACACCCGTCGTCTATGCGTACACGCTCGGCAAGAGTCAGGAGCTCACGAAAATTCTGACTGACGCCGGGATTCCGGTTCGCCAACATTCCAGTATTTACGAGGTGAGTCGGGTCTATCAGGCTTGTGGAGTCGATCTGGGGGATGTCGTGGAGTTGAAAGAGCGAATCGCGAAAAACGACCGTGTTCTGCTCGTACCGCCACGTGTCGGGCTTTTTGAGACGGAAACGGAGCCGATCACGTTCGCCGTCACCGGTTGGGCGATCGAGAAGAGCGCGAAATACCGCTTCGGCGTCGACTTCGCGTTTCCGATTTCGGATCACGCCGATTACGACGACCTGATCCGGATGGTCGAGCTGGTCTCACCGAAAATCGTGTACTGTACCCACGGTCCTGATTCGTTCGTCGACCGTCTGCACGACCTCGGGTTCAACGCCAAACCGCTCGACAAACCTTGGCAGGGGCGGCTGTTTTGAGTTTGGAGTCTGGTCGCCTTACCCGCATCCCATTATCAAAGGATTCAGTCAAGGCATTCCCGCTCCGGAGCGCCGGAAAAAGACGCGACCGTCCCGGTAAAAGAGGTTTTGTCCCTCGTTGATCTTCAAGAGGGTTCCTTGCGGTTGACCGCCGCTTGCTTTGACAAAGACCGGCGAACCGGCATTACCCCAGTCGGCGAATGTAAATTCCGTCGCTTGGGACGATTGCGATTGCGATGAGGCCGCGACAGGATCGAATAAGTGTGAAACCTGAGGAAACGGAAACGAAGGGGCATACTGCCGTTTCAGCAAAGGAGGGCTTTCGACGTCTTCAACGGCCAACTCCGGATTCGCAACGGAATAAAGGCTGATGAACGTAAGAGGGGAAGAGTTTGAGGTCCCGATGGAAGCCTCCGCGTTTCGGGGAAGCAGCGTCAGTGTTTTTTGTGACAAATTCGTTTCGCCGAACGAGGACAGAAGCGATCCCAAATCGGTTCCCAAGGGTAAGGAAGTGTAGGAATCGTCCTTCCCTTTCGTCAGGAAAAAAGAATAACTTTCGTGTAGCTGCGTCATTGCGGCCGTATTGTCGGCGATTTTCTTGACGCGGGATTGGATCACGACCTGCACGATTTGGTTTTTCACGAACGAGATTCCCGGAATCAGCAGGAAAAGGAACATAATTCCGAGGCAGCAGATCGTAATCGCATCGGACGATTTCCAACGTCCGAACCGAAAATGACTCCGCTGCTCCGCATAAACCCGCGGAAGTTTGCGGCGTTGCGACGTTTCGACCGAATCTTCGGCGGTCGTTTCCGACGGTGGTGGAGCCGACGTTTCCGCGGCGGCAACCGGAACCGGCAAGCTCGTATTGACGAATTGTTCCTGTTCCCCCAAACCGGAATCGATCCGATCCCAAAGGTTACGGCAAGTTCGCTCCGCGAGTCCTTGGGGCGGGCGAATCGCTTTGTCGCTCCACTTCGAATAGGCGGAGAGCGGGCGTAATTCTCTTCGAAGTGTCGCGAGCTCGACACGGTCCGATTCGTTCCGTTCGAGCTCCCGACGTACATTCCGGCTCTCGTCTTCTTCGAGAGCACCGAGTAAATAACCCAACAGGGTTTCGCGACGTGTTTCGTCCATTGGACTGACTTGAATTTACTTAAGTGCCGAAATCAATTTCTTAAAAGCGCGGTTCAACCGGATTTTGATCGTTCCGAACGGAATCCCCAGAGCTTCGGCAGTGTCCCGATAACTGAGCCCTTGGAAAAAAACCAAGTTCACGATCGCCCGAATGTCCTCCGGCAACTCGGCGATCGCAATGTGCAGCCGCTGAATCTGCTCTTTTGTTTCAACGTGGTCGAAAGGGAGCGGCTCCTTCGCGGACAACATCTGCGACAAGCCGAGCGAATCGTCTTCGTCGGATGCGAAATCGGTTTCGAAGCTGAGTTTCGGTCGCCTTTGGATGCGACGCATCCGATCGATCGCCATATTCGTCGCGATCCGGTACACCCACGGTCGAAACTTACGTCCTTCCTCGAATTGTTCACTTTTGAGATGAACTTTCATGAAGGCGGACTGGAAAATTTCTTCGGCATCCTCGGCATTTCCCACGTATCGGCAAAGATACGCGAAAAGTGGACGTTCGTACCGCTCGACGAGCTCCTCGAACAATTCACGGCGGGAAGTTAAACGGTATTCCAGCAGCAAGTCCTCATCGCTCCACTCGGTAAAGGGGCCGAACTGCCGACTGGAAGAATCACACATGGTCCCGACTTCAACGACGCTGTACATCTTATCCTACGCCTTGGCTTGGAAACTGTTCGCATCTTTTTTCTCTTCCAGGAAAATTTTCCCAAAAAAGGTTCAAAACGGCAATCAGTTCAATTGGAGAAATTCTAACAGTTTTCACCGCCCATAAAAGGGCAATCAAAAACAACTCTTGGATTGCCTGAAATACAGTTGCAAACTTCGTGCCAAAACATCTTGCGCGGCATTTATTCCTTGAAATATCCTGGTTTTACAATGCTGAACTCAATTTGATTTCAAGGTGCGCAAAACAGGTAAAATATACCGCCGCCAAAGACGAACGATCAGTTATTAAGTCAATGATGTTATTGTAATTTCTACCACGAAAGCGACAATACAAAGGAAAGAGTTTCAATATCGCGCCCTTTGATTTTCCGGAAAAAAGGAAGTACGATGTTTGAGGTTGTATTTCGCCCACATAGTATTTGTACAGTCTCACTTACGAAATCCGTTTTCTGGGATAAGGCTTCAGGCAATAGGCTTCAGGCTTCAAAATAGCAAGGAGGGGGGAGTGGCCGACATTTGGAATCTGAAGCCTGAAGCCTGAAACCTGAAGCCTTGCAGCGGATTCAACGCAAAAGGTCAAAAATAAGTTGGACAGTAC
>JAVBPO010000144.1:0-7975 GCA_031549565.1 Thermoguttaceae bacterium
GTCGTTTCGGCATCTGAATTTCAGGAAATCATCCAGGGGCATTGGGAGGTGGAGAACTGTCTTCACTGGGCGAAGGACCGCGAATACGAGGAGGACAAGCATGTGCTGCGAGGGTCCGGCCTGGGGCGGGTCTGGACGGTACTGACGAACATCGCGGTGTCGCTGACGGGATTGCTGCGACAAGAGGAGCGAACCTTACGCGAGGTTCGAGAAAAATGCCAAGCCGATCCTCGCCCCACCGCAAAACGCCTCGGATTCAAATCGTAAACTTGTTATCGGTCTGGGGGCATGGAGAATCGAAAATGTGCTGTAAAAAAGTGTATCATTCTGCAAACCGCTGCATCAAAATAATACAACGTAACTGCGGCAATTTTGAATGCTTCTAAAAATATTTACATAGGAAGTCATGTATTATTGTGAGGAAGTCGAAATTCTCGCATCGATTGTCCGCAATATTCCGATAAAGACGATTGGTGAAGATTGTTTTGCATCATCCTGTCGACTGACTCCTTTCGAAAAACAAGAGAAACCCGACCATTCCTATTTATATTCTAATAAAACTTTCAATTGGCACAAAAAGTGCTGCTAATTACCCTGTCGATGGTGCCGACAACTTATAAGATGTGGCAGTATCTCGGTTGTGAACGATCATTGTGGTAATTTTGGAAAAATGGTCGAATTACCGTTTGCAAAGATCGCCGCCGGCAAGTATAATGGATGGTGTAGGCTTCTGAGTTTTTTGTTTGTTAGTGCTGCAACATCCCTTTTCCGATTGGTCGAATTATTACCTGACTCCAGGAAAGTTCAGTAGAAAACTTTTTGCGACAAGGGGAGAATGATAAAATGAAAATTCAAATTGTATTACCTGCCATTTTGGCGATGTGCGTTTTTGCCGTATTGCCGTCGGTTGTTCAGGCGGATTTTTTCTCGGCTGCGACGGACTCCGTTTCAGACACCGGGCCGGGTGACCTCGCCGGTGATGTGACGAAGATGTTCGCCGTTAATACGGAAAACGCCCGCAATCTCGCGGATGTTTACGGAAACTGCGTTGAAAATCCGCAGGAAGGAAATTGGCAGGGAGACCCGCGCCGACGCCAGGAGCGTCCGGTCGACTATGATTACGATTATCCTCGGACTCAAGGGGACGATCATTCGAGACCGAGTATAATGCTCATGTCTAACTCGCCAACACCACAAAACGGGGGCAAAAGAACAAACGATGATCCACAGACTGACATCAAAAAGGTTGAAGATGAGGAAACGCCCAACCCTCCCACCACCCCGGTCACTCCGGAGCCGGGAACGATGATCCTTTTGGGATTGGGAGCCGCCGGTTTGCTGCCGTTGTCTTTCCGGAAACAGAAGAGAAGCTAAGCAAAAAGATCATTTCTCCCCGAATTTCTGCTGATTTAGGGCGGTTCGCAAAAGCGGGCCGCCCTTTTTTTGCTCTTGGAATTCGTCAAAGAATTTCGTATTCTTCGCGGAATACGTCTCGACGGAATCATTCCCGTTGCACTAGAACCGTTTCCCGCGAAAACGAATCATGAAATCCAGAGTTGTGTTCCTCGGCCTTTTCGGCATTCTTTTGGGAGCCGTCGGCTGTACCTTTCCCGCGATTTCCGTTCCGAAAAAACTGCCGGGCAGCCAAACCGTCGGGAAAACGGTCGATCATCTTTTCGGAAGCACGATAACTCCGAAGTCGGAGAAAACGCCCCCTGAAAAGGCGTTCGACGACGATTTCGATTTTGCTCAGCTTACCGAAAAGAAACAAAGGAAGCCGAACCTCAACGCCAAGACGCCCGAAAAGATACCGGCTCAAAGCCGAACGATTGCGGCCCCTCCGATTCCGGAGAATACTGCCCAACCGGGTGTTGAAAATCCTCTGAACCCGCTTTCACAGGATTCCTGGGTCGCCAACGCCGAACTGCGAACCTGGTTGGAGAAGCAAGCGGAAGCGGGCGAAATTCCATCGGTCCATTCGCTCACGGCCAGTCCGAGCGATCCGAACCGGAAAGCGAAAACCAATATCTACGACAAGCTCAACGCAACCGCCGGCTCGAAGATTCAACGGGGAAACTTCACGACCCGGGACAGTGCCGACGCCAAACTCGGACCGATCTCGCTCTATCGATGGTATCACGGCGCGATCGAAGACATGACGAACAAACTCTTGGACCCGCGACAAACCACGCCGGACGAGCTTAATGCCGCCAAATATCAAACCGCCCGACTTCTCGCGGAAAGCCCGCCGAAATCGGTCCTCGCCGCCAACGCCGCGATTCTCCTGGCTCGGCTCGGGATCGAGGAAATCAAACCGTTTCTGCTCGACACGGTCAAAAACGGCGATTTCTCTCCGACACTCCGTTGTGCTGCCGCCGAAGCGTTCGCCGGGTGTAAGGAAACGAAAGTCGACGAACTGGTCCGGCTCTATTCCCTGTACGCGGAAAGAGAGACCGAGTCCGACCCGAATGAAAAAGAGAAAAGCAAATTACAGTCCAATTTTCATCCCGGCGTTCCCGACCTTGCGATCGAGCTGCTACAATCGCTGGCCGAACGAAAAGCTCCGACCGAGGAGCCCGCTTTCACGACCGCACTGAAAAGCCGGATTCCCGCGATTCGATTGGCGGCAACAAAAATCTGGCGGGATCATCCGCCGAAGCAGGATCCCAACGACGCCGTCCGTGGTGTCTGCCCGGACGAACTGCTCGTTTTGATTTCCGATCCGACCGATCCGAGGATCCGAATCGCGGCAATGACCGCTGCGGCACGATGGAATCACCCCCGAGCGATGCAGCGTTTGCAAGACGGGATCGAAGACACGCAACTGACCGTCCGGCTCGCGGCAGCCGATGCAATGGGTATCGTCGGCGGCTCCGACGCAGTCCACGAATTGAAAGAACACGTCCACGATCAGTCCCCGAAAATGCGTGCTCAAATCGCGGCGTCACTTCGAAAACTGGGCGAAAAAGAGACGCTCTTCCGCCTTGCCGACGACAAAGCGTCCGAAGTGCGGATTGAAGTCGCCCAAGCGCTCGACGACCCGCACGCGAATCGAACCGCCGAACTGGCGAAGAAATTGCTCGCCGATCCGAGTGCGCAGGTGCAAAAGTGTACGATTGAAGCGATCGGCCGCTGGTCGCTGGACCGCTCGGCGCCGATCCTGTTTGGGGAAATGGAAAGCAACTCGCTTGTGAAACGCGAAACCGCAATGCGGATGCTCGGCGAGCATTGGGAACCGGCATTGTCGTTCGATTACGAAAATCGAAGCTCCGAAGCCCGGGCCGACTCGTTGGCCCTGCTGAAAAACCGGTTTGAATCCGACGACAAAATCGCGTCTGGCGACGAACAGACGAACGACTTGGACGGGCGCACTAGCGAAACTCCGAATCCGATCCGGCAGGCGTCGTGGGCGAATCCCCGTGAATTGGACCGGCTTTCGCTCGACAAAGGGCGCAAAGCGATCGCAATATACGTCGATCCGGAAGCGACCCGGGAGGAACGTACCCGGGCTCGTGAACAGATGATCGCTCTAAAAGACAAATTTCCGCTCGTGGTCGAATACCTGCGTTTCACGGAAAAACGCACGGTCCCGAATGAAATTTACACGGAAATCCTGCCGCAAGCAGACGACGTTTTCGCGGCGCTGGAACAACTGGAACAGGGAACGGTATCACAGCGGCGTCACGCGGCGGAAGAAATCCTGGTCAAGGCCCGACTTCATCCGCTCGGTCCGCTCGTCGTTTCGAGATTGTGCGAAATTGGCGTCATGGAAGAGGATACGTTGACCGGCATCACGCTGTTTCAAATCTTCGAGTTGTCGCCGGGGGAATTGGCGGACCGGTTCGCGATCGAATCACTCGACAGTGACGCCCCGGAAATCCGACGCCGGGCATGCGATCTTCTCGGCAAATCGGAAGAGCTGGCGGTTCTGCGAAACCTGCTGCCGATGCTCAATGACACCTCCGTGGAAGTGGTGCGAACGACGCTTACCTCGCTCGGATCGTTGGCACCGCTTTACTTCGAGGACACGGATGAGGAAGAAATCGATCCGGCGGATACGCGGTTGATTACCGATCCGATTCGTGTGATCCTGATGCGTTCGGAAACAACGCTCCAAATCGCGGCGTCGATCGCTTTGGCCCAATGGAACGATCCGGCCGGTGCGGAAGCGATTCGACGTCTTTCGTATGCGGAGGACGACAAAACCCGGCTCGCACTGGCTCAGTCGATCGGTCGACTGCACGATCCGCAACTGGCCGACGTGCTGATTCGATTACTGGACGACAAACGAGGCAGCGTGCGACAAGCGGCTCTCGACTCGCTCCCGAAACTCGTCGGAACCGACCACGGCATTCGGAAAGGGAAAAAGTCCGTTTCGCTCCCCGACCGCGTCGAAGCGTGGAAGTCGTGGGCTGCGAAACGATAATCATTGTGTCGCTTTATTCGAAAACGTCGCTGTAACACACTGTCGCCGAAAAAACAAATGTCGAATCTGCCGAATGTTCTTGTTACGGATTTTGACGGAACCGTGACCCGTAACGATTTTTACAAGCTCGTCGTCGAGCGATTCCTGTCTCCTTCGGATCTCGGGCCGTGGGAGGAGTATCGGGCGGGGCGTCTCACGCATTTTCAGGCGATCCAAAGTATTTTTCATCGCATCCGCGAACCGGAGTCCCGGGTGCTGGAGTTGGTTCGCGACATGCAGCCGGACCCGCGGTTTCCGGAAAGCGTCGCGGCCCTGAAAAATACGGGCTGGGACGTGGTCGTCGCTTCGGCGGGGTGTGCGTGGTACGTCTCGCGGATTCTCAAGGAGATCGAAGTTGATATCACGGTCTACGCCAATCCGGGCGAATATTCCCCCGGCGGACCGCTGAACATGTTTGCGCCGAACGACTCTCCGTTTTATTGTCCGGAAACGGGAATCGGCAAGGCGAAAATCGTGCGATTTTACCGTGACGCCGGAAAGACGGTCGCTTACGCCGGAGACGGGTTTGCCGACGAATCGGCCGCGAGGCTTGTGCCCGATTCTTTTCGTTTTGCGAAATCGGACCTCGCCGAAGTTCTCGACCAACGCGGTGTCGCTTATCATCCTTTTTCCCATTGGTCCGAAATCGCCGACGCGTTATTGAACCGCTAATTCGTACACCATTTACCGAAGATGAAACAAGCCGCGCAAATTCACGTCCCCAACCTTGTTCGCATCAAACCGGGAGCATTGAAGCGTTTGGGAATCTATCTTCAAAGGGAAAGCTTTTCGCCGGTTTTGGTGCTCTCCAGTCCGCTACCCGAACCGGTCGAGCAACAAGCCCGTGACGCCATCAACGAGGAAAAAATCGCACTGACCGACTGGATCGTGATCGACGGTAATCGTTTCGAAAACGCGGTCCCGATTTTCGCGGCCCTGCCGAAGAAGGCGAAAGCGATCGTCGGCATCGGCGGCGGAAAAGCGCTTGACACCGCCAAATACATCGCTTTTTTGGCCCGTCTGCCGTACATCGCGGTCCCGACTTCGCTGTCGAACGACGGGTTTTGCAGTCCGCAAGCGAGTTTGACGCTCGACGGAAAACGCCGTTCTTTTCCCGCGGCGCTTCCGCAGGGGGTCGTGGTCGACGTCGATGTGTGTCTCGGCGCCCCCCGATCGCTTTGGCTTTCCGGGGTCGGCGATCTCGTTTCCAAGTTGACCGCGGTGGTGGATTGGAAAATGGCGTTTCACCATAACGGCGAGCCCGTGGACGATCTTGCCGCGTTGCTTTCCGACGCGACGGTTTATCAATTCGTCGCCGCGCCGACGTTTGACCGTTCGGGAACGGCTTTGTTGGCGACGGCGTTGATGCTCAACGGGATCGCGATGGAAATTTGCGGCTCCTCTCGTCCGGCCAGCGGCGGGGAACATCTGATTTCCCACGCGCTTGACGCCACTTCAAAACGCCCGCGCCTGCACGGATTGCAAGTCGGCGTCGCGTCGTACCTGGTGAGTCATTTGCAAGGGGGAAGATCGAGCGAAATCATCAACGCCCTGTTCCGGACAACCGGTTTTTGGGACGAGATCCAACGCGACCCGTTCTCCCGCTCCGAATGGTTGGAAGCGTTGCGTTTGGCGCCCGGCATGAAAGACAATTACTACACGGTCTTGTCGTCCAAAAACTGCCTTGAGGAAGCCGCGACGTTGATGGATACCGACCCGGCGTTACAGGGCTGCTTTCTACAGTAAGGCGATGCCGTCCCGATTTCGTTTGCTTCGATCGCGGCCCAAAGCCATCGGGGCGTTCGTTAAGGGACGGTTGGAGCGCGGAAAACTTGTTTCGTCGGTTTCGACACTGGACAAAAAAGAGGATCGCGACCATAATAAGGGCGTTGTTTTTTGTTGATCGACCTTCTTTCAGGAGCGAATTCATGAAATGTTGCGCATTGACTTTGTTCGGTTGCTTCCTCTGCCTTTCGTCGGTCTTGGCCGCGGAACCGTCCTGGCCGGTTTTTCACGGGCCGAAAGGGGATAACATGTCCACGGAAACCGGCTTGCTGACTTCCTGGCCGGAAGACGGCCCGAAACTTCTTTGGAGAATCGAAACTCTCGGAAACGGAATCGCGGGTTATTCGACTGTCGCGATTGCCGACGGGAAAATCTATACCAGCGGAAATGTCGAGGAAAACGGCGAAACCTACTCCACCGTGTTCTGCCTTGACGAAAAAGACGGAAAAACCCTCTGGACGTACAAAAACGGTCCCGCTTGGACGAACGTCCGCAATTTCCCGGGGACCCGCTCGACTCCGACCATCGACGGGGATTATGTTTACGACGAATCGCCGCTGGGACAGGTCGCGTGCCTGGACAAAAACACCGGCAAAATGGTGTGGACGAAAAACATTCTCACCGATTTTGAAGGGCAAAACATCATCTGGGCGCTCGCCGAGTCGGTCATCATCGACGGCGACAACTTGATTTGCTCGCCCGGCGGTAAAAAAGCGAGCGTTGTCGCCCTGAACAAGAAAACCGGCGACGTCGTTTGGACGACTCCGAGTATCGGGCAACTGGCCGGATACGCCACGCCGTACATTTTCGAGTTCGACGGACAGCGAATCATCGCCGTGATGACGGAAAAGGGCGGACTTTGTGCCGACGCGAAAACGGGTAAACTCCTGTTCGACTATCCGCACGTGACGAAATACGAAATCAACGCGACGATGCCGAGTTATTCCGACGGAACCCTCTATATCACTTCCGGTTACGGAACCGGTTCGGAGCTCTTGAAGTTGATCCGCGACGGCGCCGGCGTCAAGTACGAGCAGGTTTGGGAGAACAAGAAACTCGACAACCAGCATGGTGGTGTCATTGTGCGCGACGGTTACGTTTATGGGACGTCGATGGATTACAAAGGCGGCATCTGGCTCTGCCAGCGGCTCAGCGACGGCGAAATCGTCTGGGAAAACCGCGGCATCGGCAAAGGATGTTGCGCCTACGCCGAAGGTTTGATCTACGGTATGGATGAAAAGAGCGGAACCGTCGGCCTGTTCAAAGCTTCCCCGGAGAAGTACGAGGAACTGGGACGTTTCCAGCTTCCCGAAGAAGGGGAAGGGATGTATTGGGCTCACCCGGTCGTCTGCGGCAAACGGTTGTACCTCCGTCATGCCGGATTCCTGTACTGCTACGATATCGCCAAGTAAGGAGAGGGAAAAAGGGGTCGGGAGTAAATATTGCCGCAAAATAGGTGGAGTTTAACGGCAGTGAAACCGTGCGTGGGACAAGACAAGTTGCCAAAACCGCCTATCCGGCAAGCTAGATTACACCCGACCACTTTTCTCCAGCCGACCCCTTTTCTCCCGCGAAAAAAACTTTCAAAAAAGCTTGACTTCCGCTTGCGGGACCGTTATAAAGGGCAAAACTCGGACGAGCCGTCGCCCGAAATGTGATGATTTCCGATTTTGTCCCCAAAATAAGGAGCCTTGTCATGTTTCAAATCCCGTCGTCGATCCTCTC
>JAVBPO010000005.1:0-81957 GCA_031549565.1 Thermoguttaceae bacterium
GGAGCGGGCTTCGGCGGCGGACATTTGTATACCTCCTTGTAAGAAAAAGCGACGCGAACCATTCACGTCCTGTTCTCAATACGAAGAAATCCCACCTCCGTGCGCAACTTTTTCCGTGAAACTTGAAGACGGTCTGGCACGCACCCTTCCTGGGAACCGTTTGCCCTTGAATCTTTTTCGAAACAGAAGTAAGATAACCGGGAGAGTCGGATCTCTTTCCTCAATCGATTCGGGAGTAGTTTGAAAATGTCTACGAAAACTCCGCGAAAAAGGCGACGCGTGCCGTATTTCCTCCTCGGTTTTTTGCTGTTTCTCGTTCTGTTCGTCGGTTGTCAGGCGGATATGATCGCCCGGATGCTCCTCCTGCATCCGTCGAAACTTGATCCGCGTTGGAAACCGAACTTTCCGGCCTGCGAGGAAGCGTATTTCGAAACGTCCAACGAACTTAAACTGCACGGTCTCTACTTTCCCTACGAACCGACGGATTCCGCTCCGTCGCGGGGCACGATCCTGTTTTCGCACGGCAACGGGGGAACCGTCGAAGGGTGGGGGGACATCGGCGTCCTCCTGCGGAGCAGGTTGAACGTTTCCGTTTTCGTTTACGATTATCGTGGCTACGGTAAAAGCGAAGGGAAGCCGACCGCTTCGAATATTCTCACCGACGGTCGCGCGGCGAGAAAATGGCTCGCGGAGCGGGAAAACATCCCTGAAACGGAAATCATCCAGATGGGCCGTTCGCTCGGGGGAGCCGTTGCGATCGATTTGGCCTCGAAAGACGGCGCAAAGGCGTTGATCGTCGAAAGCACATTCACATCGCTGCCGGACATGGCCCGTAAGATTCTGCCGATCATTCCGGCAAAGTATCTTCTGTGGGAACAGTTGCGGTCCGTCGATAAAATCAAAAAATACGAAGGGCCGCTGTTCTTGAGCCACGGTACGGCGGACACCCTGATCCCGTTTGAGCAGGGTAAAAGGCTTTACGATGCGACGGCCTCGGAAAAGAAAGTACTTTACCCGATCTGGAACGGGGGGCACAACGATTTTCCTCCCGGCGAATACTATCTCGAACTGCGAAAGTTTCTCTCCGGCGAGGAGTGAACCCCTCACCTCTCGTTTCCCCGGTCGCCGACGGCGCGGGCCAGAACACAAACGTCGACCGACGCCGCGCCGCCGGCGAGCAGCAGCCGGGCCAACTCGTCGACCGTGGAGCCTGTCGTCAAAATATCGTCCGTTAAAAGAATCTTCTTCCCTTCGAGCCGTTTTCGAGGTTCGATTCGACGGATTCGCAACGCAAAATTCGATTTCAAGACAAACGCGTTCTTGACGTTGGCGGCACGCTGTCGCGGCGTCAACTCGTACTGAACCGTCGTCGCGCGCGTTCGGGCGACGATTCCGCCGAGCACCGGAATCTTCAGACGCCGACCGAGTTCCTCGGCGAGGAATTCCGGGCCGTTCACTCCCCGAACAATCCGGCGGGCAAAGTGCATCGGAACGGGAACCAGATAATCCGGTTCCAAAGCCCGAAGTTCGTCCCCACGAATCCGACCGAACAGCGAAGCAATCGCCGTCGCCAGATGTCCGTTTGTTTCTTCTTTCATTCGCAGGATCGCTTCCCGCAAATCGTCCGCATACTCGCCGAACGAAACGGTCCGCTTAAAATAATGCGTGTCCGCCGAGCAATGAACGCAAGAGCGGCGCTCCCGACCGCTTTCCGCCGGAAAAAACGCCCCACAGCGCCGACACGGGGTCTTGTTTTGAGGGACGAGCTTTTTGCGGCATGGAGGACAGATTTGCGTCCATGTTTCCGGTTCGAACGCTTCCTCAGCAAAAATATCACCGCAAAAAGAACAATGCGGCGGGTAAAGCAAATTCAAGCCGCGCCGCAACCATTTCCTAGGATCGCACAGTTCTCGGAATGTGGAGGAGTACGACGTTTTGACGCTCACTTCACTTTGTAACCGGCGGGAAGTTCAATCGGAAACGGCATTCCGCGCGGATAGTAAAAGCTCGGACCGGTGTTTCCTCCGTTTTGGTAATACCCCGGTCCGTACAGCCCTCGCTGGGAATAGCTCACGGGATTGCGATTGAAAAACGCGTTACTGCTCGTCGGATAATACTGCTGGTAATACGGGTAAGCCCCCCCGTAAGGTCGCGTTTGCGGATAGTAATTTCTTCGCGGCGCCCGCGAACTTTGTTTCTTCTCTTCGGATTCCAAGGATTCCGTAACACCGTACTGAGCCCGGGAACTGTTCTGCCCGGTCCAGTCGGACGAGTCGTCCTTTTTTTGCTTCGACGAGCGGGAACTTCGCTCTTTGCGTTGATCCGTTTCCCGGGTGTCGGTCGCGGCGACCAGCAGTCCCGCTCCGAACAAAACGACGACGGTACTTAAAAAAACTCGATGAAGTATCGACATGGCAACGATGAAAAACAAGGGTTTCAGATTCTTCTTCGCACTCTTGGATTGTATTCGTGGACGTTCGATATTTCAAGCGCAGATGGGCCGTGGAGCTAATCGGGAACGGCGACCGTATCGACGAGATGTTCGATCAGGGTTTCCACGGTTTGGCGGTGATTGCCGTGTGAGAAGCTTTTGGTCATAACCCGGTGCGCCAGTACGGGAATCGCGAGTAATTTCACGTCGTCGGGAATCACGAAGTTTCGGCCTTCCAAAAGCGCGTTCGCCTGGACCGCCTTGGTAAACGCGATCGCTCCCCGCGTACTGGTTCCGACGAGCAGCGAATCGTTTTTCCGCGTTGCGTCGACCAGATCGAGAACATAGCGGTAAATCGCGTCGTCGATTTTCACCTCGCAAGCCGCCTGCTGAATCCGGAGAATTTCCTCGCACGAAAGCACCGGCTCGAGCGTATCGATCGGTTTGCCGAGCTGATGGGAGCGTAGTACCTCCATTTCCTGTTCGCGGTCCGGGTATCCGACGGAAATCCGGATCAAAAAGCGGTCGAGCTGGCTTTCCGGCAGGAGATAGGTTCCTTCGTATTCCATCGGGTTTTCCGTCGCGATCACCATGAACGGTTTCGGCAGGAGATACGTTTCGCCGTCGACGGAAACCTGCTGTTCGTTCATCGCTTCGAGCATCGCGCTTTGCGTTCTCGGCGTGGTTCGGTTGATTTCGTCGGCCAGCAGAATGTTCGCGAAAATCGGTCCCCGATTGAAATGGAACTCTTGGGCTTTCGAACTGTAGACGCTGCTCCCCGTAATGTCGGCCGGGAGCAGATCCGGCGTGAATTGCAGTCGTTTGAAATTTCCGGAAACGCTCTTGGCAATCGCCCGTCCAATCAACGTTTTACCGACACCGGGCACGTCTTCCAGAAGAACGTGCTCCCCGGCGAACAGCGCGACGAGGCATTGGCGTACGACATGCGATTTCCCGAAAACGACTTTCGAGATATTCGCTTCCAGTTTGGCAATCAGTTCCGCGACGTTTTGTTCGTTCATATTTTTGTTAGCCCCGTCGCCTGCGACGGGCATATCGTTTTTTTGACAAACGGTTCGCTACAGCGGTTCGCAGGCGAACCGGCTAACGGAAATCCTATCACGCCTGTTCCGGTCGCAACAGCGGGAAGAGGATCACTTCGCGGATCGACGTCGTGTTCGTCAGGATCATCACGAGCCGGTCGATTCCGATGCCGAGCCCGCCGGCGGGGGGCATTCCATGTCGGAGCGCGCGGATGAAATCGTGATCCATCTTCGACATGCTGTCCTCTTCCTTTTGTCCGGCCAACTGTTGTCGGAACAGCTTTTCCTGCAAGTCCGGATCGTTCAGTTCCGTGTACGCATTGGCGACTTCCATGCCGTGTACGAAAAGCTCGAACCGCTCCGCGATCGCCGGGTTCTCCTTTTTCCGTTTCGTCAGCGGGCAGATGCTCGCCGGGTAGTCCATCACGAACACCGGACCGAGCAGGGCGTCTTCGACTTTTGCCTCGAAAATTTCGTTGCGGACCACGTCCGGGTGCTTTCCGTTCGGGTCCAGATGGATCGATTTGGCGTACTCGAATACGGCCGTTTCATTCCTCGGATCGGCGCCGGTATGCTCTTGGAACAGCTCGAAATACGTTTTCCTCGCAAACGGCGGCGTGAAATCGATTTCCTTGCCGTCCCACTCGATTTTCAACTCCTGCCCGGTCGCGCGAAGGGCGCCGGTAATGATTTTTTCCGTGATTTCCATCATGCTCCGATAATCGCCGTACGCCTGGTACAGTTCGAGCATCGTGAATTCCGGGTTATGCGTCTGGTCGATCCCTTCGTTGCGGAACACGCGTCCCATTTCGTAGACCCGCTCGATTCCGCCGACCATGAGCCGCTTCAGGTGCAGTTCCAACGCGATCCGGAGGTACAAGTCGATGTTCAGAGCGTTATGGTGCGTGATAAACGGCTTCGCGGCGGCTCCCCCGGCGATTGCGTGCAACGTCGGGCCTTCGACTTCGACGAACCGCTCGTCGGCGAGCGTTTGGCGGATCGAGTGGACGATTTTCGTTCGGTTGAGCATTCGCTCCAAAACGCCGTCTGTGTGGACCAGGTCCATGTACCGCAACCGGCTCCGCAGTTCGGGATCGGTCAATCCGTGAAACTTCGCGGGGGGCGTTTCGATCGACTTGGTGAGGAAATACAAATTTTCGGCGAAAATCGACAATTCGCCGGTTCGCGTCGTTCGCAGTTCCCCGTCGACGCCGACGATGTCGCCCAGATCGAAACACTGGGCGAGCTCCCAATTCTTTTCACCGACCTGACTTGCGCCGATAAGGACTTGAATTTTTCCGGACCAATCCCAAATATCGAGGAAGAGCAGCTTTCCTTTTTTTCGCTGCAAAATGATCCGACCCGCGGCACGGACTTTCGGCCCGGTTTGGGCGTTGTGATCGTTCGGGTCGGTCTGGATTTCCGGCTGTTTGACGCGGATTTCGGCGGTAGTTAGGTGTCCGTCGAACCGTTGTCCCCACGGATCGAATCCGAGTTCTTCGATTTTACGCAACTTCTCACGTCGCGACGCTTCTAAAACAACACCGGTTCCGGTCGATTCTTCTTTGGACATTATCTGGGGATAGAGGACAGAGGGCAGAGGACAGACAAAGTGGAACCGATGTTACCCGAAATACAGGGTGTGTCAAGAAAGAGCGGAATGGGATGTACCCGACGGTGCACTCAAACCAAGTTGTGGTTTAGACAAAATTAGGCCCACCAAGCGTCCACCTTGATTTTTCCGGAAAAAAAGGCTAAAACGACCGCTGTTCCTGTTTTTTTCTACGAGGGCACCTGATACAACTCTTGGTGAAGATTGTGAATTTTTTTGCAATGTTAGCGAGATCGGGAGTGAAACGACCATCTCGCGGCTTACTTATCGGAGCGGAAGCTCCACCCGCCTACCGGGGCTCCCGGGTTATGTTTTTAATGCGTTGGTTTGGTGGGTTTGTTTGGGTCGTTTGTTTGGGGCTCTTTTCGACGGTTCTTTTCGCGGAGATTGCCGAGGAGGAAACACTGGATTATCCGATCGATACGGGCAAGTATATCGGTCCGTCCGATCTGGCGGTCGATCCGTCGGGGGACTTTCTTTACGTCGCCGAATTCGATGCCGCCCGACTCCGGAAGGTGCGGACCGACGGCAGTGCTCCCGCGACGGTGCTCGATTTGCCGATCAAGCCGGAGCGGATCAAGATGTTCCAGGACGGCAAAATGCTCGCCCTGGTCGGCGGAGAAAGTTCCGGCAAACTCCTGCTGGTCGATTGCGATTCGCTGAAAATCGTCAAGGAAATTCCCGTCGGTTATTATCCCGCCGCCGTGGACGTTTTTGATCCCAAAAACGGCGACTCTCCGATCGCGTATGTCGCCAATCGGTTCGGCGGCGATATTTCCGTCGTCGATCTCGCTCAAGGCGAAGAACTTCGCCGCTTCCCGTTCGGTCGCGAGCCGATCGCCCTGGCCGTGACGCCGGATGGCAAAAAACTGATCGTCGTTCCGCAAAACCCGGAAGATCAGGCGGTCGAGTCGGGAATCACGCTGACGATCCGGCTTTATGACACCGCGACCGGGGACGTGAAAAAAATGCGACTGCGCAACGGAATCATCAACGGCCGCGACGTGGTCATAACGCCGGACGGGCGTTACGCGTTTCTCACTTGCCTGCTTTCCCACTTCGACAACGTCCCCACGCACGTCGACGGCGGATGGATGATCGAGAACATGATCGCCGCGATCGATATGGAAGTCGATCAATACGCCGATACGTTTTACCTCGACGATATGGGACTCGGAGCCGGGAATCCGTGGGGCATCACCTGTTCTTCCGATTCAAGATTCCTCGCGATCGCCCATTCGGGTTCTTGTGAGATCACACTTTTGAATCTTCCGAAGATTTTCAAAATCCTCGATGCGCGTCCGCATTCGAGCCGGCCCGGTTTCGGAGCGTTGACGGCGGTGTTTTACTCTCCCGGCGATGAATCGTTGCCGAGCCGGATGCGGATCCCCGTCGGCGTTTACGGCGCCCGGCAACTCGCGATTCACGGAACGAGTATCTATTACACGGCGTATTACGAAGATTCCGTCGGGCGGATCGATTGCCAATTTACCGAACCGATCGAACAGTCGCGCGGCTTCATGCTCAATCCGGAAACCTACGAGCAACCGGTTCGTCTGGAAGAGCCGCTCGTTTTGGCCGACACCACGGCGCTGCCGCTGATGTTCGAGGAAATGACGCCGCTGGATTTGATGAAAGGGATCCGTTTCGAACGCCGGATCGCCCGACTCGGTCCCAAGCCGGTGTTGACCGAAATTCGTTTCGGCAACCAACTGTTCCATGACGCCCTGCTCTGTTACCAACATTGGCAAAGCTGTACGACGTGTCATCCGGACGGTCGCGCCGATACGCTCAACTGGGACTTGCTCAACGACGGAATCGGCAATCCGAAGAATACGAAAAGCATGCTCCTTTCCCATGAAACGCCGCCGTCGATGATTTCCGGCGTGCGCAAAGACGCGGAAACCGCCGTTCGCAGCGGGTTGAAATCGATCCTGTTCGCCAAGCGTCCGGAAAAGGAAGCGGAAGCGATCGACGAGTATTTGAAATCACTCCAACCGATTCCGAGTCCGTATCTGGTGAACGGCGAACTGAGCGAATCGGCCAAGCGGGGAAAAATTCTCTTCAATAGTGCCAGCACCGGTTGCAGCGACTGCCATCCGGCTCCACTGTTCACTGATTTGCAGATGCACGACGTCGGAACCCGGAATTACCGGGACACGCAATCCGACTTTGACACCCCGACGCTCGTGGAAGTTTGGCGAACTTCGCCGTATCTGCACGACGGTCGTTACATCACGATCAAGCAAATGATCATCGAAGGAAAACACGTCGATTCCGGTGACCGTTTCTCCAAACTCAGCGAACAGGAAATCGACGACCTCGTCGAATATGTGTTGTCATTGTAAGTGGGGCTGTGGTAATTCAGGGAGAATAAACAGGTTGAAGTGGCCAAAACGCCGGTCCCCTCTCCCCGGGATTTCCGGGGAGAGGGCTAGGGTGAGGGGAAATGATGCGTCAAACAGCTCCCCCCCCTCACCCTAACCCTCTCCCCCGGAATACCGGGGGCGAGGGGACCATGTTTTCCGTTCCCAGTTTACCAACATTGTTTGTCTATTTACCCATTTTACCACAGTCCCTCTGAGAATGACCTCCGGTTTCTGGCGACCGAAACCCTATGGGAACACTTTGGAATATGCCGCGAGTACTGATTGTTGTTTTGATTTTCGTTTCTTCGGCTTCGCAGGGGCTTCCGGCGGCGCAGATTTCCGGCGGGTTCGTGTCGCCGATTTTTCAACGGTCTCTCGGAATGCAGACGTTCGACGTCGATCTGGAAGGTTGGGTCCCGGAAACGCGGGCCCGGCTCAGGTTGGTCAATCAGACGCTCCATGTCGAAGCGGCGGGTCGGGATCCGGCGTTTTATCACCTCTTCGACACCCCCTGTACGCAATTACGGCTCCGGATGAAAGTCAAAACCCGGGACGAAGCCGTCTGTGAAATCTTTTGGCTGACCCAGGAAATTCCGCAGCGGGATCCGCTTCACCGCGTCAAATTATCGTTTCAGACGGACGATCTTTGGCATGAATACGAAATGATCCTGCCGGTTACGGGACATTTGACCTGTTTGTCGTTCAAAATGACCGCCCCGACCGGGTCCTGGTCGTTCGACGACATCGAGCTGACCGCCCAGGTTCCCTTTCCGCTTCTGGTCAAAGACGCGGTTCGGGAAGGCGATGTGATGAAATACACCATCGTGAACTCTTCGCTCAAACCGGTTTCTTTTACCGAAGGTTCGACGACCGGCGAAAAGAACCTACCGTCCAAAGGATCGTTGGAACTGACGCTCCCGATCCGGAATTACGGTACGCTGGAGTTGGCCGATCTGAAATTGATCGTTCCCGATTTCCCGGAAGTCAACCATCCGATGTACTTTTACAATCCGGAAGGGAAAACCGATTGGCTCAAGCGGCCCATTGCGTCCGGTTTGCCGAACGATCCCGGCTGGGTGCTCGAAATCTCGCCCGACGCCCGCATTGCCCGGATTATGCAGCCGCCCAAAGCTGGTGAAACGGAACTGCGACTGCTCGCCTTGTTGGCTCCCTTGGTTCATCGAAGCGGCGTTTTGCCGGAGTTTCAACTCGATCCCGCTTCGACGGACCGCGAACTGCATTTCACGGCTCCCGATGCGAAGTTGACGCTTGCGATTCGGGGAAACGAAATCGATTTTCATGTCGAACCGATTCCGTCCCAAGCCGCGAAAACCGCTCCGCTGGAAGGGCCGGTACTCCGCGTTCCCGGCCGTTTGGCGGGGGGGGTACTTTGCGGCGTGGAATATCTTGGCCCGGGGGACGTGAGCTCCTCGAACATTGACGTGCAGGAACCGAACAACAATCGAAGCGTCCCTCCGCCGGATTGGATCACGTTTCCTCTGGCCGCAATCGCAACGGAATCGCTCAGCGTCGGGCTCACATGGAACAATATGCGGTTGCAGCCGACGTATTCCTCTCCGAACCGTTTCGATTTGGCTGACGACCATCGCATGTCGCTTATAGGGGGGAAACTCGACGCGACGATCCGGCTTGTCGAGCCGGTTTCCGGGCAGGATCCGATCACGGAGATGATCCGTTGGGCCGTTGTCAAGCACGGAATCGCCGACCCGCCGACCGCTCCGAGAACGGCCGAAGAGCAGCAGCGGCTTTGCCTCGCGGCGTTCGACGGACCGCTGCTCGGCAACGACAAAGTGAGTTGGGGGTATTACGCGGAAAACGACCAACCGAAAGAGCCTTACGCCGATGTTCTCTCGACGCTCTACCGGCTGAAAGGGGAACTGCCGCGAGTCGCCGGGCTTGAGCCCGAAGGGAGCGTTTTGACGAACGACGCGATCTATTTCCTGACCGACCAGGTCCAGCAGTGGAAGGATTTGCGAGGCGAAGATGTCCGAAAAGCGATTGAGGAAATGAAGCCCGACGGTTCGTTCACACGGCACAGCCTTTTTCCGGAACAGGATTATTACCAGGAGTTTGCGGGAAATTCGGCGGCGAACTCGGACAATCGGAACAAAAATTCGTTCGGGTACGCCGCCCGAAAAGCGGCGTTTTGCTCGATTACGCCCGAACGACCGGCGACCGGAAAGTGTTGGCGGCGGCGGAAAAAACGCTCGGCGTTTTAAGCGGCTCTCCGGTCCCTCGCGGTGGTTTCTATTGGGAAACGCCGCTTCATACGCCGGATCTTTTGTCCGCCGCTTACGCGACCTGGGCGTTTTGTCGCGGGTATGAGTTGACGCAAAAGCCGGAATACCTGGAAGAAGCGAAACGGTACGCGCTGTCCGGCCTTCCGTTCGTTTACCAATGGGGCGAGGAAAAAACGATCCGGAAATACGCGACCGTCCCGATGTTCGGGGCGTCCCAGCGGGAACGGACCTGGTTCGGCGTCGCGCAGCCGTGGTCCGGCGTGATCTACGGATACGCGCTCACGCTTCTTGCGCAACACGATTCGTCGCTTGACTGGAATAAAATCGCAACGGGAATCTTGATCGCCGCCGAACAGATTCAGCATCCGGACGAAGGTTTCATCGGCTGTTTACCGGACGCATTTGCGCTGGATTCGCAGACGCGGCTGTCGCCGAACCTGAATCCGTGCGGTCTGGTATCATTGCGCAGCGCGATCGAAGGACGGATCGATGCGCTCTCCGTCGTTTCCAACGGCTCGGAAACGCTTGCATCGCCGTTTCCGATTCAACTGAACAGAAAAGGGGCGATCCTTCGCGACGTTCCGTCGAACTTCAAATTCGAGATCCTGATCAACGGCCAACAGATCAAACCGATTCAGGGCTCCGGTTCTCGTCGCGACCAGATTACTTTCTGATCGTAAATCGATACGTCGCGTTTTTCAACGCCGGTTCGTGGAGTTTCGCCCGGATTTCCTGGAATTCGCAGAGCTTTTCCAAAACGCCGTCCAGCTCGCTCGGAAGATGCGTTTCGAATTTCGTTTCATTGACACCTTTCGGGTCGTCCGATTTCATCCGTTCGTTCAGGGCGTCGAACGTCTTGTTGATCAGGTCGGCCATCCCCGGCTTGTCGGCGAATCCGGATTTATCGAACGAAATCTGTCCGTCCTTATCGATGTCGATGTCGAAGTCTCGGTCCAGTCCGAAATTCGAGCGGAAATAGCTGCCGAGTTGATTGGCGACTTCCTGCCCGACGACCAACAAGTCTTTCATCGCCGCGTCGTCTGCGTCGGGCGAGAGAATCTTGACCGAGGAGAAAATTTGGCCCGCACTGCTTTCAATCAGGATGTCGTGCGCATATTCCTCGACGTCGCCGTGTTCGTCGTCGTGAACTTCAAGCATCGCGGCAGCAAGCTCGCTCGCTTCTTTTCGAAAATTCACGTCGGCGATACCGTCGAGCATTTGGTTGAGCATCCGCTGGGTCTCAAGATTTTCGACCGGGTCGTTCCCACGCGTTTTGACGTCTTCGATGCTGAGCGATCCGCCGGAGGACATTTTCAGCGTGTAATTCGTGATCCGCTGTTCGTCCGGGAGTCTCGGGAGCAGATTGTGGTCGGCCACTGTTTTCTTGATTCCCCGCATCAGATGCTCGATCCGGCCCCGTTGTTCATCATTGTTTGCAGAAAACGGAGAATGAAAAAATACCAAGCCTGCCCCCCAAATACGATAATTTTTGACACAAGATTAGTACTATCGGGAGATTCCCGTGAAATTATCACGAAAAAGATCGCACGAGAGTCGACTTGTGTGGATTTTAGCGGAAGTTGAATCCGGTCGGACGTTCCTTGGGAGCGCATTGCCAATCGGGCATGGATTGAAATCGGATTCTTCGGAGTACCTCAGCCAACTGTGTTTTTGTCGCCCGGAAAAATTGACATTTTCACGCAAAGCAGTCCGAGCATCGTCAAAGCGGCGTTGACGAGCAGGAGTGAAAACCCGAATTCGAAATTCCATGCCGAAATCGTGTAAGTTTCCAGAGCGAAACACAGCACCGGCGAAAGGACGCATATCCACGGGACGAAGGAATCGCGAACCCTCCACGGAACGTACAAGCCGAACAGGAACAGCCCGAGCAGCGGACCGTAAGTGTACGCGGCGATCTTGAACACCATATTGATAATCGCTTCGTTCTTGAGAATATTAAAAACAATCATCATCCCGAGAAACGCGACGGCGACAAACACCTGTACGAGCATCCGGACACGCCGCTGCCGGGCTTCGGACCAACTCTTTTTATCCATCTCGATCATATCGATACAGATCGAAGTCGTGAGCGAAGTCAACGCGCCCGCACAACTCGGGTACGCGGCGGAAATGATCCCGATGAAAAAACACAAAGCCGCCGTCGGGCCGAGGTATTCCAGCGCAACGATCGGGAAAATCTTGTCGGTATCCATCACCTCTCCCGACGGAAGCAGCGGAATCTCGATTCCTTCGGCGACCACGTAAATCGCAAGCAGCGCTCCCAGGGAAAGAAAAAGCATATTGACCACGCCCATCAGCACGGTCGTGGTGAGGATATTCTTTTGGGCGTCGCGGATATTCGCGCAACTCAAACTTTTTTGCATCATCGACTGGTCGAGCCCGGTCATGGCGATCGACGTGAACACGCCGCTGACGAATCGCTTGACCCAATTCGTTTTACTCCCCCAATCGGAATCGAACATTTGGGCATGTTCGCTGGAAAAGACGCTCGAGACCATTTCGACGACTCCGAATCCGAGTTGGCGGCAAACCATAACGGTCGCGACGACCACGCCGAGAATCATAAACGTCGTTTGCATCGAGTCGGTCCAAACGATCGTTTTGACGCCGCCGTAAAACGTGTAAAGGATCGCCAGAATAACGAACACCGCCCCGGCGAGCCAGAATGGGATTCCCATCCCGGACAGAACGAACACATGCAAAACGCTCACGACCAGAAACGTCCGGAGCGTCGCCCCGAGCAGGCGGGAAACGATGAAAAACGCGGCGCCCGTTTTATAGCTGCATTCGCCGAAACGTTCCAGTAGATAGGTGTATATCGACGTTAAATTCATTCGATAGTACAATGGAACCAAAACGAACGCGATTGCCAGGTATCCGACGGCGAACCCGAGGAGCATCGGGACGTAAAAGAATTTTTCCTTCATTACGTTGCCCGGGACCGACATGAACGTCACGCCGGACAACGAAGCGCCGATCATTCCGTAAGCGACGAGCAGCCAGTTCGATTTGCGATTGCCGGTAAAATAGCTCCGATTATCCGCCTTCCGCGAAGTCCCCCACGCAATCCCGAACAAAAGGAGCGTGTAAACGATAAACGTGAAAAGCAGGAGAGAAGAAGACATTTTTTAATTATGAATTATGAATTATGAATTACTATCGAAAAAATCATTGCATCCCTTTTCCCCTTTCCCTCAGTTCACCATTCATAATTCATAATTCATAATTATAAAAATGTCCGAGATCATCGATATTTCCTTTTCGATTCCGGCGGGGAGTCCGGAGCCGGCGATGCCGATCGTGCTCAAGGGGCAGCACCTTCGGTTCATCGGCTGGAAGCGGGAATATACGTTGATCGTCGATCAGGACGTACTGACCATTGAAGGACCGTTTCAGGACGACAATCCGAACGCGAAGGAATTTTATCAAGTCTCCCGTCAAATCGCAAGTCGTTGGCTGGAAGTGCGATACGGCTGGATCCGGCTGCATATTCCCGGTCGCGGCAAATGGGGAATCGACATTTCGGAGAACCCGAATTTCGAATTGTACACGGCTCGGCTGCTGACTTGGATGACGTTGGCCCAAAGGGAAGAAGCCGCCCGACGCGTCGAGGAAGAACTCACGCAAATCCTTTACCACTGGCCGACGATTTATGCCGGGATCCAGCTTTTAACGATCACGCTCCCCGCCGGTTTGGTCGCCGTGTTCGGTTCCAGCGGTCCGATCGCGGCGACGGCGAATCTGCTGCTCGGACTGGTTTTCTTGCTTGTTTTCTTTTATATCGGGCTTTTGAAAAGCCGGTTCGGTCTCTGGCTGGGAACGGTCTCGAATCTCCTGCTCTTGGGCCTGCCGATATTTGAAACGTATTTGATCGGCGAGCGTTCCGTCGTCCTCGGATTCGCGTTTCCTTTTTTCGTTCCGTTTTGTCTGACGCCGACCGCGATTTTCATCCCGCTGGCCATGAGCGCGTACGGCTACGTTCTCATGGAGCAGCCGCGTTTCCGGAAGATGATCCGGCGTTAAGCCCAAAACATCGCCGACCACCGCTGCGAATCAAAGCGGAAGCCTGTTTCCGATCCGAAAGAGATTCTTGAAAAAATGCCGGTCAATCACTTGTTTTCCGGAGCGGGAACACCTATAAAGAGGTTCTTCTCTTCGTCAATTTCCCACATCTCCCCTCTGAACCACTCGAAATCCATGAGACTGACACGTTTTTTTGTTGCGATCCTTATCGCTTGGACGGTTCAAACCGTAACGGCGGCTGAAATCTGGTCGATCGGCAACGACGATGGAAATTACCAGGAATTCTCCGCGGCCGGAAATTACAACGATTTCGTGAAAAATTTTCCGACCGATCCGACCGTGCAAATCGGTTCGCTCAATACGAAAACCGAATGGCCGTACATCCATCCCGGTCCCGCCGATTCCTGGGCCGGCGCGAAATTGCACACGTTCACGATCCAATTCGATCTGCCGAAAGCCAATGCCGGCGAAGCGGAGCCGAGCGCTTACGAACTGATTCTCAAAGGGTGGGGGCAGCCGGGTTCTCCGCCGAGCATCGATGTCGACCTGAACGGCAAACGCGGCGTGATCCAAACGGAAAACAACGCCCGAACCGACGCGATCCTCACCAACCCGGGCGCCGCACAGGCGAAAGCGTTTTCGCTCACGCTTCCCGCGATCGCCGTCAAACCGACCGGAAACGTGCTCACGCTGACCAACGCCGCCGGAGCGTGGTTCGTGTACGATTGCATCCAATTCCGCAGCAAAACGGGCCGGGTCGAAGCGATCCAAATCAACCCCGAACGCGGCATCCTCAAAGCGGCGGACGGGAAAACCCCGGCCCGGAAAATTCGGGTCGATTATCAAGGCGAATGTCTCGCGCAGCCCGCTTGGCTTAACGTCGAATATCAAGTCGGCGAATCCGAAACGAAAAAACTCCGGACCATGATCAATCCGGAAGACCATTTCGCCGGTGCCGAAGTGCTGTTGCCGGTCGAAGAAGCGACGTGCGACAAGCCGGTCAAAGTCAATGCCGTGCTCGAACTGCCGGGCCGAAAAATCGAAGCGAAAACGGCCGAACTTCCCGTCGAACGGAAATGGGAAATCCACCTGATTCACCAGACGCATCTCGATATCGGTTACACGCACACCCAGGTCGATATTCTCGAACGACAAGTCCAGTCGCTTCGCGACGCCTTGAAATACATCGACGAAACGAAGAATTATCCGCCGGAAGCCCGATTCAAATTCCATCCGGAAGGAATGTGGGCCGTCGAGGAATTTCTCCGCCGGGCGACCCCCGAGGAAAAAGCGGCGTTCGTCAAGGCGGCGAAAGATCGCGACATTCACATCGACGTGCTTTACGCCCAGGCGATGACCGGGATGTATTCGGACGAAGAACTGTTCGAGCTGATGGGCAGCGCGATCCGTTTCGGTCGGGAACACGGAATCGTCGTCGACAGCGCGATGCAGACGGACGTTCCCGGTTACACCTGGGGACTCGTTCCGGTTCTCGCGAAGTGCGGTATCAAGTACATGACGATGGGGCCGAACTGCGGACACCGCGTCGGACGCCTTTACGAGTGGGGCGAAAAACCGTTCTGGTGGGAATCGCCGTCCGGGAAGGAACGCGTGCTCTGCTATCTGGCCGATACGGGGTATCACCAATTCCACGGCAAACAACTCGGACACCGGATTTCGGAAGCGGAAATCTTCTACATCCTCGACGGAAAGGATCACATTCCGCGAACCGATACGCCGCGGGTCTTTCCGTTGGACCTGATCCCGATCCGGTACGGAATCGAGGGGGACAACGGCCGCCCGAACCGCGTAGTGTCGGACGTCGTGAAGGAATGGAACGAAAAGTTCTACTATCCGAAATTGATTCTTTCTCGCAACAGCGATTTCATGGCGGAACTTGAAAAACGCTACGGCGACCAGTTCCCAATCATCCGCGGCGATTACACCCCATACTGGGAAGACGGCGCGGCAAGCACGTCCGAAGCGACGGGAATCAACCGGAGAAGCAAAATGATGCTGCCGGCGTTGGAAGCCAATTTGGCCGCGAACGATCCGCAAAAATATCGTGACAAGCTCGATGTGATCGATGCGATTTGGACCGACATCATCATGTACGACGAACATACCTGGGGAGCTTTTAACAGCATTTCCGCGCCGGATAGCGATTTTGTCACGCAACAGGACGATTATAAACAGGAATTCGCCAAACGCGCCGCCCGTGTGATGCACGAATCACTTACCGAAAATTTTGATTTCGCGGGATATCCCGGTTTGGGAGATTTCGGAAAAGCGTATGCCGATGCGGAAAAGGGGATCGTCGGGAACGATGTGTTGACGGTTCGGATCGACAAAAAAACCGGCGCAATTGTCTCCTTGAAACGCAAAGGAATCGACGTCGATCTGGTTAACCCAGGCGACGACGGTAATTCCGGTTTGAACGATTATCTTTGCATCATCGGAAGAAACGCAAAAGAAAATCGGGCGAGAATCGAAGGCGAAATGAAAATCGAATCGTTCATTTTCGAAGATGGAAAATTCGCCCGACTCAGAATCGAATCGACCGCTCCGAACTGCAAATCGCTCACTCGCTACATTAATGTATATGGAAATGCAGATGTCGTTCAAATCATGAATCAGATGGACAAGGAAATGGAGCGGAAACCGGAAGGGATCTTTTTCGGTTTTCCGTTCAATGTCCCCGGCGGCGTTTGGCGGGTGGACACCCCTTGGGCGATGGTGCAAGTTGAAAAGGACCAGCTCCTCGGCGCGAATCGGAACTATTACTGCGTCCAGCGGTTCTGCAACTTGTCCAACGAAGAATTCGGAATCGATTGGGTGACGCTTGAAGCTCCGTTGGCCCAGTTCTCGCCGATCTTGTTCGCCGATGCGTGGAACAAGGATCTTACACAATGGAGGGACCACATCGATCCGAACGGAACGATCTATTCGTGGGTGTGCAACAACCATTGGGAAACGAACTACAAGGCGGGACAGGACGGGGAAATGGTTTTTTCGTACGTCATACACCCCTACGTTGGAAAGTATGACTCTGCGAAATCACAGCGATTTATCCAGCAAGGTGGCTTTTTCGAGTTCGCTCGCGAAAAAGTTGTAAAAATCGACAATGAGGAAGTACTCGTGACCCGCGTCAAACCGACGCGAACCGAAAGCGGTTTGATTCTTCGGCTTTACAACCCGACGGACAAAGCGCAAACGGTGACGCTCGATTTCGTGAAGAAGGTCGAGCAGTTGTACTTCTCGAATCCGTGGGAGGACCGCGTGGAGAAAACCGGCAACACGATCACGATCGACCCGTTCGATTTCATCACGCTCCGCGCGGAGTGAGGTTAAGTTCATGGAGGGTGGGCGCCTCGCCCGCCCGAAAAATGTCTCGTTCGAATCAGAGCCGCGCACGCAGTAAGCGGTATTGTGGCTCACACAATGCAAAACGCTGCGAATTGGCAACTTGAACATCGCTTACTGCGTGCGCGGCTCTGATTTTAAATGCACATATTTACATGCGATAAGGGGTGTTCCATGGCCGCGATGACGATTTCGACTCTTTCCGATCTGGAACCGGAACAGGAAGCGGACGCGTTCGTCTTGCTGGCGGAAAAGGAATTGATCTCGCCGAAAAAAGGACAGCCGTTCTTCCGTGTCGTTTTTCGAGACGTGAATCGGGAAATCCCGTCCGTCCCGATCTGGCCCGACAGTCCGTTGCACGCCGATTGCCGGAAAAACTGGACTCCCGGCTCGTTCTATAAGATCCGCGTCAAGCTGCGTCAGACCGAAAAATACGGCAGCCAGTTAGAAATTCATCGGATCCGTGAAGTCATGGAGTCGGACCGTCAGGACGGTTTCGATCCCGCCCTGTGTCGCCCCGGCTCGCTCGTTCCGGTCGACGCGATGTACGACGAACTGCTTGCCATTGCGAAAGCACACGTCGGCAAGGGCAAGCTGCTGAACCTGATCACCCGGATTTTCAAGGATCATCGCCAGGCGATCCTGGGAGCCGCCGCGGCGCGACACCACCATCACGCGTTTGCCGGGGGGCTGCTGGAGCACACGCTTTCGGTCGCGAAAACGGCGGTCTTCCTTGCGGACCATTATGTTTTAGCGTATCCTAAGTTGCCGGTTTCGTTTTCCAAACCGTTGGTCGTCGCCGGGGCGATCCTGCACGACATCGGCAAGATTCGGGAACTGCGCACCGACGCCGTTTCCGCCCATCACACGACCGAAGGGGATCTGATCGGACACGCCGTGCTCGGTCGCGATTTCGTGCGGGACTACGGCAAGCTGGTCGAGCTGGAGCCGGACGTGCAGATGCAGTTGGAGCATATCGTCCTGACGCACAGCCGATTCCCGGACTGGGGCGCCCCGAAGCCGCCGATGTCGCTCGAAGCCGTGCTGGTCCACTCCGCCGATTGCTGCGACGCCCTGTTCGGCTCCTACGTCAATGTGCTTCAACAAGATGAAACCGAAGGCGAAATCACCTCCCCGAAAAACCGTTTAGGACACGCGGTCTATCGGGGAAAAATGAGAAATGACAAATGACAAATGAAAAACAGTATACACAATCCAGCTGTCTGCCCTTAACCGCTAATTCGTAAACGTTTCGCTCCCTATATTTGTCATTTATCATTTCTCATTTGTCATGTAGGAACCATGAACAACATCAAAGATCTCGATTTCTTCCGCAAGCCGACCGACTTGGATCGGGTGTTTCCGACCGGGGTGAAGGTCGGAAAGACCGCGTACGGATTCGGGGTTTTTTCCTATGCGTTCATCCCCGCCGGGACGCCGATCGGTCGGGCTCGTGGTGTCGTGATCGAGGATGCCGAATACAGCAGCGACTACTGCATCGCCGCGGGGGACGGGATCGTGCTGGAACCGGCGCCGCCGTTTTGTTATTTGAACCATTCGTGCGAGCCGAACTGCTCCCTGATGCACTACGTCACCGAAGACGAACTCGACGGAACGGAAACCGAAGGCAACCTCGAACAGTGTAGCATCACCAAAGACGACCTGTACGGCGAAGACGACGATCCGGACGGTGAACTGCTCGAAGACGACGAATGTTTCTTCGGCGACGGCGCGGCGGACGAAATCGAATGCGACGAAGACGAGGAAGCCGACGATGCGTTTTTCGACGACGAAGAGGACGAGGAGCCGCCGTACAACGACGACGAAAACGGCGTCGAAATCTGGGTCGAAACGACCCGGGACATCCTGCCGGGCGAAGAATTGACGATCGATTATTCCTGGCCCGCCGATCGGGCCATGAAATGTCTCTGTGGTGCCAAAGCCTGCCGCGGGTGGATCGTCGATCCGGAGGAGCTGGAAGAGTTGGCCTTGAAAACCGTATCCGCTCACGATATATCGTACCAGGAAGGCGGTCGGCCTTGTTGACGTTCGAGCGTGAGGTGTTCCCGCTTTTCCGACAGAAAAACGGGCGGAAACAAGGTGGAATCGGAAAGAAACAACGGAAGCAATACGCCGTCAATTCGCCGGTTGCTCTTGCTGGCGACCGGGGAGATATTGGAGCGGATTGAGAATCGACGGATTGAGCCAACGAGTCGGCGGGGTCGGCGCGGGTTGTTCCAACGGGACTTCCGGCGCGGTTCCGAAGAGCACCGGGCGGATCGAAATGTCGTCGATCCACGCTTCTCCGATTCCGCTGAGGTAAAACCGGGTCTCGAACAGTCCGTCGGACGGCGCGTATCGGAAAAATGCGAACTGACGCCAACCGTTGGTCTGGTAAAATCGCAGCGCCAACGGGTCGCCGCCGATCGAGTCCCAAATGATCAAACCGTCGGCGCTCCCTTTGATCCGCTCGCGGATGTTGATCCAACCGGACACGCACAATAATTGGCCCGTATTGACCGGGATCGCCGGGGTCGTGATCCAGATCGGGGCTGTTTCCACCTGGAGATTGCTTTCCGGTTTCGACGATTCGACGTACAGACGTAAATTTCGGGAGCCGGTGCTGCCGGGCCGCGGATCTTCCGACACGAAACGCGCGTGGGAAGTAATGTCCTTCTCCCACTGGTGTTGTTCATGACGCCAACCGACCGCTTTCCAGTTGGCCAGCGGACATTCAAAATCGCCGTACAACAACATTTCCTGCCCTTGCGTCGCGGTTCGGAAATTGTTGTACATCGAAATGTAAAACGGGATCGTCGTGAAGCCGGTCGAAACCGGCGTCAGGGAACGGTTGGAGTCGGACCGCGTCGCGACATACCACATGTCCCGTTCCTCCCCGCGAATTCCCCGGGTCGCAAGCTCCGCTTGAAGGTACGCGTGCGAGAAATCGTTCCGCTTGAAAAGATCCTCTCCCCGCGCGATATCCTCTCGCGTCATTTTCAGGAGCGTTTCCTGTTCGGGAAATCTGACCAGCGGATTATTGTCGCTGGCCAAAGTCGGAATCGTCCGACTGTCCGCCGCCTGTTTGAGCATCTGGAACGTTTTTTCATCCGATTCGAGTCGCATTCGCGCCAAGTCCAACGCAAGTTGCACCATGGTCGGTCCGTAATCCCGCGCGCGCGTTTCGATCCGGCCGCGGAACGACACGTTTTCCGTCATGAAGATCATCGAAGTCATCGACGCGTCGTTGATCCGCAGCCGTGTTCCGCCGGCGACTCGTTCGGCGGGAACCCGTTCGAAAACGCCGGGAGTCAACAGAAGTTTGTCGTATGTTTCCGGAATCGAAACTTTGAATTCCGTCCCGCCTGTCACGGCCGCTTGCCCCATCGCGTATTGGCTGTTCACTTCGTTCCAAAGCGGAAGAAGCAACCGAGCCCGGTCCAGATACAACAGAACGCCGGACAGTTGCGGATGGTTCGATTCGTAATGTCCGATCACGGTCCCCTCGGCGAACCATTCTTCGATGAGCATCAGTTCGAGGTTGAGCAGCGCCAACGCCTTGACACGGTATTCCGTTTCCGGATTCTGGTCCGTCAGCGGCGTTTGCGAGGTGAACAACAGCCCGTGCGAACCGGCGGCAATCGCCTGTCGGACCATCAATCGCATCTGGTCGACCGAAACGACGACCGGCTGCTCCCGATGTCCGCCGAACAGGTCCCACTGCGCGACGAGATTGGCGTCCGGCTGCGTCTGAACCGCGGTCCAGCGGGGCGTGCTCGGCAACAGCTTCTTTTCGTAATCTTTCAGCCAAGCACCGTATTCGACCAGATCGAGCGAAGTCAACAGCGGTTCACGACGCATCATGACGATCAAGTCCTGAATCTTGCTGCTGAAATCCAATCCGCCGCTCTCGATGGAGCAGATGAAGGGCCGTCCCTGCCGGGCGTTGCGGTCCGCCGCCTGGATTTTTCGGGCGCGTAATTCGATTTCGGAAACGCTCGGTTTGACGAGGTATTCGCCGAGATTCCAGCAAAGGACGTTTTGATATTCCGCCGGCGTCGGAGCGATTCGATCGTAAGCGCTCGTTCCATGGGCATCCGGCCTTTCAACGCCGATTTCCGCCGGCGGGGGACAGATGATCCAGAATTGCTTTCGCATCGCTTCTTCGAGCAACTCGCGGCTCGGTGTCGAGGAAAGCCAAATCGTGTTGAATCTCATGCTCCGAAGGAATTCCAACGGTTCGCCGCGATATTCGATTGCCCGAATTCCGAGCGATTTCTTGACTCCTTCGTTCTGGTCGAAAAGCCGAATCATCTGCCCTTCGAGCTTGATCGTTTGGACCGGGAGTTGATTTCGCGTCACCTCCTGGGCTCCGTCCGAGTAGTAAACCGTTTCGGTCGCATCCGCGTAATTCGGTTCCTGCAAACGACGCTCGTTGTAGTTGACCAAATGGATTGATTGCGTCGGATCCATGCGCATCATCCCGTCATCTTGCCCGTTGAGCTTCTTTTTCAGTTCGACGTTGTAGGGATCCTCCAAACGCCGACCGCTGTTGCTTGTCAAATCCCAAACGACTTGACCGGTTTCGTATTCGGTCGTATGTTTGGAAAACACCGGTCCGGAAACCGTTTTGGCAAGAAAACCACTCATATTGACCGGATCGAATTTCGGCTTGAACCCGCGACTGGCAAGGTCTTCGACCGTTTTGGCAGGCCCTTTCGGCGAAGAACTGCCGACCATCTCGATCCGCTGAATTTGATAAACCGGCGAGGCGGTCTTGGGAAATCCTTCGCTTTTCGGTTCCGTTTCCTCTTCGGAATCGGCTTCGTCTTGGGAGGGATTCGTTTGTTTCGCGTATTCCTGCTGTTCCAGTTGGTCCAATTCGAACCAGTAAGCGGCACACTCCGGCTCCAAACGACCGAATTCCTTACTTTCCTTACCTAGAACCCCCCAGATGGGAGCACAGCCGTCGACTTTCGTTTCTCCGATCCAAAGCTTCTTTTCAGACGGGCGATTATCGGGATTCGGCAAACCTTCGACATACAGAATCAGTTGCCGAACGTACATATTGCTGAAATCGAGCTTATACTCCAGTTCGCCGCGCAGGTTTTGAGCGGTTTGTTGAGCAAGTTTGTAAAGATTCGGACTCGAGAAGTCGAGTTTCTGCCAATCGCCGACCTTCGAGTAGCGGGCTCCGGTGATGAGAAACGTGATCGGTCGTCCGGTATTCGGGTTTGTTTCCCGCGGAAGGACGATTTGAGCGCCCAGCGTCAACCCGGCTTGGTTCGATTTGACCCAAACGGAGGGGGACAGATCCTCGATCAGACACGGAAAATCGATTTCACGACCGAAGAACAGATCCGTTTTCTTCGGAAAGGCCATGGAAACATACTCCGAAGCGGCCCCCTCGCGCGAATCTTTACTGTCGATACTGTGTTTAACGATTGCGATACGTTTGTCGATATTCAGCAGTTTCCAGCGGGTGTTGTTCGCCGCCAAATCGGCGGGAGCCGGGGGGACGCCGGTCATAATGAGCGCAGTATTTCCCGAACCGCCGATTCCAGCGGCAGCCACAACGGACACAGTCGCAAAAAAGGCGAGAATGATCGAAAAAAACAAACGCGACGGCATTAGAAATGTTATAATGGTCCTAGAGAGGACGCCGAAAAATGGGTAAAAGGCAAGCAAAGGATGGTAAACGGGGAGGGATTTCGATCTAAAATCTGGTCCCCTCGTCCCCGGTACTCCGGGGGAGAGGGCTAGGGTGAGGGGGTGGAGCTGTTTGACGCCTCATTTCCCCTCACCCTAACCCTCTCCCCGGAATACCGGGGAGAGGGGACCGGCGTTTTAGTATATTTAACCTGATTGTTTTCTGCATGCTTGACCTAGATTACCGCAGCCTCTTGAAAATACGCAAAAACACGGCGAAGAGTATCGTATTTATCGAACTGTGAAAAGAGCAATTCTTCCCCAAAATCCTATTTTTCCTGACTTCTTCCGATTCCATGCAAGATTTGTCGACAGTAGCGGAACTCTCCGAACTTCTTTCCCTGATCGAAACCTTGCCGGACGAGTCGCGGGCAGTCTTCGAGAAAGCGCTCGCTCGAACTGCCGAGAGCATTACCCGCCGCCAACGGATCCTCCAATACGTCCAGGAAACGCTCTCCCAGTTGCGTCTTGACATGAAGTACATGATGTTCGACCTCGAAGCCACCCGCCGCGAACGAGACGAATTGTTGAGGAAAGAGGAGAGAGGATAGAGGTTTTTAAATAAGAAAATAAGAAATAAAACAGGTGTGAAACATAAAGGAAGGTAATTTCTTATTTCTTATTTTCGACTACTGGCTACCGACTACTGACTACTTCTTCAACGCTCGCTTGCGCTTCCCGCTCTGTCTATTTGTTATTTGTTATTTGTTATTTTGCTCCATTGAATTCCTTCATCATTATTCCGGCCCGGTTGGCTTCGACGCGATTGCCGCGTAAAATGTTGCTCGACGAGACGGGGAAACCGTTGATCCAGTACGCTTACGAAGCGGCTCAAAAAAGCCGTTTGGCAAAAGGGGTCTGCATCGCCTGCGATCACCGTGAGATTTACGAAGCGGTCGAAAAGTTCGGCGGAAAGGTTCAAATGACCGATCCGAACGCGCAGAGCGGAACAGATCGGATCGCCGAAGTCGCCGCGGCGCTCGACGGAATCGACATCATCGCCAACGTCCAAGGGGACGAGCCGGAAATGGATCCCAATGCGATCGACGCGGTGATTCAACTGCTCCTCGACCACCCCGACGCGGTCATGTCGACGGCCTGTACGCCGATTCGGGATCGGGAAACGCTCGAAAATCCCGCCTGCGTCAAGGTCGTTTTCGATCACACCGGAAAAGCGCTGTATTTCAGCCGAAGCGTGATTCCACACCCACGCACCTGGAGCGACACGCTGCTCCGGTCGGAACCGCCGCTGTTTTATTTGCACCTCGGTTTGTACGCTTATCGCAAAGATTTTTTGTTGCGGTACCCGAACCTCCCGCCCTGCGCGCTAGAGAAAACGGAATCGCTCGAACAGCTCCGCGTCCTGCACGGCGGTTATCCGATCATGGTCACCGTCGTCGAAAAAGCCCCTCACGGAATCGACACCCCGGAAGATTACAGGAAGTTCGTGGAATCAGGAGTCAGTAGTCAGTAGTCAGGAGTCAGGAGTCAGGAGTCAGGAGCACATTTCTTATTTCTTATTATTTGTTATTTCACCCGTAATTCGTAATTCGTAATTCGTAATTAAAAAAACCATGCTTTCCAATCACGAAAAAATGGCTCCGATGCTTGATCCGTCGCTGGAGTTTAAAGCCAATGGGGCGGACCGGGATTCTTTGGCACAATTGCTTGATTCGCCGAGTTATGAAATCGCGTTCAAGGACGAGCAGTTCATTCTCAGCGATGCGGCCCGATCGATTCGGATTGAGCTGGAAGTTTCCAAGCCGGAGTGGTTTTTCAAACAATACGGCATTCGTTCGACGATCATCGTTTTCGGCAGCGCACGGTTCGTTGACCGGGAAACCGCACTCGCCAGACTGCAACAGGCGAAAAACGACGCCGAAAAAGACCCGGGCGAAGAACGGTTTCAAAACGCGTTGCGCAAAGCGCTGCAGGATGTGGAAATGAGCAAATATTACGAGCTGGCTCGGGAGTTTTCCTTGCTGGTGTCACAGCGAAACCAATGCAATCCGAACGTCAATCACGACGGCGTCTACGATTACGTGATCTGTACCGGCGGCGGCCCCGGTATCATGGAAGCCGGGAACCGCGGCGCGCATGAAGCGGGGGCATTGTCCGTCGGATTGAATATCAAGCTCCCCTACGAGCAGCGGCCGAACCCGTACATTTCGCCGCAGTTGTGTTTTCAGTTTCATTATTTCGCGACCCGAAAGCTCCATTTCCTGCTCCGGGCCAAAGCATTGGTCGTCTTCCCCGGCGGATTCGGGACGTTCGACGAGATGTTCGAAGCGTTGACGCTGCGACAAACGAATAAAATGCAGTCGCTCCCGGTCATTATTTTCGGTCGGGATTTTTGGGAAAAGACGATCAACTTCAATCACCTCGTTGAAACCGGCGTCATCAATCGCGAGGACTTGGAGCTGTTCAAATACGTCGACACCCCCGAAGAAGCCTGGGACATCATCCAGGCGTTTCATCGCTAAAACAAATCAGAGCGGGAAGCGTAAGCGAGCACTTAAAAAAATAGCCGGTAGTCAGCAGCCAGAAATAACAAATAGACTCCTGACCCCAGACTCCTGACTCCTAACCATGATCCAAATCATTGACGAGCGAGAGATGGATGCCGCTTTGGATGGGGGTATCAAGACGTTTCTCGGGGAGATTTTTCCCGAATGGAAAGAGATTTTCCATCAACATCGGCGTTGGCACAAGACGGCGCCGATCTTCACGACGCTTTGCCGGATCGACGAGCGGATCGTCGGGCATATCGCGGTCGTGGTTCGCGCGATTACGACGACGTGGAATTTTCGCTATTACGTCGCAAGCATCCAAGGGGTCGCGGTCGCCCCGGACCAGCGTCATTCCGGCTTGGCTCACAAGCTCCTGGCCGAAACGCTCGCCGAAGCGAAACGGCGGGGATTCGTGTACGCGATTCTTTACTGCAAAGAACCGCTCGTCGATTTCTACAGGTCCCAAGGCTGGAAGCTGACGGAAGACCATGTTGTCATGCGCAACGAGGAGGATCTCCCGATTTCCATGCGGTCGAATTGTCCGATGTACTACGAACTGACGGGCGAACCGTTTCCGGAAGGCCCGCTGGATGTGCATAATTTCGGTCCGCCGTAAGTCGCGTCCTAAAACTTCACGACCGTCGAGACGCCGCCGGAAAGTTGCGAACTTTTCGTGCCGCCGGCGAACACCATGCGCCCGTTGTCGTAGTCGGTCCAGTCGTACCGCAATTCAGGCCGGATCATGACTTTCGGGCAGACGTTCCAGTTGGCACCGAGCGTGATTTCGTACAGATCGCCCCCCTGGCCCCCGGTGTACGGCCCTGCGTCGAAGATCGTTCCTTCGGCCCGCTGCCATTCGCCGCGAAGCCCGACCGCCCACTTCGAGTTGATCGTGTAGATCAGGTGTTGGTTGATTCCATAGGATTTCGTCGTATAGCTGCCGGGTCCTTGGTACGCTCCGTCGAAGTCGTTGTCGGTGTAGAGCCCTTCGATCATATAGAACCAGCATCGATTGATTTGATAGGTGAAAACCAATGTCTGGATCAACTCTTTACCCGACTGATAGTTGCGTCCGTAGGTCATGACGTCGGCCGGAATGTCGACGCCTTCATTATCGGTGTAAAAGACGCTGTACCGCAGCGAGGTTGCGTTCGAGGTCTTCAACGTGACACCGCCGAGGAACCCGTTGTCGTTGAACCGGCCGCCGAAGCTGCTGTGATACCCCGCCGTCCAGCCGCCGGAAACGGTCACGCGATCGCTCAGTTGGTATTCGGCAATCGCACCGTCAAGCGTCAGTGGAGTGTTATAGCAAGTGTAAGCGTGCGAATAGAAGAACGACGCGACCGCCGGCAAAACTTCGTGGGTCATGCACGGGGCGAATTTACCGACTTTGAATCTCAGATTTCCGTACCCCGCTTCGGCGTAAAGCTGCGCGATCGAAGAATAGTAATCCCCGGTTCCCCAGTTGTAATCGAACGTATGATCGCCGAAGCTCTGCGTGTATTTCGCATCGGTACCGAAAACGAAATCGCCCGTGAAACCCCAGTCGAAACCGCAGCGGGTGTCGAGCTTCTTGGTCATGCCGACCCAAAGCTGGTTGAGCTTGACATCGGACGGCTGTTCGGTCATCAACAGATACGAGTTGCCGGAATACGGATCCAGATTGCGACTGGCCGGCGAGGTTAGACCCGTATCGTACTCGTTCGTCGAACCGTGGTTGTTGACCGTGATTCCGGCTTCCATCCAACCGTAGAACTGGAACGGGCATTTTTTCGCGCAATTCTGGCCGAGCAGGGCCTGAAACTCCGACGTTTGATCCGCGGAAACGCCCGATGCGAGTACGACGGCGAAAATCGTGCTAAGGAAAAAGTGAAAAGTGGTTTTCATAACTCGGTTGATTCTCCTGATGGTCCCCAATGCTCAGCGTGGGCTTGGCTTGTTTTTCGAAAATTCAACGCCGCCGGGTGTACGACGACGCCGCATCCTGTATAATTTTACCGAACCGGTTTTTCCCTCAGAATCGATCACGCATCCTTGCACGACATTCCGACCGGGTCTGTGGGGTATCGTCCCCGCAAATGGAAAAACGTGAGTCGTTTGATTTCCAAAACCTCAATTCAAGAAGAAAACCCGACCGCGGAGAACGATTGTAGGGGCGGTGATGAACGTGCTTATTAAATAAGAAATAAGAAATATGAAATAAATTCTGACCAAAAAACTTGCTGCTCATCAACTTCTATTCCATATTCCATATTTCTTATTCCTTATTCCTTATTTCTTATTTTCATTCAGTTATGTCAACTTTCCTCAACGATCTTTTCGGGCTTGACGGGCAATTTGCGGTGATCATCGGCGGGGCGGGTGAGCTTGGCGGGGCGCTTGCGGCGGGGCTGGGGCAAGCCGGAGCAAAGGTGCTCCTTGCCGACCGCAGTGAAGAAACATGCCGCGCGCGAGTCGAAAACCTTAAACCGCTCGGAATCGACGTCGATTATGCGGTGGTCGATATTACCAATCGGGAATCTCTTGAAAATCTGCTAAAAACATCGCTTTCAAAATCTTCGTCAAAACCGGCAAAAGTGGATATGCTCGTCAACTGTGCGGGGATCAATGTCGGCAATCCGTTCTTGGAAGTCGATCCGGACACGTGGGATAGAATCATGGCGGTCAACCTCAAAGGGACGATGGAATCGTGCCAGGTGTTCATCCAATCGATGCTTGAAACCGGCGGCGGTTCGATCTTGAACATCGGGAGCGTCAATTCCGACAAACCGCTTTCCCGGGTCTTCGCTTATGCGGCGAGCAAAGCGGCGGTCGTCAATTTGACGCAAAACATCGCCCAAGAGTTTGCGACGCGGAATATACGGGTCAACGCGATTTGTCCCGGCTTTTTCCCGGCGGAGCAGAATCGAAAACTTCTCGACGAAAAGCGGATTGAAAACATCATGCAGGGCACCCCGATGAACCGATACGGAACCCCGGACGAACTCGTCGGCGCCGCACTGCTGCTGCTTTCCCGCAAAGCCGGAAGCTACATCACCGGAACCGCCCTGTACGTCGACGGCGGATTTACCTGCTCCTGGTTTTAATTGAATTACGAATTACTAATTACGAATTGGGGAAAAGAACAATGATACTTCTGCAAGTGTTTCCCTCTTTTCGTCCCTGTCGTCTGTCCTCTATCCTCTATCCTCTACTCCATGATCGCCAAAGATATCAAACGTGGTACTGTCGTCGTTTTCAATGAATCGCCGTGCATGATTGAATGTGTCAACGTGCAATCCCCCTCGGCTCGGGGTGCGGCGACGCTTTATAAGTTCCGGGCACGTAATCTCGTCTCGAAACAGAAAGTCGATATCACGCTCAAAGGGGGCGAATCGCTCAACGAAGCCGATTTCAGCCGCCGCGAAGTCAAATATCTGTACGCCGACGCCGACGAATGCGTGTTCATGGACAACCTCGATTACAACCAGTACAACGTCAAAAAAGAGGACATCGTCGAGGAGCTGAACTATATTACCGAAGAGCTCGAAGGAATTCGGGCGATGATTTACAACGACGAGTGCGTCGGGATCGAAATTCCGACGACGATCGAGTTGAAAGTGGTCCGTTGCGACCCGGCGGCGCGCGGCAACTCGGCGACTTCCCGATCGAAACCGGCAACACTCTCGACCGGATTAGAAGTTCAGGTTCCCGAGTATCTTGAAGAAGGGGAAATGATCAAAGTCGACAGCCGCACCGGCGACTTCATCGGTCGGGCGTAAGGGAGGCCGTGGTAATTCAGGCGGAATAAAACAGAAGTAAACAGGTTAAAACAGCCAAACCGCCGGTCCCCTCTCCCCGGAATACCGGGGGCGAGGGGACCATCTTTTCTGATCGAAATCCTTCCCTGTTTAACCCCAGTTTGACGTTCTTTGTTTGCCATTCTACTCATTTTACGACGTCCCCTCTGAGCGGAAATACGTACAAACAACCGTCTTCCCCCGTCGTGCAAAGCCGTTCGTCGAAAAAGACGGGACCGAGCAGTGTGGAAACGTCCGTTTCCCGAAGGGCGGTCGCAGTGTTTGCCGTGGGATCAACCTGGTAAAGCGACCCCTCGTAGGAGTTGAAAACGAGACGGTTTTCATGGAACAACGGCTTTCCCTGCGGAAAGACGTCGGGAATCTCAATCTGCCGGATTTTCGTTCCGACGTCGGAATCGTTCGCGGAAATCAGGTGGAGCCGCCGGTCCGACGTCGCAAGGACGATTTGCGGAGCATCTTTTCCGACGACCGCGTACGGTCCCCACGTAATCTTGTTCCCCAATTCGAACAACCGGCCCGGCCTCATCTTCTCCAAGGGGACTTCCTGGACGATTCCGTTGCTTTGCGAAAAAACGTACGCCGTTCCCCCCATCCCCAAAACGACGTTCGATTGGAGCGGAATTTCTCCCAGTTTCGAAACGGTCCGGAATCGGTATTTCTTTCCTTCCGATTCCACGCCGACCCGGTAAAGCACGGATTGTCCCTCGTCGAGGATCAGAAACTCCGGCCGATTCGAGGCTTGCGTCTTGTCGGGAAGGAGCATCAACGGAGCGGACCAGCGTGAAGCGACCGACGGCGACAACCGGTCGGCGAACGGTTCTTCACAAATCGGCTTTCCCGTCTTCGGATTGTAAAAGAAGACTTGACCGTTGGCGAACGGGACCAAAAGTCCGTTGCCCAGCGCGATCGGCGTCGCTTGAATCTGACTCGAAATCGGGATCGACCGAAACTGTAGTGGATTACTCGGACTCGAATCGTAAATCGGAATCGCTTTGCCGATCGATTCCCGCTCGATCCACGCCTCAAATCCCCCGGTCAACGGAACCAGAGCCTGAATCGGCTCGCCTCGCTTTTCGTTTTCCCGATCGGCAACCGGCTTGTCGAGGATCGTTATCCTTCCCGAGTCGGAGAGGGAAAATTGATACAGTTTTCCCGATTGTGTTACGGCTCGAACGGTTTTCGCCGTGGAATCGTAAGTCGGTTCCGCGACCAGCGGATCGGCGAGCTGCGTTTCCCACAATGGAGCCCCGTCCTCCAAAGCGAATGCTTTCACGGCTGTTCCGCTTTGACCTTTATACTGGAAAGTCCGGTAGACCGTGTTCTCGATCCTCCGCAGCGGAGCGGTCGTCGAAGTCAACGGATCCGTGATTCGCAGCGGCGTCAAACGGTTTCGGGACGCTTGAATTTCGTAAGCGATCAATTCCTGTCCGGAAACCCAAAGATTCGAGCCGAAAAGGCCCAGATAACGCGGAACCTCGCGTTGTTCGGCCTTTCCCGCCCCCTTGTCCTCCGGCGCCCCCTCGGCGAGGAGTTTGAGCGGTGTTTTCGCGGCGGGATCGTCTTCCAGTTGAAACAGATAGACGATCCCGGCATCCGAAGCGAGAAAGAGCCGCTTTTTATCGACGACCGGCGCCGTCTCGACGGCACCCTGCAACGGAATACTCTGAACCGATTTCAATACGGTTCCGGTTTCGGCTCCGTCCGCCGATTTCACGATTTCGTACACTTGGAGCGTCGTTCCGTTCGTCGCGTTCTTTTGCGCGATCAACAGATAAGGACCAAACAAAAACGGAGCGGTCCGGATCGCGCCGGGCTGGTGTCCCAGATAAAGGCTCTCGATCGAACCGGCTTGGGGGGTTCCGCCGTCAAAAGGGCACGGACAAAGAAACAACGTGGAGCGATGCGCCAATTGAAGCAGCCGGTTGTTCGTTTCATCGACCAACGGAGCGACGTTCATCTGTTGTGGAAATTGGAGACCACCGACTATTCGACCGGATTCGAGGTCGATTTGAAAACACTTTCCCGACTCGGTCGTCAGGTAAAGCGTCGAAACGACTTTGTTCGGCGTCAACTCCGCCAAACGAAACGGTTCGCCGAGGGTCAAACGGAATCGCAATTCCCCGGAAACCGAGTCGAGCCGCAAGATTTCCCAAGTTCGATAATCGACCAGCAGGACGTCTTCCTTGTCGTTCGAAAGGGGAAGAGGTATCACCGCCGGAGCGCGGTCGGTCGTCAACAACGAACCGCCGACCGTCTTTTTCCAAAGGATCGTCCCATCGGTATTCCGAACCGCGAAAACGGAGCCGCTTGCGTAGACGAAGAGAGTCCGGGGCGTTTGCGTCGTATCCGGCTTGAAAACCTTTCGGTTGGCAAGGACGACGACGCTCCGAGCTTCTTCCGAGTGATCGGGACCGCTTGCGTTCGTTTTCGCTTGGACAGCCGCGTCGGCTCCATAAAACTTCACCGCACGTTTTTCGCCGCCGCAGATCGATCGGAGAATCTCCGTGAACCTCGAATCGTTTTCGATACTGCCGTACTTGTCGCGCAGGTCGTCCATGACTTTGTAAGCGCCGGAAATGTCTTCGTTTTGAAGGAGCGTTCCCACTTCTCCCACTGCGGTTGCCAAATGATCGTCTATTGCGAGCGCTTCTTTGGTGTAATTGATGTTCTTCCTCGCTTCTTGAAGCCGACCGACCGGCTGCGACGAAACGGGAACATGCTTCTCGATCAACCGCATCGCTTCCTCGGCGTCGGCGAGCAGCTTTTCGTCTTTTTTCTCTTTCGCCCCGAGTGCGAGGTTCTCGGCAATCGTCGGAAGCATCGCGGTAAACTCCGGCTCCGCTTCTTTGCGGTAATCCGGTTGTTGTAGGATTTTCGCGATTTCTTCCTTCGCGACAATCAAAGCACCGGGCCAATCGTTTTTTGAGTCGGTAATGAGCCGCATTTTCGAAAGCGACAGAAGAACCGTCGCCTCGGGAACGCCGGAGTGGTTCGGAAAATATTTGAGGTAATCGCCGTACTCCTTGATCGCTTCGTGGTAATTCCCGGATTCCCTGGCGGCGTTGGCGGCGCTGAGGTATTCGTCCGCTCCACGGCGGTAAATCGCGTAGTAGAGGAGGATGCAACTGAGAATCATGACGAGAATTCCCACGCCGCCGTACAGGAGCAGTTTCGAATCCCACGGATTGGCTTTTCCTTTTTTGAATTTGCCCCTTTTCGAAGAAGAACGGGAAGGAAGCCCGAACGCTTCGTCGGCGTTTTCCGGTAAAGGGGGAAGCTCGGCGTCAAGCTCCGAGCCGAAGTCGGCGAAAGGGTCCGCAAGCGGAGTTTCTTGTTTCGGTCGCGGCGGGGATTGAGTCGGCAGTTTAGGTGGTTTGAGTAAACCGCCCTGCTTTTTTGGTGGAGAAGTCGGAGCCGCGGTCGGAGTCGCAGCCGCTGCGTTTTCTCCTTCGTTGAGGATACGGAGAATGTTCTCGGAAATCATTTGAGTAATGATTCCGCGATCGACCAGCCGCTGCGCAAACACGTCGGCCGGAAGCGGCGCCGGCGACTGGGCGATCCGCTCAAGCAAACCCTCTTTCAGCTCCCGCGAGATCACCTTCTTCCGGGCAAGCATGAGAACCAGTTTTTCCGCGTTGATCATGTCGTGTTAATGCTGATTCGCCCTTGAAAAAAACGTAAACAAGCGACCCTGTAAGCCGGGTTCTGTGATTCGGGATCGCTCCCGAACGACGGTCATTTATCCAGGAGTACGGTTGCCCGTACCCTCAAGCGGTCCACCCGGAACTGCGAGCGGATCGGATCTATCCTCGTTCCTGTTTGACCTTGCTTTCCGTGGGGTTTACCTAGCCGGACCGGTCGCCCGACCCGCTGGTGAGCTCTTACCTCACCGTTTCACCCTTGCCGGGGCAATGGAATTACTAATTACGAATTCCAAATTACTAATTGAATACTTGATAAACTCAACTCAATGAGTAGATTTTTTTCTCGATTAGTAATTCGTAATTTGGAATTAGTAATTAAATCCCCGGCGGTTTGCTTTCTGTTGCACTTGCCCTGACCTTCGAGAAGGCCGGTGGACGTTATCCACCACGGTAATCCGAAAAAGCCCGGACTTTCCTCCTGTTGTTGCCAACCGGCGACCGTCCGGATCGCTTCTTTACGTCTTTCTTATCCTAAGAGATGAACGCCCATTCGACAAGACCGGCGCAGTTTTTGCCGCTTTTCGACGCCGACGAGCGGCAATTTCCGCCGAACGAAACGGCATTTTCCGCGCCGAATCGAATGTTTTTTTTCTCGCTTTCTTCGAAGAAAGACTCAAGTTTTTCGAACTCTTTTCCGGCCCGACCCCGCAAACCCTGAAAAACACGGCCTCCGGCGCGTCAAAATCAATTGGCACGCTTTGTGCGTCGTAAGCGGGAGAGCTCCGGCACCTACGGTGCTCGGGCTAAACGAAAAATGGGTTCTGTTGTCTGTCCTCTGTTATCTGTCCTCTCACTATGTCTTTCCAAACCATCTACACCTCCGGGAGCGGAATGCTCGGTATGGAGCAGAAGCTCAACACGGTCGCTCACAACCTCTCGAATATGGAGACGACCGCGTTCAAGAAACAGCGTTGCAATTTCGAGGATCTGTTCTACGACAACTGGCGTTATCCCGGCTCGCAGGATGTGCAGGGCGAATTCACCGGGACCGGCATCCAGATCGGGCTCGGCGTGCGGGTCACGAGCGTTCAGTCGCACATGCGGCAGGGCGGATTCAAGGAAACGAACCGCACGATGGACGTCGCGATTGCCGGGGACGGCTTTTTCCGGGTCAACGATCCGTTTTCCGGCGAAATCCTTTATACCCGGGCCGGCAATTTTTCCGTGAATCCGAACGGTTCGATCGTGCTCGGCAGCGCTCACACCGGTCGGCTGGTCGATCCGCAGATCACGATTCCGGAAGACGCCACGCATGTGCAGATCAACGAAGACGGAACCGTCTGGGTCGCCCAAGGCGCCAATCCGCAGCTTCAGCAGGTCGGACAGTTCCAGATTTCCACGTTTATCAACCCGGAAGGTCTGCTGCGAGTCGGCGAAAACCTGTTCCAGGAAACCGATTCGTCCGGCCCCCCGACCGACGGCCAACCTGGTATCAACGGCTTGGGAACCGTGAAGCAGTACATGATCGAAATGTCGAACGTCCAACCGGTCGTCGAACTGATCGACATGATCACCAGCCAACGCGCCTACGAACTGAACTCCCAAGTCACAAGAACCGGCGACGAGATTCTCCAGACGGTGATAAATATTAAGAGATAGCACTGGGTAGAGAACAGATGGCAGAGGACAGGTGACAGGAATTGAAACGAGGGATAAAAATGAAACGTATTGTCAACAATTGGAATCAATCAGGGTTTTCAAGAAAACAGGTTCGCCGGAAATTTTCTGTCTCCTGTCTCCTATTCCTGTCCTCTGTCCTCTGTCCTCTGTCCTCTATTCTCCATGCCGCCGAAATCAAATTTCGATCCCCCGTCCAATGTGACGCCGCGACGGTTACGCTCGGGGACGTTGCCGAGGTGACGGGGAAGAACGCCGACATGATTTCGCGAACGCCGCTGTTTCCGGCCCCGATCGCCGGGGGACAGAAGACCGTGACCGCGACGCAAATCCGCGATCTGCTCGCCGATCGCCGGATCAGCTCGCTCGACCACGACTTTCGCGGCGTCACGCAGATCGTCGTGTACGGACCGAAAAAGGAAACCGTGAAAAAATCCAACGGCGTCAACCTGAACGCGGAACGAAAAACCGAAACGGAATTGACCGAAGCGTTGGTGGTTTACCTGAACCGCTGCACGACCGACGGCGCACCGGAAAACGCGATCCCCTGGAAGCTGCAACTGCACCTGACGCCGCAACAACTTCAGGCGATCGCGGACGGCGGTAGTATCACCGGCATGTACGGCGGCAAGAACCCGCTCGTCGGACGGCAGGATTTTCAGGCGGAACTGCAAGGAATCAACCCGGCGACGGGCCGACGAATGTTGGTCCGGTTCACCGCCGACGTTGATCTGCCGCCGCGAGTCGTCGTTGCCCGAAGAAGTCTGGAACGTGGCAAGTTGCTCAACGAAAACGATTTGCGAATCGAATATCGCGCCGATTTGAAAGGGACGGACTACTATTCCGACCTGAACGACGTGATCGGCAAAGCGACTTCCGCGAATCTCCGCGAAGGGGCGATGCTGACGTCACAATCGGTCCGAAAGCCGATCCTGGTCAAGAAAGGGGAGATCGTCACGGTCGTGTCGAAAAACGCTGGTGTCACGGTCACCAGCACCGCCAAAGCTCTCGAAGACGGCGCCCAAGGCGACCTGATCACGCTCGACCAACAGTTGAAAACGAAACCGGAAAAAGGCCGTGCCGCCATCCAACAACGCACCGACTCCACCTTCGTCGCCAAAGTCGCCGCAATCGGAACCGTCGAAATATTCGCGACAGGAAATAAATATTGAGAAAGGTGTAAGGGTAAAAGAGTAAAAGGAAAGAAGGGATTCCCATTTCCCATTTCCCATTTCCCATTTGTTATTTGTTATTTGTTATTTAAAATGAAAGTTCTATTCGCAGCATTATTCACCTTATTCACAACGTCCTTGTTCGCTCAGAGCGGGTCGCTCATGGGCGAATCCGTTTACGGGACCGAGGAAGGGCAGGTCATGACACTACGCAACGCGTCGTTCAGTTATCAGCCGATGCCGGAGCCGCGAACGTTCAAGGAACAGGATTTGATTACCGTTCTCGTCGATGAACGGCTCCTGTACTCGAATAACAGCGACGTCCAGCGACAGCGGAAAATCAAGGGCAAGATGGGGTTCACCGACTGGGTCAAGTTCCCCGGTTGGGACAAACTGCCGCAACCGATCGAAACGGAACCGCCGGTCGTCGGCGGTGAAGTCGATCACCAAAGCCGCGCCAAAGGGCAGCTTAACAATTCGGAAAAACTGACCTTCAAAATCACCTGCCGCGTCGCCTGGAAAATGGACAACGGCAACCTGCACATCGAAGGGCAGCAACAGATGATGATCGGCGAAGAAAATCGTTCCGTTTACGTCAGTGGCGACATCCGCCCGGAAGACGTCGGCGCGGACAACACGGTCTTAAGCTCGGCCCTCGCGTTCTCCACGATCAAACTGATCCCGTCCGGCAACATCTTCGACTCCACCAAACGCAGCTACGGACAACGCTTCGTCGACCGATGGTTGCCGTTTTGAATGAGAGGACAGATAGCAGAGGACAGAGGACAGGGTCAAGAAAACAGGCAGTAGACATCAGATATCAGATATTTGAACGAGGGTTAAAATGAAATATAATGACACCACATATAATCACAAGATACACGTGACGGGAATAATTATGTCGAACCGACGAGGTTCTTCTGCCGTCTGCCGTCTGCTATCTGCCGCCTTTCTCCTGTCCTCTGTCCTCTGTCCTCTGCCCTCAACGCAAGGGGCCCAACAGCTCATCGGCACCGTTGCCCGGGTCAAGGGGCAGGAGCCGACCGTGATTCAAGGATTCGGACTCGTGACCGGCCTGAAAGGGACCGGGGACAAGCCGAGCGAATTCAAGGAAACGGCCCGCGTGCTCCAGCGAACGCTGCAACTGACCGGGCATCCGAATGTTACGGAAAAGGAAATGGGAACGAGCAAGAACGTCGCGATGGTCAAAGTGATCGCGACGATCCCGCCGCAAGGCGCCCGCAGCGGTGAAACCCTTGACGTCATCGTCAGCTCCGTCGGCTCGGCGTCAAGTCTCAAAGACGGCGTTCTCGACTTGACCGATCTGCTCGGACCGGTGCCACAGAGTCCCGAAATGACTCGGGTGTTCGCCAAGGCGTGGGGCCAACTCATCCTCGAAAAAGCCGAATCGCCGACCGTCGCGAAAGTGACCGCCGGCGCAAGGCTGACCGCTGATTTCCGCAACCCGTACATTAAGGACGGTTGTATCACGCTCGTTTTGCCGGAACGCCACGCGAACTGGTTCATGGCCGAAGCGATCGCCGACGCCATCAATGACGCCGAAGCGGTCGGCGGTAACGATAATATCGCGATGGCGATGGACCAGGGAAACATCGTCGTGAAAGTGCCGTTCGCCGACATCGCCAATCCGGTCCCGTTCCTGTCACGGATCAACGCTTTGGAACTGGTCGGCGTCGACAAGATTCCGATGATCGCGATCAACGAGCGGACCGGTGCGATCGTGATCGATCCGGGCGTGGAGATCGCTCCGGTTGCGATTTCGCACAAAAACGTCAGCGTCCAGGCGGGCGGTCAACAGCCGGGCCAGCAGCCGCAGGATCAAACGCCGAACAAATGGGTCAAGGTCGATCTCCAGGACCGACTCGGCGGCGAACCGAACGTGAAACTGCAAGCCCTGGTTGACGCCCTGAACGCGATGAAGGTTCCGCCGCAAGACATGATCGACATCATCCGCACGATCGACAGCAAAGGCGACCTGTACGGAAAAATCCAGTACGTAAAATAATCACTCCTCGTTTAGCCCGCGAACCGCAGGTTCCGGGAACCCCGCCATGAACGTTACCTCCGCTATCTCCGCACCTCAAACGAATTTCACCACGAAAACCCAGGCCGAGAAAACCGGGGACAATTTCGCGGCGTTATTGAAGAACGTGATGAATTCCCGCAAGAGTTCGTTCGATACGGACGATACGTTCGAATGCACCAGCGAGGGAATGCCGCCCGTGACACGTGACACCTTGAATAAGTCGCGGAAGCTCGACGAAAACGGACAGCCGTTTGACGCCGTGACCCGAACCGACGGAGACGAAGACGAATTCCGCAAAGTCTTCCACCAGTTCGTCGGACAGACGATGTTCGGCCAGATGCTCAAGTCGATGCGGGAAACGCAGCAAAAACCGGCCTATTTCCACGGCGGTCGGGCCGAAGAGATTTTTCAGGAGCAGCTTGACAACGTCCTCGTCGACAAAATGACCGCCTCGACACCACATTCGTTCAGCGACACCATGTTCAAACTGATGAAAGCCGGGTGATTTTTAATTGAATTCTTTTATGATTCCAACGCGGGACAAGCCCCGCCGCTAACATTATTTAACGACATGATTACGACCATCCGGGAATTCCTCGATAAACTGACCGTTATTCAAGACGCCACGCTTGAATTTCTCCAACGTAAAGGGGAGCTGCTCGGCAAGTCCGACACCCAGGGGCTCACCGCGATCGCCGACGAGGAGGAAGCGGTCATGGACCGGCTGCACGGCGTGTTCGAGCAACGGTTCCAGATTTTGCAGCAAGCAAAAGAAGCGGACCTTCCCAGTGACACCCTCGAATCGCTCGCGGCCCGTCTCGACAAGGAAACCCCGGGCCATTCCCTGGAAGACCGTTGCCGCGAGTCGATGAAAAAATCACGACTGTTGCAACATCAGAGCCTCACCAACTGGGTTCTCGCCCAACGGACCGCGATCCATTTGTCGCAACTGCTCGAAATCATCGGCTCCAAAGGCAAACCCGGCTCGACGTACACTCGAAATCACACCAAAGACAAAACCTTCTCCGGCGGTTCGCTCGTCGATATCGGAGGATAGATTTTAATTACTAATTACTAATTACGAATTACGGAAAAAGATGTCGGTGTTTTCGTTTTGTGTTACGTAATATGAATTAGTAATTAGTAATTCGTAATTAGTAATTAACTCCAATGTTGCTTGATTCACTTCATATCGCTTCCAAGTCGCTTAACGCCACGTCGATCGGGATCCAGGTGACGGGGCAGAACCTGAGTAATGCCGGGACCGACGGGTATGTGCGCGAAATGGTCGTTTCCTCGGCGTCCTACCCGAAGAAAACCGGGTCCGGTATCGCCATGGGAACCGGCGTCGACGTCAATGGTATCGTCCAGATGATCGACACCTATCTCGAAGAACGGCTCCGCAATTCACAAAGCGACGCCATGAATTCGTCGACGCAGTCCGGCGTCTATTCGCAGCTTGAGTTCATTCTCAACGAGCTGACCGACAAGGATCTCAGTACGCAACTCGATGATTTTTTCAATTCGATCGGCAACGTCCTCAACCAACCGGAAAACCTCAGCATCCGGCAGATGGTCGTCGATGAAGGTGTCAAGTTGGCCGAGCAGATCACGGCGATGAGTAACGCCATCCTGAAACAAAGAGTCGACATCAACCGTTCGGTGGTCGATTTGACGGAACAGATCAATTTACTCACCACGGAGATCGAGGGCCTGAACAATTCTATTGCGCGAATCGAAGCGGGACGCGAACCCGGCGTCGAAGCGGTCGGACTGCGTGATCAGCGGCTCGTCGCCTTGTCGAACCTTTCATCACTGATCAACATCAAGACGCACGAAGACGACAGTGGCGTCGTGACGGTGTATTGCGGCAACGACCTGTTGATTTCCGGCAATGGTGCCAGAAAGTTGACCGTCGCTTACACGGACGATCCGTACGGCGATCTTTCACTGGCGGAGATCCGGTTCGCTTCGGACAACGCACCGCTGGACGTTCACTCGGGGAAACTCAATGGCTTTTACGAGGGACGTGACACCATTCTGGGCGAATTCTCGAAAAAGCTCGACGATTACGCCGCGTCGCTCATCAACCAGTTCAACGCGGTCTACAGCGACGGACAGGGGCTCACCGGATACGACTCGATCACGAGTCTGGCAAGCGTCACGGAAACCGACGTTCCGCTCGACCAGACCGGACTGGTACCGTCGCCGAAAAACGGCGTCTTCTCGATCATGGTTCAGAACAAGGAAAGCGGTGTCAGCACCTCGACGGAAATCCTCGTGCCGCTGGCGGGATCCGGACAGAAAAGCATGACGCTCGAAGGACTTGCCGCGGAAATCAACAAGATCGAAGGCATCACGGCGAAGATCACGAACGACAACAAGCTGCAAATCGCCTCGGACTCCCCGGAACTCCAATTCGCGTTCGCGGATGATACAGCGGGCATCCTCCCGGCGCTCGGATTGAATACGTTTTTCACCGGAACCGATTCGCGGACGATCGGCGTCAACAAAACCCTGCAAGGCGAGCCCGGCAAAGCGGCCGATCCCGGCAAACTGGCCATGAGCAAAACCGGAATCGGGGCGGATACGGAAAACGGCGTCACGCTCGCCGCGATGCCGGAAAACCGGCTCGGCGAATACGGCAACAAGTCGATCACCGAATCGTATCGGCTGACCGTGACCGAAGTGATGTCCAAGGCGGGCGTCGTTAAAGCGGTCGCCGGCGGCGACGTGTCGTACTACGCTTCGCTTCAAACGCAGCGCGACGCGATCAGCGGTGTCAACATCGACGAAGAAACCCTGCTGTTGATGAACTACCAACGTATTTACCAAGCGAGCGCGAAATACATTTCCGTGATCAACGAAATGCTTGACGCCTTGATAAGAATGTAATAGGTTCGTTTAACGCCCGAACACACCGAGCCGCAGCAGATTGACGAGGGCGTGAAACGCTTCTTTTTTGTTGATTTTCGAGCTGCCGTAACGGCAACCTTCGACCACCTTGTTACTCCTCTTGACGCCGTTTGAGCAATTCGGCGGCGGTTGTCAGGGAGAGCGAATAGGTCATACGTTTTTTCTTTTTCGCTCTCGAACCGGCAGGGACGGCGTTTCCGTCTTCGTCGTATTCGACGTCGGATTCGTCGTAGTCGATTTCGGTTTCATAATCTTCCCTGGTCGGCGCTTCGCTGAAGTATTCCGCGAATTCGGCGTTTTCCGGACTTGGATTCCAACGGGATCCTTGCGGTTTCGGGACGACGAGCCGCTGCGCTTTCGTTCCGTCGAACGGACGATCGTCGGGACAATCGGCAAGCTGCTCCGGCGAATCGCAGAGGATCATTTCGTCCCGGGGAAGCTCGACGATAAACCGACTGAAAATCGACGCCGTCGTTCGGCCCCGGAATTCCCTTTGATGAGTCCGGGAAAGTCGCAACTCTTCCTTCGCCCGCGTCATGCCGACGAAAAACAAACGCCGCTCCTCTTCCAACTGCTTCTGATCGTTGGTCGAGCGTTCGTGCGGCAGGAGATTTTCCTCCAGTGCAATCAGATAAACGACCGGAAATTCGAGCCCCTTGGCCGCATGGAGCGTCATGAGCGAAACGCGGTCGCTGTCCGTTTCCCAGGAATCGACGTCGCTCACCAAAGCGGTCTGCTCCAGGAATTTTTCCAGCGCGTTTTCCCCTTCTTCGAGCGGAAGTTTGTCGAACTCCCTCGCCTCGGAAAGAAACTCGTCAATGTTTTCAATTCGCTGCCGATCCTCTTCGTCGTCTTCCGAATATTGTTCCTTGTATTTCGTTTCGGCCAACAAATCGGCGACGAGCGTTTCGATCGGATACTCGTCCTTCGCGGCTTCTTCGCAAAGGCGGTCGATCATCTTCACGAACTCGGCGAGCGCTTTTTTGACTTTCGCGGAGACGCCGGCGATTTTCGACGCTTTGACGAATTCCCGGGCGGCGTCCATCGTCGAAATTCCGTACTGCTGCGACATGCCGACGATTTTGCCGATCGTCGTTTTCCCGATCCCGCGCCGCGGTTCGTTAACGATCCGCATGAACGAAACGGTATCACGGGAATTGTAGATCAACTGCAAATACGCGAGGAGATCCTTGATTTCCTTGCGGTTGAAAAACTCCAGACCGCGAACGAGTTGGAACGAAACGCCGCTGCGGTGCAACGCGTGTTCCAGGTTTCGGGACAAGGCGTTGACGCGGAAAAAAATTGCGTAATCCTTCGGGCGGCGCTTTCCTTCCTTGATTTCCGCAGCGATTTCATCCGCGATCGCTTCGGCTTCCTCCCGTTGGTCGAAACAGCAGAGCAGTCGGACGGGCCGACCGATCTCGTTGTCGGTGAACAGGTGTTTTTCCTTGCGGAATTCGTTGTACGCGATTACCTTGTCCGCGGCGGCGAGAATCCGTTTCGTGCTCCGGTAATTTTGCTCCAAACGGATGGTTTTGACGTCCTTGAAATCCTTCTCGAAATTGAGAATATTCTGGATGTTCGCTCCGCGCCAACCGTAAATCGACTGGTCCGGATCGCCGGTTACGGCCAAGTTCGGATGGTCGATCGAAAGCGCCCGGGCAATCGCGTATTGGGCGAGGTTCGTGTCCTGGTATTCGTCGACGAGAATGTACCGAAATCTCGCGTCGAGTTCCCGGCGAATCTCCGGATTCTCCTTGAGCAGGACCGCGACGTGAAAAAGCAGGTCGTCGAAATCAACGGCGTTTCCCTGTTTGAGCAGCTTCTGGTATTGCGGATAGACTTTTTCAACGAACGAACCAATCAGGCTTCCGGTTCGGGAAATGTATTCGTCGGGCAGGACCAGTTCGTTTTTCGCCCAGGAAATCCCGGCCGCGATCCGGTCCGGCGTGATCCCGGTCGGCAGCGGCACTTTTTCGAGAACCAGTCCGAGCAGCTTTTTGCTTTCGTCGGTGTCGTAAATGGTGAAGTTCGACTCCATCCCGACCATCGACGCGTAGAGCCGCAGCAGATACGCACAGAATTTATGAAACGTCCCGATCCGAACCGGCTTGTCCGGGGCGAGGATTTCGAGCCGTTTTTTCATTTCGTCGGCCGCTTTGTTCGTGAACGTCAGGGCGACGATCTGGTACGGTCTGACGCCATGCTGGAGCATCCAGGCGATCCGATGCGTGATCACACGGGTCTTCCCGCTCCCCGGCCCGGCGAGAACCAGGAGCGGACCTTCGGTATGGACGACCGCTTCCCGCTGCGGTTCGTTCAGGCCGGAAAGAAGAGGATGAAGTTCGTCAGACACCGGAACACCAAAGGAAATCTCGTTTAGCCCGAGCAGCGTAGCTGCCGGCGCAGTGGGACATAACACATCACAGGTTATACCCCCCCAGCCCCTTTTTACCAAGAGACGCCGACTCGTCGTGCAGATTTTGGCTTTGCCGCTCTTTGATGGGTGCGCACAAATTTCCTTGTCTGTTTGGGCAAAATAGGGTGTCATGTCATGCCGAGGTATTCCGAAGCATCTGGTTTCAAGCCGTGTTCGCAACATAATGCGTGTTGCCGGATGCACCAGATTCTTCCCTCCGTGAGTACACTTCGTTCAGAAGGACAACTCACGACCGGAAAATTTGCGCGCACCCCTCCTGAATTGATCTTGACCATACTGGTCGTTTTTCTTACGATGCGGTCAATCACGAACACGCTTTCGACATTATGAAAAACGTCTTTTCGACAGTTCTTTTGATTGCCCTGCTTTGGCAGATCGGTTGCCGCACGTATCAAGCGCAATACGGCAACACGAGCGGCGTGCAACTGTTCGCGGAGGGAAAATATGCCGAAGCGCTCGCGAAATTTCAAGCGGCCATCGAAACAAACCCGAACGACGCCGATTCCTACTACAATATCGCCGCAGTCCATCATTATTTGGGCCGGGTCAACCGGGATTCGAACCAATACGCCCAAGCGGGGCAGAATTATCAGCTTTGTCTGACGAAAAATCCGAACCATACTTCCGCCTACCGCGGTTATGCCGTTTGGTTCATGGAGCAGAACCGCAAAACGGAAGCGTTCGAATTACTGAAGAATTGGAGCAACCAGAATCCGAATCTGCCCGACCCGAAAATTGAGTTGGCCCGTCTTTACCAGGAAACCGGCCAAAACCGGGAAGCCATCGATTACCTGACCGCCGCGATTGCGCTCGATCCCAAGAACGCCAGGGCGCATCGCTCGCTCGGTTATCTGCGGGAATTGTCTTCCGACTGGAGCCAGGCGATTCTCAACTATAAATACTCGCTCGAAACAGACCCGAACCAACCGGATTTGGTCAGCCGGATCACGGCTCTGGAGCAGCAAGCAGGAATCAATCGGTAATTGAGTTCGCCGAGCCTAAAACTGTAAGTTGACTCTTTTGGTGGAAAGAGGACAGAGGACAGACGACAGAGGGCAGAGTGAGAATTGCTGATGGTTCGTTCTGCGGTCTGCCGTCTGCCTTCATTGACAACCATTCAGGTCAACTAATGTTTTAACGTTGACGAATCATTAATAGATCGCGACTTCTTCGGTCGGGATCCAGCCGGTTTCGCCGCCGGGGAATTCGGCGCGGATCCATTGGCCCCGTTTGTCGCGAACCGTGAATTCCGTACGCTGGAGGACCGGGTCGGTGAACGCCGGTTCGTATTGCGTTGAATTTCCCTTGCGCGGAATCGTCTGTTCGGCGATCACGACGCCGTATTCGGTACGGTCGAACCGATGCCAATCGTACGCGGCGGAGGCAATCGCAAGCAGCATCAACGCGACGAAAATCCAGGCGATTTTCGTGAGCGATTTTTCCCGACGAAACAGGGCGAGTATCGCGACCGCGAACGCGAGCAGGGAGATGAAAAACGCCAAGTGAAGCTTCAGCGGATAGGAAACCGAATTCTGCCAAAACAAAAGAGCCGGAAGAACGCCGTTTTTTTCCGCGGGGCTGATTGAAATCGCAACCGTTTTCAAATTCGCCAAAAGGTAAGGATCACGCGGCCAATACCGCTGCGCTTTTCGATACGAAAGAATCGCCAAAGACGGTTCACCGGCCCGACTCCAAGCGTTCCCCTGGTTGTATAAAATCGCCCCGGATTCGATCCCCCGGTCGATTAATCCCTGGTACATCGCCGCAACGCGGCGGAATTCGTTTTGGGCTTCCCGTTTCGCGATCGTGGTCTCCTCCGCGAGCGGTTGGACGACTTGTCCCGGTTGGGGAACGGACAGTTCCACCGCTTTTTCAAACGCGAGCGTTGCTTCCTGGAAATCGTTTTCCGGATCGAACGTCGCACCGCACCCCGGGAGCGAGAGGAGAACGAACAACATTGAAAGAGCGGTTGGGATCGTTCCGGTCCGGAAAGAAACGGTGTCTTCTCGTTTCAGGGGGGGAAGTGCGGCGATCAAATCTTCCAGTATCTCCGAGCCGCGTTCGACCGATTTTGCGGCCTTTTGCGGAGCGAGCGAACCGAACCGGATCGCGTCGAGATGGTCGAACAGGTCGCCGAGCTCTTCGATTTGCGTTTCATGGAGATTCCATTTGCGGACGATTTCAACCGCTTCGTCCGGCGTGATCCCCCGGGCTGTTCCGTGGGAAACTTCGGCAATGAAATCGACCAGAATATTTCGGATCTGAACGCAAGCCTGGTGCGGTTTATCGTCGTCCAAGAGCTCCTGGAGTCCGGCCATCCGCTCCCGAGCCAAAGCGATCGCCGCCAATCTCGGCCGTTCCGGGTCGTACGGCCGCCGGATTCTCGCGAAAAAGAGCGCGATTGCGAGGAGACAATATATGCCCCAAAGAACCGACAGTACGGTCAAGTAGAAGCCCGGCGTGGTTCGTTGATTTTTCGCCCCGTCAAGGTCGGTAAAGTTCCCAAAAATTCCACTCTCGGTCAGTATCGGCTCGTTTCGCTTGGGCTTGAGCGGATTTCGGCCCGAGGTGAAAGAGGATTGATCGACCTGCTCCACCGGTTGAATCGTGAGCGTGATCGGCGAGCTTTTCAGTTCGGTGAACCGTTCCTGTTGGACGTTGAAATAGGATACGACCAGCTCCGGAAAGACGATAAGTCCGCTTTTGTTTGGGCGAATCGTGTAAGTGTAGCGATAAATGTCGTCGAAAACGTCTTCCGTCGCAGGGTAGGTTTTGAAATTTTCGGCAACCAGCACGTTTTCCGAAAGGTCCGGCGCCTTGGAATGCACGATGGAGCCGATTCCATGAAACAAGATCGTCAAGGTTAACGGCTCGCCGACTTTGGCTGTCTTCGGAGTGATATCGACTTCCCAATCGAACACGCCGAACAGTCCGACATCGTTTTCCGGGCGATTTTCCCGGGGAACGTCCAGAACCGTCAGTTGCACAGGCTCGCTTTTGACGGAGACGTTGAACGGCTGTGTAACCGGTTTCCCGTTGGAATCGGCGGTCGTACCGAGTACGATTCCCAAAAACCTGGCCGGCGGAAATGTATACTCGCCGGGAGCCGTCGGGATGTAGCGCCGTTGGACCGTATATTTCCAGTACTGCCGTTCCGTCCCATCCGCGGCTTTTCGCTGCACCCTTTCCGGGTAGGGGTAATACAAATTGCTGCTGAAATCCGTGCGTCTCTTCAGGCCGAAAATCGCGAAACCGTATTGCTTTTGCGGCAATGTTTCGATCCAGAGTTCGTGAGACTCCAGCGGACGCAGCTCGGACGGGAGCTCCTGCTCATGAGCCCACGAGAGAAAAAGGACGGGAAAACGTTCTTTCTGATGAAGTACCGCGCGGATGAACGGATCCAAAGCGGATGTGTTGTCCGGGGCTTCCTCGACATAAAGATCGACGCTCAGGTCAACTGGCTGCTGCGGATAAGTCCGATCGGTACTGATCCGCTGCTCGAGGATCACGGGCAAAACATCTTCGACCTCGGCCGCGCTCCCTTTGAAAGCTCCGGCGAGCGAGAGAAAAACGAGGAGAATAATCGTCTTTGCACGGGACACTGTTCTATCGGATATCGATCCATGGGCGGGAGGCTCCGCCGCAAACGGGTTTAACCGCGTGTATCGATTTTGAAGAGCGGTTTTCCGAATTCGACGGGTTCGCCGTTGGCAACGAGAACGGCGAGGATCTTTCCGGTCATTTCCGCTTGAATTTCATTGAAAACTTTCATCGCTTCGAGGATGCAGACCGTTTTTTCCGGGTGCACGGAATCACCGACTTTCACGAACGGCGGCGACTGCGGATTGGCCGCGGTGTAAAACGTCCCGACCATCGGGCTTTTGATGTAAGCGATATGCGACTCATCAACGGCAGCAACCGGAGGGGGCGTCTGAACGGGCGTCGCAGCAACCGGAGCGGCATAGACCGGGCTCGGAGCGACGAGGGCTGCTTTGGAATCCTTTTTCATCTGGATTCGCATATCCCCTTGCATCAGGTCGATTTCGGTCAAATCGTTATCCTGCATCAATTCGACGAGCCGACGAATCCGCCGAACGTCGAACACGTCGTTTTTATCGCACTTTTCGCTTTTTTCTTTTTCAGCCATGCCCGGAGAAGTTGATGACGGTTGATCTTTTCCCGATCGTCGCTATGTGACGAGGGGGATAAGAAGAGTGACGAGGGGGATAAGAAGAATAACTGTGTAATTATAACCGGTTTTCAGGATAAAAAAAAGAGAGACTGCTGGAAAAGGGTCGCTCGTTTCGCTTGCCGACAAAGTTTGACCGTACACTGACAAGAGGAAAAGCATCCATTAGAATGGCGTTTTGCGTTTTTCAGGGGGTTAACATCCCGTCCGAATTCACCATGATAGATACACTCCAATGATTCCTGACGATCAACTCATGGATGCACTTGCGGAATTCGCGGCGGGGGTGGGACATGAGATCAACAACCCGCTCGCGATCATCAGCGGGCACGTTCAGATGCTCCTGACGCGGACCGACGATCCGGAAACGCGAAGGTCTCTTGCCGTGATCGCGGCCCAAGTCAAGCGGGCTTACGAAATGATCGCCGATATCCGGTTGTTCGCGCGCCCCCCGAAACCGGAAAATCGAGAATTCGATCTCTACGCGTTGATCGACGAGCTGGTTGAAAAGAAGATTCCGGAATTTTTGCCGTCGGGGATTTCGATTCATTGGAATCACGACGAGCCGGAACTGGTCATGGAATCCGACCCGGTACAAATTTCCGTCGCTCTCCTGGCCCTGGTCAGGAATTCTCTTGAATCGCTCGGCGAAAGCGGGTCCGTCGCTCTTGAAGTCTTTCGGACGAAATCAGACGGGCGGATCGAAATTTCCGTGACAGACGACGGGCCGGGGGTCCCGGAAGAAATCCGTTCGAGGATTTTCTCCCCTTTTTTCAGCGGGCGCCAAGCGGGACGCGGACTCGGTTTCGGTTTGCCCAAAGCCTGGAAGATCGCCAATCAATGCGGCGGTACGCTCCGATTCGAGCAGGATTCTGAAGGTAAAAATCGTTTTGTCCTGATGGTGGGGAGATGCCTGACGGCAGACGTCAGATAACGAAAATCTCCCATATTACCACTTTTTTTCCCACTGCGCGATTTGGTCCCGGATTTCCTCGTGGGACGGGATCAGCCCGAGCCGCTGGTCCGTTTCGAACTCGTCTTCCAGTTCGCGGAGTTGTTCCCGAACCTCGACCATCGCCGCTTCGGAAAGACGGTCCACGAACGTGATCCCTTTGAGGTGATCGGTTTCATGCTGGACGGCTCGGGCTAAAAAATCTTTCCAGGTAAACCTTTGCGGTTTGCCGTCGAGGGAAATCCCTTCCAGTTCGATTTGAGCGGCGCGAATCACCGGGGCGCGAATTTCCGGGAAACTCAGGCACCCTTCCTCGTCCTCTTCTTTTCCCTTTTTCTTCTGGATCACCGGATTGAGGAACACATATTCTTCCTCCTTGTTTTCCCGGTCGCCGGACGCGTTCATTACGAAAAACTGGAACGGAATCCCGACCTGGTTCGCGGCCAGACCGACGCCGTCGGTTTCGTACATCAACTCGAACATCTCGTCGACGATCCGTTTCAGTTCCGCGTCGATTTTCATAACCGGCTTGGACTTGTATTGCAGGATCGGGTGGGGATACTTTTTGATCGTCAGTTTATCCAAGGAACGCTCCAGTCCATCTGAAAGGAAGAAAAAGAGAGACCGCCCCATTCTATCCCGAAGGGGCTATTCGGCAAGCCGTTAAATCCAGAGAATCAATCGATCGTCGAACATGTCGGGAATCTGGCGTCGGACCGTTTGCTCGATTTCCCGCTCGTGATACCGGCTGCTGAAATGCGAGGCGATGATCAGTTGGTTGTTGAATTTCGCGCGGCGTTTTTTCAGGTCGTCCAAGTGCATGTGTCCGAACTTTTGCAGCGCTTCCTGGCGATGTTCCGGCGCGACGAACGTCAATTCGGTAATCAGGACGTCCGCTTCGTACATGGACGGGTTCTCGTCCAGCCCACGACCGGTACTGTCGCCGAGGTAAGCAACGCGGGGCAATTTGATCTCGTAGGAAATTTCGACGCCGGAATTTTTCAAATCGCGGATTTCGTCACCGGAAAGGGGAAGATATTCCGGCTTTAATTTTTTTCGACGTTCCCAAACGACATACCCGAGCGACGGCAACGAGTGGTAGGTTTTGCAGACCGTAACGATCAGCTCCCGGGAAAGTTCGACGACATCCCCCGCTTTGAGCCCGACGAGATTGCACGGCAGTTTCCCACGATCCAACCGGGTATAAATACCGAGAAGCTGCCGAACCGTGTCGACCCCCTCTTCCGGGAGGTAAACGGTCGGCGGATCCATGAGCATCATCCGACGGCGGGCAACGTAGGCCGGCAGTGCGAGAAGGTGGTCCATGTGCGTATGGGAAATGAACCAGTTCGGTGTTCCCATGAACGACCACGGCTGCGCTCCGAGATCGAACCCGAGCTTGAATTCCGGGATTCGCCAATACGACTGCACGGCCGCGCGCGAAAACCCCTCGATCGTAAAATGTTGAAACGAAACGCTTTTATAAGTTTGGTCGGGGATCAAGACGTCAAAGGAAAAAGAAGCGAGGAAAGGCGGAAAAAATTGAACCAAGAAGTTTACCACGGATCCGACCGCCAACAAGAGAATCCGCTCCCCCCGTTTAGCCCGAGCAGCGAAGCTGCCGGAGCCGCCACCCGAAAAAAACAATGATATCCGCAACACATTCCAAAATTCCCGAGGTTGACAAAGCGACGATATTCGTTTAGACTCCCGGAAATGGGTCGTTCGGGCCTTTACGGTCAGGGGCCGGAGGAACGCCGCTCACTCCGAGACAACGATTTCACCTCTTCCGACTTCGATGGAAAAAACACTCGTTTTGCTGAAACCGGACGCCGTGGTCCGAAACGTCGTCGGCGAAATTCTTGCCCGATTCGAACGGAAAGGCTTGGCGATCGTCGCCCTGAAAATGCTGCTCATCACGCCGGAATTGGCCAAACGGCATTATGCGGAGCATGTTGCCCAACCGTTTTATCCGGATTTGGAGCGGTATATTACCAGCGGACGTTCCGTAGCGCTGATCTTGGAAGGGCCCGAAGCGATATCGGTCGTTCGGACTCTCGCCGGTCCGACCGACGGGAGCCTCGCGCCCCCCGGAACGATTCGCGGCGATTATAGTTTAAGTTATCGGCAAAACCTCGTCCACGCGTCCGACGGTCCGCAGTCCGCGATGCGGGAAATCGCGATTTTCTTTCCGGAATTATGATAACACCACGTACACTCAAAGGATTTCGCGACGACCTTCCGGAAACGATGATGCTCCGGGAAAAAATCATCGACGCCGTCCGCGACGTTTTTCGTTCGTTCGGGTTTTGCCCGATCGATACGCCCGCTTTGGAATACCTGGAAATTCTCTCCGGCAAAGGGAGCGAAGAAACGGACAAGCAGCTTTACAAGTTCACCGATCACGGCGGGCGACAGGTCGGGCTGCGTTTCGATTTGACCGTTCCGCTGGCCCGGTTCACGGCGGAGCATATCGGGGAACTCGGAACGCCGTTCAAGCGGTATCACATCGCGAAAGTTTGGCGCGGCGAAAACACGCAGTCGGGGCGGTATCGCGAATTCATGCAGTGCGATTTCGATACGATCGGAACCGATTCGATCGCGTCGGACATCGAAACCGGGCTCGTGATGTACGAGATTCTTCGGAAAATCGTCGGACCCGATTTCAAAATTCGGATCAACAATCGAAAAGTCCTCAGCGGACTGCTTGAAAAACTTGGCCTGGCGGACAAGGCGACCGCGATGCTTCGCTGCCTGGACAAACTCGGCAAGATCGGACGTGAGAAAGTCGCCGCGGAGATGGTCCAATTCGCCGGCGCGACGCCGACGCAAGCCGACGGCGTCCTGAAACTAGCCGAATTGACCGGCTCGAACGAGGAAATCCTGGATTCGCTCAAGCCGATGCTTGCCGGTAATGCGACGGGAGAAGACGGGATCGGAAAATTGAACACGTTTCTTTCCGCCGTCGCGGCGGCGGGTGTTCCGAACGACCGGATCGTCTTGGACGTGTCCATCGCCCGCGGCTTGGATTATTATACGGGAACGATTTACGAAACGTTTTTGGACGACCTGCCGCAGATCGGGAGCGTGTGCAGCGGCGGGCGATACGATAATCTCGCGGAGCTTTATACGAAACAGAAACTGCCCGGCGTCGGGGCGTCGCTCGGATTGGATCGGCTCCTGGCCGCTTTGGAGCAACTCGGCCGGTTGGAAAAATCGCAATCGCCGGTCGACGTTTTCCTCCCTTATTTCGTGGAATCACGGCTCGGCGATTACCTGAAGCTGGCCGCGACGCTGCGGGAAAACGGGATCGGGGTCGAATTTTATCCGGAACCGAAAAAACTCGGACAGCAGCTCAAATACGCCGACAAAAAAGGATTCCGGTACGCGATCATCATCGGCGAAGACGAGTTCGCTCAAAACGTTTGTCAATTCAAGAACCTCAAATCCGCTTCGGCCAAAGAAGTGGCGTTATGCGATTTGCCGAATGAGATTAAACAGGTGGATTTTTCAGCCCGGGGCTAACGGAGAACAAAAAAAATGACAAATAATTTTCACGACTTGGCCGCGTGCCGGCATTCTGTTCGCAAATTCAGCGGCCAACCGATCGAGAAGGAAAAGCTCGACCGGATCCTCGAAGCGGGCCGAATTGCGCCGACCGCGTGCAACTACCAGCCGCAACGGATCCTCGTGCTCCAAAGCGAACAGGCCCGTACTAAACTGAAAGAATGCACGGCCTACCATTTCGACGCTCCGGTCGTCCTGCTTGTCTGTTATGATAAAACGAAAAGCTGGAAACGGAGCTTCGACGGCGACGACAGCGGAACGGTCGACGCGAGCATCGTAACGACGCAGATGATGTTGCAAGCGTCCGAGCTCGGAATCGGCTCGACTTGGGTGGGGTTTTTCGACCCGCAAAAAATCCGCGGCGTGTTCAAACTGCCGAGCGATTACGTTCCGGTCGCCTTGCTGCCGCTTGGGTATCCGGCTGAAGATTCCCAACCGAGTCCCATGCACGCCAAACGGGAGCCGGTTGAAAATACGGTCTTCTACAACGCCTTTGCGGCAAAGTGAGAATCGCTCAAACGGCGAGTGAATGTCCTTTGAACGATTCTCATTTGACTCTCCGTCAGTCTCCAACATTTCCTTGAATCGCGATCGATTTCGATTCGGACTGGTTTACGATTTGGACCGGTCCTTTGAAAACGTTTTCGGAAACGACCGCTTTTTTCACGTCTTTGCCGAGCAGGATGTGCGGGCGGTTGTCTTGGAAATCGCAACCGCGAACCAGGACCGTGCCGTCGAGCAATTTCAACGCCGAGTCGTCGGTCCGGTCTTTTCCTTGTCCGTTTTCTTTGTCTTTATAGGCCCACTGGACGAACGTGCAGTCGCCGAAACCGACGGTTCCCTTTCCTTCGACGACGGCGATCTGTCGGCAGGGCCCCCAGAAAGCGCAGTTGGAAAACCGCACGGCTCCCTGGTTGGTCGGCGAGACGCGAATCATCGTCGGATCCGGGCCGTGGAACGAGACGAATTCGCCGTTGGTAATCAGCAGACCCATCGGGGCGCATTGATCGACGACCAGTGCGGTATAGCAATCGTCGGCGCCGATTCCGAGGAAGTTTCCGTTGCACACACCCGCTTCCGATTGCATAAAACGGTACCCGACCTTGTATCCGAAACAGAACGTGTTGTGAACGTACTGCCAATCGGTTCGGGCGAACACAAACGCTTCGCCGTTGTTCATCTGCCAATCGAACAGTTTCGGTTTCATGCTCCACCACGGATTGAAATGGACGTTTTCGATCCGTCCGATATCGTAAATCGAATCGACGTAAACGCCGAGCCGGATCGGTTGGCCGCTGATGTTGCGGATCAAATGCCGTTCGTTCTTCGAAGCGTCGATTCCCTTGTACGGGTTGAGCAGTTCGCATTCGAGAATCGCCGGATTTTTGTCCCGCATCGCGACGGCCCACGGATACGGCGTCGGAACATCGTCCGTTTTCTGCTCGGGATAGTAGAGACAGACACCTTTGAGCGTACAGTTCGTGGTCAATGTGATGAACGGATCGGCGTCTTCTTTTCCGGCGTTTCCGTAAACGAGGAAGGTGGTACCGTCGTCGGTCGGTTTGACGCGGCCGCGGTCGCGGATTCCGTTGTGGGAGGGGACCGATTCCCAAACCCCTTTGAGCGTGACCCCTTGCGGAAAAACGAGCGAGCCGTCGAACCGATAATTTCCGCGCGGAGCGAACACGGTTTGCACGTCCGATTTCGCGGCGGCGTCGAGCGCTTTTTGGAACGCGGCCGTGTTGTCCGTTTGGGCGTCGCCGACCGCACCGAAATCGAGTACGTTCAGCGGGGCGCCTTGGTCCGCCGCCGCGACCGTAGTAAGCAGAAGCAATCCGAAAACGAGAAATGTTTGTCTTAGCATTGGTTTTGTTCGTGTTAAAGTAATGGAATGGTAAACGTGGACAGTTTTGAGACTGTAGTGGTTGCAAGTTTTCCGGGCCAATTTCGAATCAGAGCCGCGCACGCAGTAAGCGGTATTGTGGCTTCGAAAATCCAAAACCGTCGCAATGCAGTCGACTCGAACGCCGCTTACTTCGTGCGCGGCTCTGATTCGAAGCCCGAAAAAACACACGCGTCCACTATACCAAATTTCTCGCCGGAATTCCAATTGGTGCTGCGGCCTTGTTTGTTTGGGGCTCATGGAATACAATTCCGGTTCGTATCGTTCCATTTCAATATCCCCATTCCTCACTACCATGTCCGGAGCCGAATTTCTCGTTAATGAAAACAAAGGGTTGGTCGAGCCGCACGGGCCCGAGTCCCTGGCCATCACTTCCGAACGCTCCGCGGCGGGAAATCTCGAACTCTGTTGGGCTCTGGATCTTTGGCCCGATTGGCGGCAGCGGGCTCACGACATCAAAGCGTATACCGTCGCGAATCTCGACACGCTTTTGGAGCAATTCGAGGCGAATCTCAAAGCCAAAGGAATCACGGTTCTCTGGGCCAAAGACGCCGATGAAGCGAACCGATACGCCCTGAACATCGCCCGGGAACACGGCGTGAAAACCGTCGTCAAAGCGAAATCGATGGTTAGTGAGGAAACGAACCTGAACCATTTCTTCGCGGACAACGGAATCGAAGCGATCGAAACGGATCTCGGCGAATATATCGTTCAATTGGCCGGACAAAGGCCGACGCATATCGTAACGCCGGCGCTGCATCTTTCCGCGGGGGATATCGGCAAGTTGTTCGCGGACAAACTCGGCGAGCCGTACACCGCCGTTCACGAAGAATTGACGATGATCGCCCGGAAACGGCTCCGCGAGAAATTCGTCCAAGCCGACATGGGACTTTCCGGCGTCAACTTCGGCGTCGCGGAAACCGGGACGCTCTGCCTGGTTGAAAACGAAGGGAACATCGGACTATCGACTTCGTCGCCGAAAGTTCACGTCGCGATGATGGGAATCGAGAAACTGGTCCCGCGACTGGCCGATTTGCCGCTTTTTTTGAACATGCTGCCGCGAATGGGCACCGGACAGAAATTGACCTCGTACGTCCACCTGTTTCACGGGCCGGTTCAGGGGCGGAAAATGTACCTGATACTTTTGGACAACAACCGTTCGAAAATTCTCGCGCAACCGCATCACCGCAAAACGCTCCACTGTATTCGTTGCGGCCTTTGCCTGAACAATTGCCCGGTTTATCGGCATGTCGGCGGTTGGGCGTACGGCTGGGTTTATCCCGGTCCGATCGGCTCGATTTTGACGCCGCAATTGGTCGGGATGAAAAAAGCGGGCAAACTGCCGTTTGCCTGTTCCCTTTGCGGGGCGTGCAGCGAAATCTGCCCGGTCAAAGTCGACTTGGCGCACCAGATGGTTCGGCTGCGAAAAAAAGCGGTCGAAGAAGGGGGCGTGTCGTTCCAATCGATCCTCGACAAACTGACCTGGTTCGGATACGCCGTCGCGATGAAAGGGGATTTCCGCTTTCGCGCGACGATGTCGCTGGTCAAATTCGGAATCAAAGCGGCCCCGTTTTTACCGTATCACCCGCTGCAACTGGGCCAATGGACCCGGGGCCGGGCGATACCGCAACCGCCCAAGGAAGGTTCCTTCCGGGATTGGTGGAGGAAAAATAAGAAATAAGAAATAATAAATAAGAAACAGGGCGGGAATCGAAACAGAGCGGGAAGCGTAAGCGAACGTAATTTCTTATTTCTTATTTCTTATTTCTTATTTCTTATTTACTCACGGGGCAGGCCCCGTAGCTAACACGGTTTTCAGACATATGTACACTCCCCAACATTCGTTTTTGATCGGGATCGATTCGGACGGCTGCGCTTTCGATACGATGGAGCTGAAGCAAAAGGAATGTTTTGCGCCGAACACGATCCATGTTTGGGGACTCAAAGGAATCAGCAAGTACGCCCGCGAAACGATTGAATTTGTGAATCTCTATTCGAAAAGTCGTGGAATCAACCGCTTTCCCGCGTTGGTGGAGGTTTTCGACCGGCTCAATCGGCGTCCGGAAGTGCTTGCCCGGAACGTGAAAATCGAAGTTCCGCAATCACTGCGGGATTGGATGCGTACGGAAACGAAACTCGGCAATGCGACGTTGAAAGAAGCGGTCGCGAGAACCGGCGATCCGGGGCTTGTGAAAACCCTGGAGTGGTCCGAAGCGGTGAACGAAACGGTCGACAAAATCGTCGGCGACGGCGTTCCGCCGTTTCCGTTGGTCCGCGAATGTCTGGAAAAAGTTCGGGACAAAGCGGACGTGCTGGTCGTTTCCGCGACGCCGCAGGCCGCTTTGGTTCGGGAATGGGAGAATCAGAATCTCCTCCCGCTCATCGCGGCGATTTGCGGGCAGGAAATCGGCACGAAAAAGGAATCGCTCCAGTACGCTCAAAACGAGGGAAATTATCCGCCGAACCACGTCCTGATGGTCGGCGACGCCCCCGGCGATTATCATGCGGCGGTCGCGAATCACGCCCTCTTTTTCCCAATCAATCCCGGCGCGGAGGAAAAAAGTTGGCAGCGGCTCTACACCGAAGGATTGGACCGCTTTTTCAACGAGACATTTGCCGGGGAGTATCAGAAACAATTACTCGACGAGTTCAACGCCTACCTCCCCTCGGAACCGCCGTGGAAGGTCGTCTAAGAGGGACTGCGAATAAACGGTTGCAACGGCCAAAACGCCGGTCCCCTCTCCCCCGGAATACCGGGGGCGAGGGGACCATGTTTTCCGTTCCCAGTTTACCAACCTTGTTTGTCTATTTACCTATTTTACCGCATCCTCTCTAATGCCCCCTCAGCACCATGAAACAAGGTTTCCTCGAATACCTCGAAGTCCTGCAAATGGCCGGGCTGAACGATTGGGGACCGTTTTCGGTCGATCCGGAAGAGGGGGAGAAAATCAAGCGGTTTTTCGAGACTCCGCCGTCCGTGATTCCGCCGCAACCGGTCGAGATTCCCGAACCGCGGCAATCTCCGAGTCCCGTTTCACAATCCGTAACACCTCTCCCCCCTCCGGAAATGCCTCGAAAATCGGTTGCTCCCAAGAATCGTGCTTCCGCGTTGGCAATGCTTGCCTCGGAAGTCGCCCAGTGTGAAAAATGCGCGGAACTGGTCGCTTATCGAACACAAACGGTTTTCGGGACCGGCAATCCGAACGCGGAGCTGGTCTTTCTCGGCGAAGCGCCGGGCGCGGACGAAGACAAGCAGGGAGTTCCGTTCGTCGGTCGGGCCGGACAGCTTCTGACCGACATGATTACCAAAGGGATGCGGCTCAATCGGGAAGATATCTATATCTGCAATATCCTGCGTTGCCGTCCGCCGGGAAATCGGAATCCGGACCCGCGGGAAGCCGCGAATTGTCGTTCGTTTTTGGATCGAACGCTTGAAATCATCCGACCGAAATTCCTCTGCTGCTTGGGCGCGGTCGCCGCGCAGAATCTGCTCGCAACGGATCGGACGATCGGCAATCTGCGGGGGCGGGTCTTCGACTACAAGGGGATCAAAGTTGTCTGCACGTATCATCCCGCCTACCTGCTCCGCTCCCCGAACGCCAAAGGGGAAACGTGGAAAGATCTGCAACTGCTCATGCGCGAAATGGGGCTGCCGATTCCGAAGACGAAATGAACCTGGGACCGCAGGCTTCCAGCCTGCACCTGGGTCAACGGGCTTCCAGCCCGTGGCACGAAGCGGAAAGATACCCTGCAAACGGTGCCAAATCGCCAACAGGCAGGCTTGAAGCCTGCGGTCCCAGGAAAATTCGACATGCCGACGCTGAAGACTTACACTCTCGGTTGCAAGGTCAATCAATACGAAACGGAATATCTCCGCGGCGGACTGTTGCAACTCGGATACACCGACGCCCCGGAATCGGAACCCGCCGATTTGGTGCTCGTCAATACCTGTACCGTAACCGCGCAGAGCGATTTCAAATGCCGCAAACTCCTGCGTAAAATCGCGAAGGAAAATCCGGACGCCGAGATGGTCGTCGCCGGTTGTTTCGCGACTCGGAATCCAGACGAAATTCATACTTTGGTCGGGCCCGACGTTCCGCTCGAACTTGTCCGCGACAAACGGGAACTGCCGGAGTTTTTACGGCGTCGCGGTCTCGCCGAACCGCCGACCGGAATCTCGCTGTTCGGCGAACGACATCGCGCGTACGTGAAGGTCCAGGACGGTTGCCAAGTCGGTTGCGCTTATTGCATCATCCCGAAAGTGCGACCGTATCTGCTTTCCCGGCCCGCCGAACACGTTTTGGAGGAAATTCGTGCGCTTGCACAAAACGGATACGCCGAAATCGTCTTGACCGGGATCCACTTGGGACATTTCGGAGTCGATTTGAAACCGAAATCGAACCTCGCCGAACTGCTCGGTCGAATCGTCGATTTGATCGAGCGGGAATCACTTCCGTTGCGAATCCGCATTTCCTCGCTCGAAGCGGTCGAAGTGTCCGACGAACTGGTTCGGCTCTTTCGGGATCATTCGAACTGCATCTGTCCCCATTTTCATCTTTCGATGCAAAGCGGGTCCGACGCGGTGTTACGCAGCATGAAACGACGTTGGCTCAGCGAGCCGTTTCGGGAGAAGTGCGAGCAGATTCGCGATCAGCTCGACCGGGTCGCGTTGACGACCGACGTGATCGTCGGCTTCCCCGGCGAAACGGACGAGCAGTTCCAGGAAACGTGCGAGATGGTTCGCCGCATCGGTTTTTCCAAAATCCACGTTTTTCGTTTCAGCGGCCGCGAAGGAACCGAAGCGGTTCACCTTCCTGGACAGATTCCGCCGAACGTCAAAAAAGCCCGAGCCGCGGAATTGCAACGGATCGCCGACCAGCTTCGCGCCGATTACGCCGTTTCGCTTCTCGGGACCGAAACGCAGGTTTTACTGGAAACCGTAGAAAACGACCGCCTTCTTTCCGGGACCGCCGATCGGTATTTGACGGTATCCGTTCCAGTTCCTCCGGGGCAATCTCCGCAAAAGATGCTCGGTCGACTCGTCACGGTCCATCTTCTGGAAAACAGCGGTGAAAATTTGTCCGGTCGAATTTTCTGAATCGCGTATTCTTTCACTCCGTCGCTTCTCCCTGTCGTGTATGGGGCAAAATTGAGAAAACAGACACAAAAAAGTGTCGAACTCCCTCAATTTTCACCCTCTCCTCCCACTGACGACCATGATGGAACATACGGAAATTCTGATTTGCTTCCTTTTCGCGATCGTTGCGATGATCGCCGCTCACGTTCAGCTCGTCTGGTTCGGACGCAGCCGCTCCTTCCTTTTCGCGAGTTGGATCGTTTTTTTTCTGCTCCTCGGTTTGGGAACGTATGCGATGCTTTCCTTTTCTGCGCATGATACCAGGGAGACCTTCTCACAACAGGCGATCATGCCTTACGACGGGGCGTGGAATCCCGACGATGCGGATCGGGCGACCGAAGCCGATTACCGACAAATCGTCGCCGGGGCGCCGGCCGGGAAAACGGTCTACTATTGGCCGATCGTTTGGTTTCAAACGGTTTTGCTCCTTTTTTTCGTCGGAATCTATTTCGCCGCGAAAAGCGATTGGCTTCGTGAAAAATTTCGGCGAACCGAAGAATTGCTGGAAGAAACGACGCATTCCTGGGTCCAGTCGCAAAACGAAGCGGGCTTGGCCCGGCAAACGACGGACAATATCCTCGCGAATATGAACCACGAAATTCGTACGCCGCTCAACGCGATCCTCGGCTTGACCCAAGTGCTGGAAATGAATTTCCGCCAAACCGGCGAAAAAGAAGAACGCTCGCAGCAGGAGGAAATCTTCGGGATGATTCAGCAAAGCGGAAACGATCTGGTTCGTTTGGTGGACAATATCCTCTTGCTTTCCTCGCTCGACTCGCAACAGGTTCGGATTCAGTGGAGCTCGGTCGACTTTCGGGATTTCCTTGCCCGACTGGAAAACGAAATCCGCCGAAGGGGCGGAGCGGAGTACGAAAAACGATTCCAACCGAGTGAAACGGTTTTGGACGAAAATTTCCCGGCCAAGTTGATTACCGATCCTTACGGTTTGCGGACGATCCTGCTCAATCTCTGGGAAAACGCGCTCAAATTTGGGGGCGGCAAAAAAGTTTCGGTACGGTTTCAGATCGAAATCCAACCGGCGGTCCGCGAGAAGCTCGAATACCTTTCCCAAGACCGTTGGTTTCAATTCTCACCGGCGACACTCACGGCCAAGATCACGGACGAAGGGATCGGAATCGGGCCGGAGCAGGTCGAAAAGATTTTCGAGCCGTTTTATCAAATTGATTCCACTTCGACGCGAAAACAGGGCGGACTCGGACTCGGCTTGGCGATTTCCGACCGGCTGACCCGACTGCTCGGCGGAGAACTGAAAGTCGAAAGTCGACCGAATGAAGGAACGCAATTCACCGTCGCGGTCCCGACATGGGTGGTGCCTTGAAATTGGAGCGCGGGCGCCTCGCCCGCCAATGGGAAGCCGGGGACCGTTTGCCGGGCTTACTTCCGCTTCGCGAGAGAGGCGAAGACCGGGATATTCAAGTGCGGGCGAGGCGCCCACACTCCATAAGCGAGGTGCCCACGCTCCATAAGATTGCCAAACGTGCCACTGGTTTTTTCCACACCGAAAGTATCGAACAAGAAAAGAGCCGTGATGGATTTCGCCGTGAAAGTTTTGTATACTCTCGTCTTGAATGTTCGTTTTCCCTTTCCCCTTTATCGAGGAGTTTAATGATGAGATTATCGATTTCGACTTTTGCGTTTCTTTGCGTTTTGGCGGCGGCTTGGAGCACGTGCTTCGCCCAGGATCAGGAATTCACCAACCGGCGCGACGTTTTTCAAGACGAAGCCGTGCGGCGGGACTTTACGATCCAAGGCGAATACATCGCCAAGATGGATAACTACAAAGTCGGCCTGCAACTGATCGCCGACGGCGGCGGGAAGTTTCGCGTCGTTTCCTATCCGGGCGGATTACCGGGCGACGGCTGGAAAGCCGGACAGCCGCGTCTGCTCGGAACCGCCGAAGTCGACGGCGATTCGATTACGTTCAACATGACCGAAGGTCGCGGCGAATCGAAAGACGGAAAAGAAATCAAAATGCCGGAAAAAGTCGAAGCGAAAGGCAAAATCCAGATGGACCGCCCGCAAGGTGGGCCGGGGCAGGGCGGCCAAAGAGGGCAGGGGGGCCAGGGGGGGCAGGGAATGCGGAATTTCCGCGGCTTCCCGGTGAAGATCGACATCCCGCTCGGCGACAAGAATCCGGCGCTGCTCTTTGAAAAGCAGTTCCGCGAAAGTCCGACGCTCGGCGAAAAAGCTCCGGCCGGCGCACTGGTGATCTTCGACGGAACCAACGTCAACGAATTCGAGCCCGGCGCGAAAATGAATGAATCGCCGCGCGGAAACACGCTTTGGTCCGAAGCGACGACCAAGGCGTTCGAGAAGAAACCGTACAAGCTGCACCTCGAATTCCTGCTCTCCTACATGCCGACAGCGCACGGTCAGGCCCGCTCCAACAGCGGCGTTTACATCGACCAGAACTACGAATGTCAGGTTCTCGATTCGTTCGGTCTGGAAGGGGAAAACAACGAATGCGGCGGTTTTTATCAGGTTTCCAAGCCGGCCGTGAACATGTGTTTCCCGCCGTTGACCTGGCAAACGTACGATTTCGACTTCACCCCGGCGAAATACGACGGCGACAATAAGATCGAAAACGCCCGGATCACGGTCAAGCACAACGGCGTCGTGATTCACGACAACATCGAACTGCCGAAGGAAACCCCCGGCTGCCTCGCCGAAGGGCCCGCCGCTCGCGGATTGTATCTGCAAGGGCACGGCAACAAGGTCCAGTACCGGAATATCTGGTTGCAGTACAAATAAAACTTTGAGACCAGGAATTCTCCTGTCGGGAAAACGATATTCGGACGTTTTCCCGATTTTTTTTGCATTCACTGATAATCTCTGTTGACAAAAGAAAGCAGATGCTGTATTGTAAAAGCATAAGGTTTACTTTGGCTCTTAGAGATACCGTCGTAAAATGGGTAAAAAGACAAACAAAAAATGTTAAACTGTGAGGAATTTCGATCAGAAATGATGGTCCCCTCGCCCCCGGTATTCCGGGGGAGAGGGCTAGGGTGAGGGGGTGGAGCTGTTTGACGCTTCATTGCCCCTCACCCGAACCCTCTCCCCAGATTACCGGGGGGAGGGGACCGGCGTTTTGGTCGTTTGAACCTGATTATCCATTGCCTACTTTGCCTAAATTACGGCGGCCCCTCTTACAACGACAACAAAAAATGCAACCAGCACCGATTAAAATCGCCCCGACGGAGTGGGAAATCCTTGAAATTCTCTGGCAACACGCTCCTCTCAGCGCGGCGGAGATTTACGAGGCGTTGCCGCCGGAAAGCGAGTGGAACGTCAAAACGGTCCGCGCGTTTCTCGATCGGCTGATCCGCAAAACGGCCGTGAAGCGTCGAAAAATTCATGGAATTTTCGTCTTCGAGCCGAACATTTTGCGTTCGAAATGCTTAAAATGGGAGAGCCGTTCCTTTTTAGAGCGATTTTTCCGGGGAAATCCGGTTTCCATGATCTCCCATTTTCTCCAGGAAGAAAATCTTTCCACGGAAGATATTGCCCGACTGAAAAAACTCCTCGAATCCGCAAATAAGGAGGAAAAATGAACACGATTAGCTTGGGAATCTTTATTCTCGAAATTTCGGTGTGTGTTATAGCGATTCTTCTGATTCGTCTGGTTTTCGGGCGTCTGATCGGCCCGAAGATGTGCCGATTACTCTGGGTTGTGCTGATTGTACGGTGTTTGCTGCCGTTTTCATGGAGTATTAACATTCCCGCAAACATTTCGCTTGTCTACGACAAGAGGAATGAAATTACTAATTACGAATTCCAAATTGCTGATTTTTCTGATGAAATTGACTCTGCATTGAAGCAGGGCAGGGCGGATCACGATGATGAGTCCGTAATTCGTGATTCTGAATTAGTAATTCATCCCGTGGCGGAACAGGGTAGGGGAGACGAAGAAAAATTCGTAATTCGTAATTCTGAATTAGTAATTTCTCCCATGCCGGAGCAGGGGAGGGGGGCCGAAGAAAAATTCGTAATTCGTAATTCTGAATTAGTAATTCCTCCCCTGCCTTCGGTTCGCGGGCTAAACGGGTGGGTTGTGATTTTGGTGTTATGGGGAACCGGTTCGGTTTTGTTTACGGTCGTCGTGATTTGGCGCAATCGGTCGTTTGCGCGGCGGACGGCTCGAAATCCGGGAAAAATTCCCGATTGGCTGCAAACGCTGTTTCTGGAAACCGCCCGCCAACTGAAACTGCGCCGTACTCCGCGACTGGTCGTTTCGAAAAACGTCGAATCGCCGTGCGTGATGGGAGTTTTGCGTCCTCGGATTCTGATACCGAAACAACTTCTTGGGGCAGGGGAGGGGGGCTCCGAAACGATGCGGCATGTTTTGCTGCATGAACTGGCGCATTTGAAGCAGGGGGACATCTGGTTCTCCTGGTGCTGGACGATCGCGCTGGCGGTCCATTGGTACAACCCGCTGCTTTGGTGGGCGTGCCGGAAAATCACGCACGATTGCGAAGCGGCCTGCGACGCGAAAGTGCTCGAATCGCTGCCGCAATCGCAGCGGCCCGTTTACGGACATTCTTTGCTGGAAATATTGAACCGACTTCAACCGACGACGCTCCCCGTGCCCGGCATGAGCGCGATCGCCGAAAAAACGACCAACCTCGAACGGAGACTGATCATGATTACGAACTACAAAAACCGAACCTTCGCCCAAACGCTACTCGGCGTCATGGTGCTATTAGGCTTGTGCGCGATTTCCCTGACGACATTCACCGTGAGCGCCGAACCGCAATCAGAGCCCGGCGGAGAAGTTTCCGATACGCAAACCATGCAGTCGTCTTCGGAAACTTCGTACGAAAAAAACAAAGCCGAACTCGAAAAACTGCTTGAAAAGAGGAAACTACTCCTCCAACGGCTCCTTGCAGATGAGCAGGAAGTCGAAGCGACATTCGAAGGGAAAAACCAGGGAAGTATAACGACCGATCAATGGTTGGATGCGGTGCGGCGAAACGCGGAAAGTAAAATGGAGGTTTTCGACTTGCAGCTGGAGTTCGTCGACAAAGACGAATCGAACAACGTGGCGTCATGTATCGATGCGCTGCGGATGATGCCGGATTTCCTGACTTGGTACGACGAACAGCTCGTTCTCTTGGAAAAGGAGCGCGAAGCCGCCCAAACCGCGCAAGTGGAAGCCCAAATACGTAACCAAACTTACTTATTTAAGGCACGCAAGGAAAATATCGAGAAAAAATTCGCAGCCGCCAAAAAAAGGATCGCAGAAAAAATCATTGCGGAGGCGGGGCTCAATCCAGAGCTACTCGCGTCTGCAAGCGAACAAGCCCCGGTGATTTCGTCTCTCACGCAGCCGAATACACCGGAAGCCAAGGCCGATCTCGAAAACCTGCTGCATCTACACGATCAACTGCGAAAAACGAAATCGGAGATCACGCAGCTCAAGAGCGAGGTTGATAAAGTAGCTCAAGAATATGTTAAATTGCACGCCGAAGCTTATCAGCAGAGAGATGATGACACTTCGGAAAAATCATTCGAGGAGCGTAACGAGATATTTACAGCTAAAGCAAATGAAATCACTACTGATACAGCAAAGAAAAATGACTCTCTTGCGAAGAATCAATCCAGGTTGGAGTTGAAACGCGACGAACTGGAAAACGAAATCCAGTACCAGGAATCGATCATGCGGCTGAAAACGCAGTACGGTCAGTCGCAACCGGCAGTGCGGGGGCAAGTCTCGCAGCCCATGCCGCGGCAGATCGTTTCAGACGATCAACTCGATACCGGGGACGTGGTGTCGGTGCAGGTTTCGGATTTCGTGCCGAAAACGCCTTATATCCTCCGGCGTCTCGACGAGGTTAGTCTTGACGTGTCCGGAACGCCGGATAGTCTGCCGATCAATGGGGTTTACACGATCTCATGGGAAGGGGTGATCAATCTGGGCGCGGAGTACGGGGAAGTCGAGGCGCAGGGAAAAACCGTCAAGCAATTCAAGGAGGAACTTCAGAAGCATTTGAAAAAACAACTGAAAAACCCGGTCGTTGCCGCTTCGATTACGCAAATGTCGAGCGACGGATCGTTCGAGAAGAAACTGATGGTGTCAACGGACGGGAACTTGAATCTCGGCGTTTACGGCAAGGTCCCGGTCCGGGGCCTGACGATCCCGCAATGCCGCGAAGCGATCGAATCGCACCTCGAAAAACAGTTCGATAGCTGTATCGTTTTGGTGGAATTGGTCAGCAAAGGGACGACAAAAATCAACCAGGTTGTTCCCGGCGTCCAGAAGGCCGTCCAGTTTTTATCTCTCGCGACTCGGGACGAATACGAAAAGGCTCTCGCCATGGGGACCGACCTTTTGCGTCAAAAGATATCCGTGGACCGGCTCAAAACCGTTTTTGACGACATCCACGCAGAGAACGGAAAGTTGGAGCGATTCGATATCGTGAGAGTCGAATGGGGAGCCGGCGGATCGGAAAAAAGCATGACTCGGATTCGCGTCGCCGCGACTTTTGAAAGCGGAACCGTGATTCCATTTCTGATCACGGTCGACCCGAACAACAAGATCGCCGGTTTTTTCCGGCTTGATGAAAGCGGAGCAGGGCAGGGGGGGGTCACGACTCCGGACGACCCAGTGAAACAGGCTTGGCAAGCGTTCCTTCAAGTCGATTACGCTGCGGCGGAAACGCATTTCCGGCAAGCGGTCGCGTTGAATCCGGAAAACGCGAACGCCTGGCAGGGGCTCGGCTGGTCGCTTTTCAAGCAGGGCAAGCACAGGGAAGGGGAGGGGGCGTTTCAAAAATGTCTGGAACTCGAACCGGAGAACGCGGCCGCCCTGAACGGCCTCGGCTGGATCGCTTTCGCCGCCGAAGAACATGACGCCGCAATCGATTGGTGGAACAAGGCACTGGCCGTCGATCCCGAAGCGACCGCCGCGATGAACGGCTTGGTCCAAGTGTACGAACTCCGTGGCGACAAAGAAAACGCGGAAAAATACCGAGAGCAAATGAGAAATGTGAAATGAGAAATGTGAATCAGAGCGGGAAGCGTAAGCGAGCGCAACAAGAACCGAATAAAAAAGGAGAACATTTTATGAGAGCGACATTGATTTTACTTTTTTTGACGTCGATGACCGTTGCCGCGGAAAAAGCGGAGCCGATTTCGGCGGAGAAGGCCCGATATATCGGGTATGTGGAGAATTATTTCGTTCAAAAGCCGAGCTCCGTCGACATGAAGAAATCGATCTCCTGGAGCGACGTTTCCAAAGACGAGCAGGGCAACGGAACGATCCGGTACGAATTCGAAGCGCTCCTGAAAAATGGGAAGCGTTCGAATATGAACCTGGAATTCACGTTCGATCCCGAAGGAAAATGTTTGAAAACCGTTGCGGTTGAACCGAAAAAATCGACGACGTCCGAACCGAAAGTCAAAGTCGACGCCAAGGCGTCGCAAGCGAACAGCGCCGCCGGTTGGAAACTGCTGATGAACGAAAAGGATCCTGAGGCGGCCCGGGAAAAATTTCGCCTGGCGGTCAAACAAAATCCGAAAAACGGAGCGGCGCTCAACGGCCTCGGCTTCGCTTGCCTGAATCTTCCCGACGCCGAAGAGGAAGCGATCGCAGCCTGGGAACAGGCGATCGAGCTCGACCCGAAAGCGGTCGGTTCCATGAACGGGCTTTCACAACTGTACGAAGCCCGCGGCGACAAAGAGAACGCCGAAAAATACAGGAAAATGATGGAAAAAGTGAAATAAACGTTTTAGCCGGTACTCCGCGGTTAAACATTTTAGCGCGGAGTACCGGCTAAAAAAGTGTTAAAAAATTTCCGCGTTGAAGGGTTGGACGAAGTCCCAGTGTTGTTCGGGGCGGTGTCGTTGAATATAGCGGATCGTGCTTTCCATGTGGTTGGCGTCATTAAGAAAAACCTTCCACGCCCCGGTGGACCAAATCGTCGCGGCGGCGTGCGGGTTCAACGTGCCCTCGATCCGCGGGGCAGGGGAGAGACCGCGTTTGGCGAGCTCTTCCACGGCCGATTCTTTCAGGTGTAAAATCAACTCGTCGATTTTGTACGACGAGCGTCCGATCAGCAGATGAACGTGGTCAGGCGTCACGGCACACGCGTGAATCGGAATCTTTAGTTGGCCGAACGCGTATCCGGTCGCTTCGATCTGCTCCGGCGTCAGCTCCAGCGGCGGAAACTTCAAACCTTCTTTGGCCTTGTAACGCTGACACACGTCGTGGGGATTATGGGCGACGGACCGCCGCGATTCAGTTTTCGTCGCCTTGCCCCCGAGCCGGTAGAGCGTGTTCGAGCCGACGTAGCGACTGCCGCTCCCGCGCGGATCGTTCGGCAGCCAGTGCCCGTAGAAGCTGAGCGTGACGTGAATCCCATAAATCATGTCGCGTCTTGGGTTATTCTTTTAGCCGGTACTCCGCGCATCAACGTTAATTAATCGCGGAGTACCGGCTAAAAAAAGGGGGGGGGAAGGGGGAGAAACCGATTTCATCGGAAGCGATGAATTTACTATAGCGATTTTATCTGTGAAAAGATAGCGTCACGAACAACGGAATTTTGAAGGACGGGAAGACATTTCACAACCTGGCCAAAAATTGCTTGCGGGAATCTGGAAGCTCCTATAGACTGACGCCAACTTTCCCCGATACCAGTCCCGCGATTACGCTTGGGGTTGGTATAGAGAATCCCCGGTAAAACCGGGCTCCTAACCGAACATAAGAAACATTATCGGACGTTATGACGCGAGTGGGTTTATTTTCGAGACATGCTGACGAGTTGCTTGCAAGCGATGTGGCTGGACGCAGGATTATTTCCTGCGGGGAAAGATTCCATTCTTAATAGGTGATGATTGGTCAAAGAAAATGCCGTCCTCTTGGCAAAACTCGAAGTTCAAATAGTTTAATTTTCGCCTTGCGCGGCGTTTTCGAGATAGACACCGATTTCGCGAAAACGACGGTATCGGTATTCGAGAAGCTCCGGCGTCGGAATCTTGACCAGGGTTCGAAGCTGGCTGCGAAGATAATGTCTGACTCGGGACGCGGTCAGATGCATGTCCCGGTGCGCGCCGCCGAGCGGTTCCTCGATGACTTCCTCGACGACGCCGAGCTTCAATAAATCCTTCGACGTCAATTTCAAGGCAGCGGCGGCTTTGTCTTTATGTTCATGACTTTTCCAAAGAATCCCGGCACAACCTTCCGGGGTGATCACGGAGTAGTAGGCATGTTGCAGCATCGCGACCCGGTCCCCGACTCCGATTCCGAGCGCACCCCCACTCCCCCCCTCCCCGATCACAACGCAGACGATCGGCGTCGGGAGGAGCGACATCTCGAACATCGCGTCGGCGATCACCTGGGCTTGGCCCCGCTCCTCGGCGGCGACGCCGGGAAACGCGCCGGGCGTGTCGATGAAACAGATGACCGGCAGGCCGAATTTCGCGGCCAGCTTCATTTTTTCGATCGCTTTGCGGTATCCCTCCGGGTGGGCGCAGCCGTAGTTGCACGCCAACCGCTCCTTGACATTGCGCCCTTTCTGGTGTCCGACGACCATGACTTTCTGTTCGTCAAGTTTTGCCCAACCGGTACGCATTGCCCGATCGTCGCCAAACGATTTATCGCCGTGAAGCTCAAAAAACTCATCAAAGACAAGTTCCAGATAATCGCAAGTTTGCGGACGATCCGGATGTCTGGCAACCTCGATCGTCTGCCAGGGAGTCAGCGAATCGTAAATCTGCCGCTGAAGCTCCATGAGCCCTTTGCGTAAACTTTGGATTTCCTCCCGAACCCCGGGCGCGGAGCTGTTACGTTTCAGCTCCTCCAAGCGGGTCTCCATCTCGTAAATCGGTTGCTCAAAAGAAAGTCGAAAATCGCTGGACATTGATGAGTGGTCAGGAGTCAGGAGTCAGGAGTCAGGAGTCAGGAGTCAGGAGTCAGGAGTCAGGAGTCAGGAGTCAGGAGTCAGGAGTCAGGAGTCAGGAGTCAGGAGTCAGGAGGTTTTCCCGCTGCGTCCTTTTCCCCTTTTCCCTTTATCTCTAATTTACATCTGAATTTTTCGGTGGTTTTTTGAAGACGCGGACGGATTTTGTCAGGTCGTAAAGTTCCTGGCTCGTTTGGGGGCGATCCTTGGCGTCTTTCGAGAGGCACATTCGGACGATTTCGGTCATTTCCGGCGTCACGTTGGTGTTCCTCGCGGTCAAAGGCGGGACGGCGGCGCTGATGTGTTTTTGCAGAAGATCATTGATCGTTCCACCGGTGAACGGCGGACGACCGGCGATCAGCTCGAAAAAAGTACAGCCAAGGCTGTAGATGTCCGAAGGTTCGTCGGCCGGTTTGCCCTGAATCTGCTCCGGCGACATGTAGCTTGCGGTTCCCTGGACTTTCGATCCGAACGCTAACATCTTGCTCAGGAAGTTCGGTTTCTTTTGTGCCAAAGCGAAGTCGATCAGCTTCAATCCGGTTTCGTCGCTGTAGATATAGTTGTCCGGCTTGATATCGCGGTGGATCCATCCCTGAGCGTGGAGGTAAACCATCGCTTCGACCATTTGCGGGACGATTTTCTGCAAATATTGGGCGACCTGCTCATAGCTCCGATTGAGGTGCATTTTCAAGTTCGGGGCGGAGCACCATTCCATGGCAAGATACGGAACTTTTTTGTCGACGCCGTACTTGTGGATTTTGATCAGCAGCGGGTGGTCGAGCGGTCCGGCGACTTCGTATTCGTGCCGAAGAAAACGAATCTGCTCGGGGTCCCGGACGAATCGCTCCTGGAGCGTTTTGATTCCGATGTATTTCCTCTCATGATCGTCGTAAGATTGCCAAAGTCGGCTGGTTTGCCCGGTATTAACGATATTGAGGAGCCGGTAAGGTCCGAGGTAGGCGCTGGAAAGTGACGTGCTCACAAATCGAACAAATGATAGAACCAGAACATCCGGAAACGACAATGTCATTTTCGGCATAAGCATAAAATCAACGGCATTCTACAGCATTTTCATTTCAAGATCAATTGTGATATCGGGAAAAAACGGATTTTTTAAACGCGGTGTTAATTTACGCGTATTTATTGACGCTCGCTTACGCTTCCCGCTCTGATAATTCATAATTCATAATTACTCCCTCCCCCCCTCCCCTTCCCTGTTTTCGGGGGCACTCCCCTCCCCTGCCCTGAAACGGGATACCTGACTGGAATAGTGTGGATTGTTAAGGCATAACGAACGTCACTTGCGGACTGGTCATTGAGGAATACAATGTTTTCCTTTTACGCTCGCTTACGTTTATCACTCCGTTTATGCTCAATCCTGCCCAAACCGCCGCTGTTGAAACGCTTCGCGGGCCGTTGCTCGTTTTGGCCGGGGCGGGGACCGGAAAGACTCGCGTCGTGACCTACCGTATTGCCCGACTGATTCGCGGCGGAATCAAGCCGAGCCGGATCCTTGCCGTGACGTTCACCAATAAAGCGGCCAAGGAAATGCAGCATCGGATCACGGAGCTGCTCGCCAAAACCGGCGCGAAAAGCAAGGACAAGCCGGAGATTTCGACGTTTCACTCTCTTTGCGTACGAATTTTAAGACGGCATATCCATCATCTCGGGTACCCGAACCAGTTCGCGATTTACGATCGCGGCGACCAGGAATCGATCGCAAGACAGGTGCTCAAAGAAATCCGCGTGTCCGACGCCGCTTTGAAACCGGGCGATCTGCTCTGGAAAATCAGCCAGTGGAAATGCGCCGCGATCCGGCCCGAACGGGCGGCTTCCGAAGCGTGGTCCGGGGTCGATCATCTCGCTTCGCTCGCTTACGGGAAGTACCAAAAGATGCTCAAGACGCTCGGAGCCCTCGATTTCGACGATCTTTTGCTCTGCACGGAAGACCTGTTCGTCGGGGTGCCCGAGGTACTCGAATCAGAGTCGAGCCGCTTCGACCACCTGCTCGTCGACGAGTATCAGGACACGAACATGAGTCAGTACCGGATCGTCAAAGGACTGGCGCTGAAGCATCGCAACCTCTGCGTCGTGGGGGACGACGACCAGGCGATTTACGGTTGGCGCGGTGCGGAAGTGACGCATATTCTCAATTTCAAAAAAGATTGGCCCGACGCGAAAGTCGTGCGGCTGGAAACGAATTATCGCAGCACGAAAGAAATCATCGACTGGGCGAACAAGATTATCGTTTTCAATAAGCAGCGGCATCCGAAACAGCTCCAGTGTACGATTACCGGCGAGCCGCCGCGGATTTTGCAGTGCAAAGACGCCGAAACCGAAGCGAAAACCGTCGTCGGGCAAATCAAGGGCCGGATCGCGGAAGCGGCGCGGCAACCCCGGGATTTCGCGATTCTTTTTCGTACGAACGAGCAGACCCGGGCGTTCGAGATGGAAATGCGAACGCAAAACGTCCCGTACGTCCTCATCGGCGGGCAGTCGTTTTTCGATAAAAAGGAAGTCCGCGACGTTCTCGCCTACCTGAAGGTTCTCAAACGTCCCCAGGACGAGGTGTCACTTTTGCGGATCATCAACACGCCGCCGCGCGGGATCGGGCAGACGAGTATCCAGAAACTCACCGAAACGGCCGTGACGCAGGGGAAGACGATTTGGTCTTTGTTGGGAGAGACGGCAGATGGCGGACGGCAGACGGCAGAGGGAGAAGAGGAAAAATCCGGGTTAGGGGCGATATCCCAGAAGTGTTGGGAGTCGATGGTGCAGTTTCGACAGATGATCGAGCGGATGCGGGGGATGTTTCGCAAGGAATTCAGCGTCGACAATCTCAAGGAGCTGCTCGGGATGATCAAGTACGAAAACGAAATCAATCGTCTCTATCAAAAGCCGGAAGAGCAGAAAAGCCGTTGGGATTCGGTCGGCGAAGTCGTCAACGCCGCCGGAGCGTACATTAAGGAAACGGCGGAATCGTCCGAAGGAAAGCGCCCGACGCTGGAAGAATTTCTCGACAACACGTCGTTGGCCGGGCCGGAATTCAGCGTGGACAACAAGAAGGAACTCGGTCGTAACGCCGTCGTTCTCATGACGCTCCACGCCGCCAAAGGGCTTGAATTCAAGGAGGTTTACATGGTCGGCATGGAGGAAGGGATCCTACCGCACCACCGTAGCGTCGATTCGGACGACATCCTCGCCGTCGACGAGGAGCGGCGTTTGTGTTACGTTGGTATCACCCGGGCGCAGCGGCGATTGACGCTCACGCTTTCGCTTTCCCGCATGAAATGGGGCAAACAGCGTCCGACGATCCCGAGCCGCTTCCTCTACGAAATCACCGGCCAGGCGGAGAACCCGAACTATGTGAAAATCATTACGAACGACTCACGGTAACGTTTGCGAAGTGAAAACTCAACATTTCGAATCAGAGCCGCGCACGAAGCAAGCGGTATTCGAGTCGACGGATTCGTATTGTTTCATTCAGTGTGAACCACAATACCGCTTACTTCGTGCGCGGCTCTGATTGTTTTTTGCACAAGATGAACTCATGGTATCGTGACCGTTTCGCCCCCCGCTTTCGTCAGGTAGGCACGAAAATTTTTCGGGGATTCTCTTTCCGAAAGATAGCGGACCGAGCCGTCGGCGAGAACGACGTTTGCTCCGCCGCGATGAGGACTGCCGATGCCGTAGAAATTGCGGTTGACGCCTTTCGACGCGGCGTCGAGCAGGATTTCGTGTTCCGGATCCATCCAGCAGATCGGGAGTAACCGTTCCGCGACCAGAATCGTGTTCGAGGTTCCGTCGGTGATATCGGGAATTTTCGTCGATTCGGCGCCGGGAAAGATCGTTTCCTTGCCGATCACGACGGAATAATGGCACGATTCTGGAATTTCAAGTCGGGGCAGTATTCTCGTTTCGATACCTTTCCACTTTGCGGCGGGGCATGAAAAAACTGGGATTTTCACCTGATGAAACTGCCGGTTGTACTCGCTGTTCCACGGTTCCTCAAGTCGGATTTTCTCGTAAAGCTCGTTACATTCTTTATAACCCAAACAAGGAAGGATGAGAACTCGCCAACTGTGAAGCGGACGACCGTTTTCATCGACCGTGTACGCCGGTGGGAAACAACCATATTTGTCTTGATAGTTATGCAGCGCAAATCCGATGCTCTTGAGATTATTGGTACACTGCATTCGCTTGGATGCTTCTCTCGCAGCGGCAACCGCCGGCAGGAAGATAAGCAGGAAAAAAACAATCACCACGGTCCAGCAACCGAGCTTGGCCATTGCGGAGTGGAGCGGAGAAGGATTTTCTGGTTCCCAAAACGCCGCATCCAGCGATGAAAACAAAACGGCGAAAAAAGGAAGCACCAGGCAAAACGGCCCGAATCCCAGTATCGTGTTATAAATACTGCAAAAGAAAGATTCGTGAGCGGTCCAAAAATCGATGGCGTGCAAGCCGAACATCAACGGGATTACGAGCGTCAAGGCGTAAACAATGAAATGGAGAACGCAATCTTTTCGCCCTTGAATCAACTGCCCGAGCCCGGGACAGAGCAAACTCAAACCGGCAGGTACAATTTTCGGTTTCATGGGGATGGGCTCCCTTTAAACAAACCGGTCAGCCCGGTGTTTTTGGCGAGGGTGTAGGTTTCGTCGACCAGTGGGATTTGGCTCATCATTTCCTGGGACTTCGCGGCGAGGTGGTGAATCGACTCCGGGTCAAGGCGGAGATTTTTTTCGTTCCAGTCGAATTTGACGATTTTCAGACTTTCCGGAATCGGCGGTTTCGTCGTCAGCACCGTCGATTGAATCACCTCGGACTGCGAAAGGAGCGACGTTTTCAGCGGCGTAATGATCTGTTCAAACGGATTTTCGGGCGGGTCCTGCCGCGTTGCCTGCTGGGGCGGATCGACGAAATTTTGCGGCTTATCGGACAAGAGATAATACGTCAAACCGAAAGCCAGCAAAAGACTTGCGGCAAGCGACGCGGCGCGAAGCGGAAATCGAGCGGCCCGTTTCGGCTCCTGGAAACGGAACGAATCCGGAATCGCGACGTCCCCCCCCCTGCCCTGCCCTGCCCTGTTTTCCCCCCCTGCCCTGCCCTGAGTTGAAAGTTGGAAACCGTCGAGAAAACCGGGCAAATCGTCCTTTAGCCGTTTTTCCAAACGGAGCAAATCGTCGTAATAACGCCGCAACTGAGGATCGTAGCGAACGGCCAAGGTCAAGAAAACGGACAACGGCTTCCCGTCATCGACCGCATCGGAAAGTCGTTGCTGCAAAAAATTCCGCACAAACCGCAAACTCATCGCACTCCCCCTTCGAAAAGCCCCCTCCCCTGCCCCTCTGATTGGAAAGACGTATGGGGCGTCGAAAATGTTACAACGGCGTATCATACCACCGTTCGCACGCCCGGTCCACGGTTGCGTCAACGGTATTTTGCGATATACTTTTTCGGTTGACGAGCGCGGAGTACCGGCTAAAAAAGGGTGCAAGCAATTTTGCGGGTTTCGCAGGGGTTCACCCCTTCGTAATTCGTAATTCGTAATTCGTAATTAAAAAAAGATGTCTCTTTGGTCGGATCTGAAGATCATTTATCACATGGCGGTTCGGCCGGTTCGCGGCAAGGATCATGCGGCCCGCATGGACAACTTTTACTCCGGCCAGGCCGCGGATTACGACGATTTTCGGCGACGGCTTCTGCTCGGGCGTGAATCGTTGTGGGACAAGCTGCTCACCGATCCGGCGCGGCCCTGCGAAAATTTGACCTGGATCGACATGGGGGGCGGAACCGGGGCGAATCTCGACTTTTTCGGCGATAAAATCGGTTTATTGCAGAAAATCTACGTCGTCGATCTTGCCGGCTCATTGCTTAAAGTCGCCGACGATCGGATCCGAAAAAACGGTTGGACGAACGTACAAACCGCCGAAGCGGACGCGACGACCTACGTTCCGCCGGAGCAAAAGGTCGATGTGGTCACGTTTTCCTATTCGTTGACGATGATTCCCGACTGGTTCGCCGCGATCGACCACGCTTACGATCTGCTCAAGCCGGGCGGTCGAATCGGGGTGGTCGATTTTTACGTATCCCGCAAACATCCGGCGGAAAACCACGTTCGGCACAGTTGGACGAAGCGTTCCTTCTGGCCGGTCTGGTTCGCCTCCGACAACGTTTTCCCGTCCCCGGACCATGTCCCGTATTTACACCGCAAATTCAAACCGCTCATTTTCCAGGAAAACCTGACCCGCATCCCTTGGTTCCCCAACCCGTTTTTCAAAATGCCGCACTATGTGTTCGTGGGAGAAAAATAAAAACGCTCGCTTACGCTTCCCGCTCCGTTTTTAGTCCTCTGTCCTCTCATAAAAAATGTTTTCAGGTCTTGTTGAATCTCTCGGTCGAGTCGACCGTATCGTATCGGAACCGCCGGGATGTTTGTTGGTCATTCGCGCTCCGGAAATCGCGGCGAACACGAAAGTCGCGGACAGTATCTCGGTCAACGGCTGCTGTTTGACCGTCGTGGAAAGAACCTCGGACACGATGAGCTTTCAGGCCGGACCGGAAACGCTCGCCCGGACGAATCTCGGCGAACTGGTTGCGGGAAGCCCGGTCAATCTGGAGCGGGCGCTCGCCTTGGGCGACCGGCTCGGCGGACATTTCGTGTCCGGACACATCGACGGACAGGGAACGCTGACCCGTATCGACGATCACGGCGATTGGGCGGACTATTACTTTTCCGTCTCGAAGGAACTGGCGGCCCATCTGGCGTCCAAGGGTTCCGTTGCGGTCGATGGCGTCAGCTTGACGCTCGTGCAATGTGAAAAAGACATGTTCAGCGTCGCGTTGATTCCGTACACGCTCCGTGTGACCACGCTCGGTGCCCGGAAAATCGGGGACAAGGTCAATATTGAAACCGATATTCTCGCGAAGTACGTCCAACGGCTGCTCGAAGCGAAGGAGTGGAGTTGACGTGCTGATCCTGCTGACCAACGACGACGGTATTTACGCGCCGGGCCTGGCCGCGATGGAAAAAACGTTGCGCCGGCTCGGGGACGTGGAAGTCGTTTCCCCGGCGACGGAGCAAAGCGGCGTCGGGCACTCGATCACGTTCCGCACCCCCCTGCTCTACAAGCAGGTTCTGCTCGACGACGAAAACCATTGGGGCTGGGCCGTCGAAGGAACGCCCGCGGACTGCGTGAAAATCGGCGTTTCCCATATCTGCGACCGTAAACCGGACCTGGTCGTCAGTGGTATCAACGGCGGCCTGAACGCGGGAATCAACGTCCTCTATTCCGGAACGGTCGCCGCGGCGGTCGAAGCGAGTTTCTACCGGATCGACAGTTTCGCCGTTTCGATGGAATTTCGGGACAAAATCAAACTGCCGTTCGATCGCGCGGCCGAAATCGCGGTCGACGTGATCGAAAAAGTTTTGTCGCAAAAAAAGAAAACCGGCAACACTTCCCCGGAACTTTACAATCTCAACATCCCGCTCCAAGCGATCGACGGCGAGCGGGCTTTGAAAATCGTTCCGATGGATCCGAACCAATATTGGGACGCGTTCGAAAAGCGGACCGACCCGAGCGGCAAACCATATTTTTGGCTCGTCGGCCGCCCGATTCCGAAGAGGCTTGAAGACGGCGCCGGCGTAAACGGCGTCATGACCGACCTGCAAGCGCTCGCGCTTGGGTTCGTGACGCTGACACCACTCGATTACGACATGACGAAACGGGAGTCCATGCCGATGCTCGAATCGCTGGGCGAGTGAGTCTCCTGCTCCGCCCTCCCCTGCCCCGATCGGGAGCGTGCCGACTTACTCCTTGACGCGTTCGACGTATTCGCCGGTTCGGGTGTCGACTTTGATCATTTCGCCGGTTTCGACGAAATTCGGGACCATGATTTCGGCGCCGGTATCGACTTTCGCCGGTTTCGTGACATTCGTCGCCGTGTTGCCGCGGACGCCCGGTTCGGTGTATTCGATTTTCAAGACGACGTGATTCGGCGGCGTCACACCGATCGGAGCGTTGTTGTAGAGCATCATCTTGCAGACCATCCCTTCCTTGAGATATTTCCAAGCGTCGTCCACGGCGGCTTCCTGGAGTTCGTACTGCTCGAACGATTCGCTGTCCATGAACGTGAAGACGTCGTTCATCCGGTAAAGATAGGTCGCATCGATTTCGTTGATGTCGGCCGATTCGAGCGAGTCGCCGCTTTTATAAGTTCGCTCAAGCACTGTGTTCCGGGTCAGATTGCGAAGCTTGCATTTGTACAGCGCCTGCCCTTTTCCCGGCTTGACGAACTGGCACTCGATCATGATATACGGATCCCCTTCGATCTGAACTTTCAGACCCTTCCGAAACTGGCTGGTATTTACGCTTGCCACTTGATATGTCCTTTTTTGATGAATTGACGACTTGATGAATACGACGACCACGAAGGCGACGAAATAACCCGAAAATTGTAGTCACTCCCCCACTTTTTGAAAAGGTGGAGCAAACGCCCCGATAGATAAGAGTAAACGCCGCGAGGCCTCATTTCTTATTTCTCACCTCTTATAGACTTCCTTCGGATCAAACACCCGCTCGCCGACGATTTCGAAACCTTCGGGCGTGATTTTACGGAAAAAGCAGCTTTTGTATCCTTCGTGACACGCGGCGCCGCCGATTTGGACGACTTTGAGCAGTATCGTGTCCCGGTCGCAGTCGACGTAAATGGAATCGACCTTCTGGACGTTGCCGCTTTCCTCCCCTTTTCTCCACAATTTCTTGCGGCTGCGGCTGTAATAAACCGCCCGACCGGTCGAAACCGTTTCGTCGTAAGCTTCTTCGTTCATGTAGGCAAGCATCAACACGTCGCCGGATTGGACGTCTTGAGCGACCACTGGGACGAGACCGTCAACACACTTTTCAAAATCTGGACGCATGAGTAAATAGGTTTTGTTCAGAGGAAAAATTAAATATCCGCAATTCTATTGCATTTCATCCAACCGACAAGATAGGCGAGAGAAGACGCCGTTTTTTCGTTGCTGAAATATCAGATATTCAAATCGGTTACGAAAGCGTATAATATCGCAATCGGTATTCACCATACCACTGGCAAACTTTAAACTAGAGGTGTTTCCATGAGACTTAGAAATATAGGCTATTCAAACCCCCGGCTCGTGATGATGCTGGGATTGTTTCTTTCGCTGGCCCTTTGTTGGCCGGAAACGAGTTTCGCTCAACGTGGTCGCGGCGGAGGCCGGATCGGCGGCGGGGGAATCGGAGGGGGAATGGGAGGCGGTGCGCGGCCGCAGGTGCAACGACCGAACATCAATATCAATCGACCAAGTGTCAATATGCCTGGGCCGCGAGAGATGCCGAACATCAATCGCGGCGCCGCACCAGGAAGTCGTGCAAGAGGAATCGATCGGCCCGCCAATTTTTCGCGGGATGAAGTCCAAAACCGCCTGAACGATCTCCATTCCAAAGGCGCCGGCAAGTATTGGGGGGAAGGACAGCCGTTCGCCGGAGGAGGAGCCGGTCGGAAGCCCGCTGATATCGCAGGCCCCGGAGATCGCAACGCCGGAGAAAATCTCCGCGACCGTTTTCAGGGACAAGATATTCTCCCGAAGCCGGGCGAAAGCCGACCGGGTGATCGCAATGCGGGACAGCAAAGCGATTTGTCCAAAGCGGTCGATCGAGTTCGCGAAAACGGCTCTATACCGGGACAACGTCGCCCGGGAGATGCGAACGCCGGGCGGCAAAGCGACCTTTCCCGTGCGGTTGATCGGGCTCGGGAAGGCGGCCTCGCACCGGGGCAACGCCGACCGGGGGATCTCCGTCCGGGACAACAGCATAATCCGGATTGGATCGCGCCGCATCATGTCGACAATACGATTATCAACAATATCAACAATAATTTCCACGGCTACGGAGATTACTGGACACACGGCTGGTACGCCGGGCACCCGTGGGCATGGTGTCCTGCCGTCCCGATCGCTCCCGCCGTTTGGTGGGCGCCGGTCGTGTGGAACGATGTTTGGGCGTTTGGAGCCGGCGCCCTCTGGGGAAGCGCAACCACGGTTGCCGAGCCGGTTTACTACAACTACGGCGACAATATCACGTACAACGACGACGGAATGGTTTACGTCAACAACGTCCCCTACGTGAGTGCGGACGAATACTACCAGCAGGGAGTCGCGATCGCCGACGAAGGGGCCGACACACCGGCAGATTCGGAAACGGCAACCACCGCCGAAGCCCCGCAAAAAGAAGCCGGAAAAGACGATACCGCGAACCAGTGGAAGCCGCTGGGAACCTTCGCCGTCCTTTCGGATCCGAAGCAGACCTCCTCGCACATCGTCCTGCAATTGGCGATGAACAAAGACGGAGTGATCCGCGGAAACATTTACAACCAGGTTTCGGACAAAGTCCAGCAGATTGAAGGAGCCGTCGACAGCAAAACGCAACGGGTCGCGTTCCGGATCACCGGCGACAAGGACAACCTCGCCGAATGCGGCTTGTGGAACCTGACGCAGGATACGCTTTCCGTCTTGATCCACAAGGGTAAGGACGAGTCGTTGACCCGAACCCTGATTCGGTTGACCGATCCGGATAAAGAGTCGGCGGCCGATTCGGAAAAAGCTCCGCAGAAGAGTTGATTTTCACCTTGTTTCCAACGCGCAATCCGGCTCCGCTTCCAGCGGGTCGCCGGTTACGGCGTAAGCTCGAGCGCGACTTCCGCCGCAAATTTGTCGGAAGTCGCACGCGCCGCAGATCCCTTTGAACTGGTCCGGATCCTGAAGTTGCTTGAACAGCGGGTGAGCCTGGTAAACCTTGACGACTGAATCGGTCGGAAACCGTCCGCACACGATCGGCAGGAATCCTGCGGGAAAGATTTCGCCGTTGTGCGCGACGAACATGATTCCGCGACCGTCCGTGATCCCCAGCGGGGCGCGATGTCGCATCTTATGGTGAGCCGCCGGGGGCGCATCCGCCGATTGCGGGGCAGCGAGCGGATTCCCCCCTTTTTCCAGCACGAACCGCCGATAATGCGGCGCTTCGGTCGTTTTAATCGCAAACGGCTGAATGAGCGAATGTTTCCAGAGTTTCTCAAACACTTGCAGATATTCGTCCGGCGTAATCCGCTGTTCTTCGACGCCGCGTCCGACCGGAACGAGAAAGAACAGCGACCACATCATGATTCCCTGTTCGGCAAGAAGCTCCGCGATCGCGTCGATTTTGTCGTAATTCCTCTTAGTGATCGACGTATTCACTTGGACAGGGATTCCGAGCGATTTGGCGTTGGCGAGCATTTCGAGCGTTTTTTGGAAACTCCCCTCGAATCCGCGAAAAGCGTCGTGAATCGCGGCGTCCGGTCCGTCCAGCGAGATTCCGAGCGCTCCGATTCCGGCCCGCTGTGCTTTTTCCAGCGCCGTCCGGGTCGCAAGCGGCGTCGCCGACGGGGTGAGCGCCGTCTGAATCCCGAGCGAAACGGCGTGTTCGATCAACGTGAAAAGGTCGGCCCGCTTCAGCGGATCCCCGCCGGTAAACACGACCGTCGGCTTGCGGGGAAACGTCGCGATCTGATCAAGCAAAGCGAGCGACTGTTCGGTCGGCAATTCGTCGTCCGCCGGATTTTCCTGAGCCGACGCCCGGCAATGCTTACAAACCAGATCGCACGCTTGCGTAATCTCGTAGTAAAACATCAAAGGACTGGTCCCGAAATCGGCCGCGGTATAGTTCGAAGCAAGCATTTTTAAAATAAGAAATTAGAAATAAGAAATAGGAAAATGAAAACGAATTGGCGGGGTGAATCGTCTTGGTTGATGTATCCCCCGTTTAGCCGTGCGTCCTGGACGCCGGCGTTTCAAAAAACATGAAAACATCTTTCCACATCACTCCCATGAGAACGAAACTCGGATTATCTCTATTGCTGTTGTTGCTCTGGACGGCTTCGGCGTTTTCCCAGGGGCTTTTGGTCAACGAATCGTCCAGTCCGGCGCAACTACCGCGTCGGGCGATGGGGGGTGGAACGGGGAGCATCGGTTTCGGCCGGGCGCTTCCGCCCCGACCGGTTCCGATCCAGACGTATAAAATCAAGGAACTGACCGTCGACGGACGAATCAAGGACCAGATTGCCGAAATCAACGTTTCGCAGACGTTCACGAACACCGGTTCGACGCAAATGGAAGTCTCGTTCGTCTTTCCGCTCCCTTACGACGGGGCGATCGACCAGATGGTGCTGCTCGTCGACGGAAAAGAATACCCCGCGAAACTCCTGGACGCAACCGCCGCCCGGAAAACCTACGAGGAGATCGTCCGCCGCAATCGCGATCCCGCCCTGCTCGAATGGATCGGAACCGGCATGTTCCAAACGAGCGTTTTCCCGGTCCCCGCCGGGGCGAGTCGGACCGTTTCGATCCGATACAGCCAGCTTTTACGGCAGGAAAACGGCGTTTGCGATTTCCTCTTCCCGCTCAGCACCGCGAAATACACGCTCGATCCGATCGAAAAACTCTCGATCACGTTGACCGTCGAAACGCCGGAGGAGTTGAAAAACGTTTACAGCCCGACGCATGAAATTCAACTCAAACGACCCGACGCAAAAAAGGCGGAAATTTCCTTCACGGAAACGAACACGGTTCCGTCGACCGATTTCCGGCTCCTGTTCGATTCCGGAACCGGCGAGTTGAGCGCGAAGATTCTCAGTTATAGGCCCAACGAAAAAGAAGACGGATACTTCCTGTTGCTCGCTTCGCCGAAAATCGCAACCGATCCGGCGGAAAAACCGCTCCCGAAAACGATCCTGTTCGTGCTCGACAAGTCCGGGAGCATGTCCGGCGAGAAAATCGTCCAGGCCCGGGACGCGTTGAAATTCGTGCTCAACAATCTGAACGAAAACGACACGTTCAACATTTTAACGTACAACGACCGTGTCGAAGCGTTCAAGCCGGAAATCCAGTCGTTCACGCCGGAAACCCGCAAACAGGCGCTCGATTATTGCGACTCGATTCGGGCCGCGGGAAGCACGAACATCGGCGACGCGCTGTCGAAATCGCTGAAAATGTTGCAGGACAAAAATCAACCGAATTACGTTCTCTTCCTGACCGACGGCCAGCCGACCGTCGGCGAGCAGAACGAAATGAAACTGGCCGAAATCGCGAAACAGGCGAACACGATGAAAGCGAGAATCTTTTCGTTCGGCGTCGGGTTCGATTTGAACGCTCGATTGTTGGACCGGCTTTCACAGGACAATCAAGGGCAAACGGAATTC
>JAVBPO010000078.1:0-3190 GCA_031549565.1 Thermoguttaceae bacterium
GGAGCGGGCTTCGGCGGCGGACATTTGTATACCTCCTTGTAAGAAAAAGCGACGCGAACCATTCACGTCCTGTTCTCAATACGAAGAAATCCCACCTCCGTGCGCAACTTTTTCCGTGAAACTTGAAGACGGTCTGGCACGAGAGCCGAATCCGCTACTTTTTTTCGACCAGCGCCAAGGCGAGCCAACCGCGTTCCAAGCGGCAAAGACCGGTCGTCAATTGAACGAAACGTTCATCCGTTTCAAAAATCGACGGAACAAGCGGAATCGCCCGGTTCGGCGGAAAGATTTTCGTAAAGACCGTTCGAAGCGACAGTTGCGTCCTTGCGTTGAGCGATCCGATCACATGCCCTTGGTCCTGAACGAGACAGAGATTTCCGTCGGCGTCGAAGTCCGGACGATAGTTGACGATAAAACGGAAGTTTTTCCAAATCGAACGGTTGACTTTCATCGCGGCCATGGTCAACGTGATTTCAATACGACCGTCCTGGAATCGTACGATCACCGGATCCTGCGCGGCAAAGCAGAGGATCACATCGTCGTTGTCGCATGGTTTTTCCGCGAACTGGGGCCGTCCGATCTTTTCCGCGATGTAAACGCGAAGCTCCCCGACTGTCATGGTTTTTCCCGCCAAATCGAGTCCCTGAATCATCGTTTGGACGGCGGTTTCGTGAATTTTGAAATCGGCGAACGCTCCCTGAATCGTGTCAGGCTCCTGCGTATGGCTGCCGAGCGACGAATCCGAAAGCAAAATCCAGGAAGACAGGAGCCAATCTTTCGTCGTCGAAGCGTTCTTTTTTTCGAAGCTTAAGCCTGCCCGCTCCATCGGGCCCACGACGTTTTTGTGAAAATTCGCGTTGAATTGCCGGAGACGCTGATCGACCTCCTCGTCGATCCGCGAACTGACCGTACCGGCGATCTTCATTTGCGTTTCCGCCGTAATCTGCCCTTCCTGTGACGCGAACTGGTTGCGTGCGATTTCCTTGACCAGATCCCCCAACAGCGGTAAACCGTCGAGCCCGGTTTTGACGGATCGTAAATACGTCCGATTATTGACCGCAACGCTTGAAGACCCGGCGTGCAGACCCTGCTCCGTCCATTCCAGAGGTTTTTCGCCTTGGAACGTCGCATAGGTTTCACTCGTCAGTTTTGTTTTTTTGACCTGCGAATGCCCGGTCGCGGAAACCTTGCCGGTAATGCGGAGCGACATGTTCAACCGCTCCGGATCGGGCGACAGAGCCAACTTGACGAGCGTATCCGTGCGTCGAAATCCGACGACCCGCCGCCCGACGACGACGTCCTGAACACGATCGAATTCCGGATCCCGGGCAGGAAGGAAATGATTGATTAAAACTTCGGAAACGAAAAGTTTGACGTTGGGACCGCCGTAAATCGTTTCAGAAGCCCGACCGAGACGCCGTAATTTGTCGTTCCGGCAAAAACAAAGGCGTTTGGAAACGTCGGAAAGCTTTTCACTCTCCGAAAGGAACCTCCCCAACTCATATTCTTCCATCACGGCGAGAAACTCCAGCGGATGAACCGTGTCGCCTCTCCATTTTTCGAGCTCCTGTTTCCACTGCGCGATCGCGGGAGATGTCAAAAACGATTCCTGTTCCCGAGTCAACGGGAGCGTGAAGCGATTTAAAATCAGATTTGCGTCTTCACAGATTCCGGAGGTTTGCTCTTGCGTAAGCGGCTCGTTCGCTTTCAAGTTTCCGATCCGATCCCGGTCCAATCGCAGACGCTGCGACAAAGTCGGCAGGGCGAGAAATGCGTTCCAATATTCAACCGCCGGATCTTGGAGCCGTTCGAAAAAAAGCTCCAGCGCGTCCGTTTTGGTACAAATCCGGTCGTAGTCCGTTTTTTTGTAAAGCGTGGACGATTGCGGTTCGCTTAAAAATTCATAAGTCAGTCGGTAAAGAACGATTCTCCGATCCAAGTGAAGCCGGATATCTTCGACCGAAACGGCATGGTCCGCCGTAGAGGTCGAAAAGGAAGATAAATCTTTACTGATTTGCTTGAGTTTCGCGAGATGATTGGGAACCTGCGTGTAATCTCCGTTAAGACTGATATTGACGGAATCGAGTTGCTGAATCAAATCCCCCAGTGATTCGACAATGTTTTGCGGTAAGGGTTGATTGGAACTCCCCGACATTTCCAGCAAATCGACGATTTTCTCGTGAATCGCTTGCGGATAAGTCGGAGTCGTGTTTTCGGCATGGGCGACGACCGTGAACACCCAGGCCAAGAGCAGACCAAACGAAGCGAGCAGCCCGGAACGACGACCGAACGGCTTCGGTCTTTGCCCTAAACAGCAGCAATACCCGCGTAATTTTGGGGTGTTTGCGAAAAAGAATGGTTTTGCAAAGGGCATACCGATTTCGAAAATAATTCCGACAAGGCCGTTTTACGTGTCGAAAGGCAAGAAAACGGTGGATTCCTTTCTACACTTACCCTAAGAATTCGGCGTTTTGATTTGGAAAGTCAATCGAAACCCCCCATGGGCGAACGGTTTTCGATCCCGCTGTTCCGTTTGTAGGAAATATGCCGGCCCGTTTAGCCGGAGTATCGAAGATGCCCGCATTTGAATCAGAAAGGATCTATTCCGCAGATTTGCCGTCTTCGGTCTTCCCGGCTTCACTTTCCCGTCTTGCCCATTCGTTTTTCGCGGCAACGTACACCATACGCAGCTCGTGCAGCACCGAGTCGATCGTCTTGGTTTCTTCGTCGGTCCGGTTGCCGTTTGTCTTTTCAAAAAGAAGTTCGACCGTATCGATCAGGTGTTTCGCCTGATGCAGCATCATGGTCGTTTGGCCGGTAATCGGATTCGGGAAAACGCCCAAGGAAACCATCGCTTGGGAAGTAAGCCCCGAAATCAGGCCGATCAGCGACGGTTCCGGGAGCGGAACATCCTGCGGATTTTTCTTGGGCGTTTCTGTGTCTATTGGACCGCTCCTTATACAATTACAGGGAAAGATTGTGAATTTTTTTTACAATGTTAGCGAGATCGGGAGTGAAACGACCATCTCGCGGCTTCGAGGCTGTTTGAAAATTCACCACCGCAAAAAAAAGTTGACGGACTGTCATTCTGAGGTACTCCGAAGAATCTGGTTCCTCAAGTTGACGTCTTCGAAAAACCGGAACGTCTTGATTCGGGAGCCAGATGCTTCGTTTCACTCAGCATGACAAA
>JAVBPO010000160.1:0-13359 GCA_031549565.1 Thermoguttaceae bacterium
TCAGGATTTGCGAAACGTCGTCGATCTGGATTTGATCTCCACCACGGGCGTTTCGCTCGGTGTCGATCCGCTCGGCGGCGCCGGTCGGGCGTATTGGCAACCGATCGCGGAGATGTACCACTTGAACCTGAAAGTCGTCAACAACGTCGATGATCCGACCTTTTCGTTCATGTCGGTCGATCACGACGGGAAAATCCGGATGGACTGCTCCAGCCCGTACGCGATGGCGCAACTGATCCGGTACAAGGACGATTTCGATCTCGCGTTCGCGAACGACCCGGACACGGACCGACACGGCATCGTGACGCCGACGGGGGGATTGATGAATCCGAACCATTACCTGGCGGTCGCGATCCAATATTTGTTCAAAAACCGTCCGAACTGGTCCTGGAAACCCGGCGTCGGCAAAACGCTCGTGTCCAGCAGCATGATCGATCGGGTCGCGGCGAGTTTGGAGCTAAAACTGGTCGAAGTTCCGGTCGGATTCAAATGGTTCGTCGACGGTCTTTACAACGGAACGATCGGTTTCGGCGGCGAAGAGAGCGCCGGTGCGAGCTTTTTGCGGACAAACGGCAAAGTCTGGTCGACCGACAAAGACGGTATCATACTCAATCTGTTGGCCGCGGAAATCCTGGCGAAAACAGGGCGTAACCCTTCGGAGCATTACGAGAATTTAACGCGTCTTTTCGGTTGTCCGGCTTATACACGAGTCGATCAGGAAGCGGCGCCGGAGCAAAAAGCGGCGTTCAAGAATCTGACACCGGAAAAAGTGACCGCGACGGAACTGGCGGGGGAACCGATTCTCGCGAAGTTAACGAATGCGCCCGGCAACGGAGCCCCGATCGGCGGTCTGAAAGTCGTTTCGGAAAACCACTGGTTCGCCGCGAGACCGTCCGGGACGGAGAACATCTATAAAATTTACGCCGAATCGTTTTTGGGACCGGACACATTGGAAACCGTGCTCCATCAAGCGAAGCGAATCGTCGATTCGGCGCTGGGATAAGAGATCCTTTTTTTCGCTTTTACCTTCCCTGCCGCTACGATCCGTCCTTTCTTTTCACGGTCCCGGACGGATTGTAATGCTTTTGCATAAAGGGATTAAAAGTCGTATTCTTACGATACCACGCGTTGTATTACGGCTGGGAAAATCCCTTACTTTTCTCTTAACTTCGGTTCGATGATTCGGATGCGTTGGGAATCTCGACTCCAATGCGGTTTCAATGCGTTTCCAAGAAACAGAACCAAATCGAAGGAGAAAATCATGAAGAAAATGCTCTCGACTTGCATTGGGGTAGGCACTTTGCTTTTTGCTGCCCTGACTGCGCCCGCCCACGCCGGCGGAAAGTCGTATTCCCTCTGGGAGTACGGCGGATGGGTGGAAGCCGGAATCTACGGCAACAACCATGGAAATCGGAACACGTATGACAATTTTTCCAATCGTGCTCCATACAACTGGGCCAATCCCGGTCCCGGCGAAGCGTGGGATCCCGCTTCCGGCAACACGGCAGTCCTTGGACCGGCTCGTATGGCCGACGTCCAGATGAACCAGGCGTACGGTTATTTCGGCAAAAAGATTGATCCCCACTGCGGTTGGGACATCGGAGGACGCGTCGATTTCATGTACGGAATCGACGCGATCGACACGCAGTCCAACGGACTGGAGTACGGCACGGGACACGACCGTTGGGGCGAAGGGGATTACCTCGCTTCGCTTCCGCAGGCGTACGCCGAAGTCGGATACCGAACGCTGAGCGTGAAACTCGGCAAGTTCTACGGACCGCTCGGACACGAATCGATCATGTCGACCGGTCGCTTTTTCTACAGCACCTCGTATGCGTACAGCATCACACCGGTGACGCAGACCGGTGCTTTGGTGACTTGGGATCCGACCTCGCGCCTGTCCATCTACGGCGGTTGGACCTGCGGCGAAGATTACGGCGGCTGGGGCGGTATGGGCTCTTCGACGTTCGCCAATGCCGACAATAACGCCGCTCTGTTCGGTTTGAAATATCAAGTCAACCGGAAGATCAATTTCCGCTACGGCGTGTTGATGGGCCGGGAAAACGATTACGATGGTTGGGCTGGAGATAAAAACGAATACTTCGTTCATTCGTTCATCATCGATTTCCAGCCGAATCGTTGCTGGGATTACACGTTCGAGTGGGCACTGCGCAACAATAACTATGACTGGGGCGGAGGAACGGATCGCTTCGCCGCTTACGGAATCAACCAGGAGTTGATCTACAAGATGAACCGTTGCTGGGCGTTCGGCCTTCGCGGCGAATGGATGTATGAAAACGCACTTGACGCCAACCATTACGAAGTGACGCTCGGTGCCAACTGGACGCCGAACAACTGGCTGCTCGTCCGCCCGGAAATCCGATATGATTACTGCGACGAAGACACTTTCGATTACGGAAACAGCAAAGACCAGTTCGGTTTCGGTGTTTCGACGGTCGTGAAATTCTAAAAGAGTTTCGCAACAACAAAAACGAGCCGGGGGCTGTGCCCCCGACTTTGCCGCGAAAATGCGACTATCCCCGGGCTTAAGCCCGGGGCTCTTTGTTTTCTTGATTGAAATTCATCCGCGCGGATGAAACTTTTCGTGGACCGCTTTGAGTTTGCTCATGTCGACATGCGTGTAGATCTGCGTCGTCGCGATACTGGCGTGTCCTAGCATTTCCTGGACCTGCCGTAGATCCGCTCCGCCGATGAGCATGTGCGTCGCGAACGAATGCCGCATCGTGTGCGGACTGACGGAACTCGGCGCTCCGACTTTCAGGGCGTATTTCTTGATCAACTCCCAAACGGCTTCCCGACGTAACTTCTTGCCGCGAAACGAAAGGAAAGCCCAAGCTTCATGGTCGGCGAAGATCGTTTCGTCGGTCGCCGATTCCGTGTCCGGTTCCGGCGAGTCGGGATGCGCCGGAAATCGAAAGAAATAATCGTGCAGCTTCTCCGCCGACCGCCCCAATGCGAGCGGTCGCTCTTCCCGAAGCCAGGTTTCAAACGCCGCGATCGCTTTTTGCCCGAGCGGAACCAGACGCTGCTTGTTTCCCTTGCCGGTACACAGACAGTATCCTTCGCTTAAATGGATATCTTGCAGCCGAAGCCCGACGATTTCGGAGACCCGACAACCGGTCGCGTAGAACATTTCCAGAATCGCCCGATCGCGGCGGTGCATCCGATCGTCTTCGTCCGGCGCGTCCATGAGCCTTTCGACCTGATTCGGCGTGAGAACCTGCGGCATCCGTTCCCAGAGCTTTTGGCTGCCGAGCAGTTCCGCCGGGTTGTCTTTAAGGACGTTTTCCAGTTGCAGGTACCGAAAAAAAACGCGAAGTGAAACAATATGCCGCGCAAGGGTCGCCGGAGCCAGATTCTGTCCGTAAAGCCAGTCGGCGTAATCGGCAAGCTCGCGGATCGAGAGCCGGGGAATTTCACGGTCTTCCAGCCAGGTCAAAAAACGGACCAGATCCCGACGGTAAGCGGCAATCGTATTTTCGGAAAGCATGCACTCCCCGGCGATGTAGTCCAGAAACGAATTGACCCAGACATGCTGCACCGGCTGGGCTTCGATCCGTTTGACAATCAGTTTTTTACGACGCATGGAGAGGAGTCAGGAGTCAGGAGGGGGAAGCAAAATCAGAGCGGGAAGCGTAAGCGAGCGTTTGGACCGCCAACGAAGTATAGCCAAACCCGGAAAATGAGGAAATAGGAAAACTTGAGCAGTTCGTTAAAAATCACGGTTTATGCCGTTTGTAGCGATCGTGGAAAATATCCGGAGATTTATTTTATCGAAATGGACTAAATCCGCATATCTTTTTAAGCCTGTGTCGGAAGGGCAACCTAAATTCATGTGAAGGCGAAAACCAAAAAGAAATAGTTTTTGCTTCGACTATTCCCCTCCATAATTCGGCAGTTTTTTTACCCATGGGCTTTCTCCAGCATTTTTTCAAAAACGTGTTTAACGACGATTCCCTCGCTCTCGGTTGCAACAGTTTTGAACAGGTTCCGACCGGCGACCTGGAATCGCATCTTTCCGTTGCGAAGTACGGCGCTTTCGAGTTGACCGAAGCGATCCGGCCTTCGTTCGACCTGAAAATCGTTCCGCAGAGCGGTTATCGGCACGATTTTTATCGGGATCCGTCGAACGAAACATCGATCCCCGTCTTGATGGGCTCCGTTTCGAAGGAATCGCTTTTCGAGACATTTCTGGAACTTTTGGACCCGCTCGGACCGGTTGTCGACGTCGTTTTGGAAACCTCGCACGAGAAAACGGGCCGCGGACACGAAGATCTCTATCGGGAACACATCGATCTGCCGGTGCTGAAGAGTTATCTGTATCACCATGAAGAGATGTTGCTCAACGACGGTTGTCTCGGAATTGCCGTGTTGAACCCGAACATTCCGGTCGAAGTCCAATTCGACGAACACAAACTGCTGATCGTCTACGGCGAAAACCTCAAGCCGTTCGAGCGAATTTTCGAGTCGCAGCAAATCAAACGCAACGAGAAGATCCGTTTCCTGACCGAAGCGGAACACGTCCATTCCTCGCGCGGGGAATACATCGACCAACTCCAATCCCTGCAAACGCTCTTGGGCATCGATTCGCCGTATCATTCGTACATTTGAGGGTGATTACGTTTACGAAACACGCTTCCACGAAGCGTTGTTGCTTGGCGTGAAAATATTTTGCAAAAAAGCTTGACTTCCACTTGCGAAACCGTTATAAAGGGCAAAACTCGGACGACCCGTCGCCCGAAATATGATTTTTTCCGATTTTGTCCCAAAATAAGGAGCCGACATGTTTCAAATCCTGTCGTCGATCCTTTCCTGTAATCTCCGTTTAACCCGAGAACCGAAGGTTCCGGCGTGCTCGCCTCACACCCGCCCACTCGGTGCGGAACCTCTTGAAGAGCGGCTGCCGGTTTCCAGCTCCGCCGCCGGGGTTCTGCTCGGCTTCGGGCTGTTGCAGCAAAACGAAACGCCGTCCGTCGCCGAATATCGTACTGCTGAAAACTCTTCCCGACCTGACGATACCACGGTTTCATTCGACGCTCTCGACGACTTCACTCTCAATTCACTTGACGCCACGGCCGTCGACCGGATTCACGCCGAAGACGATTCGATGGCGTCTTCCACTTCTTCGGAATCCGACCCGTTCGAGTTGACGCCGCTGACGCTCGAATCCTTGCTGGATGACGCCGCAAGCGACCCGGTCCGCGAACTCGGCGACGAACTGCTGCTGTTCCAGATTTCAACGCTCGACTTCGCACAACCGCAATTCAACTTTATGACGCCGCACTTGTCGCAATTTGAAAACGGCGGGGCGTCAAAGAGCTTGGATGACGCGTTGAACGTTCCGGACGATCGGACCGAATACGGTTACACACCGGTCGAAATCGAACCCGGCGACGACACCATGCAATCGGCGTCGTGCTGCGGAGGCGGGTGCGGCACCGGCTGTGGCGGCGGATGCGGGTGCGGGTGCGGGTCTTATATCACGCCGTGGGTCTCTGAAGTGAAGTTGAACGGCTCGTTGCGAAGCGTTTCGTATACGGCCTGTTCGCCTCCCTGGGTTTACACGCCTTATGTGACGCCGGTCGACCGAAAAGCCGTGGTGATGCAGTCAAGCAATGACACCGCTTCGGTATCGACGTATTTCTCAGCGGGGGGAACACCCGGCACAAAAAGTATCACGGTTCTCAACGGCGGGGCCTACTGGACGAGCCAACCCGGAACCGGCGGCTGGACGACCTATACATGGACGCTCCCGGAAGGCGTTTCCAATGCGGAAGCACAACGAGATTTTACGTTCCGCTACACGGCGGGAAGTGACACCGTCGACCTTTATGTCCACGTCGGCTACGCGGAGGTCTGGGGATACGCCGATCAACCGGTGCCGGGTACAACAAATACGCACTCACCTGATGGCGATGTCGGACATGCGTCTTGGGGGATCGTTGTTGATCCGGATGTTATTCCTTATATTGCGACGACACAGGTTGAGTTTTCTTTGCTCAATCAATATGGAAGTAACATATGGGGGTTTTGGCCTAAAACAGCAGTTGGGCCGTTTCAGTTAAGCGCTGAGGGCCAACTCAATAATGATTCGTCATACTACGATGAATTTGACGTTGAGAAAGCTTGGACAATCAGTGTCGCCGGTTTATGGGGAGTCGTGCATTATACAAGCGATCTTAACGTCAACACGCCCGGATACCATCTTCTCAACAATAATTGTGTGAGTCTCGCAGTTGGTGCTATTAATGCTGCTGGTGTTCCATTCAGTTTGTCTGATCCATTGCCTGGACTTTTTGGCGAAGCTTTGGTGGCGGCTGGTGGGACTAGAATATAGTGTCTTGTCTCGTGAGACAATGGCATCTTGTGTTTATCCTCACATTACTACGTAGTTCAAGGAATAGTGTATTATTGGGCACGATACCTTTATATAAAATATTGGAAAAGACCTGTAAAACGACCTTTTTCAGCATGTGCCTTGTAATGTGTACTTTTTTAGCGTTACGAAACAATTGATCAACGGCTTTGAAGGAGATGGTCATGACAAATCACTGGGTGGGACTTTGCTTTTTGTTTCCGATGATGTGCTCCACTTTATTTGCCGACGATTTGTTGAAAAGATTTGTTCCTCTGGAAAACAGCGATGTACTTGAACTGGAGAAACCAGATTTTATTTCTCCAGTTGCGTTGTTTCCTCTACTTGAAATTCCGGAGGATCTTCCTGAAATCGGAATCATGATCGAAACAGTTAATCTTGCAATAAAGATGTGCAACAATGAGACATTGCAAGAGCTTCCAAATTATCTCTTAGAGAGTTGGAAATCAGATACGGAACACACAGCAACAAAAGTGACATATTTTTCTCCTGTCGCAAGGGTGGTAACTTCGGCGAAGCCAGAGGCGATTCATCCAAGTCTCAAAAGCATCTTTTTCGTTATCGGCGGGGTCGTTGTCGAAGAATCCGGGCGACAAAAGAAAAAAATCTTTCCCGTCGTGTATATCAATCTCAAGAACGGTCAATTTGAATCTGCATACGGCCATTTTCCATTCATGAGTGAAAAGTACGTGGGGATACTGAGAAAGGAGAAAGATCAATTCCATTTTCAAGCCTATTCGCTGACTAAAAATGGGGAAGCTCCTTGGTTGTCATGGGATGAAAAAGGAGCAATAGAATCTCGAAAAACCCGGTCCGCCTCGGTGTTTGATTTCACTCCGATGTCTCTGATTTTATGTGAACCGAAATCGATTCGAGAAAAGGAAAACCCCGTCAAACCTGAGTAAAAGGCGCCGGAATTCATGAAATTCATCCCCATTGAAATTTCGAGATTGAAAATCAAAAGACTGTCGGTATTGCTCTATTTGTAAGGGGAAAAATTTGATTTTGGCTCTATTCCGGTTCCGGATTGATGGACAAATCGTCGTAGAAAAAGCTAACCGTGTTTTGCCTATTCAGCCAACGAACCACACGTAAATACCCCAGACTGGCTATTTTCCGCGAATTCGTGGTGATTTTGGCGAGTATTATGGCAAAACTCCTTCATCAATCCGGAATCGGGCAAGAGCCAAAATTTTTTCAATAATTTCCCGCTCATCATTTAGTCAGTCGACGCGGTTGTTTCCCGACTCGGTCGTGCCATGAATATACACACACGAATCATATTTATCCTCGCCCTGCTGAATATCATTCTTTCCCCTGTTTTGCAGGGAGGCGAATCCGCCATGACATACGACGTCGACACGTGGCGGCATTGTGGAAAAAGAAAAGTCACATTGAGTAATCACCCTGAAAAGGCGGAGGGAGCTCCATTCGTTCAACAATGGAAACGTCCCGCCGTTCCGGACGATCTCCCGGAAGTGGAAAGAATCGTCGCTCTGACGAACCGGATCATCGAGAAGTATAACGGAAAGCAACTTCAAACGTTGTACATCGAGTTCAAGGAGGAATGGAATTCTCTCGAAGACAAGGGAGCAGTGTACGATTCTCCGAAAACTCCCTATCTTGCCGTGGCGTCAAAAGTGGAAGAAGATGGAACGCGTACTCCATCCGCGATCGACGTCGTATTCCTGCCTTTTCCGACGGTTGAAACCGAACCGGTCCCTTTTTTCAAATTGATTATCCATGACGAGACCGTGGAAGCCGTTTTCGCGTTTTATCCTCCGATCAATGAAGATTTTTATTTCCTGCTCCGCCAAACGAACCAGGGGACGCAACTGATCACTTTATCGTGTGAACGGCATCCCTCCAAAGAGACACCTTGGTTGGTTTGGGGGAAGACGGAAAAATCCTCGAACGAACGCACAAGAATCTTTGCATTTGGGATTACGAGTTTTTCGCGTTTACGACACCTCCCCAGCTCGTGCTGAGAGAAACGACGACAGAATTCGTTCATGGCAAATAAGACGGATTGGCCGAAGGGATGAAGGAAATTATCGTCGTCCGCCTTCTTTTCCTCGCCTCCCGGCAACTCGCTCGAATTGAACGTCCACATCGGCCATGCCGACAATTAGAAAGGCGTATCATGAAATATTGCATGCTCTCGGCAGGAATGATGATTTCCTTATCAATGTCGGCTGCTGTTGCTCAAGACCCTTCGGTATACGATTTCGCCGTGTCGAAAAATTCGTCGAATATTCCGAGAATCAACTTTTTTTCTCCAGGAACAAAGGCGACGGTCAAGCGACAAGAAGAGTCGCCCACAATTGATTTGCTGGATTATCCCAAGCTGCCTTCGGATCTGCCCGCAGTTGAACGGCTCTTCGATTACACCAATCTTGTTGTACGACATTTCAACGAAGACAAGATTGAGGAACTGCCCTCCCTCTTCGTGAAAGATTGGGAGGAGCGGCAGAAATCATTCAAGTACAAATACGGCCCTTTCAAGCCGCAGGCGGTGTTGTTTTATCACGAAGACCCCCAAACCGGAAAAAACAATCCGCTTTTCATTTGGGTGGAGTCCGGTGTCAAGATGGGCGGACCTGGTTCTCTCATCGATCAAAAACATCTCAGACAGGACACCGCTATGGAGGCTGAAAAACGGGATTCCATCGGAAATATCTGCACGTTTTACGTTGTTTTTCACGACGGCAAAATCCAGGTCGCCGGCGGTTTCCTCCCAATGATCGACGAGGATTACTGCTGTATTCTGAGGAGACGAACGACGCTTGGCGATTCTTTTCAATTGATGACTTTCTCGTACAAAGATTGGCCGAAAGAAGACACCAAAAAAGAGAGTCCCTGGATGATTTGGGGAAGGGATGGTGAAATTATGGAGTATGTCTCGAAACGATTGCTGTTTGAAGATTATGATGTTACGACTTTTCTCGACGGCAATCCGATTTTGCGCCAAAATCCATTGCCGCAAGCGCCGGAGAAAAGGGAAGTATTTGACACCGGAGGATCTCGTCGAGCCGGAAATTTCGACAAGCCGACGAACGAAGATAATAATCCGTCGCAATGACTCTTACAACGTCCCTTTACATCGGAGCCGTCGCCGACGCATTTGACGCCCCGTTCCAACAGGCGCTGGAGCATCATCGTCGAAACGCTTACGCCGAAGCGGGGAAGATTTATCGGGAAATCCTCAAGTCCGATCCGAATCACGTCGGCGCAATGCATAATCTGCTCGACGTTTATGTTCATGAAGCAAGATTTCTCGAAGCGTTGCCGCTCGCCGAAGTGTTGGCGTCACACTCTCCCGATTCCGCGGAGGCGTTCCATCGGCTCGGTTGCTTTCGCGGTGAATGTGGCCTCCTTGACGCCGCGAAGGACGCGTTTCGCAAAGCGGCGTCGCTTCCCGCCGGAAAGGACGTTTGGAAATGGAAACATCTTTCCTTTTGCCCCCAATATTTCGAGACTGAAGAGCAGATCGACGCCTATTGGGAATTCCTGAATCGCGAACTCGACGAAGCCCTTGAGGAGCGTCCGTTCTACGATTGGACGACGCTTGTGCGTGACGCCTTCTGCCCTTCGTTTCATTTGCCGCACCTCGACAAATGCTGCCGTGGCGTCAAGGAGAAGTTCGCGAAACTGTTTCTCCCCTCGTTTCGTTTCGGGGCGCCCGACTGGAAGCCGGGCCGTAAAATCCGCGTCGGTTTTCTCGTGACGCCGGGCCATGAAGGCGGCTTTTTCCGGCTCAACTCCGGTTTGATCGAAGGGCTCGATCCGAAACGATTCGAAGTCGTGTTGATTTATCACGAATCGACGGCGTCACGCTTCGATGCGAAATTCCTCCGTCCGGATCTCGTTTGCCTGCCGTTTTCCGACGATTTTTCCAAAGCGGTGTCACAAATCCGCGAAGCCCGGCTTGATGCCGTCTATTACTGGAAAGTCGGGGCGGACAACTGGAGCTTTTTCCTCCCGATGTGCCGCCTCGCTCCGATACAGGCGACTTCATGGAGCACGCACGGTACCAGCGGGCTGCACACCATCGATTATTATGTCTCTTGGGACAAAGCCGAGGTTTCCAATGCGCAAAATCATTATACGGAATCGCTTCATTTGCTCGAAACGACGCCGCTTTACGAGCCGCTTTTGACCGATCTGCCCGCGAAGGCGTCACGGTCCGAATTGAAACTGCCGGAAGAGGGGGCGGTCTATTTCTGTCCGCACCGGCCTTCGAAGTATCACCCGCGGTTCGATCGGCTGATGAAACGCATTCTCCAGCGTGATGCCACGGGTCGCATCGTGCTTCTTTTGGGCAAGCCGTCGCTGATGATGAAACGATTCATCGATCGAATGCGCGGCGTCCTCGGCGAGGACCTGTTTCGCAGCATGATCATTTTGCCGCAGCTCGACGTTGCGACGTATTATCGTTACTTGTCGGCTTCGACGGCGATCCTTCATTCGCCGATCTATTCCGGTGAGATCACGGCGGTCGACGGGTTTCTGTACGGCGTCCCGAGCGTTTCGTTTTCGGGCGATCTTTTGGTGCAGCGTTACGCCACGGCGTTTTACGACGATTTCGGCATCATCGGGCCCGCGGCGTCAAGCGAAGAGGAGTACGTGGAGCAGGCGGTGCGTCTCGGCACGAATGCGGCGTATCGCGAAACGGTATCACGCAAGATCGTCGAAAGCCGCGACCGCCTTTTCGAGAACGCCGCAACGGTCCGGGCTTGGGAACGGTTTCTTGAAAACACCTGTCGTCAAATCAATGGAACGCATGGATGAAGTCGTCGATCACGGCGATTACACCTCTTTGAGCGTTCTTTGAGTACCGAGCTTTCCGTCGAGGTTCGCATCGTCAGATCGACTGATAATGTTCGAAAAATTCCGACTGGATTTATTTCTAATTCCATGGTAATATTCGCCGATGGAATTTCCTTCTCCCTATTCGCGATGACGTACTTTGATGAATCCGCCTTCTCTTTCGACCTCAAATCCGCCGGCTTCGGAGAAATCGCCCCTTTACCAGGAAACGCTTGCGTATCTGCACGATCGGATCAATTACGAAACATTTCGCTCGATTCCTTACGACAATCTCGAAAAACGACTCGGACGGCTTCGGCTTTTGCTCGACGAATTGGGGACGCCGGACAAGAATTATCCGATCATTCACGTTGCGGGAACCAAAGGAAAAGGTTCGACGTGCGTTTTTTTGGAGCAGATTCTGCGTCATGCCGGCTATCGGGTCGGTCGTTTCAGTTCACCGCATCTTCATTCGCTCATGGAGCGGTTCACGATCAACGGCGTTCCCTGCGATCAGGAGCATTTCGCGACGATCCTTTTCGAGCTGAAAGAGCGACTTCCTTTGTTGGAAAAAAAGTATCAGTTCGACGGCGAAACGCAGAATCACCTGACTTTTTTCGATCTGACGACGATTTTCGCATTCGAATACTTCGCTCGGGAAAAGGTGGACTTCGCGATCGTCGAAGTCGGTTTGGGGGGGCGGCTCGATTCGACGAATGTTTGCCGTTCGGACCTTGCGATCATCACCAGCATCAGTTTCGACCACATCGAACAACTCGGCCCGACCCTTGCGGATATCGCGAAAGAAAAAGCCGGGATTATCAAAGCTGGTGTTCCCGTCGTTTCCGGGGTCCGGTCCGCCGAACCGGCCGAGTCGATCCGGCAAACCGCAACCGCGCAGCAGTCCCCGCTTTACGAAATCGAACACGATTTTTCCTATGCTTCGACCTCGGGCGGAATGCTGCTTCCGGACGAAAAACTGGTGATGAACTTCGATTTCGCGACAAAACCGAGCCGGTTTGTCAAGCCGCGAAACCTGCGTAAGCTCAAGGTTTCCGCCTGGGGGGAGCACCAAGCGAGAAACGCCTCGGTTGCTGTCGCGGCAGCTTCTCTGCTCGACGAAAAGGGATGGACGATTCCCGAACAGGCGATTCGCGACGGACTCCGGTCGGTCCAGCTTCCGGCGAGAGTGGAAGTTCTCGCCAACGAGCCGTTGATTGTCGTCGACGGCGCACACAATCGCGTTTCAGTGCAATATCTGATCGAAACGCTGCAAATTTATTGTCCGAAACCGGGGAAAAAAATCCTTCTTTTCGGCTCCATGCTCGGCAAGGATAACGAAGGGATGCTCCAGGAGCTGGTCAAGTATTTCGACTGGATCATTTTCACGCAACATCCGAACAACCCTCGCGCATTTCCGGCGCAAGGGTTGTACAACATCGCGAGCTCTTGGATTTGCGAAGATGCGGACGGTTTGCTTGACGGCAAATCGTCTACGGAAAAATCGGAGGTCGACGGAATCGGGGAAGTGATTCCCGATGTCCGAAAAGCGCTGGCCCAAGCGTTTTACCTCGCAACGCCGGACGATCTGGTTTGTACGACCGGTTCATTCTATCTGGCAGCAGACATCCGAAAATTGATTCTCGACGCCGATGTGAAATGAGGACTGACCGGATATTTCAAAGGCTGTTTGAAAATTTAAGACCGCGAAACGCCACTCCTTTGTCATGCTGAGTGAAACGAAGCATCTGGTTACCTTTCGCAAGTGATCCTCGGTTGGTATCTTGCCTATTTATCGTGTCGCTCGATCAGCCGGATCGAGAACCCGCACCTGGGACGCGGACTGACGGTCTTTCCCGTTTTCGACACGGAAATGACCGGCGTCGGGCTTCACTATCGCTGGTAGAAATGGTGTCGTCCCCTCTATTTTGACAGGATTTACAGGACTAACAGGATTGAATTGAGAAAGAATTCTTTTGTTGGGCAAGAAGAAAAACTTCGAGGCTGTTTGGAAATTCACCACCGCAAAAAAAAGTTGACGGACTGTCATTCTGAGGTACTCCGAAGAATCTGGTTCCTCAAGTTGACGTCTTCGAAAAACCGGAACGTCTTGATTCGGGAGCCAGATGCTTCGTTTCACTCAGCATGACAAA